>JBGTDT010000050.1:0-2143 GCA_041748155.1 Thermosynechococcaceae cyanobacterium | reverse complement strand
TACGATATGCACCGTCAACCGCGTAACAGTATGGTTCCCCCGGCGATTCTCTGCCATAGACTTTTTGCTCTAGCCTACAGCCTTCCTAGAGGTGTGTAGCAGCTAAAGCCTCCCACTAAAGTGGGAGGCTTCGACTAGCGAGCGTGTTTGGGACAGTGAAAGTGGACCAGAAGCAGTATTTTGCGGCGGTTCAAGCTCAGGCGAGGACCTTGGTACAGGAGTCTGGGAGGATCTGGCAGCTGGAGTATTTCCGGGAGGCAGGAATTTTAGCGGCGGGGGTGGGAACTGGGCTTTTCTTCTTGGGCCTTATCTTGAGAATTCGCCTCGATCAAATTTTTCAGCGGGCGGATTCGACCTACCAGTGGGGCCAGCAAATGTGGAGCTGGAATCAGGCTCAGTTCCTGGAGTGCGAGAAGCAGGGGCGGACAACCTGTAACTTTCACATCGTCAAGCCTGAGAAGAAGTAGAAAGAAATTGCGGTGTTGAGCTTGACGGAGCTAGATGAGGTTATGGGCTAGAGTTCCACTAGATAGCGCATGGGAGTGCTGGACCCAGCAGGACCGCTTCAGCTCAGCTTAGAACAGTGGGAGAGTTTGCAATGGGCTGTGAGCAAGGAGGGGCAGCTAGTCCGTAATCTGATTGAGTGAGATGATACCAATCTGTATGAGTGTCTGGCAGACAAGGGAACGGGGAATGAAAGTCTGAAGCTAACCGTTTATGAGGGGCAGCCGATAAAGTACGGTATCTGTGCTCTTTGGGTGGTACCAACTGGGAAGCGGAAATTTTGACCAGAGCCTAGTTAGTGAGAATTGAGGATTAAGTTGAGATGCAGAGCAGTAGATCATTTTTGAAGCGAGTTGATGGCTGTAAAGGCTTTGTCAAGCAGCTTGTAGTCAGAAAGACTTTCCTGTTCAGGTATCCATCCACGAAGAGCGCTAAACATATAAAGGAGTAAAGCCAGTAAGGCGATTCACTTTGGACTTGCAGCGGTAGAGTTAGTGCACAGCAATCAAGCAGAGTTTAAGCGGCTGGAAGAAGAAGACAAGTGTTTGACGTGCACCCTCTTGCAAGAATAACGATATAGAACATGGATACCCACAGCTACCCTGAGCAAGTACTCATTGAGAAGATTCGCAGCCTACCCCCTGAGAAAGTTGTAGAGGTAGAAGATTTCGTAGATTTCCTGTACCAGCGAGAGGCGGACCGTCGCCTAGTTCATGCCGCAGCTAAGCTCTCTGAGGACGCATTTAGCAGAGTCTGGAATAACCCTGATGACGCTGAGTATGACCAGCTATAAGTTCGGCGACGTTGTTCTCGTTCCTTTCCCTTTTACGGATCAAAAATCCAGCAAGAAACGTCCAGCAGTGGTTATCAGTTCGAATGTCTACCATCATCAGCGTCCCGACCTGATTTTAGTAGCTGTCACTAGCCAGGTAAGACCGTCAACTTTGATTAGCGAGATGACAATTACTGACTGGAGAGAGGCTGGTCTTTTGAAGTCTTCCATCATCAAGCCAGTCCTTACCACAGTTGAGAAGAGTCTCGTTATAAGAAAACTGGGGCAACTTCAAAACGGCGATCGTCAAGCTCTCCGAAACACTTTACAGGCAATCTTAGGGGAATGAACCACAGATAAACTCCCATAGCTACACCCACCGTTCCACGACTACCCGCACCGTTCCATCTTCTAGAGTTTCCTCTTCTTCAACTGTAAAGCTCTGATCCTGCACTGTCTGCATTAGAGTCTTGTGGGCATACTTTTGAGTCAATGAGTTAATAAACTTCTGCTGGTCAATCTTGGCTCCCCAAAAATCGGCCACGAGTTCATAATTCTCACTCCGACGGCGAAAGCCCAGGTCATAACCATTGGTCTGGCGAATCACTTACTCTGCCTGGGTCTTGTTGCCTTGATACCCCCAAACTGCGGTGTTGCACTCGACCTGATGCCCTAGTTCCTGTAAGACCTGGTGCAGAATTTCGCCATTTTTGATCTGGACTTTAATTAGACCTCTTGCAGGAGTCATAGAGACAGAGCAAGCTCGTAGTTGTAGAGTGCTGCAATCAGGTTAAAGCGCAATCCAAAGCGCCTTCTGCGATTTCTGTAGCGCTCCGCTAAGATCCTAAAGACCTTGAGCTTACCAAT
>JBGTDT010000049.1:0-10094 GCA_041748155.1 Thermosynechococcaceae cyanobacterium | reverse complement strand
TCCCTCGCGCCAGACCCCTACCCCGGTCTCGGTGACACCCCCACGCAGGATGTTCTCCCGGTGTCCTGGACTCGCCATCCAACCCTTGACTGCTAAGGGCACAGGTTCAGGGGCGTTGGTACTCTTAAACAGGTTTTCCGCCACAATCCGGTAGGAGAGGCCACCCGCCCTCACCCGTTCGGCTGGACCATCTCCTTCAGGGTCAACGTGGCTGAAGAAATTCTTTGTCGCCATCTCCTGGCTGTAGGCACGAGCAACCTTTGCCAACCTCTCGTTAGCCTGCAAGGGTTCCAAACCCTGCTCTTGGCGAACCTCATTGATCCGCTGCCGCACCCTGGTCTCCATCTGGGCAATAGTCTTGGATTGAGCAGGGGTATCAGGAGCTTGGCGGCCCGTTGGTGCCTCTCCCTGGGTTAAACGGGGTGGCAGCTCGATGGGGATTATTAGACAGCCTGACACCAAGCAGTTTACAGATACCACTGTTGCCCAGGACTTCCAGCGTGGCGGGCGGCGTTTTGCTGCTCTCTCTAAACCTTTGTCAATCATCCAGCTTTTTTATCATCTTGGTGCCTGCTCGGTTCCCTGGGATACCTGTTTAGATTTGTTCTGCTGGTGGCCCCGCCAGTGTAGAGACAGCAACGCACCCCAGGATTTTGAGCCAGAACGTGTAGTCGATCTGGAAGCGCACCAGTTTGGTTAGGGACGGCCTTTCAGTCGGTATTAAACCCAGGACAGCAAATAACCCATGTACAGTCACCCCTGCTGCCACCATGCAAATGTAGAACAGCCCGGAAAGGTAAGCAGCGTACTTCCAGCCATAGTATTTGGCATGTAAGTAAATGACAGTGGCGGCAACCAGATTGGCACCAAGGAAACTCATAACCCCACCGAAAGAAGCATTCTTTGACCACAGCATCGCGGCTAAGGGGACATTCCCCATCGAGCCAATGAAAGTGAAAAAAGCGACCACTGGCGCGATCAGGGCATTCTCCAGAACCACCAGGAAAGAGGACGTGTTGGAACCTGTGTTCAGAAACAGAGCATCCCAAAAACTCTGGGGAACGAACACCGAGATAAAACCAGCAATAGTGAAGCCAAACAGGATCTCTTTGTATACCATCTTCCACTCCATGAAGAAGGCACCGGCGATCGCCTGCCAGCTTTCGAGAGAGGTGAGCTTTTTGCGCCAGCACTTTCGTTCAGAAGACATATCCGGCTCCATGCCTGACTCATTCAGTTGCTGCTCAGCATGCTCCCGCCCAATTTTGACTAGATCGCCAGGCAGCCAGAACCGGGTGAGTATATAGGCATAAACAATCATCAGGATGCCAAGCAGATAATTGCCGACCAGGAAATGCCAGCCCAGCAGGATCCAGAGGACAATCCCCAGTTCAATCACCAGGTTGGTCGAAGCAATCAGGAACGCCAGGGCATTGACCGGGTGTGCCCCCTTGACTAGTACCGAGCGCGATGCTGCAAGGGCGGCAAACGAGCAGGAAGAAGAGATGAAACCAAAGAAGCCCGCCAGTACTCCCCGTTTTGGACCCCGTTTGCCCAGAATCCGTGCCATCTGGGAGCGGGTAACAAGCACTTGAATTGCCGCAGAGATGGTATACCCAAACACGAGTGCCCAAAAGGACTTCCAGAGGATTCCAGCGCTGGTTAGCAATGCCTCAATAATTTGATCGAACATAGAGTCATCTTTGTTCTGATGGGAATTGCCGTGCAGCAGCTAGGACTCAACATGATGCTCAAAGGTGAGAAAGAACTCCACCTATCTATGCTTTCCAACGACTAAGGCGATGATTTCGCTCATTTTGTAGCTAGTAGAGTTTCTATTTACCCATCCTTAGAGGCCAATACTTTAGATGGTACTGCACTGTAGCGGGCAGTTGTGGCACTAGACCAGCGGCTAGTTCACTCCCTTTGAGAAACAGACTAAAGGCGGCTTCCAATACGGCAATAGCAAGCACTGTCAACTTGATTGTCTTTGCGCTCTCCGTTTTTAAAGTACCTCGTAGTGAGCAAACTAGGAAGCTTTTAAACACGGTGAAAGCTACCAATAAGAAACCAATCATGGTAAGAAAAGCGGTAGTGCGTTAAAGAACTGTTGGATAGGCAACGATATCGTGCCAAGTCCAAGGTTGCTCAGTGAGTTCTGCTCGTTGAGCCGCCGTGGTTTTGAATCGACTATGCTGCCAGATCCAATTGAAGTAACTCACCACTAGTCGTGTTGTCACTTTCGTTTGCTCCCACAACTTGCCAAACTTATTCTGTCTTCGATGCCACCGTCCAGTCTGCTGCCGAACAATGCCGTTCGTGCGCTCCAATCGCTGAGTCTTATCTTTGCCGATATAGTGCTGAATTTCAGGTGACAGCACCCGTTCGTAGCCTCCCCAATCATCACTGTTCCAGCGCTTGCAAGCAGTTTTCCCTTCTGTACTCACGACCAACTCCTCAATCAGTTCATCCGTGTGTTTGCCGACTCGTGCCGCCAGTATTAATCCGCTGGAATCCGCTAAACTCATGCCAATCCAGCAGTCTCCCGCTTCTAATTCACTGAGGAGACATTGCTTCTGCTTTTTTGCACAAATGACCACATCTCGTCTGCACTCACCTCCCCAATCGTTACTTGCTCAACCTGGTCGTTATGGACTAGTTGAGCCTTAGCACTAGCTGAGCGAACAATACTCACAACGGTGTTGTATGCCAGTCCTGTAATTCGGCTAACGTCCCGTAGGCTACTCCCTTCACTATGGGCTTGCAGTACCTGTTGCACTTGCTCTGGACTCACTCGTCGCCAGTAGTAAAGCGTGTCAAAACTCTCAGAGAAGGTTTGTTTGCACTCTGGGCAGAAATAGCGTTGGTGTCCGTTGGGCATCTTGCCATGCTTATGAGTCTTAGAATGACCACAGAGCCGACATTCCATAGCTTGTTGAGCGGGTAGGGGTTAGCTCTACTCTACCAAGCCCACAATCCTTTGATGCACAACCCTCCAAAAGACTGATAACGGTCTGAAACATTTATCTGGCAAGCTGAGGAGACTTGCCAATTCTCTCGAACTTCGCTCAGGTGAAGCCTCCAGCTTAATCTCTCAAGCTAAAGAATTGTTAGTCTCTTCACAGATCGAGTTAATACACCAAGAAGCAACTTCTCAGGGGGTCTGGGACTTCTACCCTACCCCCACATCCGTGATAGAAAAGATGCTTGCACTCGCTTCAATTAAGCCTGAAATGAGAGTTCTAGAACCGTCTGCTGGTTTAGGCCATATCTGTCGCGAGATCAGAAAGGCAGGCGTAGAACCAGACTGTTTTGAGATTTCCCCTCTATTGACTCAAGGGTTAGTTTTGCAAGGGTTCAATGTTGTTGGAGGAGATTTTCTGAATAGTACCCCTACGGCAATATATGACCGCATTCTGGCTAACCCACCTTTTTCTGCCAACGGGGTTGCTCGCCATACTCTGCACGCCCTGGATTGGTTACGTCCAGGTGGTTGCCTGGTCACAGTTGCCCATCACTATCAACTGAAGCCAAGTACTACTGATCGCGCCTTTTTTCAATGGCTAAAAGGCTTCGGTGCTCGCTTCTATAACTGCGGGCAACCCTTTCATCAGAGCGATCGCCCCACCAACGTCTCCATTCAACTGATCGTGCTCAATAAACCTTGCTGGATGAGAAGGAGGTTAGGGACGAGCATCCCCATCAACTGTATTGAAACCGCACGACATCAGTAATTGACACTCCTGTTCTTCTGTGCAGGTTGTTGTGAAACTTACCTAACCCATGCAGTTCGTGATGCTGCTCAACTTCCCGCTGACGGTGTTCAAGTACCCTGTGGATTACCCCCTGATAGGACTTGGTAGCGGCTTTGAGTACCGAAAAGGTAATTGCCCACTTCTGCTCATGGGGGAGGTCAGGCAAAGAATTATGCTTAATAATTTCATCAATTGCATAGTTAATCTTCTCCTCTGCCTCGCCCGAGGAGCGGCCTGGGCGTGCTGGCTGAAGATGAGCAGGCTCCTTCGCTGCTGGTGGCGCTTCGCTGACAGCTGAAGCAGACCTGGGCGGGTGCTTAATTGTGACTCGATCTGCTGGTGGTCGCCTGGCAGGTTCAGTCTCCTGTTGCTCTAAACGGGTAGCCAACCGGGTCAGCACCTCCGTCAGGGTGCCAATCTTCTCCCATGCCTGCTCCATTGCAAAAAATGGAGGTGCTGACTCAGGTATGGGGTGCTCTTCTGCCGGGGGTTGCGGTTCCACTGGCGCTTCTGGTGCTGCTGTCACCTCTGGTTGAGGGGGAGGCGTTGCCAGTTGCTCCTCAGCCCACTGCAGTAAAGCTGACAATTTTTGCGGCTGATTGTCCTCCGGGGCAAGCTTGTCAAGCACCTGGTCCCAGCGATCGCGCTCATCCTGGAAAAGTCGCAAAGAAGAGATCTTGCGCCTGCGTACAGATTTTTCTTTATCTCGGGCCACTGTTTCCTCCGTAGCTACCTGGGATTTAAATACCTCAATTACGTCCACGCCTGGTTGTCCTAGCTTGATGCCCTGGCGACCGTCGATGTTACCTTTACCGTCACCAATCTTGTAGTCGTTGTAGTGCCGGGATGACATCAAGGAGCGCCTTAGCTTCGGGTTCTGTTCGTCCAGTACCGCGTAGTGCCCCTGTATTGCAGCCATAAATTCAACATCTGCCACGTTTGAAGGAGCAAACCAGTGGGTGGCAATTCGGGCATAGACCGTTCGAAAAAGATGGGAATAGAGGTTGTCCCTCCCGGCTCTCAGGGGAATCAGGTCGGCAAAGTTGCGATCGCAGGACCGTGCGACTGCCTCACCATACTTCTGGTTGACCGCCTGGGCACTCATTCCCTTAGTCGGCAACCATTTTCTCATCTTGTCCAGGGCAGTAATCACCTGTTGAGCCCCCGTCAAAGTAGGTATTTCAAAGCTCAGCACCTGGCTTTCCCCGCCCCGCTTCAGTGCCCCGGTGAAGGTGACACTATACGGCGTCTTGTACTCAAACTCAGCGGTGGACAATATTTCAGAGCTACGCCTGCCTGTGAGCAGTGCTAGTGCGGCTGCTACCTCTGCCCACTCCCGTGAGAGCAGCAGGTTTGAGCCCCGCTCGACAATTGCCTCTGGCTGGTCGAGAAACTGCTGGTTTTCATTGCGTTTGGCAGCCTGCTCCTGAATCGGTTCATTGATCTGGGTCCACTCTGCCTTGGAGAAACTCATGCTCTCCAGGGCAAAGTGGTCTTCTCCTAGCTCGTGCTTGAGAGCGTTGCGTGTGTCCGTCATCAAGTTGCGCTGCTGAGAGAGTGACTTGAGGCCGTGATTGGACCACTGCTCTTTCATCCACTCAGCCCATTCCTGTGCCTGTGCCTGACCTGCAGGAGTGTTTTCTAGCTTTCGTACAGCAGGTAGGTACTCATAATCAACAAGTCGTTCCAGCCACTTACGCATCAAGCTTGTCCTTAAAGCTGCTAACCAAATCAATGCGATCGCGAGCCGATTTGTTTGCTGCCACTACAGTTGGAAACAACTCTGAGGTGACCAACAACCCTGACTCAGGACGAGAAACAGCGAACCTATAGCTACCGACCGCACCAGTGATGGAGTAGTTAAAGCCTCGATACATAGTTGCCCTACTTGTGAAGAATTTGCTCAGAGACATACCTTCTATACCTATACATATATTTAATATAGACCTACCTATGAACCGAGGCAATAATTTTTTTTCGAACCAAGCAAATGCTATCGAGCGTATAAAATTCCCCATGCTGCTCTAGCTGGTACTGCTCCGGCTGGGAGAGGAGAAGCCCCAACCAAAGGTCCACCAGAGGTATCTGCAACTTTTGCTGCAATTGAATAAGCAGTACTGGCTTTGAGGATTGCCTCAGCTCGAGCCAGGGGGAAATCCCCCGTGTCCAGCTACTAACATCTTCTGCATGAGCTGTACTTAAAGCCCCTGCTCTCTGGCTTGCACCAGCCTCCACAGCTTCAATTTCTGGATCAAATGCCTCCAGCAGAGTTGCTATGTCCACAGGCTCAGCCTTAGAAAGCACAGGTTGGGACTGGGGCCGTCGCTGCTGGACAGCAGGCTCTTTTGTAAATCCCTCCTTCAGATCACTCAAATCAATCGTCATAGACTGACGGATCAACCCGTCGAGGAAGCCTTCACTCAAAACAGGCCCCTGGCTGTTGTCTTGAGCTTCTATAGAAGCCAAGACCATCTCAGCTCTCAAGCAAAATACTTCAGCAATCTGAGCGATCGCGCTTAGCTAACTCCTGCATGTCGGGGCTTTGACCTAAAACCTGGGTGATCTCGCTGGGGGTCTATTGTTGGGGTATGGCCCCGACTCTGGACAAAACTATCATATTTGCCAAAAGGTATAATGGGTAGAGCTTTTAGCAGTTGAGGGCCCCTTTTCCCCAGTTAGCAGACAATCAGCTTTTTCTCATAAATGTGGAGTATTTTAGCCAGATATATCCCACAAAGAATCCTCAAAAACACTCCGGCAAAGTTCTGCTACATTCCAGCGCTGAAACTACATTAGGTTGGGGTCTAACAGTACCCCAGAGGTGGCTTCTGAAAGAACTACTGCGACTTATGTTTAGGCAATCAAACAGGTAAATCTATTTGAAGGGGTGATCGCTTTCAAATAGTGGAAATGGTTTTTTTACTCTCCACAAGCTTTGCTATACATGGCTTTTGGGAGAAGTCATAGTTTTGTCCAGAGTCGAGGCCATACCCCCATCTGAATGCACATAACAATATGTTCCCAATTTGGAAACAAAGTGCTATTATGCTAATTAGGGAGCGTTGCGTTAGCTTGTTCCTCTAAGAGCATATTTAACTGCTACATGAGAGTTATCAAGCAAAGTACGCTTCGAGAATTCTGGGAGAGCAAACCGGAGTACACTGACGCGAAAGGTCCATTGGAGGCTTGGTATCGCGAAGCTAAGAGAGCCCAGTGGTCTAGCCCTACCGAAATAAAGGAGCAATACCACAATGCCAGCATTCTCAAAGGTAGGCGCGTGGTATTCAATATTGCGGGTAACAAGTATCGGCTTGTAGTGCACATTAATTTCGCTAGGAAAGTAATTTACATCCGGTTCATTGGCACCCACAAGCAGTACAACAAGATTGATCCGGAGACAGTATGATGAACGCCGCTATTAGACCAATTAGATCGGACGAGGATTACCGAGTCGCGCTAAAGCGGATCGAGTCCTTGATGGATGCGGAAGAGGGAACATCTGAAGCAGATGAGCTGGAGGTTCTTTCGACGCTGGTTGAGCTGTATGAAGAACAGCATTTCCCGATAGCTTGGCCTGATCCTGTTGAAGCAATCCGCTTTCGAATGGATCAGGCAGGCTTATCGGCACGCGACTTAGTTCCATTCATCGGGAGCCGAGCCAAAGTTTCGGAAGTTCTGTCAGGGAAGCGTTCCTTGACACTGCAAATGATCCGCGCTCTTCATGAGCATTTGGGTATACCAGCAGAGGTGCTTTTACACCAGCCGGGAGCATCACTCCCTGAAACGCCGGAGGAAGCAGACTGGTCGAAGTTCCCTCTAGCTGCAATGGCTAAGCTGGGATGGATTGAAAAAGGGCGCAATCTGAAAGATCAGGCAGAAGAACTTATACGCCGCTTGATAGAGAGGGCGGGAGGCCCTAATGCTTTGCCTTCAGTTCTCTACCGCAAAAATGACGGTACACGGCAGAACGCGAAGATGGATCGCTACGCGCTGGAGGCTTGGTGTTGGCAGCTTCTCGCAACAGCCCGTGAGACACCATTGCCGACAATTTACCGGGAAGGAGCAATAACAGAGGAGTTTGCCCGCAGTCTAGTGAAGCTGAGTTGGTCGAAGGAAGGTCCGAAGCTAGCGAAGGAATATCTGGCAAACCACGGCATCCACCTGATTTACCTGCCCCATCTTCCGCGCACGCATTTGGATGGCGCAGTGCTCAAGCTACCGGATGCTACCCCAGTGATTGGCGTGACGCTACGTTATGACAGGCTGGACAATTTTTGGTTCTGTCTCTGCCATGAACTGGCTCATGTCACGTTGCACATAAAAGAGGGTACGAACGATGTATTTATTGACGATCTCAGCCTTGGTGAAGTAGAGACAGTAGAGACGGATAACAAGGAAACCGAGGCCGATCAATGGGCACAGGAAGTGCTGATACCGTCTGATGTATGGAATAGGAGTGTGGTTCGATCCAGGCCAACACCATCGTCTGTGGTTGAGTTGGCTCATGAATTGGGAATTCATCCAGCAATCATCGCCGGTCGAGTCCGCAAGGAGCTTCACAACTACCATTTGCTAACGCACTACGTCGGCAGTGGTGAAGTGCGGAAGCATTTTGAGAAGTCAGTGGTTTGAAGGCTCAATACAGGCAAGTTATGCAAGATATAGATTCAGGAGATTCATCAATAGGTAATTTTCAGATTCTTTCGCTCAGTGGTGGAGGATACTTCGGCCTCTACCAAGCTGTAATCCTGAGCGAATTAGAGGAGAAAGCTGGAAAGCCTATTGCTCAATGTTTCGATCTTCTGGCAGGAACTTCAATTGGCGGTATTATTGCGCTTAGCTTGGCTTTTGAAGTACCTGCTGCATCTATCCGCAATGCTTTTGAAAAGCATGGGCAAAACATTTTCTCGGACCGGCCAGCTCCAAAATCAATATTGAACAAACTGATAGATTTAGGACGAGCTGTTCCTCGAAATAAGTACAAACAGGACGGTTTGCGTGAAGCATTAAATGAGTTTATCGATTCTTCAACGTTGCTTGGTGATTTAAAGCATCCGGTTGTTGTTCCAGCAATAAACCTGACCCAAGGTGAGCCTCAGGTTTTCAAAACACCTCATCATAAGAGCTTCCAGCGAGACTATCGGGAAAAAGTTTATGAGGTTGCCTTAGCAACTTCAGCAGCACCAACCTTTCTCCCACTGGCGCAAGTTGGGGATGAATTATTTACTGACGGGGGACTTTGTGCCAATATGCCAGATTTAGTCGCCTTGCATGAGGCAGAGTATTTTCTCGGAATACCTACTGAACAGATTTCCATTCTGAGTATCGGAACTACAACTTCCAAGCTTTCCTTCTCACATGATCTAGGTCGGAATCTAGGCATTTTGCATTGGTTTTACAACAATAGACTGATTTCTGTCGTCCTCTCTTCACAGCAGAGGATGACGGAATTTATGTTGCGACACAAGTTGGGTAACCGCTATGTCCGCATTGACTCTATTCAATCAAAAGAGCAGGAGCGTGATCTAGGACTTGATGTTGCCACAAAAGCCGCGCAGTCAACCATAAAGGGTTTGGCAAACGGAGAGCTACGTAGAACTATCAATAGCCCCAAGCTCCAAGACATGTTGCGGCATATAGCGAAGCAACCTTGTTTTCACTACGGTCGTTACAGCAATCAGGAGGACAGCTACACATAATGGGAATTGCCACATCCTTGTTTTTCAGCACTAATAGTGAAAAACAAACTCTGCATCGTCGTATCATCCCAAGTGATGAACAAAGGGAAGCGCAGCAGCAAAGATGGAATGACCTGGCAGATCATCTCAAGGCAGATCTTAAAACAGCCAGCAGTTACCCAATTTATTCCTGGCTGCAAGGCTCTTATAAGTTTGCTACCCAGTTGTGTCCTCTCTCCATAGGTGAAGAATTTGACATTGACCTGGGGATCTACTTCGAGTGGCAAGGTGCTCCCAATGACGGTGATTTTTCACCCTTGCAGCTAAAGAAAATGGTTCAAGATAGCTTGGAAAGATATGCTGAAACACAATTTGATATAAAAGAAGTAGCTTCTCCAAAGCCTCGATGTAATCGCGTTCATTATCAAGGGAATTTTCATATCGATGTTCCCACGTATCACCTAGATAGCTGCCGTGATGCTAGAGCTTTGGCAACAGAGGAAAATGAATGGGAAGACAGTAGACCTCTTGCAGGAGTCATAGAGACAGAGCAAGCTCGTAGTTGTAGAGTGCTGCAATCAGGTTAAAGCGCAATCCAAAGCGCCTTCTGCGATTTCTGTAGCGCTCCGCTAAGATCCTAAAGACCTTGAGCTTACCAATG
>JBGTDT010000048.1:0-47605 GCA_041748155.1 Thermosynechococcaceae cyanobacterium | reverse complement strand
GGCTGGGAAAACAAAGCAGAAAAACGGCAAACCCTGGTCGGAATTCAAGGGGGCACTAAACCTACAGACCCCGCTGTTAAGGAAATACTCCCGATAATTCGCAAGACCAGCACGCTGACCGATAAAGATATCCGTCCCCTGGGTGACCCGCACCATATCTACTTTGTTCAAGAGGTGGGAGCCTTTCCGCTCCGGTTAATTGAGGGCATGGAGCAAATGCGGACCCTCTATCGCTCCGTGTCCCAATCCGATCAAAACCCACTGCACACCCATCAAGATAGCCGCCAGTTCCAGGATCACATGCCAGCAACGCAGGTTGAGGAGAAGGCCAAACAAAACCTGATTCTGGCCCAGGCTTTAGCGTTGGTGACGCAAGCAGAAAACACCGTCACGGGTTACTCTGAGGTTCGCTTGTCCTACCAGGACAAACTCACAGGGATGGAAAGGACTCAGAGTTTGGGTGCCGACTACCCGGCAGCAGAAGATTACCTGGTCAGCGACCAGAACCGGAGAGTCCGAGACATTCTGGAAGATGCGATTCAGAATATTGGTCAAAAAGCGATCGCCAAGTCAGAAAAACAGGGGCTTTACCAGAAACTGATGGCCTACCTGAAACAGCGAGAAATAATCTTGCCAGGTGGTAAAGATAATCCTGACTACCGGAAGTATGAAACCGCGATCGAGGAGTATGTCAAAACCCACGGTCTGTTTGTTGGTCCTTTGCCTGCCGAAACCCCAGCTACACCTGTGCAACAAGCAGCCAAAATTTCCACTACCTCAGCGGTAACCCCGGCAGAAGCTGTCACCCTTGATAGCAACGTAGAAAAGTTCAGCAAGTTAGTTGAAACCTGTTACCGTCGCGGTAAGCCTTCCGACACTGAACTACAGCTGCTGGAACGTTTCCGGCAAAGGTACGGCATCTCTCAAGCCGCTGCCGACCAGATTACCGCCAAGTTTGGCTCTGGTCCGGATCAACAGCAGGTTATCTACGAGTTTGGCTTGATGTACCGAGCTTTTCTAGAAAATGATGGCGAGATTGATTTTGAAGAACAAGCGCAGTTGCTTGATCTTCAAGAGGAGTTGGGGCTGACCAACGACCAGATTTCCACCATAGAAGCCAATGTCCGCGAGGAACTCGGACTAGGAGAAGCAAAATGACTGATAACACGCTCGAATACAACTACGTCACCTGTCCCAAGTGTGGCCACGATCGCAACGCTTCAACCCTCAAGAAGTGCGAAATTTGTGGTCAGAAGTTGGGCAAAGGCGGCTTCTCAGTTCCACCGATAGTCTGGATTGGACTGGTGATCCTAGCGATGCTGGGTGCTGGCTACTTTTTGGTAAAAAACCTGCTGGGAGGTTCAACTGCCACTAATCAAACTGCTCCTTCATCCCCGGCGGCGATCGCACCTTCAGGAGGCGCACCTGCTCCAGGAAAGTTTGACCTGATCTCCTCAGCCAACCCTGAGCTTTACCAGACCATTGCTCAAATCCCCAATGTCCCTCAAGGCACCTTTAACTATGGAGGGTCAACCACCTTTGCACCGCTGCGGTCTACTAGTGTGGTCTCAAGCGTGAATCAAGCCCATCCTGACTTCGGGCTGCGCTACACCGAACCTGTTGGGGGAAAACCTGGCTCTGGCTCAGGCATTGAGATGTTGCTGGATGGGCAACTCAGTTTTTCTCAGTCTTCTCGGCCTTTGGAGGATGCTGAGTTTGCTCAAGCTGACCAGCGGGGTTTCAAGCTAGAGCAAGTCTCGGTTGCGATCGATGGCATCGCCTTCTACGTCAATCCTGGGCTGTCCATCCCTGGTTTGACCTTAGCCCAAGTGCGAGATATCTTCACCGGAAAAATCAAAAACTGGCAAGAAGTTGGCGGTCCCAACCTCAAGATCACGCCCTTCAGCCGCAATGCTAAGGCGGGTGGAACCGTAGAGTTTTTTATCGACGAAGTTTTAGATGAACAACCTTTCGGGGCACCTGTAAAAGAAGTTCGGGATACCACCCAAAGCCTCCGAGAAGTTGCCAAGACGCCTGGAGGAATTGGCTATGCAACAGCTTCAGAGGTAATTGGTCAAAATACAATCCGCCCTCTCCCGCTTGCTAAAGATGCTGCTCAAGGCTTTGTGTCTCCCTTTGCTGGAAATAGTCTCGGTGCTATAAACAAGACTGCTTTTGCTGACGGCTCTTACCCGCTGACTAGAAGACTCTTTGTGGTGATCAAACGAGATGGCAGACTGGATGAACAAGCCGGCGTCGCTTATACCAATATGCTCTTGAGTAACGAAGGGCAAGGACTGGTTGAAAAAGCAGGTTTTGTCCCTATCCGCTAGAACTTGTCACCAAGTCCATCTCAATCCCATAGAGCAGCTATGGAGATTTCCTCTGTTAGAGCAATCGCCCAGTCTGTTAAAGGTTTCGCTGGTATTCTTCTAGGACATCCATCAGCGCCGCCTGGCTTTGCTTAGGAAGCAGCTCCACTAGGGGTACTTGTCGTTGCCCCCCGCCTAGGGGTACAGAAATGTTTGATAGGACCTGTACTACCTGGTCTTCTGCCAGATCGCCCTTCAGCATCGGGTACAACTGTTGAGCAAGCTCAGTGTGTAGATGGGCGTCAGCGAGATAGAGATGCCACTTGGCAACCTCAATGTAAACGTTTTGACCAATCTCTGCCGCTAAGGCTTCGATGTTCTCGGTCGTATTTGAGTTAGTCATGGAAGTAGGTCAAGCTGGAATAAATAAAAATTGAACTATTGACGAGCAGTTGGACATCCTGGATGAAAGATCGCCCCATTGATTGCCCTATCAGTTGATTGATTCCGTCGCAGCATCAACATCAATGGGGTCTGGCTCAGCAGTTGAAAGCGTCGGAGCACTGTAGTCTGCAACTTTAAAGATATAGACACCATGGGCGAGTAGTATTGCCGCCCACCCGCCGGTGAGCCAGAGGGTCCAGGGCCAAGCCTCTGTTTGCAGCAACCGGAAAAACCAGCAGGTGGAATTGATCGCCGCAAAAGCAGCGACATGAACCGCAAAGTTCATTCGGTCTGCCAGACGACGGTAAGCAGGATCTCGACGGTCAGGTTGGCGCGGCCAGCGAGGGGGCATAGAGCAGTTTTTGTGAGTATTACTTAATTCATTGTAAGAGTTTCCTCAGGAGAAACTGGCAAGCTCTAGAGTCCAGTCTGAGCAGAAAGGTCGTCATTGATCGCCATCAGGGAGACATCTAAATTGGAGCGGTCAATTAGTTGGTTTCTGAGTCACCCTCTGCCAGCTCAGTTGAACCAAAGTAGCCACGGGGAGTGATCATCCAGTTGGCATGGGTGCGCGTACTCTGGTTGCCAATCAGGACTATGGTTAACATATCAACCGTCGCCACCTGGAGTTGATCTAGCGTCATCAGTGCTGTCTGCTCATCTGATCGATAGGCCGATCGCACGATCGCCACAGGCGTGTCAGGGGGACGATACTGCAAAAAGATCTCCTGGGCTCGGGCAAGCTGCTCAATCCGGTTCTGGGAGCGAGGATTGTACAGGGCAGTAACAAAATCAGCCTGAGCTGCTGCCACCAACCGCCGTTCAATCACCGACCATGGGGTGAGCAAGTTGCTGAGGCTAATGGCACAAAAGTCATGCATCAGCGGAGCACCGACGCGGGAGGCTGCCGCTTGCAGAGCAGTAATTCCTGGAAAAATCTGGACACCTGGCGTTTTCCCGTTCCAACCTTGAGCCTGCAACACTTCCATCACCAGTCCAGCCATGCCGTAAATACCACAGTCTCCAGAAGAAACTACGGCGACGCTTAACCCCCACTGGGCCAAGGCGATCGCCCGTTCCGCTCGTTGACGCTCCTGGGTGATCGGGAAACGCTCGACAATCTGTCCCGGTCGCAGCAGGGGTTCCAGCAAGTCAACGTAGCGGTGATAGCCAACAATTACATCAGCTTGAGAGACTGCGGTTTGCGCTGCCGGTGTCATCTGGTCAAGCTGTCCGGGTCCAGTTCCAACCAGCCAGAGCTGTCCAGTTCGACCTGTGAATTCCTGCTCAGCCTCAGCCACCGCCACCGTCACGGCTCCCGGTTCTGCTTCAGCCCGAATAATTTGCTTAGAAACCCGTAAGCGGCTCGCTGGTTCGATCACCGGGGAATCCAACGACTCTGCCCCAAAGGGGTTCCCAACCCCGCCGCTAAAATCTAAACTTGCCCGCAGTGCCGCTGCCTCGGCAACGCTGGGGGTTCCCACCTCGGCGGCAACCACTGCTGAGGGATTGGGAACTACGATGGAGCAGAGCAGGGTTGCGGGAAAGCAGCGTAGGGGCCAGTTGTAGGCTTGGCAGAGTTCAACTAGACCGGGTTCATCGGCTTTGAGATCTAGGCTGGCAATCCCGGCGATCGCTGCCCAAGCTAGCCCGTAGGTCTGAAAAACTTGGCGAATGGCTGATTCGATCAGTCCTCTGGAGGACCCCCGCTCACAGCCAATGCCCACCCACAAAACGCGGGGATGCCACTGTACTGCCGTCTCTGAATCTATTACGTGTTCACGCAGACTAATCCAAACTACTGGCTGGGTGGGCTGTGCTGCCGCTTCCGGTTCAGGCTGAAACTGAAAAGGATGCTCCGGGGGTAAATGGGCTTGCCACAGGGTCGAGCCTGCGAGTTGAACAACCTGTACAGGTTCACGCCGGGCAATGATACCACTGACTGACTGCCAGTTGCCTCGGCCCCGCTGCCAGCCAAATGGCAGCCCCAGCAGATCAATTCCAGGCAGTCCGGCGGCAGCAGCCGCTCCGGTGACCACAGGGGTTGCTCCAAGCTGGCGGGCCACAAGATGGGTCAAGCGATCCGCTCCCCCTTGGTGGCCGCTACACAGGCTGATGGCAAAATTGCCAGCTTCATCCAGGACTACGACGGCGGGATCACGAGACTTGTGGGTTAGAAGTGGCGCAATCAGCCGCAGGACAGCACCCGCAGCCAGACTGAAAACAAATCCACCCTGCTCCGGCCAGAGGTCTGCCAGGTGGGCGCTGAGTGAACCTGCATAAACCTGTGCTCCTTCAACTTGGCCCAAGGTTTTTGGTACCCACAGTGTTGCTCCAATGATCTGACACAGGGGTTGAAGTTTTGCCGCCCCAACAGGAGTCGTGGCGATCGCCGCCAGAGGCTGGAAGTCACGAAATAAAGACTGGCTCAAGACTTAAAACCATAAAAGGCCCAAAGGTGTTCAGTCCTTAAGGTAATAGAAAGGGAAAAACACTGCGAATGACTTTACGCAGCCGCAGCAAGCCAATCAATCGGCGAATTTTAGGCGAAACCTCCGGCTGGGCCGCCTCCGTTGAGCGCAGTGCCGCCTGTAGTTCAGCATACTCTGCCGCTGTCAGGGGTTCTCCGTCCAGGGGCGATCGCGCCTCGGTAAAAATCTCGGTCCGCAGAATTTCTTCCGGGGTATCACCAGGAGGTGGCAATCCTTGAGCTGCACCGACAAGAGACCCAAATAGAGCTACTGTACTAAAACTCAATCCTAAACCTATCCTACGTTTCACCAGCGTTGAATTCCCCAGGGGGTATGGTTAGCACGGAAAGTATCAAGCGGCTTTCCCAGTAGGTCCGCCCGGACTCCCTCAGGAGTCTCAATCACAATTTAGCGGCTAAAAACTTGCTGCTGTTCTTGCGGTTGAAAAATAGACAATATTATTTCTTTTGCTTCTCCTGGCGCTCTTTCTGCTCTGTGAGTAATTTTGTCACCCTTGCTTTAATTTCACCGTGCCGTTCTACCCCTTCATAGGCATAAGGATTGTAGCCATTCCGTTCAACCAAGGCTTCTAGATAGCGAACTCGCTGCTCAGTTACCGGATGACTGGAAAACCAAGTAAAGGGGGGCTTCTCTTCTTTGTCGAGGGTCAGCATCAGATTTCGCAGTCCATCTGCGGCATAGCCGGTACTGGCAAGCACCCGTGTGCCTAAAAAATCAGCCTGCCGTTCCATGTCTCGGCTGTAGTCTTGGACGGCTAAATTTCCGAGCAGTCCGCCAAAGGGCACAAATCGAGTTGCCCCGGCGATCGCCGATCCCTCTGTGACTAACTGAAATCCGTGGGACAGGGCAGCGTGGGAGAGTTCGTGGGCGATCAGACCCGCCAGTTCTGCTTCAGAGTTAGTCTTAGTGATGGCTCCAGCGTTGACAAACACCTTACCGCCGGGCAGGGCAAAGGCATTGAGTTTGTCGTCTAGCACCACATAAAACTCGTACTCAAAATCCCCTCGACCAGTTGTCGCTGCTAGTTTTTGCCCTAGGTGATTCACATAGCCTAAAACTTCTGGATCTTCGACTAATTCCAGTTGCCGTTTTGCCCGTTCGGTCAGGGACTTACCCACGGCTGATTCCCCTCGCAGCAGCAAAGTGGTGGTCTGAACTGAGGAAACCGCTGCCAGCGGACTTCCTGTCAGGGCGACGCCTAAAATTCCAGTCAGTGTATTGGCGATCGCATTTCCTCTTAACTTGCCCCGTAATTTAGATTGAAACCGCTTGAGATTCTGGTCGGCCAGGCTAGAAAACTCAGGAGCTTGCGGGTGTTTGGGGTTGAGTATCACAAATTGTCGAGCCGCGATCGAGGCTTCCAGCCACTGGTTTGCGTCGGCCTGAGCTGCAACGGTTGCTTTCAGCAGATCTGGCTGAGCTGGATACTGCGACGCAGCTTTCTCCAGAATACTCAAGGCTTCTTCTTCCCGGCCATAGGCTCGATGGGCTTCAGCTAGACGCAAGTGGCCGGGAATAAACTCTGGATGCTTCTCGACCAGAAGATTAAGCGGCACGATTGTTCTGGTTTCTAACTTTTTCTCCAAACCAGTTTGAGCCTCACGCCAGTAGACTTGACCCGCTGAGGATAGCAGACTGGGGTCAAGGAGTGGAGCTGTAAGCTTGCCGGTGTCTGTCGCAAAGGGAGCTTTGACCTGCCGGTAGAGGGCTTCTGCCTTGTCCTTTTGTCCTTGGCGGTACAGCCGGTCTGCCTCTGCCAGTTGCTGCTGACGAGTTTTAGAACTTTTTGCCGGTTCAGCAGCTTTATTTTCCTCGCTGCCAGGAGCCGACTCTGTAAGTTTCGCGTCCACAGTTGGACCGGGCAGGGTTGTAGTTGCGGGACTAACCGCCAAGGTCTTCTGAGTTAAAAGCGGCTGAGTTAAGGGTGTAGACCTGGCCAGGGCAGTCGGTGGAGTGCCTAACAATAGAAGAAAGCTACAAGACAAAGTTCCACCAAAGGTAACCAGTAAAGCGTTCCAGGCAGGCTTCATTTTAGGTAAGGTTGTAGGCGTAATGCTTAACTGAGAAAATTATAGGGCTGATACGTTGAATCAAGACCTTTTCGAGCTAAGGAGCGCCCCAAGCGAAATCCTAATTGGGGAAAGCTCCAGTCCCTGTTGCAACTGAATCATTAGTCTGGGTAGATTCAGGGTCGGTAAATATTTGGACTCCTTGACATTACGGCCCAATCCTGGAACATCTTGGGCCTGAAAAGTTGTCAACTTCATTGAAGCTTTTCTCTAAGCAAATTTTTGTTGCTGCAATTACCGATTGCAAAGGGCTGCTTGTGATTAGGTCTAGGTATCAGCTTTCAACCAACACGGGGGGTATAGAGATGACTGACAAACTAAATTACTTGGATCAAGAGTTATGCAAAGCTTTAACTCAGTTAGCTTTTATCAAACTGGGTATCGAAAGCATTCAAGATATAAAGACTTTGCCGGACTTCAGCTTTGATGTTTTGACTGATGTGGTTGAAAGTTTGAATGAGGCAGCAGTTTCAGTCCAAGACTCCAAATGGCTTTTAGATAAGCTTAGGTTGGCTGAGTAGCTGAGTCATCAGTATCAAGCTTTACCCCCCTTGAGACTTGACCAACGAGCTTGGAAACAAAGTTGATCTACTCTTTACCTGCGGCGTTCTTGCAGCTTGCGGTAGACAGCCCGTAAATCAACCCGGTGGTGGGCGATCGCAACCAGGGCGTGATAGAACAGGTCGGCCACCTCCGCGGCGATCGCGTCTGGGTCGTCATCTTTGCAGGCCATGACAACTTCTGCGGCCTCTTCACCTATTTTTTTCAAAATTTTATTGTCCCCGGCCTCAAGTAGTGTGCGGGTATAAGAATTGGCTACAGGGTTATCCCGGCGATCGCAAATCACGGCAAAGACTTGCGATAGTGTGTCTGCCGGAGGCGAAGCAACAATGCCGTCTACTTGGTGAAAGCAGCTCCGTTCCCCTGTATGGCAGGCAATGTCGCCTACCTGCTCAACCCCAACTAACAAAGCATCACTGTCACAGTCGTAGCGCAGCGATCTCAGATTCTGGACATGGCCAGAGGTAGCCCCTTTAGGCCACAGAGCAGCACGAGAACGACTCCAAAACCAGGTTTGGCCTGTTTCTAGAGTTTTTTGCAGAGACTCCCGGTTCATCCAGGCCATCATCAAGACGGTAGCATCCAAGTAGTCCTGAATGATTGCTGGAACTAATCCCTGCTCGTTGTAGCGAATCTGCTGGACGTTTACGGTGGAGACAATTTCAGAGCGAGACATGCAAATCTAGGTGAGTGTTCGGACAACCTGTCAACCCTATCATCCCGACCCACTCCCCTGTATTACCGTAGTTAGCGGCTCATCTAATAGTAAGTTCCCACCGAACTGCTACTTAGACTAGCTGCCTGGTTTCTAACAGCACTCCAGGCAGTGCGATGGGCTTTGGTTTCTTCACCGTACCAGTGCAAGGCCGAGTTAAAGGCCACCCGGTATAAGTCTTGAGTGGGTTCAGGCAATCGCCTGACATTCAAGGGCAAGTCGTGGTTTGTTCTGTACAACATGCTGGGTTCCCCCGGAAGTAATAAACACTTTACATTACAGAATTTTATTTTAGATATCGTATACATTACCTAACCTTATTTTAGACTCGACTACCACCGCTTTATCTCTACCCTAGGAATGAACTTGATCTTGGACCCTGTAATGCAGCAAATGTCAACCCCTTACTCTGCTTCACTTGCTCTAAATCTGCCAAGCCGAAGAAATATTCAGTTGTTAGTGTTAGATGTAGATGGTACGATTGCCGGAAAATCTAATCAGATCCGTCAGCGTGTCTTAGAAGCTGTACGGGCAGCCCAAGTCAAGGGCATCCAAGTGGCGATCGCGACGGGGCGTATGTACCGCTCTGCCCTCCGCTTTCACCAGGAAGTTGGCTCTCAACTACCCCTGATTGCCTACCAGGGAGCTTTGATCCGAGATCCTACTACCAACCATACGCACCGGCACTGGACCCTTGCTTCAGAGACTGCCCTGCAACTGTTGGAGTATTTTGAGCAGGTGGAGCTGGCCCTGGAGCTATCTGTTCATTTCTACATCAATGACCAGCTCTACGTCCAAGCATTAACCTCTGAAACCCAGGTCTATGCCGAGCGTTCTGGAATTGAAGTAACTGCGGTGGGGAATCTACGCCAAGTGCTGGACAAGGAGCCAACAAAGGTGTTAGCGCTAAGCGATAACATCAACCTGATTGATGGAGTGCTGAGTGACCTGAGAGCGCGCTATACCCCGGCTGAACTATACCTGACTAAATCAGTTGCTACTTTTTTCGAAGCCACCAACCCTTTGGTAAATAAGGGTACAGCCGTTCGATATCTTGCCGAGGAAATTCTGGGACTAGAGGCGGCAAATGTGATGGCAATTGGCGACAACTTAAATGATTTAGAAATGCTTCAGTATGCCGGTATCGGCGTAGCAATGGGAAATGCACCAGACCTAGTTAAAAGTGAAGCAGATTGGGTTGCCCCTGATGTTGAAGCGGACGGAGCAGCTAGGGCAATTGAGGAGTTCATTCTCTAAGTTCGTTTCTCTTTAAAATCAGAAAGGGCTCCGACGACTGGCCGTGTTTCGTCTCGGTGCCCTTGCTGGTTCGCTCCTCACACTAAGTAAAATATAGCTAAGTGTAGCCAAGTTGTCATTAGTTTTTCTAAAATCCTTCACGAAATTTCTCAAATTTATGCTCGATTGGGAGCTAAAGCTTCAAAGGTGCATAAACTTCCAGGTCATCCGCTAGCAAGAACCGCAAAGTGGCTTGGGTTGTCACGACTGACCTTGGTGCTAGCACGGCCGCTCGAAACGAGAATTGCACTTTGCACTCCAGGGATCAGAATTTGCAGCAATGTAGAGATAACGAATCAGGGCAGTGAGCACAACTAAAGGGTGATATTCAATCACCGCGACCTAGGGCGTAAAATTTAGCATAGAGAAAACTTGGAAGCGAGATAGTATGACAGCCAGCCAGAAAACACTGGAACTAGGTCAAAAGAAATTTGAACGAGCCAGGGTTACCAGTGAGCTTCGCAAACTAGAGCGGCAGTCGCTGGGCTGTGCCTGGGAGAGGTTGGCCTCAGTGAAGCAAGCGATCGCCGAGCAGCAAGCAGCGCTGAAGCGACTAGATCGGGCAATTGAACGTCTGGAAGCGGAAATTAAGCCTACGGCAACGGAATAGGTTGTAGTTGTGCCTTCACAACTCAAGGTCAAAGTCTAGTTTGGCAAAGTGTCAGAATGAAAGCATGTTGGAACTTCACTGTCACACTACCTACTCGGATGGCACGCTTACACCAGCAGAGCTGGTTCAGGCTGCGGTGAGTGCAGGCGTCCGTGCCCTGGCGATCACTGACCATGATACTGTTTCCGGCTGGAATGAAGCCTATGCTGCTGCTAAAGTGTACAACTTGGAAATTGTTCCAGGTTTAGAACTCAGCACTGTCCACCACAACCGCTCCCTGCATATCCTTGGTTTTTATCCCGATCCAGATCAGCTCCGCCCTCCCTTATCAGACCGTCTAGAAGGCCGCAAACGGCGGGCCCAAAAAATTGTGGCAAAGTTGGCAGAGCTTGGCTATCCGATTCAGCTACCGGAGATGGGTGAAGGCGTAGCCCCTGGACGACCTCACATTGCCACGGCCCTAGTCAAAGCAGGGCATGTCCAGTCAACCCGCGCGGCCTTTGACCAGTTCCTTGGTGACGACCAGGTTGCCTATGTCCACTACGAAAAATTCTCCAGCCCTGAGGGGATTGCTCTGCTGCGCTCTTGCGGTGCAGTACCGGTGTGGGCCCATCCTTACTTGTTTCGAGGGGGAAAAGTTGAAGCAGTCCTCGACGAATTGGTTTCGGCAGGGCTAATCGGAGTTGAAGTTTACCATCCTCATCACACGCCGAGTCAGGTGCAGAATCTAGAGCACTTGTGCAGCCAGTATGGATTGTTGATGACGGGGGGAAGTGATTATCACGGTCCTAAACCAGATTCAAATAGCACGGACTCTCATACTCTCAATGCCCTGAATCTACCTCTTTCCTTGCTCAAGCCAATCAAACAGGCTGCTTACAGGTGAGCTTGAGCTAGTTAAGTTAGATTCAGAGCTGACCTTGGTCTAAGCTGTCTTGAGTTGGATTCCTTCACCTACCGAAGTGTGGGTTAGCTGGTGAGGCCATCCTCCCTTCCCCACTGTATTTCTCGTATTCAAGTAAACAGGAGCAGACCTGGCGCTGTCATTTTCTTGTCATATTCGTTAGTCAAACTGTGACACGGGCCAGGATCAGGAAATAATCTTTCCTAAGTAAGACAAGTATTGGTTTGAATCCAAGCGATAGATTTCTAGTTGAGGACAAGTAACACCCTTGAGGGAGTCCCTTTACAAACAGTTGTCAAGTTAAGATCAATTTTTGTTTCTAGACTTTATGACTCCTAGCCTAGTGCCTGCCGAAGTTAGCACAATCAAGTCCAGGAGCCGTCTATCCGCAAGGAAGTATTCAGAGTATTTGCTGCACCGATATAGGTTTAGACCTCTGCGCCAACTGAGGTTGCAAGGACTTTGGATTGCTGTGCTAATTGTACTTACAGGGTGTAGCGGAGCACCAAAGGGAGGGGCAGATGCTCAGTCTGATCCTGCCGGTGCAGGTGGCGATCAGGGTCCGACAGCAGTGGATGTGGCGATCGCCCGTACGGGTTCCCTACGTCAGGAGCTGGAGTACACTGCCACCACTGAGCCTGTGCAAGAAGTATCTTTAAGATCTCAGGTGCAAGGGCAGCTCCTGAGTCTCAACGTAGACGTAGGCGATGCAGTCAGCCAAGGGCAGATTCTGGCCCGGCTGGACGACGCCCAGTTAGTCGCTGCGGTGAAGGAAGCCCAGGCAGAACTCGCGGCCCGCCAGTCAGAAGTCGCCAGTGCCCAAACCCAAGTCAGCAACGCCCAGACCCAGGTGGAGCAGGCCCGGCTTACCCTAATTCAGGCTCAAGCTGATGCCGGGCGATCGCAGCAACTGGTCAGCCAAGGGGCGATTGCCAAACAGACTGCCCAACTAGATCAAACAGAAGCTCAGACCGCAGCCCAGGCTGTTCGCTCGGCCCAGGTACAAGTTCGCACTCAGCAGCAGGCTGTCGCTGCCGCGCAGCGGCGAGTGGTAGCTCAGCGAGCGGTAGTTACTCAGGATCAGGAACAGCAGTCTTACACCACCCTGGCAGCTCCAATCACAGGCGCGGTCCTAGAACGCGTCACTGATCCTGGCAATCTCCTGCAGCCAGGTAGCGAGGTGTTGCGTCTAGGGGACTTTAGCCAGGTAAAAGTTGTGGTTCAGGTCTCTGATAAGGATCTCTCAACCATTCGAGTTGGACAGCCTGTACAGGTTCGGGTTGATGCCTTTCCTAACCAGCGCTTCAGCGGCCAAGTCAGACGCATCTCCCCGGCGGCAGACCCCACGGCCCGGTTATTACCAGTCGAAATTACGATTCCCAATCGCGATCGCCGCATGGGTAGCGGGTTGTTGGCACGGGTCAACTTTTCCCAGCAGGCTAGCGACCGGGTGGTCGTCCCTCAAACCGCCTTTGGGCCACCGGAATCAGAGGGCCAGAGTGGCAGCCAAAACCAGCGGGAAGACGCATCAACCTTGTTTGTGCTGGCTGGCACAGGACCTCAGGCCAGAGTTGCAGCTCGCCAGGTCCGGTTGGGGGAGACAGCCGATGGCCAAGTCGAGATCCTGTCTGGTCTGAAACCAGGGGAACGCTTTATCGCCCGCAGCGAACAGCCTTTAAAAGACGGTGAACCGGTGCGACTCTCAATTCTTTCCGTACCTCAGGAGGGGGATAATGCTGGAAGTTAAGCCATCCGGGTGGAGTATAAGCGCGACTGCTATTCGGCAGCACATTGGCACTTCGATGCTGACATTGGCCGTGGTTGTGATTGGGGTCTTTTTCCTATCCAGCATTCAGGTAGATCTGCTACCCTCGATCACCTACCCCCGGGTAGGCGTCCGTTTGGATGCACCCGGCATCTCGCCGGAAGTGGCGGTAGATGAAATTACGCGCCCGCTGGAAGAAGCGCTAGCGGCAACTGAGGGAGTGGTCCAGGTCTATTCCCAGACCCGTGAGGGGCAGGTAAGTCTGGACTTATTCTTCCAACCGGGAGGAGACATTGATCAAGCCCTGAACGACGCCACGGCTGCATTTAACCGGGGACGGGGTGAGCTACCCGACACCATTGAAGAGCCACGTCTATTCAAGGCTGATCCCTCCCAGCTCCCCGTCTATGAACTGGCGCTCACGTCATCCTCACTGCGGGATGTCGATCTGCGCGTCTTTGCCGATGAAGAACTGGCGCGGGAACTGAGCGTTGTCCCAGGGGTTGCCTCGGTAGACGTCTCCGGCGGAGTCGAAGAAGAGGTCCGGATCAATATTGACCTAGACCGCTTACAAGCACTGGGCGTTGGGTTAACAGATGTCTTGGATGAGCTGGAAGCCCGTAACCAGGATATTTCTGGGGGACGCCTCCTCGGAGAAAATGCGGAACCCTTGACCCGCACTATCGGTCGCTTTCAAAATGCCAGAGAAATCCAAGATCTCTCCTTTGAAGTGGGTAGCTCAGGTTCTTCAAGCAATAATCGTCAGGGTGCTGCTAGTGGATCGGGATCGTCCGGCAGTGCAGAATCTGGGAGTTCCTCTGCTGGGTCCGGCGGTACAAGATCTGAAGGTAATTCTGGCGATGACACAGCCCAGATAGATTCAGTCGCCCCCCCTCGCCAGGTTTACCTGCGAGACTTTGCTGAGGTAATCGATGGCACTGAAGATCAGCGGGTGTTTGTTTCTTTGAATCAAGAACCTGCGGTCAAAATCAGTGTTCAGAAGCAGCCTGATGCCAATACGATCGCGGTGGTAGAGGGCGTTAAGCAGCGGGTTGAGTCTCTCCGGGGCTCTGGAGTCATTCGTGCCGACATGGTTCTGGGTCCGACCTTAGATGAGTCTCGCTTTATCGGCAACTCTATCTCAAACGTCGTCAGCTCCGGGCTGATTGGTACGCTGCTGGCCGCGATCGCAGTCCTGCTGTTTCTAGGTTCCCTGCGCCAGACCCTGATCATTGTCCTGGCAATCCCGTTGGCAACCCTGGCCGCCATTATTTTAATGCGACTATTTGGCCTCAGCCTGAATGTGTTTAGCTTAGGCGGTCTCGCCCTCGGTGTCGGGATTGTCGTCGATAACTCCATCGTCATGCTAGAGAACATTGCTGAGGGGGCCGGCATGACTCCCGGTCGGGACACGAGCACCCACTTAAGTACTCAGGAGCTGATTGAGCAAGCGGACCGCAGCAGCCGTGAAGTTGAATCAGCTCTGATTGCCTCCACCAGTACTAACCTGGTGGCCGTGCTGCCGTTTCTGCTGATTGGCGGGTTTATCTCCCTGTTATTTAACGAGTTAATTCTCACTATTAGCTTTGCCGTAGCAGCCTCAATCTTGATCGCCGTCACGGTAGTCCCGATGCTGACCTCCCGGCTATTGGCGATTCGCTGGTCCAGTCGCGTCGGTCAGTTTTGGCTGCTGCGGGAGTTCAACCGCCGCTTTGAGCAGGCAACCGGTCAGTACGGTGCCTTCTTAGCCGGGGTGCTACATCACCGGCTCCTGGTTGTGGCGATCGCGATCGTTGCCCTGGGGGGCAGCAGCCTGTGGATGGCCGGTCAAATTCCCCAGGAGATCCTGCCCCGCATCAATACAGGACAAGCCCAGTTAAGAGCCCAGTTCCCACCAGGAACCCCCCTAGAAACTAGCCGCAAGGTGATGACTGCTGTGGATGAGATCCTGCTCAAGCAGCCAGAAACAGAATCTATATTTTCCACCGTTGGTGGCTATCTATTTGGCAGCACCACCAGCGAAAACCCGCTGCGAGCCAGTAGCACAATTTCGCTTAAACCCGGTAGCGATGTTGAGGCTTATGTAGAACGGGTCAGCCTAGATTTTGACCAGCTTAACCTAGTGGATGTGTTGCTGAGGCTCAGTCCTGGAGAGGTGCGGGGGCTGATTCTCTCTAACTCCCCGGTGCGGGGAGCTGACGTTGACGTTATTCTTCAAGGCAACAACACTGATGCTTTACAACAGGCAGGGGGGCAGGTGCTGGCAGCGCTGGGCCAACAGGCCACGCTGGTTGAGTTCCGCCCCGATGCTGACCCCCGCCAGCCAGAAGTGCAGATTCGTCCAGACTGGGAGCGAGCTGCTGACTTGGGTCTAACAGCCCAAGACATTGGGGACACGATTCAAACTGCCATTGAAGGCTCAGTGCCCACCCAGCTCCAACGCGGGAATCGTCTCATAGACGTGCGGGTGCAGCTCAATCAAGCCTCAATTCAGCGCGCTTCCCAACTAGAGCAGTTACCCTTATTTGTCCAAAACAACCGCCAAGTCCGCCTGAGTGATGTCGCCAGAATTGAAGCAGGCCAAGCTCCAGGTGAGGTGCAGCGAATTAACCAACGTCAAGTTTTCTTACTCGCAGGTAGCCTCGGCGAGGGAGCTAGCCTAGGTGAAGCCCTAGAAGAGGTCAACACGGTACTGGCTAATGTGGATTTACCCGATGGCGTTAGTGTCATCCCTAGTTCTGCAGCCCAGACCAACCAGCAACTTCAAGACTCTTTGAGAGTCTTAGGGGGTCTGGCGGCTTTCCTGGTTTTCGTTGTCATGGCTGTGCAATACAACTCTTTGGTCGATCCTCTGGTGATCATGTTCACAATCCCGCTAGCCCTGGCTGGAGGAATTCTCGGACTTTACGTGACACAGACACCAATTGGTGCAACAGTCATCGTTGGAGCGGTTCTACTGGTTGGAATTGTCGTCAACAACGCCATCATCATGGTAGAGCTGGCAAACCAGCTCCGGGAACAGGAAAGGGTTGACCGTCAAACCGCTATCCTCAAAGCTGCTCCCCAGCGCCTTCGCCCAATCTTGATGACCACCATTACCACTGTTTTAGGTCTATTTCCGCTAGCGCTGGGTATTGGTGAAGGCTCGGAGTTTCTGCAACCCTTGGGCGTAGTCACCTTTTCAGGGCTGTCCCTCGCCACACTCCTGACCCTGTTTATCATTCCCTGCTTTTACCTGCTGCTGCATGACTTCCGCTGGCTCAAGGTTAAGCAAGTCATAAGGTTGCGGGACACTCTATCAAAGGCTGTGTTTAATCGTCTTGCTAGAAAGCGGTAATTAAGGACTGCTCCAGATTGGTGTTTGTCACTGACGGGGTGCGGACGCGGAGAGGTCACTTGGTTTCAGGATTAAATTAACCAAGCTATTGATCAGACGTTCTTTTTCCAACGGCATCGTGTGCTTGCCGTGCAGGACTTCTTGAGACAGTACGAACGAAACAAGAGAGCCAAAGAAGATCTGGGCCGTCGCCTCTGGGTCAGGAATGTTCAGTTCTGGATGAGACGCGAAATAATGTCCTAGAATGCCACGACCACGCTGGATGACCGTCCGCCCGTAAAGCTGAGCTAGCTCAGGAAAGCGTCCTGACTCAGCAATGATTACCCTCAATAGGGAAATGTATTCCTGATCCACCATCTTGTCTAGGAACACCTGTGCTAGCCGGGATAGCAGCAGAGTTGGTTCACCCTGTAGCGGTTCGGGTCCAAACACAATTTGGAACCTACGGATGGTTACCCGCTCAATCAGGGCCACAAATAGTCCCTCTTTGTCCTGGAAGTGACTGTAGATTGTTTGCTTAGAAACCCCGGCTGCTGCTGCCACCCGATCCATACTGGTACCCGCGTAGCCCTGCTGCAAAAAAACCTGCATCGCTCCCTGAAGAATCTGCTCTTGCTTGGCGTTTGAACTGATTGAGTAACTTTCAGGGGTTGCTGGTTTATCCTGCTCTGGCATGGTTTTGGTAAGTACTTCTAGAAAAGATGAGGAGGAATTTAGGGAAAAGCTCTTGCTCAATCATACTATACGGTCTAGTATGAGATCACACTATACAGTCTAGTCTGATGGCCCAGTCAGATGCCCAAATTCAGAAAAGTGTTCAGGCTCCGGCTCTGCCTAAACTGGGTCGGATGAAGCTAAACCCCCGCCTACTGCTGATTCCGCTTGGCTTAGCACTGATCGGAGCAGGACTAGCAGCTTGGTACTTCTTCCGGCCCGCAGCTCAATCAGAGGGAGAGCTAGAGCTAAGTGGCCGGATTGAAGGCTATGAGACTGATGTGGGGGCAAAAATTGCTGGCCGGGTAGAGTCAGTTACGGTGCGGGAGGGCGATCGCGTCCGCAAAAGTCAGACTATTGCTCAACTGGATGATGCAGAAACTCAAGCCCAACTGCGAGGCGCAACCGCTGAGGTTGCCAATGCAAAGCAGCAAGAAAATCAGGCTCGCCTGCAAATCAACGTCCTGGAAAGCCAGATTCAAGAAGCCCAACTTAACCTGCGCCAGTCTCAGGGAGATGCCCAAGGCCGAATTGCCGAGGCCGAAGCGACGGTTGCCGGAGCCGAAGCGCAACTCAACGAAGCTGAAGCGCAACTTAACCAGGCTAGAGCAGAGCTGAAACTTGCCGGCAAAGACCGCGATCGCTATGCTCAACTGGTCCGCCAGGGCGCGGTCACCCGGCAGCGGTTTGACCAGGCCCAAACGGAGCTTGAAACCGCTCTGGCAACCGTACGCAACCGGGAAGCAGCCGTGAATGCGGCCCGCAAGCAGGTAAGCGCCGCCCAGGGTGCACAGGTACAGGCACAGACCACAAATCTCAACCCAGATATTCGCAATGCTCAGGTTAATGCGCTAAACAAACAACTAGCCCAGGCCCGTTCGCAACTCAAAGCAGCCCAGGCTGAAGTAGCCAATGCCCAGGCAGCCCGACAGGAGATTGCTGCCAGGATAGCGGACCTGAAGATTGTCAGTCCGATTGACGGGGTCGTGATCACCCGGAGCGTGGAACCCGGTGAGGTGGTCACCAACGGCCAAAATTTACTCACCCTGATCAACCCCAACACCGTTTACCTGCGGGGCTACATTCCCGAAGGGGAAATTGGTAAAGTCCGGGTGGGTCAGGTGGCGAGAATTTTTCTCGACTCCGCCCCAGACCAGGCACTGGGTGCCGAAGTCGCAGCGATCGACCCTGAAGCATCCTTTACGCCAGAAAATATTTACTTTCGTCAGGATCGGGTAAACCAGGTGTTTGGAGTCAAACTCAGCCTGGATAATCCGGCTGGTTTTGCCAAGCCGGGGATGCCTGCCGATGGCGAGATCTTGATTGAACCGGAGGCACAGGAATGACCCTGACGACTGGCCCTAGCCCTGCAGTGACGACTCTAGCAGAGGAGGTTGTGATCCAGGTCAGCGATTTGCATAAGCGGTACGGCAAGTCTAGTGCGGTCTGCGGCATCGACTTTGAAGTGTCCCAGGGCGAGATCTTTGGGCTGATTGGGCCAGATGGAGCCGGGAAAACCACCACCTTTCACATCCTGGCCGGGGTGATGGAAGCCACCCAGGGAGATGTCCAAGTTCTGAATCGTCCTCCCCGTGAAGCTCGCTTAAACACGGCTTACTTAACCCAGCAGTTCTCGCTCTACCTCGATCTCAGTATTGATGAAAATCTACGCTACAGCGCCGGGCTGCGAGAAGTACCTCAAGCTCAATTTAGAGAGCGGCAGTCCAAGTACCTCAAGTTAATGGGGCTGGAGAAGATTACAAATCGGGTGGCTGGGCAACTCTCCGGCGGCATGAAGCAAAAACTTGCCCTCTGCTGCGCCCTGATTTCCCAGCCCCGCGTTCTGCTCCTAGATGAGCCCACGACAGGGGTAGATCCGGTATCGCGCCGGGAGTTTTGGGATGTTCTGGCAGCTTTGGCCCACCAGGGGGTGACGATTGTGGTTGCAACGCCTTACTTAGATGAGGCAGAACGCTGCGATCGCATTGCCCTGATCTACGCCGGGCAGATCCAGCAGACTGGCACCCTGGCACAGTTGCGGGCAAGTTTGGGTCTCGAACGACTGCAAGTCCGCACCCCTGCGCTGGAAGCTGCCGAAAAATTGCTGCTCAAAGCCAGCGAAAAAAAATCTATTGGCATTGCTGATGTGCAGACCTTTGGCGATCGCCTGGACGTGCTAGTTCAAAATGCCCAGACCGGGGAAGCACAGGTGCGTCAGATCCTGTCTCGTCACGCCCTGCCCCTAGAAGGAATCCAAGCGGCTGAGGCAACCCTGGAAAATGTTTTTGTCACCCGCCTGCGCCAGCAGGGGTCTGACCCACAGTTTATTCCCTTTCCCCGCTCAAATAAGAGTTCTAAGTTCTCAGTCGGGGTCGGGGTTCGACCAGCTAGCTCCTATGGCCTTCGGCCAGGCTCCGCCAACGGAGCGGCTTCGCCTACGCTGCTGCCCGGCGGGTCGGGGTCGTCTGAGTTAGATGCAAATTTCGAAACTCAAAACTCAGAACTCTCCAGCGTTGGCGAAGCCTGTGCGAAGCAAATAGCGGCACGGGGCACTATTCAAAACTCTGTCATTGCCATTGCCATTGGCGCTGGTAACTTGAGCAAAGTGTTTGGGGACTTCCAGGCTGTCAGAAGCGTCACTCTGGAGATCCGCTATGGCGAAATTTATGGCCTGTTAGGGGCTAACGGGGCTGGCAAGACCACCACAATCAAGATGCTGTGCGGCCTGCTAGAGCCTAGCGGTGGCACAATTTCCCTGGCCGGACAAACCCGCAACCTGCGTAGTGCCAAGGTGCGGCAGCGGATCGGCTACATGAGCCAGAAGTTCACCCTCTACGATGACTTGACAGTGGTGCAAAACCTAGAATTTTACAGCGGGGTTTACGGAGTACCTCGCCAGTTACGCCGCGAAAAGATTGACTGGGTTCTGGAAATCTGTGGTTTGAACGGACAAGAAACCATGCTCACAGGCCAGTTGCCGGGGGGGTGGAAGCAGCGAGTTGCCTTTGGCGCTGCCGTCATGCATGGGCCGGAGATTCTATTTTTGGACGAACCCACTTCTGGGGTTGATCCTCTGGCTCGTCGCCAGTTCTGGCGCTTGATTGAGGATTTTGCCCGCCAGGGCACAGCCGTGCTGGTGACCACGCACTACTTAGAAGAAGCAGAACACTGCAATCGCATGGGCTTTATGGTTGCCGGGGAAGTTGTCACCCAAGGTTCTCCCAGCCAGGTGAAGGCAGAGCAACCCGGCCAGTTGTTTGAACTGGTAACAGCCCAGACTCAGGCTGTCTCTGACCTGCTCAAGACCCGGCTTGAACCCTGGCGAGTCTCGATTTTTGGCGATCGCCTGCACGTAGTTCTGGATCACCCCGAAGCCCAGTCTCAGGTACAATCTCTGCTCCAGGCAGAACAATTGCAGATCCACTCCCTGCGACCGATTCCCTTCTCCCTGGAGGATGTATTTATTGGCATTGTTTCCCGGGCTGGGACAAGCCACAAACGGAGGGGAGGATGAAACGAATCTGGAGCCAGTGCCGCAAAGAGTTAGCTCAGTTCTGGCGCGATCGCCTGACTGTGGCCCTGGCCTTTGTCCTGCCCATTGCCACTTTATTGATTTTCAGCTTCGCCATCCGCTTAGAAACGAAATCAATTCCCCTGGCCGTTCAGGACTTTGACCTCAGTTTTCTCAGCCGCACCTACACTGAGCGCCTGTTTGCGACGAACCAGTTTCAGCCAACAGCTTGGACGGGTAGTAATCCAGTTGAGGCAATTGATCGGGGCATTGCCAAGGCAGCGGTAGTGATTCCACCAGATTTTTCCCGCCAAATTAAATCCGGCAAAGTCAGCCCTGTTCAGGTTTTGGTAGATGGCACGGACGTGAATAACGCCCGCGTGATTGAGAACAGCATTAAAGCCACTACCAATTTCTTCTTGCAGAGCACCGGACTGCAATCTGCTCGGAGTAGAGTGGATGCTCAAGTGCGGATCTGGTTTAATCCAGGCCGACAAGAATCCCTTTACATCGTGCCGGGGGTTTACGCCGTGATTCTCTGGATCTACCCATCCCTACTGGCGGCGATCGCCATGGTCCGGGAAAAAGAGCAGGGCACAATTCTCCAAGTCTACGCCTCCAGCTTGAGTGCGATTGAACTGATTCTAGGCAAGGGGTTGGCCTACTTCCTGGTGGGCCTAGGTGAGGCCCTGGTGATCATGCTCCTGGGGTTGCTGCTGTTTGGGGTTTGGTTTGCCGGGGACCCGACCCCTCTGCTGGTGGGTACCTTTGCGTTTCTCAGCAGTAGTGTACTGTTTGGCTTGCTGATTGGGTCGCGGACCAGTACCCAAAGTGCAGCGGTTCAAGCCGTCGCAACCGTTGGCTTTCTTACAGCGCTGTTGCTGTCTGGGTTTATTTACCCGCTCAGTAATATTCCCTTCCCCCTTTCCCTGCTCCCGAATGTGATCCCAGCCCGCTACTACATTGAGGTAACTCGCGATGGATTCTTGCGGGGAACCGGCTGGATTGGAGTCTGGTTTGCCCTCTTAATGCTCGCAGTTCTGAGTTTGCTGTTCCTGCGGGTTAGCGCACGGGTATTAGGTCGGATGCAGTTGCCAGATTAGGAAGTTTTGAGTTCTGAGTCGGGGTCCCCTTTAGGGCAGTTGAGTTAAAGGCTTGGGCTGGTTGATTTGACAATAGAGGTCAGGATACAAATGAGTTCGTCGATGAACTTGAAGTTTACGGTAGAGCCGATAATTTCTAGAGCAAACTCAAAACTCTTCTTCTGAATTAAATTTTCCGCCATGTTCCTCCAACTCAAAGTTAAGGACTCAAAACTAGATGTTCCCAACTCAAAACTCAAAACTTTCATGAAACTTCTGAAGCGTTTAAAGCAGAACTTTAGCCTGGGACTTTTTGAGAGTCGCTTTTGGGCCTTGGTCCTAAAAGAAATCAACCAGATTCTCAAGAATAGGCAGTTGATCTTCCTGTTGCTCTTTCCCCCCACGGTGCAACTGCTCGTCTTCGGCTTTGCCCTGAATCCCGATGTCCAGAATCTCAAGCTGGGGGTTGTGGACTTTGCCAACACGGAAACGAGTCGTGAACTCGTTTCCGCCCTGACTGAGAACAAGATTTTTGTTGCAGAACGCTACAGTACGCGCCAAGAAACTCTCGGCCAGCAAGTTGAAAGGGGGCAAGTCACGGCGGGGCTGGTGATTCCACCAGAGTTTGATCGCGACCTGCGCCAGGGCCGTCCGGCGCAAGTTCAGATTCTCATTGATGGTGTAGATGCCAATACTGCCGGAATTGCCGGCGGTTACATTACCCAGATTGTGAACCAGTACAGCCAATCACTTGATGCCAGCCTGGGGGGTCGTTATCCCAGGAGTGCCAGTCTTGGTCAGTTCGACCGGGCTTCCCCCTTAGTCGAACCCCAGGTTACATTCCTCTACAATCCTGGCCTGCTGAGCAGTTGGTTTTTCGTGCCCGGTGTCTTGGGGCTGGTGCTGCTTCTGACTAGCACGCTGGTCTCCTCGGCGACTGTGGTGCGCGAGAAAGATACAGGGACGCTGGAACAGTTGCTGATGACTCCGGCGGCTGCTTGGGAAATCCTGCTGGCGAAGGTGGTGCCTTTGTTTGTGCTCCTGATGGGGGATGTCGTTCTGGCCCTGAGTGTTGTCCGTCTGGTCTTTGCAGTTCCTTTTCGGGGTAACTTTGTTTTTTTTCTAGGCGTTTCCAGCCTTTATGTCTTTGTGGGCATCGGGATTGGTATTCTGCTGGCAACGATTTCCCGTAGCCAACAGCAGGCTCAACTCACGTCCTTTTTTATTAACTTGCCCTTAATTCAGCTTTCTGGGGCGATCGCTCCGATCGAGAGTATGCCGCCGCTGTTTCAGCACCTGTCCTGGCTGAATCCTCTGCGTCACTACGTGGCGATCGCGCGCGGTGTGCTTCTCAAAGGCAACGGCTTTGAGGTCCTGTGGCCGAACGTGATTGCCCTGGGAGTCTTCTCAGCCCTTCTATTGACCTTGAGTGTAAACAAATTTCGGGCTCAGCTAAGTTAAGAGCTGGGGTTTTTAGCGAAGGTGCAGCTAATCTTCTTTTCATGGAGACCATGAACATGCTATTGAAGGAAAGGATAAATTCAGAGAGCAAAAATCAGGAGATATGCAGAAATGGACCAGATTCACGGTCATTTTTTGGCTCCGCTGACTCAAAAAATGTTACTTGATGGCTCTTCATCCTAGAAAATCTTTGCAACAGGACTGGCTTCTTGACCCTATGAGAATCTTTTGTCACTTGATAGTAATGGGAGCAGGTACAGCCCTGGCCCTCAACGGCATTGACTATGCAGTTGCTCAATCTGATTCCATCCCCCAGGCTGAGCAATTTCAGTCTAGTCATCGGCCAGCAAGTTCTGACGAGACAGACCAGCCCTCAACCTTTATTTCGGCAGCTCCAGGGATCACAATTGACCCGCTAGATGTCAACCTAGCGCAGCAAATCGCTCAAAATGGCCTTCCTTCTGTAGAACCCGCCGTTCCTTCCCCGGCTCCAGGCGCTCCGGCTCCAGCCGCTCCAGCTCCAACCCCAGGGGTCGTGTCTCCGCCGCTGCCAAGTGCTCGTCCAGGAGTTACCCCGCCACCGCCAAGCCCTCCGGCTCCGCTCGCCCCTCCAGCTCCTCCAACCAGCCCCCTGGATAACTTAAATCCCAATCCTAATCTCCTAGAAAATCCCACTGATCCCGCTCAGGTGCGAACTGGAACCACACAGCCGCTAACGCTCGGCCAAGCCTTAGAGCTGGCACGGCGCAACAACCGGCCCCTCCAAACCGCCATATTGGAGTTGCAGCGCGATCGCAGTGCCTTGCGAGAGCAGAGAGCGGCTCGGTTTCCGGTCCTATCCACTCAAGCGGATTTCACCCGTCAGCAGTCAGCTTCCGGTGGGTTTAATAATAATAACCAAATCGATCCCCAGACAGGGCAGCCGATTGATCAGGGGGGGTCTGACGCAGTTGATGCCCTAACCGGAACTGTGCAACTGAGTTACGACATTTTTACCTCTGGCAGGCGTTCTGGTAACATTCGAGCCGCAGAGGAGCAAGTCCGCTTCAGCGAGCTAGAGGTTGAGCGACTGACGGAGCAGCTTCGTCTGGATGTTTCCAATAACTACTACGATGTGCAGCAAGCCGATGAACAAGTGCGAATTGCCCGGGCTGCGATCGCAAATTCCCAGGCCAGTCTGCGTGATGCCCAAGCGCTGGAGCGAGCAGGATTAGGAACTCGCTTTGATGTGCTCCAGCAGCAAGTTGAGGTAGCCAATGACCAGCAGGCCCTGACAGATGCCTTCGCCCAGCAGCGAATTTCCCGTCGCCAACTCGCCCAGCAACTGAGCCTTCCTTTGGCTGTCGATGTTTCAGCCCTTGATCCCGTTGAGCTTGCAGCTCGCTACGATCGCACCCTAGAAGAAAGTATTGTTCTAGCGTTTCAGAACCGGGCAGAGCTATCCCAGCAGCTAGCCCAGCGCAATATCAGCCGACAGCGGCGACGCGTTGCCCTGGCAGACTTGCGGCCTCAGGTAAGCCTTGTCGCAAACTACAACGTACAGAATTTCAACATCGCGAATGACGACCAGGGCTTTAGTGGCTTTCAAGATGGATATTCAATCGGACCGCAGGTCAACCTGCTGCTGTTCGACGGCGGCGCCTCAAGAGCGAGGGCAGCTCAGGAGGAAGCCAATATTCGCATTGCGGAAACAAACTTTTCTGACACTCGTAATCAGGTGCGCTTTCTCGTCGAGCAGGCTTACTTCAACCTGCAATCAACCTTTGCCAACACCCGCACAGCCACGACAGCGCTAGGGCAGGCACGGGAGAGCCTGCGCTTGGCCCGCCTGCGGTTCCAGGCCGGGGTGGGAACCCAGACCGATGTGATTGCGGCCCAATCAGCTCTGACCGAAGCCGAAGGCAACGTGGTTCAGGCCGTGATTGGCTACAATCGTTCCTTGGCCTCCCTCCAGCGTGAGATCAGTGGCGTGACCTTAACAGCCCCTTAGAACTCCGCCACTCAAGCTGATCACTCCCTGATTTAAGCTCAACTTGGAGCTTTGAGCTCATAGCTTCGAAGCTCAAGCTCGAAGTTCCCAGATCCGAGCTTGAAGCTTTGAGTTTTGAGGTGGAATAGTGAAGTTCTGAACTCGGACAACGCAGCTTTGAACTTAAACAGCGAAGCTTTTAGCTTGGATGGTGAAGCTCCAAACTTGAAAGTTGCCCTGCTAAGCTTGAAGTTCCGAGATCCGAGCTGGAATGATCTACCTCTAGGGTCGAATCATGAGCTTCCAAAGTTGGTTTCCCCAAGTGATCGCCACCTGTTAAGGCCTGCCCTGGCGCGCGATCACACCTCAAGGCTGAAAATTGTCCAGGATAGACTGGATTCAGAGGCTAAAACCTATCTACACTCATGGTTAAGGTCTGCCATTGCTCCTATCGATTCAAGCTTCTATGACTAGCTCCTTTTTGACACATCTCCATAGCCCTGAACGTCCTGTGATTGTGTTTGATGGGGCAATGGGCACTTCCCTCCAGGCCCAAAACTTAACCGCAGAAGATTTTGGCGGCCAAGAATACGAAGGGTGCAACGAGTATTTAGTCCAGACCAACCCAGAGGCCGTGGCAAAGGTGCACCGCGACTTCTTGAGCGCCGGGGCAGATATTATTGAAACCGATACCTTTGGGGCCACCTCGATTGTCCTGGCCGAGTATGACCTGGCAGACCAAGCTTACAGCCTGAATAAACAAGCAGCGGAACTGGCGAAATCTGTCGCGGCAGAGTTTTCTACCGCAGACAAACCCCGGTTTGTGGCTGGCTCGATCGGACCAGGCACAAAACTACCCACACTGGGGCACATCAGCTTCGATGCCCTGAGTGCAGCCTACGCAGAGCAGGCAGAGGGACTGTATGACGGCGGTGTAGATTTATTAATTGTCGAAACCTGCCAGGATGTGTTGCAAATCAAAGCCGCCCTGAATGGGATTGAAGCAGTATTCCAGCGCCAGGGAGAACGGCGTCCCCTGATGGTTTCGGTCACGATTGAAGTGCAGGGCACAATGCTGATTGGCACCGAGATCAACGCCGTCTTGACGATTCTGGAGCCTTACCCGATTGACATTCTGGGCCTAAACTGTGCCACCGGACCAGACCGGATGGCAGAGCACATTCGCTACCTGTCGGACAACTCCCCCTTTGTGATTTCCTGTATTCCCAACGCTGGCTTGCCGGAGAATGTGGGCGGTCATGCTCACTACAAGCTAACCCCGATGGAACTGCGAATCGCCCTGACGCGGTTTGTGGAGGATTTGGGCGTCCAGGTGATTGGGGGCTGCTGTGGTACCCGTCCTGATCACATTCAGCAGCTAGCAGAAATTGCTCCAACCCTGAAACCAAAGGCCAGGACAGTAGAGCTGACTCCGGCGGCAGCCTCGATTTACAGTGCCCAACCCTACGACCAGGACAACTCCTTTTTGATTGTGGGGGAACGACTCAATGCCAGCGGTTCTAAGAAGTGCCGCGATCTGCTGAATGCCGAGGACTGGGATGGCCTGGTTTCCTTGGCCCGGTCCCAGGTGCGCGAAGGGGCCCACGTCCTGGATGTGAATGTGGACTACGTGGGCCGCGATGGGGTCCGGGATATACACGAACTCGTCTCCCGCCTGGTCACGAATGTCACCTTACCCTTAATGCTGGACTCGACAGAGTGGGAGAAGATGGAGGCGGGGTTGAAGGTGGCCGGGGGTAAGTGCCTGCTCAACTCCACCAACTATGAGGATGGCGAGCCGCGATTCTTCAAGGTCTTGGAACTGGCGCGGGCCTACGGAGCCGGGGTGGTTGTCGGCACAATTGATGAGGAGGGCATGGCCCGCACGGCTGAGAAAAAGTTTGCGATCGCCCAGCGAGCCTACCGCCAGGCTGTCGAGTTTGGTATCCCGTCCCAGGAACTCTTTTTTGACCCCTTGGCTCTACCGATTTCCACCGGGATTGAAGAAGACCGGGCCAACGGTCGAGCCACAATTGAGGCGACTCGCCGCATTCGGGCCGAATTACCGGGTTGCCACGTTATTTTGGGAGTTTCTAACACCTCCTTTGGCTTGAACCCGGCGGCGCGGGTGGCGCTCAATTCGGTGTTTCTGCACCTGGCGACCGCAGCGGGAATGGATGCAGCAATTGTCAGTGCCAGTAAGATCCTGCCTCTGGCGCGAATTGAGGCGCGCCACCAGGAGATCTGCCGCCAACTGATTTTTGACGAGCGACGCTTTGAGGGCGAGGTTTGCGTCTACGACCCTCTGGCAGACCTGACCCGGCTGTTTGAGGGGGCAACGACAAAACGCGATCGCACTCAGGATGAAAACTTACCCCTAGAAGAACGCCTGAAGCGTCATATCATTGACGGGGAAAGGATTGGCCTGGAGGAACAACTCAAGCAAGCCCTGAAGCAGTACCCACCCCTGGAGATCATCAATACCTTTTTGCTGGACGGGATGAAAGTTGTCGGGGAGCTGTTCGGCTCCGGCCAAATGCAGCTCCCCTTCGTATTGCAGTCGGCGGAAACCATGAAAGCGGCGGTGGCTTACCTGGAACCCCTAATGGAGAAAAAAGATGCGAGCAGTAAGAAAGGAACGGTGGTGATTGCCACGGTTAAGGGCGATGTGCATGATATCGGCAAAAATTTAGTCGATATTATCCTCTCCAACAATGGCTACCGGGTGGTAAACCTGGGCATTAAGCAGCCTGTAGACAACATTGTTGCTGCCTACGAAGAGCACCAAGCCGATTGCATTGCCATGAGTGGTTTGCTGGTCAAGTCCACCGCCTTCATGAAAGAGAACTTGCAGGTGTTCAACCAACGGGGCATCACGGTGCCCGTGATTCTGGGTGGAGCCGCCCTTACCGCTAAGTTTGTCCACGAGGATTGCCAGAATACCTACCAGGGGCAGGTCGTTTACGGCAAAGATGCCTTCTCGGATCTGCACTTTATGGAAAAACTCATGCCGGCCAAGGTGCAGGACCAGTGGGATGATTGCCAAGGATTTCTGAACGGAGCGGCTACTGCCGAGTCGACAGGCAATGGCTACCGGAAACCCACGCCAGAGCCTGAGGCAGCAGCCACGCCTGACTCAAGCAAACCCGAACCAAAAGAAGACACCCGCCGATCTACAGCGATCGCTGCCGAAATTGAGCGCCCTACCCCACCGTTTTGGGGTACCCAGGTATTGCAGCCCAGCGATATTCCGCTAGAAGAACTCTTTAGCTACTTAGACTTGCAGGCCCTGATCGCCGGACAGTGGCAGTTTCGTAAGCCACGAGAACAATCACGAGATCAGTACAACACCTTCCTAGCTGAAACGGTCTACCCGATCCTGGAGGAGTGGAAACAGCGAATTGTTGACGAGAATCTGCTGCATCCCCAAGCCATCTACGGCTATTTTCCCTGCCGATCAGAGGGAAACACGCTACACCTCTACGATCCAGAAATGCTGCATCACAGCCCGACGCTGCCCGTGAAACCAATCTCTAGCTTTCACTTCCCCCGCCAGCGCTCCCTGCGTCGCCTCTGTATTGCCGACTTCTATGCCGCTAAAGAATCCGGTCAGGTGGATGTTTTTCCGATGCAGGCTGTAACCATGGGAGACGTTGCCACCGAACAGGCTAAAAAGCTGTTTGCAGCAGATCAGTACACCGACTATCTTTACTTTCACGGGCTGGCGGTACAAATGGCAGAGGCTCTAGCAGAGTGGCTCCACGCCCGTATTCGTCGGGAACTGGGCTTTAACAGCGAGGAGCCGGACAATCTTCGTGATATTCTGGCTCAGAGATATTCTGGCAGCCGCTACAGTTTTGGCTACCCCGCCTGCCCCAACTTGCAAGATCAGTACAAACTGTTGGAGTTACTTCAAAGCGATCGCATTCACCTGCATATGGATGACAGTGAGCAACTGTATCCCGAACAATCTACCACTGCGATCGTGGCTTATCACCCGCAGGCCAGATACTTTAGTGCATAGCTTATTCTTTTCTTTAAAAGGACTGCATCACAGCCTTTGCTTTAGGCTTCAGCAAAAACTAATCTGTACAAAAAGACCTGCTTCTAGACCTTAGAAGCAGGTCCTACAAGAACAAGTCTGTTTCACTCAGGTTCCGACAGAGCCATTACGGGGTTTGCGGGTTCCGATAGTGGCTCCAACAATTGCCGCAATCAAGCTTAACAAGCAACCTAGAGCAAACCACCAGTTTGCCTGGGCTGCATTGTTTGCAACTTGGCTCGGATCTACATTTATATTTGGACTTGGCACAGTACTCGGTAAACCAACTCCACCTGGTTGTGTTACCTGATTAGCCGCAGCTCCAGCATTGGATAGAACAACGCCAAATGTCCCGGACACTCCACTGGCTAGCAACCAAGCACTGGCAACCAGTACCGTACTCCAGAGAATAGCGCCATTGATTACTGCACTCGTACGGCTCATAGGTCCACAGGCACGAGCTGTAGCGTAACCACCTAGGAATAAAGAAATCAGGACGCTGAGAATAGTCCAGATGCCAACTCCTATTCCAACGCCTCTTGCCTCCGATGCAGACACGCTGGCATCGAGGGTGGAAAGCCCCACCGCAGCACCAAGGGCACTTAGAACTAATTGCAGACTGATAGCAGTGACAAGACCGCCAAAAATCGGTCCCCATCTGACACGGTCATGGTACTCAACCACCTGGGCAACCGCCGCAGGTTCTGCTCCACCATATCCCGGTTGGTTATAACCGTACCCTGGGCGATCTGCACCTGGGCGATCTGTATATGACATAAATTCTGGTAACTCCCTTACCCGATTAAGATTTCTTTGTTTAGGTACTATAAACCCTTGCACATACTCTAGAGGGAAGTCTCTAATCGGTTTATCTACCAATTGAGAGAGGTGTGCTGCCGCTTGATAAAAAGAAATATGAAGCAATCAGGATGTTTTGTCAGGTATTGCGGCCTCTAATGGTCGCAATTTCTAGATATGCTTCAACGCTTGTTCTTAAATAATATAGTCACTTGGAGCGTTGACTGTCCCCAATTGAAATTCTAGAGGGAGTTCAACCCACTCGATCAAACATTCTTGAGGTAGCTATTTCAGAGTTTTTCACTGGCATGATAGAAGTTGGAGTGCAGCAGAGCTGCTCGGGATGACGATCTACTTCTATAAAGTCAGCGAATTCTACGGCTGTTTTTCTAACTTTTCTCCTCACGCGATTCAACTGCGGGGTCAGTCCTGGCCAACGACTGAGCACTACTATCAAGCGCAGAAATTCCTTAATACTGAGGACGAGGCTTTGTGCCTAGTCATTCAGGCTGTTCAAACCCCTGGAGAGGCAGCAGCTATTGGCCGAGATTCCAGTCATAGAATTCGAGCAGACTGGGAGCAGGTCAAAAACCAAATTATGCGGGAAGCAGTGCTAACGAAGTTTCTGACTCACCTAGATATTCAAGCTGTATTGCTCTCTACCGGTGAGCACTACATTGTCGAAAACTCCCCAACTGATGCCTACTGGGGCTGTGGGTCTGACCGTAAAGGTCAAAATCAGCTCGGGAGAACTCTCATGAGTGTTCGTCAAGAAATTCACTTCCTGCTTGCTCAAACCCGTTTACGCTCCTAGGTCTTGAATTGCTCGTTTAGCAAGAGACAATACTACGCGTCTCTGAGCCAGTGCTAAGATAGCAGGACTGTTTAATTTTCAACGACTATGGCTGTTCCTAAGAAGAAAACCTCAAAATCAAAACGGGATAAGCGCAAAGCTACCTGGAAGGGCAAGGCCGCGATCGCGGCGGCAAGAGCACTCTCCACAGGTAAATCCATTTTGACCGGACGGGCCAAAGGATTTGTCTATCCAACCAATGAAGAAGAGGAGGAAGACTCCTAGTCGACTGGCCTGAATTTGCAGAAAATTGAACAGATAGAATCGGGTAAACCCTCCAGGTTAATCCTGTCAGAAAAACTGGTTAGGCTAGAAGTTAACCAGCTCACGCCACAGAAGACGGGAAAGCTATGCTAGGAAAGTTCTTTCAGAAGCCAGACCAAGAACTCAGCGATCGCGTACCTCCTGGCCAGTACTTGACCAGGGGCTTTCCGGTGCTAACCTACGGTCAGACTCCGCAGGTTAGCACTGAAGAATGGCAACTTAAAGTTTGGGGGTTGGCAGAAGTGGCAAGCTTTAGCTGGGCAGACTTTATGGCAATGCCCCAAAGTCACTTTACCGACGATTTCCACTGTGTGACTCGCTGGTCAAAGCTAGATGTGGAATGGACGGGTGTAAAGGTAATTGATTTCATCCAACAGGTTCAAATCAAACCTGAGGCAATACAGGTTATGGAACACTGCTATGGAGGCTACACCACTAATCTTTCCTTGGCAGACTTCTTGCGAGAGGAAAACTTCTTTGCTCACACTCTATTTGCTGAACCTTTGCCAGTGGAGCATGGGGGCCCAATGCGCCTGGTTGTCCCCCATCTCTATGCTTGGAAGAGCGCTAAGTGGATTAACGGCCTGGAATTTCTGGACCTAGAAAGGCTGGGATTTTGGGAGGAAAATGGTTATCATCGCCGGGGAGAACCCTGGGCGGAAGAACGCTACAGCTCTACACTTAGTTTCTAGTACTTGCCAGCTTTTCTACTTGTGCAGTCTGCCTAGGCAGATTTACAAAGGTCTAGCTGAATACGACAGGTGAAGCTACCTAGCCCGGAAGCCATCGGCAGAAAACCTAGGAGCTCCTAGTTTGAGTTGCCAGCATCTGCTTGAGCTTTTCTAGTTCCTGGGCCCACCGTGGATCAGGCTGAGTGGCTTCTGGTTGGGTGCCAGTAGACGTAGAAGTAGATGGGCGTCGAGACTTAGCTTTGCTACCACGCCGAACTTCAGCAACATTGCTATTATCTGAATCGCTCGAAGTGTCCTGCTCCTCTTCTTTTGGCTTAGTCCTGGGCAGTGCTTTTTCAATCTTGAGAATGCTGTCCTTAAAAACCTGACCATTTAGCTTTTCAATCACTTGGTCGGCCTGTTCTGATGTTTCTACAGTGATAAAGCCAAAACCGCGACACTTTCCTGTTTTTCGATCAGTAACAACTTTGGTTGAAGCAAAGTCGCCTAACTCGCTAGCGAAAAAAGCCTCTAATTCTTGCCGATCTATTTCCTTTGGCAGGTTGCCAACATAAAGACGAACGGACATCGCAATTACCTCCAGACTCAAATTTGAGTAAAAAAATTGATTTACTATGTGTACTTGACACGCTTGATTGAGAAAACTGAGGAGTAAGCAGTTGAATGAACTCCTGCAGCGTTAGTCAACTTAGCATCGGTAAAGGTTTGCTGTATAAAGTTCACGCTTCTCAAGCTTCATAAACCCCAACTGAGGTTAACCTCCTCACTCAGCACTAGTTCGGCGAATCGAGTGTTGATCTACATTGTTTAGGTTACCAATATCTCAATAGCTCAACATCTATCTTTCAAGCTTGTTTTATCACGTCTCACCTAGTTTGGGATAAAGAACTCAATTAGGAAAGCCTTAGTAGGGCAGGCTTATGCCAAAGATCTTTACCACCTTGGAGAAGCTGAACTATAGATTTGGTTTGTCTTTATAAACTTTCTAGTTTAACTTTGCCTTACCTTAAGGTATCACGGTCCTACAGCATCAAACTACTGAAAGCTTCAGATTTTAGCCTTTTTTGTAAAGGTCAGAAAGTAACCCGGTAGCTCTGACTTAACTGTCTTGAGCAGGAAGAAGCTAACCTAACTACTGAGTTGAGTTTGACAATCTAAGTATCAGATGAATTCTATAAAGAAATGCAATACTGACTGGTAAAAACTACAACCTCCCCTTCTTAGTTTGCTACTTAAGGCTGACCAGGCAGTCGCATAGCAGTCTCCTCTAAGCTGAGATAGGGTTAGAGGAGGCTTGCCCTCCCTCAGTTTTATTGCCTGACCCTTACCTCTTCTAGCATTCTGCAATGAGTCATGATCAGCCTCCTCAATCTTCGCTGCCTGACAGGCCGGGTGGTTCTACTGCTGAGCCAAAATCGGTTGAGGAATTGACCGTGCTCCACAGGGGAAAGGACTCGCCATCCCCTCAGGCTCCCTTAGCCATGGTGGAGACTGCCTTTCTCGCCAGTACTTCCGGCTTAATCTGGCTGATTAATTACTACTTTCCCCTGGGTCTTCTGTGGCGGATCTTTTTTCCCATGCCGATCGCCCTAGCTTACCTGCGTTGGGGAAAACGCGCTGCCTGGATGACCGCTCTCGTAACGGGGTTGTTGCTCTCTGTCCTGATGGGACCCCCCCTGAGCTTGCAGTTTTTCACACCCTATGGCGTGCTAGGTGTCTTGCTCGGTAGCCTCTGGAAGCGCCGGGTGAGCTGGGCCGTTTCGATTCCTGCGGGGACGCTGGTCGCCTCCTTGGGGATTGCTGTCCGGATCGTGCTGCTGTCTTACCTCGTCGGTGAGAACCTCTGGAGCTACCTGATTGCCCAGGTCAGCAATCTGGCGGAGTGGTTGTTTGTCAAACTGGGCCTGCTGGCTCAACCCGACCTGCTCGTCATCCAGATTCTGGCAGTGGCGACCATTGTGGTCAATGCAACGCTGTATTTACTCGTGGTTCACTTGGCAGCCTGGCTACTGCTAGAACGCCTGGGCAACCCGATTCCCTCTCCGCCAGTTTGGCTGCAAGTTTTGCTCGACCACGAGGACGTTTAGGCCGCTGATGATTCGGGTCTATACTCAAGAATTTCAGGGCTGGCAGTGGCTAGAGCGCTACCGGGGGTGTTTACCCCTGTTTGCCTGCGTGTTGGGTTTTACGCAGACTGGGTTAATTCCAGGTATTTCGACCGCAGGCGCTACCCCGGCTGATCGTCGCCGCACTGCGATCGCCGATGCAGAATTTCTGATCAATGGCCCTGAACCGCAGCCTCGCTACCCGCTACCCCCCCTCCGGGTCGGAGCTTCCCCAGTCTTGATTTCCCGTAGCTTGACCCAAGCCCAAGAGTGGCCTGTTTATTTATTTAATGCTGGATTACCAGAGCCTCCAGCGGTGCCAGCGATTGACCTAGGCGGAACCCCGGCTGGCTGTCTGAGTCGAGGCTCGGCTCTGACGTTGAGAACCGTGCAACATTTGTTGCAACAGGGGTTGCACTGGGGGGTAAAACTAGCCGCTCAAGCGACCAGTTCCTATCTAGTTTTAGGAGAGTGTGTGGTGGGGGGAACCTCAACCGCTCTGGCAGTTTTAACAGGGCTAGGGGTGGAGGCGGCTGGGAAGGTGAACAGTAGTCATCCGGCCTGTAACCACACCCAGAAGTGGCAGGTAGTTCAACAGGGCCTCACCTTGGCAGGGTATTCAACGCAGCCTAATGCACATTCTCAAGCTAATCCGGTGGACCCGCTGCATCTGGTTGCTGCCGTTGGTGATCCAATGCAAGTTGCCGTCGCTGGGATGGCGATCGCGGCCAGTCGCACCTGCGGTGTATTACTCGCCGGAGGGACGCAGATGCTGGCTGTCTATGCCTTGATCCAGGCGATCGCCCACAGGTATGCCCTGGTCTGGCAGCCCCAGCAGATTATTGTGGGCACAACCCGCTGGGTAGCCGCAGACCCGACTGGCGACACTGTTGGTCTAGCGGAAGCAGTGACAGCTCCCCTCCTGGCGACGCAGTTGAGTTTTGCCGCTTCCCGCTACGCTCAACTGCGGGCCTATGAACAAGGATATGTCAAAGAAGGGGTGGGAGCGGGGGGGTGTGCGATCGCCGCCCATCTCTACCAGGAGTGGACTCAAGCTCAACTTCTAGAGGCGATTGAGGCGATCGCTGCCCGGTACGCTCAAGTTTCTAGTTCTGGAACCGGACAAAAATCCTGAGCTACAGTTGTTTTTCAGTGGCAAGTTTACACCGCTTGAAAAGCTGGCAGATAAACAAGTTTAGACCTAAATTACCCCGGCTGCGTCGCAATTAGCATCTCTGCGGCCTGGCTATCCAAGGGCCGTGAGAAAAAGTATCCCTGCCCGTATTTACAGTTCAGTGCTCGCAGTTGAGCCAGTTGAGTGGATGTTTCTACCCCTTCAGCAATAACTTCCAAGCCGAGATTGTGAGCCAAGGTCACAATCGTCTGGACAATCATCATATTTGAGTGATTCGGCTCAGTCCCGATCTGGCTGATAAAAGAGCGGTCGATCTTTAACGCACCCGTTGGGAAGGAGTGCAGACGACTCAAGGACGAGTAACCCGTACCAAAGTCATCGATAGACAACTGAATGCCCAAATCTCGCACCTGTGAAAGTGTGGTCGTTACCGAATGAGTAGTGTCCATAATGGCACTTTCAGTAATTTCTAACCGCAAACTTAGAGCGTCTAGACCTGTCTCCTGTAAAATCTGATGGATTTGGGCGCTTAAATCAGGTTGAGTCAGTTGTTTGCCCGCGAGGTTGACACTGATCGACAGGTGTGGGATGGGAACTCCCGTCTGCCACTTGTGTAGCTGAGTGCAAGCTTCCCGCAGGACCCACTCACCAATCGGGATGATCAGGCTGGTTTCTTCGGCGACTGGGATAAATTCAGCCGGAAAAACAAGGCCGCGTTCTGGATGCTGCCAGCGCAGCAATGCTTCAAAGCCGACAACTTGACTCGTTTCCAGCAGAACGATCGGTTGGTAACAAAGCCGAAACTCCTGGCGCTCAATGGCTTGCCGCAGGTCGGTCTCCAACTGTAAGAGGGCAACGGCGTGGGTGTGCATGCCTGTGTCAAATACTTCGTAGCGTGCCTTGCCCTGGGTCTTAGCCTGGTACATGGCAATGTCGGCATCACGCAGGAGTTCTTCTGGCCGGTTGTAGCGTTTTGCATTTACTAGGGTGATGCCAATACTGACTGTGATCAAGACCTCTTGCTGGCCCAGGTTGAAGGGCAATCCCAGTTCTGCTTGAATCCGCTCGGCAACGCGGACTGCATCGCTGACGGCTCTAATATCGTCAAGCAGGATTGTGAACTCATCTCCGCCAAAGCGCGCCGCAGTATCCATTGGCCGCAGGCAGGACTTTAGCCTCTCAGCCGTGGCAATCAGAAGTTGGTCCCCAACACTGTGTCCGAGGCTGTCGTTAATCACCTTGAAGCGATCTAAATCAAGAAACAGGACAGCAAACAAATAGTTCTGATTCCGTTTGCCGTGCTCAAGGGCAAGCCCCAGACGGTCCATAAACAAAACGCGATTTGGTAGGCCCGTGAGTGGGTCGTGCAACGCACTGTAGAATAGCTGCCCCTCTGCGCGCTTGCGATCGCTGATGTCACGGGCGATCCCCTCAATCGCAATCAATCTTCCGGTCTCGTTATAGACGGGAACATTTCGATGTTCTGTCCAGACAATCGTGCCATTTTTGCAAACCCAGTGCAGAATGGTAGTCTGAGTCAGTTTCTCTGCTCTCATCCATTGCCGTAACACCTGCCGGTCATCTTCATGGACAAACTTGAACCACAAATAGGGGTCGGCGTAATGCTCCACGGGTGTGTAGCTGAGGATGGCGGTGACTGCCGGGCTGATATATTCAAACCCGACTGTGGGGCTAACCCGATAGCGGTAAACAATGTCTTGGGCATTATCGGCCAGTCGGCGGAAGCGGGCTTCGCTTTCTTTCAAGGCAGCCACAGCCTGCCGCTTCTCGTCGCGCAGTTGTTTTTGCTGCATCGCCTGAATCACTGCCTGGCCTAGCCGCACCAACCGATCTTTGAGCAGGTAGTCCGCTGCGCCCTGCTTCATACACTCCACGGCAACTTCTTCACTGATGCTGCCTGTGACCACAATGAAAGGCGTATCCAAACCGCGCTCCTGCAAAAGCTGCAGGGCTCGCATTGCATCAAACTGAGGCATGCTGTAGTCGGCAATAATTACATCGCAGCCCGCCTCTAACTGAGTCAAATAGTCCGGCTCTGTCTCTACGCACCGCCAGACGAGTTCTAGCCCAGAGGAGTACAGTTCGTAGAGCATCAGCTCAGTGTCGCTCAGGGAGTCTTCAAGAATTAGAATGCGAAGGGGAGCAACCATGGTGATGTCTCTGGATAGCCCCTCTAAGGCATTGGGGATTGATTCAGCCGCCGCCAGTAGAGCCCTAGCTGCCCCACAGCCTCAGTAAATTGTTCAAAGTCCACTGGCTTGACAATATAACTGTTGACACCAAGCTCATAACTTTCGATAATATCGCGCTCCTCGCGGGATGAAGTGAGCACGACCACGGGGATCATGCGGGTGCGGGAGTCAGACTTAACTCGCTGCAGCACTTCTAGGCCATCTACTTTTGGCAGCTTCAAGTCAAGCAAAATCACCTTAGGTCCGTTCTCAATCGTGCGATGGGCATAGGGGCCAGTACAGAAGATAAAGTCTAGGGCCTCAGCACCATCGCGGACAACCTCGATGTGATTGGTCAGCTTACTGCTGCACAGGGAGTGGAGGGTCAGTTCCACGTCGCTGGGGTTATCTTCCACCAGCAGAATTTCCACCGCTGTCTGCGTCACGGGGAATACCTCCTCCCAGGGTAAAGTAGAATGTTGCACCTTTGTTAACCTCTGCCTCGGCCCAAATGCAGCCGTTATGAAGATGAATGATCCGCTGGGCGATCGCCAGCCCTACCCCCGTTCCCTCATACTCCTCGGAGCGGTGCAGTCGCTGGAATACCCCAAAAAGCTTATGGGCGTACTGCATATCAAAGCCTACCCCATTATCCTTGACAAAGTAGACGCAATGTAGACTACCTGTCCCGGATGGATCGCCGTACTGGTAGCTGATGTCAATGTGAGCCATCTGCTGCTGGTGCGTAAACTTGAGAGCATTGGTGAGTAAGTTAATCCAGACCTGCTTTAGCAGCAAAGGATCAGCTTCACAGGCAGGCAGCTTGTTAATCCAGATCTCGACCTGGCGGTTCTCCTGCTCGGAGTGCAGATCGGCAAGGGCCTGGTGCACTAGGTCAGTGGGCATCATTGACTGCTTCTTGAGCGAGGCGCGACCGAGGCGTGAGAAGGTGAGAAGGCCATCAACCAGATGTCCCATTTGTTGGGCATTGTCCTGAATGATTTGCAAGTAGCGCTGGGCTTCTGGCGCGAACTGTGGCGTATATTCATTGATCAAAATGCGTGAGAATCCATTCATGGCCCGGATGGGTGCCCGCAGGTCGTGGGAAACAGAGTAGGAAAAAGCTTCTAGCTCTCGGTTAGCAGCTTCCAGTTCGATTGCCCGCTGCTGCAAGTCTCGATTGAGTTTTTTGATTTCTGCTTCCGCTTGCTTGCGCGCAGTAATGTCACGAGCGATACCGCGATAGCCTTGAAAAACACGTTCCCGATCAAATACTGGGGAGCCACTGGCTTCAAGCACAATCGGATGGCTATCTTTATGAGTTACCGTTTTTTCAAGCCCTATGAACGGCTTTTGGAGTGAGGTATAGTCCTCCAGAACTTGAGCAAATCGCTTCACCTCACCTGCAGCCATCAAGTCAAAACTAGTCTTACCGAGGATCTCTGCGGGTTCATAACCGAGGATTTCACGCACTTGGGGACTGACATAGGTGAAGGCACCATTTCTATCCATTTTCCAGATCCAGTCATTAGTCTGCTCAACTAGGTCGCGAAACTTCTCCTCACTCTCGCGTAGCACCTGTTCCGCTTGTTTGCGCTCTGCGATCTCAGCCTGGGCTTGCTGGTAGAGTTCAGATTGCTGAATGGCGATCGCGAGCTGGGTTTCCAATTGCTGGAGCAAAGTAATCTCTAACGGCTGCCACTGTCGAGGTGCAGAACATTGGTTGGCAACTAAGAACCCCCACAATCGCTTCTCTTGCCGGATCGGGACCACCAAGTTAGCCCTGATCTGAAGTTGAGCCAGTAAATCGACGTGACAGGCAGATAAACCCGCTGTGTAAATATCGGCTGTAGCTTGAATCCGGCCCTGCTTATAGAGTTCCCTGTTAGCGCTTTCTTCAAAGAATGTGTCTTTGATTTTTCTTCCGGCGATCGCGGGCCAACCCGAACCAACAGATTCCACCGCCACAACCCCGCTCCAATCTGGCTCGAAGTAGTAGATAAACACCCGTTCGGCCTGGAGAAACTGCCGGACTTCAGCCACCGCTATACTGAGAATTTCCTTGAGGTTTAAAGACTGACGGATACGTTGAGCAATCTCCACAATCAATCGTTCTCGCTCGTTTTGCTGCCTTAGCACATCCTCCGCTCGCTGGCGGTCGGCCACCTCAACCAGGAGTTGGGCATTAGCATTCCTTAGGTCAGTCGTCCGTTCTGCTACTCTGATTTCTAACTCCTCCTTTGCTTTTTGCAGGGCCTCCTCCGCCTTTTGGCGTTCAGTGATTTGATGCCGCAGTTCTTGGTTTGCAGCCTCTAGTTGGGCCGGACTGGGGAGAGCTAGTGCCTTGGGCACTAACGGTACTAGTTCCAGTGCTGTGTAGAGTGAGACTGCTGCAGTCGTTGCTTTGATAGATCCCGATAGCCAATAGGTTGGGTGCCAGAGGGTCCAAATCTCCATAATGTGGGTTGTACCACAGGCAACAATGAAAGTTCCGAACAGCAGAAACATCCAGTTGAAGGGTAAATCTTGTCGCTTGCGGACGAAGTAAACCAGCGTAATTGGGATCGAATAGTAAGAAAGTGCGATGAAAGAGTCTGATGCGATATGGAGCCATAACAACTCTGGCTTCCAGAGGTAGCAATGACCGTGGGGGATAAACGAGCCTGAAGCAAAAAAGTTTTTCAAAAATTCCAGCATAAAACTGCCATATTTTGTGGGTACTTGTTTCTCCACCTAAAGCAATTCATTTTCAAGAGCCCTAGCAGAGGGCGACTAGATTTGAGTTATACCGTTCAAACCTTTATCCCAAAGATATTAGTGCTTTTTCTCAAACAAGTTCTAGGCACTAACGCACTTTTGCTCAATTTACTTACAGAAAAATTGCAATGGTTTCAGGTAGAGGGCGCTTGAATTGCTCCACCAACTTCAGCCAATCTATTTTCTTGCTTCTCTCACCTAAGTCGAACCTAAGTCGAATTATGGCAAGTCGGTGCAGCGATCGCCCGTCATTTTAGAATGTTGCTTGCACTAACGCAGTTGGCATTTACCAAAACCAGCTCCTTGGTTTCTAGGGCTAAACAGCCCTCTACTCGCTTCGATAGGGGTGGAGCTTCTCCGCGCTGCAACCTTACTTGAGCATCGGCGGTAGCTGGCTGAAAGTACTGTAGCCACTGGCGCTTGGTCAGATAGTCGAGTGTAAAGCGTCAATGTGCGTTAATACATTTTGCTGATAATAAAATTAGTTCCTCCGTTTCTAAGGCTGAACATTGTCCTACTAACCTCGATAAGGCTGGAACCTTTCCCTGGCTTAACTGCCAGCGGACTTTTGATGTTGTGGGTTGGAACTGGCTGATCCAGTTGTGCTCAGCGAGATAAGCAGGCGCAAATGCGTCCCGATCTAGCAGGAGGAAATTTACGCCATACTTTTGAATAAACTTCTGTACTTGTGCTAAGTCAGGGCTGTATTGAGCGTTGATTAGATCAATCGTCCGCTGGCGAATCTGAGCATAGTACTTCGTATGGTATGGCAAGGCGTATTCGCGTCCGACTAGAATCGAGCGGGCGGCAAAGCTGGGCAGATTATTCACTTCTTCAGCCACTGATGCAGTTAGCGTGTCTTTGGGTTGCTCTAACAGGTATTCGTACAATTGCGGTGCCTTACCGACAATCTGGATCTGGCTGGGTAAGGTTAGTTGGGGAAAAAACGGCGCGATCGCCAGTCCCAATCCGCATACCAGGGTTAGTCCCAGGCATAAAAACTGTCGACCCGTCAGCGCTTGTATACTCTGTTGTTTAACTAAGCGTGACTTTGCCTCTAACCACACCGTCAGGGCAATTCCTGCCGCCAGAGCCGCTACAACTCGCAAGCTATGGTACGTGTACCGGCTGGGAAAGTGCAGGTGGAAGAGGAAAATATGGGCTAGGAGAAACAGTGCCAGGGAAGCCAGCACAATCCGAGTCAGGATGTGAACTTCTCTGACTTGCCGGAGCAGGGGCAATCGAGCTGGCTGGCGTAGCCAGAAGGGCAAAGCAAACCCCGCCCAGACCAGGGGCGGCAGGAGCCAGAATAACAGGCCAGTCCGGAGTCCAAACAGCCAATAGATCAAGGGATTTTCAGCAAAGAAAAAGGCCCGCCCCTGAACTCCCTCTACCTGGAGAAACTCTAGCTGCTCCTTTGCCTGGGCAACTGTAACCACCGGGCCAAACGGGTTAGGAATCAGTTCGTAGGGCAACAGGACGAGGACTGCGACAATCAGCCCCGTGCCCCAGAGCCAGTAGTCTGTACGCTGTTGGGAAAGACGCGGGAACTTACTCTGCCAGCGGACCAGGCGTAGGGTCAGTATTGCCAGTGACAATAAGGCAGCCGGGGGATAGAAGACGCCCTCCAAAGTGATCGCCACGCCGACCCCAAATAAAGATCGCCGCAACAGGTAGTACAGAAACGCCAGGAATAGTGGGTAGAGGAAAGCTCTGGGAGTGGCAGAAACTAGGTCATCCTCTAGCCATAAACTTTGATTCAGCAGCAGAGTTGTGAGGAAGGCCCCAGCCGGAATGGGAAGTAGTTGTAGACTAACGCCAAAGCAGTAGCCCGTGGTAATCAGCCCCAGCAGCAGCGGCAGCACCTTGTTCAGCACCAGGGGCTCAATGCCGATGCCTGCCATTAGCCGGTAGAGGGTGGTATGCCCAACGGGTGCTACAGATTGAAAATAATCTGCAATTAAATCGTTGGGAAACAAGGCTGGATCTAAAAAGCGCTGCATCCAAAATACATGCTGCCGAGCATCGTCTTGAACAATGTAAGCGCTGCTAAAGGCGTATTGGAGGGACTGAAAACCAAGGAATGCCGCAACAGCTAAACTTAAGCCCAGCCAGAAGCGATCGCGGCGGCAAGTCTTGGGGGTTGAAGGACTCAGGGCTGGTTGATCGGTCATTCGTTCAGCAGGATGGGCCGAAGGGTGCAAACGTTAAGGGTTCCGGGGTGTGGGATGATGACTCCAGGAGTAGTGAACAGGCTATAACTTAGCTACAAACGAGTATGACTGGCAATCAGGCTGGACACAGACCGGGCTTGATCTGCTGGTATTGACAATTGAATCGGAATCTTGGCAAGATTCAACGCTGCTGTGCATCCATGACAAAACTGATTATTCAAATCCCCTGCTACAACGAGGAAGCAACGCTGGGAATTACCTTGGCTGAACTGCCGCGTAAGCTTCCTGGCGTAGACCGGATCGAGTGGCTGGTGATTAACGATGGCAGTCGCGATCGCACCGTTGAAGTTGCCCAGGCTGGCGGGGTGGATCATCTGATCAGTTTTGCCCACAACCAGGGTCTTGCCAAAGCCTTCATGGCAGGGCTAGAAGCTAGCCTCAGAGCAGGGGCGGATCTGATTGTCAACATCGACGCCGATAACCAGTACTGTGCCGAGGACATTCCCCGCCTGATTGCGCCGATCCTGTTAGGCCAGGCGGAAATTGTTGTCGGGGCCAGGTTTATCAGCCGGATCAAACACTTTTCCCCGGCTAAAAAGGCGCTTCAGAAATTGGGCAGTTGGGTGGTGCGGCTTGCCAGCAATACTAATATTCCCGATGCCCCCAGTGGGTTTCGTGCCATCAGCCGGGATGCTGCCATGCAGCTCAATGTTTTTAATGAGTACACCTACACCTTGGAGACAATTATTCAAGCCGGGCAAAAGGGCATGGCGATCGCCTCAGTGCCGATTCGAACCAATGGATACTTACGCCCTTCCCGGTTGGTCAAAAGTATTCCCTCCTACGTGCAGCGATCGCTGTTCACCATCCTGCGAATTTTCATGACCTACCAGCCGCTGCGGTTCTTTTTAATTCTAGGCAGCGTGCCCTTTTCCCTGGGATTTTTGCTCGGCGTCCGCTGGCTGGTAATTTTCTTTAGCGGCACAACCAGAACCCATGTTCCCAGCCTGATTCTATCGGCAATTTTAATTCTGATTGGGGTGCAGTTATGGGTATTGGGTCTGGTCGCAGACTTGCTGGCAGTCAATCGCAAGCTTCTAGAGGATATCCAGTTGCGGATTCGCCGGGCTGAGGTTGAGGGACAACAAAACGGCGATCGCAAAGACACCAATGCTACCTATTCATAACGGCTCAACCCACCAACGGCAAACAACCTAGAATACATAGCCGCCGCTAGCTCATGTAGCATGTACCATATGGGCCTGGAGGGGCTAGACCAGCGAAATGTTGGTCAACTGCGTCAGCCCTAAAACTGTAACTTTTAAGTTTCAAGTGCCGCAGTCTTTCCTACATAAGGCAATGACTCCAGATATTTTAGAAACTCTCAAAGCAGATTATCAGCGGTTTCCAGTCGATCAGACCTACAGCCTCTACGCAGACGATGTGTACTTTCAAGACCCACTAAACAAGTTCCGGGGGTTGAAGCGGTACAAATGGATGATCTCCTTTATGAACAGTTGGTTCATTAACCCCAAGATGGACCTGCATAGCATTGAGCGTTTTGAGAATGTGATTAAGACCCGCTGGACCTTAAGCTGGAACACGCCGCTACCTTGGCAGCCTCGGATTGTTATTCCTGGCTGGAGTGAGTTGAAGCTCAATCAAGCGGGGAAAGTTATTTCACACATTGACTACTGGAACTGTTCCCGGCTAGATGTCTTAAAGCAGCACCTGCCAGGAAACCGATAGCTGAGCTGCTCCAGACCCAGTTGCTCTTGGCTCGAACGCCCACAAACCCCCAGCCGCTGGCTAGAGTGTGAAGGAACAACGAAATTATCGTACTCTCTAATGGATGGGTCGGGCGATCGCGTAGCGCGGGGTCATGGAGAATCACCCTCTAATTTGCTGGTGCGATCGCAATAAGTAGGTCAAGCCCCCTGTTTTGGTCTACTTCTAATCATCCACTTAATGATCTATCTTGGGTATACCCGGTCATGCTTACTCTCATTCGTAGAGCCTGAACGGCAGCATAGATTCTAAGTTTAGTTCTCTAGCTTAAATAAAGTAGCAACTGTAAAGCATTACAAAATTACGCATAGTGAACTAATAGAGCAAGCAAGAAGCAGGTACTACCTTTAGATGATAGAGCCAATCGAGAGCCAGAAGAACCGCAGGAGCAAGATCTACTTCTCAGTCGCAGGTGAGGTAGGCCTGAGCGAACTGAACTTGCTTGCAGGTCAGTTAAACCCGGCAGAAGATCAAGCAGCCCTGATTACCGTAGCTGGAACCTCTTTGTCTGAAGCGGCAGAGCAGAAGCTAGCAGCTCTCAGAAGCATTGGGTTTGATATTCAATTTTCCCAGAAGTCTAGGAGCAGTGATAGACTCCCCAAAGATTACCTCCATACCGGCAGAAGGAGACATTGGTCGATATGAACAGGAGTTCCTCTGCACTCCTTTTAAGTATTCAACAACTATGAGTGGACCTTCTCCGATCAGTCATTTTCCAGTCAGTAAATCAGTTTATGAGTTTGTTCAAGGGATCACAGAAAAAATTGCGCCACCAGATTACTGCTTTTTCTGCCATATTCTGGCATCGACTTTTATTAAGCTTAAACAGCCCTTGAAAGAAAGAAAGTTTGAAGTGTGGGTCTCGGTTTCTTCTACCTTGTTTGATGGCAGCAAGGGTTGTCAGGACCGGATCAGCCCCAAGGATTTAGTTTGCCTAGGTTTAATTGGATCGTGCTCCGGCAGCCTAGAGCAGAGCTGGACAAACTATAAAATCTCCGACTGGATTTTGGATCAAGTTACACCGCTATTAGATGTTGATGACAAGGAAGTTGACCTCTTTACCGGTAAACCAGTCAAACGAGCTTCTGTATCTGTTAAGAAGAATGAGAAGGGGGTGCTGGAGCCGCCCCTGATTCGAGATGCGATCGACGCAATTACAGAGTGCCGGTTCAACTGGGCAGCGATCAAAGCCGTTATTAGAGGTAGAAAGGCCGAGATGGAGGTTGCCAAGCACACTGGTGACTATCGGAACTATCAAGGCAAGTATTTAAATGACTACTATTGCTTCAAAGCTGTCAGGCGGCAGCAACCTGTCTATCTAGAGCATGGTATTTTTTGGTATCGGCCTCCTTACCGAACTCAGAAGACTGGTTGTATCAGTCACCTCTGGGGCGGTCTCCAGTCCTGCTCCCCAGAGATGAAGCACGCGGCCTACATTGGCATCCCTAACTGCTACTACTACAACCTTAGATCTAGCCCAAGCTTTACTCTGAAGCAACAGTACGAGGCAGTAGGACTGAATACCAGTTGGCTAGAGACCTTCCTCCAAGATCGCGAAGTCAGGAAAACTTACGCTGAAGCGCTGGGCATCTCTGTAGATGACTTCCAGCAGGCTTTCAATGCAGCCATGGTGGGGTCTTACTTTGAAACTGAATTTGACGACTCTGTCTACAGGATCTTGAGCTGGACTTATCCTGAACGGGCCGACACCCACGCAGCCTTGGATCAGTTCCTGACCGCCATTGCCCCCATGCAGCTTAGCCGGTGGCATCAATTACTAGAAGACGAGTACTACACGTTCACAGGCTACAAGCAGAAAGGTAAGCGGTATCTTCACAATCCCACAGGCAAAACCATCTGTGTGGATAACATTCAGCAGGTTGATCGCCCTAGAGAGCTAGCGGGTTTTGTGCTCCAAGGCCAGGAAGCTGCCTTTAATCACTGGATTTGTATCCTTGGACTCAAGTATGGCTATCAAGTGATGAGCCACCAGCATACTGGGGTCGTGACCCTAGGTGAAATCTCTCAGGCGGCAATTGACGAGGCCCAGGCGGAATCTGGACTACAGTACGCTTTCCTGGAGGAAAAACCAATTCTACAGGATCTGACTAAAGTCAATGAGTGGCTCAAGCGCTACGGTGGATGAGGCGATCATCGATCGCAGTCAGAAAATCCAACTGTAGATTTTTAGGATTGTCTGGGTAAAAGCGCTCCAATCAGGTTCTGCATGATCTGATAGCCAGTAATATCTCCTTGCTCAAAAAAGAGCTTTGCAGCGCTCTGGTAGTCTCCAAGTGCTCCTGGCTGGTCTTTAAGTTTGGAGCGGACTTTGCCTCGATTACCGTAGACCTCAGCGTAGTCAGGAGTGATTTGAAGCGCCTGGTTAAACTCCTGAATTGCTTTGTTGTAGTCTCCAAGTTTGGCGTAGGCATTCCCCCGGTTGAGGTAAGCTCCAGCAAAGTTAGGGCTAATCTCAATTGCCCGACCATAGTCCTTGATCGCGCCACGATGACAGCCAATTTCAACGCAGGCAAGACCTCGGTTGTTGTAGGCAAGGGCGAAATTAGCATCAAGGCGAATTGCCTGAGTATAGTCTTTAATCGCTCCCCGCTTGTCTCCTGAATCATCGCGGCTAAGACCACGATTGTAATAGGCTTCAACGTAACCAGGATTGAGGTGAATCGCCTGAGTATAGTTCTCAATTGCCATCCGCTTGGCTTGGCGGTAATCCGCAGCTACTGTTTGCGTGTCTGCAAAGCTGGAGTAAACGAGCGCACGGTTGAAGTAAGCTTCGGCTAGGAAAGGTCTAATCCGCAGCAACAGGTTCCAGTCGTGGATTGCCTTTTTATGGTCTCCCAGTCTGGAGCGAACCAGGGCTCGGTTGTAGAGGTCTTCAGGGTTCATTAGGGGCTTTTAGAACTGCGATCGCTGTGCAAATCTAGACAGGGTTTGATCATTCCTAACCGACGTCGCTCACGTTAAGTTTAAAAGATAAGCCCTAGAAGTGTGGCTATGGTTTCAGAAAAAATGCCTAGACTGATTGAGTCACTGGCCTGACAGACACTATCAGGCTGTTCTCAGTCAAGCAGAGCCTGGGTCTTTCTGTCAGGAAGCCAGCTAGAGAATATAAGCCCCTACCGTTAATTGACTGCAAGAGGAACTCTTAGCTAGTAGAGCAAACACCACCAGCAAATTTTCTTAGGTAGGGCAGTTGAGTTGTCAACCTTTGTACGACCGATAGAATAAATAATTTTGCAACTACTCAGTCTTACTTTGCTGCGATAGCAGGTATGAGACGCGAAAACGAGCTAGAGTTTGATTTCAAAGGGTGAGAAGCCACGTTCCGAGAGGCTTAGTCATTGTCGAACCATCCAGAGCAACCATTCACGACCCGTGAAGAGATCCAAGCAGTATACGCGCAAGGGTAGTGGGCTAGACCTGTGGATGGAGCCTAAACATTCAAGCCAAACTCATAACGGTTAATGAATAGACCGATGACGATATCATGCATCCATATTGATTTGGAAAAGCAAATGGTTTTGCGAGCTAACCGCTTAATCCGA
>JBGTDT010000047.1:0-2164 GCA_041748155.1 Thermosynechococcaceae cyanobacterium | reverse complement strand
TGGCAAAGGTCTCAGGCCGGACACCACACAATCGCTTGAATTCTGTTGCTTTGAGATGTTTGATGCGTTCGTAAGTCATTGTTTGTCCTCCTATGACCTACTTTTTGCATCTCATCTCCATTCCTGCAAGAGCTCTATTGTCAACTCACTTTTCCTGGGGATGATACCTTCCAGCTATGGCACTGAAAATCACTGCAAATTGCTGCTCTTAGTCTAAAGAAAATGCAGGTTAAAGCTCATCTGGCCAGGCAATGCAGTGGGGAGGGAAATCTACAGTCCTAACTAAGCCCAATCTCTCAACTTTTTGGCACCAGCGTCGTTTCCCTAAGTGACTACGCGGAAGATGGATCTCCCAGGTTCTTGTCCGCGATCGCTGCACCAACTAACGCCAGAGATAGATCATAGGTAGTTGCAATCTCTTCCAACGATTGTCCCCATTAATATATGATGGCCACATCTGCTACTGTAATCTGCCGACCTGCAATCCGTGGCCTACTGCTCCGTACGCCTGGAGTGGTTTCGATATGCTGAATCGCACGTTTGCTAGTTTAGCTGGACCTTCTCAAGGCATTCCCGAAGCTGTTTGGCCAGAACCTGAACGTGGGGTTTTCTCAGCAGTGTTAAGTGGTTTCCAGGAACTTGATGAACTTCGACTCCTCCCGTAGCTAGTTTGCTCCAGCCCAGAGTTGAGTCTTGCTCAACTCCAGAAGGTTTAGTGGTTTTAAACAGAGTAACTCGATTGGAGCAAGCTTTTGGCACGTAGTTGTAAGCCGCTTGGATGTTGGCATAGAAAACACGCAGCATTGGCAAAATTGCTAACTCATCTAGCAGCCGCAATCTGGACTCCTCAGGCATCAGGTTGACAATAGCCGCCCATGTTAACCGAGAGCGCCAGGACTTAAAACTGCCAATTCCTGGAATAGAACTATGCTGCACAGAATCTGGGAGACCACTATCCCTTTGGGGCTGGCGCGGTGCAGTGAACAAATAAAAGTAATCGAGCAGAAAGGGCCAGGCAGACTTGACTACAGTCGTTAGGAGGAATTTGAGACCGTCCCAAAAGGGAGGTTGATTACTCGTGATCGGAGCCAGAGTATCAATCAGAGCTAGCAGAGCCACCTGATCCCCTGCCCTTTGTAGCTGTTGAGCCATCTCAAACGCGACTAAGCCGCCAAAAGACCAGCCTCCCAGCAGATAGGGGCCGTGCGGCTGAACTACACGTAAAGCTTTAATCTACTGCTCAGCCATGTCCTCGATACGAGTGTAAGGAGGCTGTTCCCCATCCAATCCCAAGGGCTGCAATCCATAGAACGGCTGGTCTCCCAGGTGACACGCTAATTCGTAGTAGGGAAAAACAACCCCAAGCAGGGGATGAACACAAAAGAACGGTCGCCTTGAACCAGTACGCAGGGGAACTAGAAGAGACCGAGACAAAGCCTCTTCCGGGCTAACAGTGTTCCTATGATGTCTTTCTGGAAGAACCGCTTGTTCGCTGGTCAGAGCAGACCGTACCCGGCGGTGAGCCGCCCGATCAAGCGGCACGATCTCGGGAGCTTGCTTTTTAACCTTGCTGGTTTGCAATTCTTCGATCACTGTGGCAAGCTGGGCGATCGTCGGTGCTTTGAATAAACTGTGCAACGGCACCTCCACCCCGCAGGTATCTCGTACACGGGAAGCCATCTGAGTTGCCAGGAGAGAATGCCCCCCCAGTTCAAAGAAATTATCATGAATGCCCACCTGCTTTAGTCGCAGCAGTTCAGCCCAAATTCTGACTAGCGTTTCCTCCACAGGCGATCGCGGGGCTACATACGCTCCCGCCAAAGGCTTAACTCGATCAAGCACAGGTAGGGCGCGGCGGTCTATTTTCCCACTCGCTGTCAGGGGCAAAAACTCTAGCGCCACAAAAGCAGAGGGCACCATGTACTCAGGCAGCTTTTGTTGCAGGTAATTCCGAAGTTGAGGGACGATAGAGCGAACGAATTGAGCTTGTAGAGGCTGGTTGGTGTAGGTTCTCAAGCGTGGAGATAGATCGACTTGTTGGGTTAAGGGCATGGAGATTACTCCTGGTACCCCGTGCCGCACAAAGGCGACATCATAGCAATCAGGACTGGCAGACCAACAGATGTCAATCGTATAGGGTAGTGCTTCTAAGTCCCACCAATCT
>JBGTDT010000046.1:0-29219 GCA_041748155.1 Thermosynechococcaceae cyanobacterium | reverse complement strand
AAGGCGGCAAAAGTAGGTCAAGGAGGAAAGCCAATGACCTACGAACAAGTCAAACACCTTAGACCCGCTGAGTTCAAGCGCTTATGTGGCGTTCGCTCCGAAACCTTTACCCAGATTCTAGAGGTACTAGACTTCTTGCATAAATGCCCAAACAGGGGCTGAGAGTATTGAGATTACGTATCTTAAACCGACTTATGCAAGAAGTCTACTGACTCCTCAACTGCGGTGTGGCAAACGGGGAGGACAACCAAAACTGAGCGTCGAGGACCAGCTGCTGATGAGCTGAGAATATTGGCGGGAGTACCGCACCTACTTCCACATTGCCCAGTCTTGGGGTATGCATGAATCGACCGTCTACCGAACGGTAGGCAAGGTGGAAACTTTGTTCGCTCAATCAGGTGTCTTCACCCTCTTGGGCAAGAAGCAGCTACAGCAAGCCGAGCACGAGATTGAGGTGATTGTGCTAGACGTGAGTGAAACGCCAATTGAACGCCCCAAAGAAACAGCGTCGTTATTACAGCGGTAAGAAAAGGCGGCACACGCTCAAATCGCAAGTCGTGGTAAACCAGCAGAGCTTGCAGATTCTGTGTACCACTCATGGGCGAGGTCGAGAGCATGATTTTCGGCTGTTCAAGCGCAGTCGAGTACGTCCGGCTGAATCGGTTGAACTCCTGGGTGACCGAGGTTACCAAGGGGTGACGAGACTCCATGCCAACAGTCGAACACCCCGAAAGAAACTGCCTAAACAGCCGTTGAGTGCACCTGACAAACAACTGAATCGACAACTGGCAAAGCAGCGAGTGGTGCTAGAACAGGTGATTGGCAAGCTTAAGGTGTTTAAGATCTTGGCAGAGCGCTACCGTAATCGACGCAAGCGGTTTGGTTTACGCTTCAACTTAATTGCGGCTATCTACAACTTTGAATTACTTCTGCCAACGATCATCTGATTCATGCAAGAGGTCTCTTGAAAGGCTTCACCTTACCCTATACCAAGGGATCTGCTAGAGTATCTGTGAGAATTCAGTTCGGTTGTAGGGTTTGTGGTTTGGTACTGACAGGCATCTCTGCTGATCTAAGTCTCTTTATTTGATGATTTTTGGAGATGTTCCATGTCAATCTATGTAGGCAACTTATCCTACAGCGTCACACAAGACGACCTCAACACTGCTTTTGCCGAGTATGGTACTGTTAAACGAGTTCAGTTACTCACTGATCGTGAAACGGGACGTCCTAGGGGCTTCGCTTTTGTTGAAATGGAGTCAGAAGCGGAAGAAGAAGCTGCAATTGGAGCCCTTGATGGTGCGGAGTGGATGGGCCGCGATCTAAAAGTTAACAAGGCTAGACCCCGCGAGGAAAGAAAACCAGCAGGTGATGGTGGCCGGAGAGGCAACGGAGGATTCTCTGGAGGTTACTAAGCTTCCAGAATGGTAGCTTCTTTAGACGTTTTGGTGCACTGGATCGGGTCTGATTCTACCTCTTCCTAAATCAAAGCCTAAGCCTACAGCAACTCCCTACTCTGGTTTAGTACTGAGCAATCCAAATAACTCTGTTACTGCAACAGTTAAGCTTAACTTTACGTTAGCTCAAGCCTTAGCTATTGAGGAGGAGTTGTCAGCGAAAACCGTTACAGCTATCTTGCTTGGAAGGGTACAGCCAAGACTTGTTGGGTAAGATGGTAAGAAGAGATCCTTCTGTTTAAACACCGGTCGCCCTCCTTAGTTGGTTGCCACCACCAGTGCTAGCTGTTTGTTTTCAGCCAAGCCTAGTTAGTTCTGACTTTGATACTGCTATTACCCTGAACTGAACTTTGATGTTGGTGTGCGTTATCCTAACGCACCGTTAAGCTTATCAAATTTAGATTGAAGCTGGTTACTATAGAAAAGTTGAAGCGTTGTTGAGCAGAAGAGCAATTTTTATCCATTTTTAGGAGATTGAATGTCCCTTTCTTTCAAAAGTCTTGGTCTTTCTGAATCTTGTGTTCATAGACTTGAAGCCCTAGACTTTAAGGTTCCTACTACTATTCAAGCCGAAGCAATTCCTCCCCTCTTGGCTGGCACAGATGTGGTTGGTCAAGCTCAAACGGGAACTGGCAAAACGGCTGCCTTCGTATTACCAATACTGGAGCGGATTGATGCTAGCTCTAAGACCGTTCAAGCTTTGATCCTGACACCAACCCGGGAACTGGCAATGCAAGTAAGCCAAGCGATTCATCGGCTCAATTATGATCCTCGTTTGAAGACTTTGGCAGTCTATGGAGGTCAGGACATTCGTCGCCATATTTCCCAATTGGCGCGGGGAGTTCAGATCTTGGTAGGAACGCCTGGGCGTATTTTGGATTTGCTCAACCGGGGAGATCTGAAGCTGAACCACTTGAGCTGGCTGGTATTAGACGAAGCAGATGAAATGCTGAATATGGGATTCATTCAGGATGTGAAGCAGATTCTCAGTCAAGCCCCTGCGGAGCGCCAAACAGCTTTTTTCTCGGCCACTTTGGAACCGGCAATTCGTAAGCTAGCAGCACAGTTTCTGCGATCGCCTCTGACGATTATGACGGAGCAACAAAAAGCAGCTCCGGCTCGGATTCAGCAAGTTGCTTATAAGTTGCCTACAGGTTGTTCTAAGATCAGAGCGCTTCAGCCAATTCTAGAGTTAGAAAATCCTGAGTCAGCGTTAATCTTTGTGCGGACGCGACGGACTGCGGCTGAGTTGACAAGCCAGCTCCAGATGGCGGGACACAGTGTGGATGAGTACCACGGTGACCTAAATCAAACTCAACGGGAGCGTCTGATTGCCCGCTTTCGCCAACAACAAGTCCGTTGGGTTGTAGCTACGGATGTTGCGGCTAGAGGGTTACACATGGACCATATCACCCATGTGATTAACTACGATCTACCGGACAACGCCGAAAGCTATGTGCATAGAATTGGTCGGACGGGTCGAGCCGGGAAGTCGGGAACGGCAATCTCTCTAGTTCAGCCCCAGGATCGCTATAAGATTCGGAACATTGAGCGCTATACCAATCAAAAGCTAGAGGTCTATAGCATCCCAACCCGGACTCAAATTGAAGCTTGTCACTTGAAAAGGTTGCAAAAGCGAGTCCAAGAGGCGCTGACTGGTGAGCGGCTTGCTTCCTTCCTACCGATTGTGGCCCAACTGAGCCAGGAGTATGATATCCATGCGATCGCTGCTGCTGCCCTGCAAATGGCCTACGATCAGAGCTGTCCAGCAGGGATAAAACCGGAAGAGATTAAACCAGGACTAGATCAAGGTGAACCTGGCCTGAACCGCCGGATTGTAAAGCGAGGCTCTGGCCGACCCGCTGGAAACCTAAAACCTTGAAGCACGCTTTGAATCGGGGACTGTTCTACAGCAGGGTGTGGCAAAGCTAAGATAGAAGCTGACGACTCCATCCGCAAGCTGTCTGCTATGACTACTGCTGCTCCTGTTAAAACTCAGTACGAAGCGGTAATTGGGTTAGAAACCCACTGCCAGCTTAAGACGACAACTAAGATCTTCTGTAGCTGTGCCACAGATTTTGGCGCGCCTCCCAATCATCAGGTCTGTCCAATCTGTATGGGTATGCCCGGTGTGTTGCCGGTGCTGAATCAGAAGGTCTTGGAATATGCAGTCAAAGCAGGGCTGGCGTTGAACTGTCAGATTGCTGACTATAGTAAATTTGACCGGAAGCAATACTTTTATCCCGATCTGCCTAAGGACTACCAAATTTCTCAGTACGATTTACCCATCGCAGAGCATGGCTGGCTAGAGATCGACCTAGTTGATGCCAGAGGCAACCCAACCTGCAAGAGAATTGGGATTACCCGGCTACACATGGAAGAAGATGCTGGGAAGCTGGTGCATGGCGGCAGCAATGGACTCTCTGGCTCAACCTATTCCTTAGCTGACTTTAACCGGGCTGGTGTACCGTTGTGTGAAATTGTTTCAGAACCGGACTTGCGCTCTGCCGTAGAAGCAGCAGAGTATGCCCAAGAGCTCCGGCGAATTCTGCGCTATCTGGATGTCTGTGACGGCAATATGCAGGAAGGCTCCCTCAGATGTGATGTGAATATCTCAGTGCGTCCGCTGGGTCAAGCTGTGTTTGGGACCAAGGTGGAGATCAAAAATATGAACTCCTTCAATGCGATCCAACGGGCGATTGACTACGAAATTGAACGGCAAACCCAAGCCCTAGAGGCGGGTGAGCCCATTGTTCAAGAAACCCGGTTGTGGGAGGAGGGAGTCCAAAGAACGATTAGTATGCGGGTCAAGGAAGGGTCCAGTGATTATCGTTACTTCCCGGAACCTGACCTGGTCCCGATTGAATTATCCACCGAGCAGTTGGCCCACTGGCAAGCTGAATTCCCAGAGTTACCTGCCCAAAAACGACACCGCTATGAAACCGAGTTCGGTCTCTCAGCCTATGATGCTCGAGTGCTTACGGACGATCACCTGGTTGCCGAATACTTTGAAGCTACCGTTGCAGCCCAAGCCAATCCTAAGCAGGCAGCCAACTGGATTATGGGGGACATTACAGGTTACTTAAATACTCAGAAGCTCAATATCACCCAAATTGCCTTAAAGTCCCTGGGCTTAGCTGAATTGATTACATTGATCGAATCTGGGATAATTAGCAGCAAAATTGCTAAAGACCTGCTGCCTGAGCTACTCTCCCAGGGTGACTCACCTAAGCTGTTAGTTGAACGTAAAGGTTTAACGCAAATCTCAGACCCGGCCACCCTAGCCGTAATCATAGACGAAGTTCTACAAGCCCATCCTAAGGAGCTAGAGCAGTATCGGAACGGCAAAACGAAACTGCTGGGCTTTTTTGTCGGTCAAGTCATGCAGAAAACAGGGGGACGAGCTGATCCGAAGTCAACCAATCAACTGCTGGCGCAGAAGCTAAAAGGTTAGAGGCTGGCATTCTTGGGCCTGAGTACAATCCACAAACAGCTTGCTGTTAAAGATAGCTTCTAACAGGGTGCAGTTAGAGGTAGCTTGGCAGCCCGTTCGGTCACCTGCAGGCGTCCGCAAGGAATCTTGCCTGATAGAACTGCGCCAATTAGCTTACCCGCATGAATTTCGAGCTGAGCCTCTTGGACCGCTTCAAACAAGAGGTGTTGTCCTGGAAAAACAACTCGCTCAAAGTACCAATTGGGGATGTTGGCAATCCGAGCAACCTGAATCTGACTGGTTGCGTTAACGTAGCTGCAAAGAATTTGCTGGCTACGATGTTCAAAGGTTAGAGGAGATAAAGTCATAATTATGATTCCACTTCAAAAATGCAACCTGCTAGCAACTCAGGTTACTAAATTACAAAGCTGAAAAGCTAGTAAATATTCAGAAGAAAACGTTAATTTTTTCTTTGAGATAGAGGGATTGTGTGACAATCCCTTGACTTAGCTAAGCTGGAGAAGACTTAACGAGTACTATTAGGAAGTTTTAGAGAATGCTGGAGTTATATCAATCTGAGTTGTCCCACTACTGTGAAAAAATCCGGCTGGTTCTTGACTATAAAGGGCTAGAATATCGCAAGATTGAGGTAACCCCTGGCATTGATCAAGTTGAGCTTTACCGTCTATCTGGGCAGCGTCAGGTTCCTGTGCTGAAAGATGGTAATCGGATTGTGGCCGATTCAACGGCGATCGCCCGGTATTTAGACCAAGCCTATCCCAGTCCAGCAATTATTCCTGGCCAACCCAAACAACGGGGTTTGTGTTGGCTCATAGAGGAATGGGCCGATGAGTCAATTGGGGTTCAAAGTCGCAAGGTTGCCTTTGCAGCCCTGAGTGCCAGTCCTGAATTTCGTAAATCAGTCCTACCGACCAGTACACCGGATTTTATTAAAAGCTTGGTCGAAGCCGTTCCAGGGGAATTCCTTAGTATTCTGGGTTTAGGGGTCGGCGCAGGCCCTGGCGTCACCAAAGCTGCCAGATCAGCAATTGAGCAGGGTCTCGAATCCCTGAGCCTGCTACTTCTAGAGAGTCCTTACCTGGTGGCTGATCACCCAACCTTAGCCGATTTTGCCGTGGCTGGACTGACAATGTATATCAAGTTTCCTGACGGTCCTTACCTGAATATCCCGGCCCAGCTTCGAGGCAAAGGCATACCGGGGCTTGCTGATAATTTGGCTTACGAAACCTTCTTTCAGTGGCGTGAAAAACTGTACACGGACTACCGTAAACCTTTTATCTCAACCGTTAACTCGGGACCTACTTCAATTCAGATTGATTAATCAGCGTTGGCAGTAGGGTTATCTCTGGTTTTTCGGCTTGGTACTGAGGTGCTATCTAAGGTATTCTTGCCTGGTTTCGCTTGCTCAAGTCGGTCTAACTCTGGAGCTGGCTGGTGGCGAGCTACCTTGTCACGGCTGGGTTGAGGGACTACAGGAAACCCGCTTGGGGATAGGTCTCCCGATTGGTAACCTCGACTACTGCTGGATTTACGACTACGCTCAGGCGTTTGCGTTAGTGTGCTTAAAGCCCTCTTTACCCCGGTGAAAACACTGCGAGTTGTGATACTGGCTGCCTGAACTTGCTGCTTTGTGCCTGTAACACTTTGGTCAACCTGCCGAGCCACATTACCTGCGCGCTGAACGCCCTCGCTGAGATCGTCCGTCAGATCGCTAATTTCCAGGCCAGTCAACCGGATTGCTTCTAAGGTTGGGGGTAATTCTCGCCTGAGGGTATCAAACAGTTTCTCAGCACTACGGGCTGCACGAGCTAGCTCTTGAAAAGCCGGTATCGCCACGGTGAGTACAACTGTTAAACTCACTGCGACCAGTAGAATTGACAGCCCTAGCCAAAAAACAGGTTCAGTCACGGATTCAAGTAGTGCAGCTAGTGCAGCCCAGTAAAGTCGTCCTGAGATCTTGCCTCCCAGGGAGACAATTCAGAAGAGTTACTGTTCCCAGTCTGTAACATATCGTTGTGGGGCGATTCAGGTGCAGGATTTTCATCTCTACCACTTTGCCAAAGATGAGCATTCCTATCTGACTCCGCACCAACTTGTCTAAGCTGCTGTCGTCTCTGTTGACTTGCCTCAAGACCTGCAACAATTGCCTCGCGTAGCCGCAACAACGTCTGGTCCCAGTTTTGAAGCGCTGATTCAGAGAAGCGATCAGCTTGAAATTGCAGACTGGTTGAGAGATCTTCGGCTAACTCGGGCAGGGCATTGACAGACTTTCTCACCAGGGAGCGAGTCTCACGGCCAGAACGGGGAGCGACCAGTAACCCTGTCACAGTACCTAAAGTTGCCCCCACGAGCAAACCCCCTAAAAATGATCCGGAGCGGTTATTTGACATTTTGTTACTCCCCGTATTGCCTAATCAAACCACTTGCCCACAACCCTTGCTTTAACGTTAGCTTTGAAGTGCAAATTTTGCCTGGTTTTTCCAGCTATTGTGGCAGTTTGAATTAGGGTCGGCGTCTAGTTGAAGGTTACCCTAGTTGTTTATTCACCTAGCGGAGCCGGGTAGAACCCCGACGAGTTGGTCGATAAAGGCCTTTTCGCGGCTGTTTGATTGATCGCATTGATCCTAACCAGCTCAGCCAAAAAGTTTGGCCCCACCTGATCAGACCTAGAATCTGCCGAGCATTTCGAAGCTGAGGTTTGAGCTGCCAGTGTTGTTCTCGAATTTGATAAACGCCCATCTGCCCGCGGTAGATTGCATCCGGTGCTTCTTGGAGAAATACACGCGTACTTTTCTCAGCGATAAGTAGAGTATCTGCAACCCGGCTTAAAACCCCTCGCAGTCGCCAGACTTTCCAGGCCACGATGAAACAGAGGCAGGCCACAATGGTGTTAAATGCCAAAACGATAGTGATCATTTCTCCCCTTCCTGCTCTTTACCCACTGCGATCGCAGCGGATTTTGCCAGAACAAGGTTATAGCTGTTCATGACTTCAGCATAACTTTAGACTAATAAAGCCGGATGTTACAGGGGTGACCATAACTGAGCAGAGTTTTTTAGCAGAAAGCGGCTACGAGTCGATACAGTTGAGTAGAATATAGTCCGAGTAGCTGGAAGCCCTTATGAACACCTACAATCTTGCTGCCGATCCGGACATCCCTGTCAGCCACATGGATGATGTCGAGACGGTCATCTCTAGCCTGGACCAGTATGACAATGTGCTGGTCAATCACAGTGAAGAGGGGTACATCTGGAAGTTTAAGTACGGCAGTGTTGATGTTTTCGTTCAGCTCACAGGTCTGGCGGACGAAGACACGTTTACGGTTTGGTCACCTGTCTTGCAGCTTCCTGTTCAAGATGAGGCGAAGCTGATGCGAGAACTTTTAGAAATGAACTGGTCAGCGACGTTCGAATCTTGCTTTGCAATTTTCAATACTCAAGTTGTAGTAATGGCAGCCCGCTCAGTCGCAGAACTATCTGCGGGTGAAATCTCTCGGATCATTACCGTTGTAGCTTCGATCGCCGATGAAAATGACGAAGCCCTCCAGCAGGAGTTTCCAGCCGTTGCTACCTAGTCTAACCAAGCCGATTTCAGATTTCAGATTTTGGATGTTGGATTAGCAAGAATCAATTCCTGGCGTTTAATTCCCTCCCTCCAAACCAGCGGTGCAGTGCAAATGGCCTTGGATGCTTGGCTGTTTGACCAACATTGTCAAGGACTGCTCCCTAGTACACTCCGATTTTATACTTGGTCTCCTCCTGCCATTTCCCTGGGTTACCATCAGCGCCACTGGCCGGACTGGGCCAACTTGAACTGGCAGGGCCAGCCTGTGGAAGTTGTGCGGCGGCCAACGGGGGGGCGGGCAGTTCTGCACTACCAAGATCTCACCTATGCCGTTGTCACATCTGATTTGGCGGGTAAGCGCCTCCAGGTCTATGAAAGAATCTGTGAGTTTTTGATTCAAGGGTGGCGATCGCTGGGGGTTGAACTTCAGTACGGCGATCGCCAGCAGGGATACCAGCACCATTCCAATTGCTTTGAGACAGCTACGGGGGCTGATTTGATTCTGGCGGATGGAACAAAATTCATTGGCAGTGCTCAGGTGTGGCGCAGCAAAACCGTTTTGCAGCATGGGTCTATGCAACTAAACCCAGATCCTGAGCTATGGACCCAAGTATTTGGCAAAAAATCTGCCCTATCCCTGCAACGACCACTGCAAGGATCACTGAGGAACCAGCTAGATCTAGAGCAGATCACGGCAACCCTAGCTAGCGCAGCCAGTCACTGCTTTGAGGCTGAGGTCGTCGTACAGCCGTTATCCCCCTCCGAGTGGCAAGCCGTTCTGAGGCAATCAGCAAAAGGATTCAGGCCGGGCCATAACCGTTAACTCTGAGGCGAGAAGGTTTCTGTAGCTGTTTTGGCAATCGTTTGTAGTTGTAAACCAGGGGGATAGCTGCCTTCATCTTTAATCCGCCGGATCTCAGTTTCAGAAATCTGGAGGTTCAACTTTTGGGCCAAGGAGCGGACAACGTCCCCCCGGTCAATAATTCCGGCAACGGCACCCGCCGGAGAAAGAACGGTGATCTGAGGCAGAGGTTGTTCAAGCTGTCTGATTACTTCAGCCAGTGACGTAGCTTCTTGAACGGTCGCAATTTGATCGAGAGGATGGACAATGGCCTGAACGGTTTGAGTTTCCCACTGGCTGCGTTCGACTAAACTGATCTCTGAGGCTCGAATCAGACCCCGGTAGCGGCCATCGGAGGCGGCAAAGAAGGTTGTAGCGGCAGACTCAGTCAACAAATACTCATCAGCGAACTGGCGCAGGGTTAAGTCAGCATCGATAACCCGAAAGTCTCGCGTCATTGCGTCCACCGCCTTTAGGTGAAGCAGGGCTTCCTGCAAATCAGCAAAGCGATTGTAGGTACTGGCGTTGCGGAGACCAAACCATCCCAGCAGAGCTATCCAGAGGCCGCTGAGGTCGCTAGTCAACACCACTGTGGCAATACCGAGACCAACCGCCGACCACCCTAAAACTTGGCCCGCTCTGGCGGCCCAGCGCACCCCTTTAAACTGGTCGCCAGTGGCTTTCCAAACGGCTGCTTTTAAGATCTGCCCGCCATCTAAGGGCAGGCCCGGAATCAAGTTAAACAAGGCCAGGACCAGATTAATTCCGGCCAGGTTCTGGCTCAAGACGGCCACTGGACTTGTGGGGGCAAAGAACCGGGCCGCGAAAATTAAGAGGAGCCAGAGGCAGATACTCACCGAGGGTCCGGCGATCGCGACTTGAAAGGCTTGACCGGGGGTTTTAGACTCCTCCTCAATTGAAGCAATGCCGCCAAACAAAAATAGGGTGATGGCATTGACCTTAATGCCCTGCGATCGCGCCACCAGGCTGTGGCCAAGTTCGTGTACTAGCACGGAGCTAAATAGCAGCAGGGCCATGACAAACCCGGCACTCCAGGCCAGTAGAGGACCCCAACTTGGGTAAAGCTCAGCCCAGGCAAGTCCCTGGACAAAGGTTACCAGGGCAGCAATTAAAAACCAGGATGGATCGATAAATAGGGGAATACCGAATAGAGCGCCAACTTGCAAACCGCGTTTCATAAAAATTACTTTTCCGCTTTAGCAGACTTGTTTAAACTGGCAAAATTTTACCAATATCTGACTTGTTATCTTGCCTCTGCACAAGAGGCCGTAGCTCTATCGTAACTTGAGGCCGTCCTCCAGAGCCGGGAACCTGCTTACGGATCTCCGCCTTCTGCCAGTCCCTTTGGCTATCCCTTTAGCTATCTAGTGGTCCGCCACATAAGTTTTGACTAGTCCTAAGAGACGATCCAAGTCCATGAGCGGGGGGCTAGCCCCCCAATCCCCCCACTGGGAGACGGCTGCGTCCCCCAGACCTCCTCCAGAAGAGTTTATTGCTTAGAAACAACTTATCAAAATTAGTGTGGTTGAGTACTAGGATACTCGGCTGCTAGCGAAAGTCCTGCTGCCTCTAGCGTGTTGAGCCAAAAAGTTAAGTTTACTCTGGGATAAACTAAAGTCTGATCTTTATGGGCACTGAGGCCTGTGAATAATTTCAGTCAATTGCTGATTGAGTATACCGATACGCGGCTGTTTAATGTCATGGTTCAGCGTCGCCCAGTGTTTTAAAGGTGACACCGAGGCGCGAACGGAGCAAGTGGAGCAGCTTCAGAGCCAACTGTCTTGCTGGTTATATAGGATTAACCTGATCCCATGTGTCGTTTACTAGCCTACCTGGGTGCTTCAGTTCAATTGGACTCCCTGCTACTTAAACCTGAGCACTCTCTGGTGGTGCAAAGCTACCAACCCCGCGAGATGACTAGTGGTGTCGTCAATGCCGATGGATTCGGGCTGGGCTGGTATCAGCCTGAACAAGACCCTGAACAAGACAGTAATCCGTTTGTCTATCGCAACACTTTGCCAATCTGGAGCGATCCCAATCTGCCCAACCTCAGCCGTTACATCGAATCCAACTGCATTCTGGCCGGGATACGGAGCGCAACAGTGGGTCAAGCCGTGCAACTGAGTAATTGCCAGCCCTTCCAATCGGGGCGGATCTTAGGAATCCACAACGGCTACATCAGCAAATTCCGCCAAACCCTGTATCGCCCTCTGCGCGATCGCCTCAATGACGCCTGCTACCAAGCGATCGAGGGAACCACAGACTCAGAGCATATCTTTGCCCTGTTCTGTCACGAGTTACAAGCCGCGACGAACACAACCCTGGAAAAAGCATTAGAGCAGACGCTATATCTGCTAGTGGAGTGGGCCGAGCATTACGAAGTTTCCCTGGGTGCAAACCTGGTGATCAGCGATGGACACTGCCTGGTCGCCTCTCGATTTGCCTATCCTGCTGCACCGCCCTCGCTCTACTGGCTGCGGGACGACCCTGCTTTTGCAGAAGCAGTAATCGTTGCCTCCGAGCCTTTATTTAGCAGTGATCGGTGGCTAGCCTGTCCAGCCAACAGCATTATGGTTGTCAAAGCCGATCTGGATATTCAAACTTACCAACTTTGAGGTCATGAGTTTGGCTGCACTGATTGCGGTGGGGCGTGGGGCACCCTCCGGGTCGAGCACCAAATCCTCTCCAGCACGTGTTTTATGTTTAGAAGGGGCGACAAAATTAGTCTGGTAGTGTACTAGCTTGTACAGATGTCTAAAGATCGTCAAACTTTACGCAAACCTTATCGAGTTGTGCTTTGCGTTGTTCTAGTTGGCGTTGTTCTGCTTGGTTTTGCTAGCAAACCTTACCAAGGTTTGGAGGCTGGTTGGGTTAACAACTACGCTGGAGGATTCCTCTACGAGGTTTTCTGGATTTTGCTGATTACACTGATCTGGCCTCAAGTTTCATCGGGTTGGTTAGCTTGGAACGTACTGTTGGTAACAGTGGCACTCGAATTTCTCTAACTGTGGCATCCGCCTTTTTTGACAGCTATCCGTGCAACTTTGATAGACCGTATCCTGATTGGCACCACTTTTTCTATTTGGGATTTTCCACACTATGTCTTGGGGTGCCTATTAGCACGGGTCTGGCTGCGCTACCTTAAGCTCAAACTTGTGTAAGCACAATAAATCTAAAGCCTGTTTTATAGACTGCCCATCCAAGGTCCTGACTGTATCTAGTTTCCTACCTTCCCTGAGTTAGAATCAACTGCTAAGCAAGTGTTGAGGAGTGAGATTTAACCACTTATCCCAACGCTGAGGAAGCGCTAGCAAGTCAATCACAATTAGTCTTTAGACTCAATCGACGGTAAGCTGTGACTAATCCATCAGCCTCACCGACGTTGCCAGGAAACAGCACCACCGGTAAGTTGGGAAACTGGGGATGATTATTGGGAGTTCGAACCACTGAGCAACCGGGTAGGATCTGGCCTAACAGCCATGCTGTGCGAAGCGCCAGGCCCATGCTCAACACATCGTTAGACGTAATCCCGCCCTTGCTGATTAAAAAGCCAATATTAGCAGGTAGGCCCCGGACAACATCCATCAGCAGGGCTGAGACGGCTGCGCCAAACTCCAGGCGAACCTGAGCACTATCAAAGCTAAGTTCCTGGCGACTGGTAAAGACCACAGGGGTTTTTCCAACACTGTATGCGGCATGGACTTCTTGAAGCACTTGCTTAAGCAGGAAGGGCTGCGACTTCGAATCATCCCGGAGCTGTGCAACTTCGACTGCAATACCTGCAGTATCGGCCTCTCTCAGAAGGTACTCCAACTGCTCCGTGGTCTTTCTCACATGGGAGCCGACCAGAATGACTCCTGGCTTGCCGTCCCGGACGTATTGTCCCATCTCTGTAGCAGTAATAGGCTGCGGTGGAAGCTTTGCCAGTGCCGTTAAAATACTGGCAGCACTACGAAATAAAAAGCGTTTACCCTGGGAAGCAGCTTCTAAAACATCTGTGGCAAAGCGGTCTAGATCCGCCTGGGTTTCAGCATCGACAACAGCACACTGGTTGTTAGTTAGCTCTAGCAGTCGCTCCAGGCTACCAGCACGCATGTCTTCTAGTAAAAATTGCTCTACCTGCTCAGCCGAAATCTGACCTTTTGTTTTTTCGGCAACATAATCCGGCAGGTAACTATGGCGGTAACCAAAGACGGAATCTTGGGCGAACTCGGTTTCGTGAACCGGGGTTTCAACGCCATCAATCAGGAGGTAATGTACGCTGTCACGGGTAATCCGGCCCCCTTCTAAGAAAGCTGGGACTAAAAAATGGGCATCAAAGGGACCGAGTTCTTCGGCGATCGCATCGGTCTCAACCGGGTAATGGCCCCGCAGGGTGGAGTCAGAGCGACTCACAACTAAGAAGTCCGGGGTGCCTTCTAGCGCGAGTGCCTGTTTCAGATTTCGACAGACTTCTCGTGTCAGAGCAGCGGCTTTATCCGGCGGCAGCGATCGCGTATTGGTCAAAATAAAGAAAATAGGCGAGGGATCTAACAGCCCTTGCCTTAAGGTTTCCACATCCCAGCGCATTAGGAGCAGACAACTGTGTACTGTCTGAGACCCGGTTGGGTCATCGTCTAGGACAATAATTTTTGGTTGTGTTTCCATCGTGCGTTTTATGCGATCGCTATCTATCTGTTTACCATAGTCTGGTTAGCAGCCCATCAATGAAGCAAACCAGCAAGTCAGTAGAGACGATCTCAAGGCTTGGGATAATTTCTCTGTTGAATTTGCCTGGGAAAATCTGGCACGAGCAAAGATTGGTTTAGTTTGCCTTGCCGGTTGTAGAAACTCATTCTCCCTGCTTTGTCACACAGCCAAACCTCTTCTGCTTTTGCCCCAAAGTACAAATCTCTTTTCTCCAGCATCTCTTCTACTGTGTTGCTGGCAGACTTAACTTCAATACAAATCTCTGGTGCAATCGAAGCTGCAACTTCGTCTTCAACAATGCCTAGTCGCTGATCCGAGACCCAGCCAACATCAACAACCTTGACACCATCTACGGTCTGCACTGCCAGTTCTGGCATGGCAACTCCCGTCTTCAGGAATAGCTCTAGTAGACTTTGGATTCTACCTTGATAAAAGGAGTGCTTGGGCTTCGCCGGACTCATGACAACTTGACCCCAGCGGTTCAGCTCAATCTTGAAGGGAAGGTCCTGGAGATATTTATTCTCACAAACTTCTTGCCAGTTCATTTTTGCCGGATTGCCTTGAGAAACTCTGTTCTAGCTTCAAGTTTTGAGGGCATTAATACACAACGCACTAGAAGGGCTATGTCCAACTCCGGTAAAAGTTCACTACCACAAATTGGTTCATCATCCTGGTCACGCAATCGATAGAGAGACTTGTTATCCTCGTTCAGTGATCGCCTACCGCTGCATCTCTAGCCAAACATTGCCCTCCTACCCAGTCATCATCAAGGCAAGAGATTACTTCAACTCTAGCCAACTAATTCCAGCGATCTCTGAACCAGGGCTTTAGCAGTGATGCCGTTCAGGCTCATCAACAGGGCCGGACTTGCGGTGGTGTCTCCCCGCTTCCAGGCGAAGGTATCCCGCTTCGTTGTACTGCGGAGCATAATTGGCTCCAGGATGCCGCTAGCGCCTCCAGTCACGCCAATCAGGGCATCGCCATCAAACAGGGCGGCAAACCCGCCATCATCTAAGAAGCCTCCATCCGCCTGAGCAGAGTCTTCCCAGGCAACATCGTGGGGGCGGTACAGACGGCGGGGATTGACTACAGAAACAATCCGGCTACCAATCCCTTCCGCCTCTAGTTGGGCGGCGGCTTCAAACACTGGCATCAGGGTCATATCTCCGACCACAGCAAAGACAACTGCTTTGTTACCAGGGGTTTCTTGCAAGACTACAGCCCCATCCGTTAGGGCCTGACGGGCTTGCTCAAAGGTGGTACGAATCGGCAGGGGAGATTTGCTGGCCGTGATCGTAATGCCCTTATTTTTAGTCGTCAAAGCCCACTCGTAGGCCACTTGAATGCTGTTGGCATCCGGGGGAAATAGGGGAAACACATTGCCGTTCCGCATCATTGCGGCAAAGTAAGCTTCAATCTCAGGACGTTGATGGGTCCAGCCGTTGCGGCCCTGCTCTAACGCACCGGCAGTAAACAGGGTAATCGTGGATGGGGTAGGACGGCGCAGTTCCGCCATCGCTTGGGTTACGGTCTGCCAAATCGGCAAGCCGTTCACGGCGAAGGATTCGTAGGAACACCAGAGACTGCGGCTTCCCATCAAGGCTAAACCTGCGGCTAAGCCCGAACAGGCATCTTCACTCAGGGGTTCATAAACCTGCCCGGCAGGACTCTGGTTGTAGAGGGGGTCAGTCGTGGGGTGGATAACCTTGAGGGCTTGGTTAATGTTCTTAACTCCAGAGGCTTCATTACCGTCTGCGCTAGACACCAAAAAGGCACGGTCCCGCTGACCGACGGCTGCTACCAAGCGGCCCATTGCTGTGGTGGCAGTCTGCTTATCACCCCCTACGGGGAATTCTTCCAGGGGGAGATCACCCAGTTCCGCTAAGGGCAGGATAGATTCCGTAACTGCGGTACGAACGGCAGGGCCACCTCCAGCGCGTTCAAAGTTTGTCCGCACCAGTTCCCAGGCTGCCGGGGCCAAGGCCCTTTCCTTCAGGCCACCCACCACATCCTCGTGCTCCAGGGTGTGATAGGGATAAAGGTTATGGGATTTAGAACCGTGGGCATGAACCCCTGAACCCTTGAGTTGTTTGATGATCAACACAGTGCGCTTACCACCCAAAGCAGATCTGGCTGCCTGATCCGTTGCTTTAAGCACTGCAGCAGTAAAGGCCAGCCGTTGCTTAAAGGAGAAAAGCGTGCTGTCCACGTAGTCACCGGACTGGTCTTGGTCGTCAAAATCCTTGGCATTGACTAAAATCACCTCCTCAAACCCGTTACCCTGCCAGTAGGTGAGCATCTGGTGATTGGACTGGGTGGAAACCATGCTGTGATGCTCCTGGCTGTAGCCGTTCCAGACCAGGACGGGGAGAAAATTAGTCACTGTAGGAAAGGCCGTATGGAAGTGAGCCATAGCACTGACGACATAGGGTTCGCCAAAGCCGCCGTCGCCAACGGTGAAGGGAAACAGCTTGTCCCGGTGCAGAAAGGCAGCCGCCATCGCAAAGTGTTGTCCCTGGCCGAGGGGACCCGCCGGAGAGAGCAGGCCGGGAATTTGACCGGACAGGTGACCCAGAAGCCCATTATGTTCCCGAAAGCGATCGCGCAGTTGGGTCACAGTGTGAATATCCATTGCTTCTAGGGAGCGGTCCAGAAACATGGCACTGTAAAACCCCGGCGCGTGGTGACCCACTTCTGTCAGGACGTTTTTGTAGCCCAGCATATACAGTGCTGCATAGCCTTCAGCACAACTGGCATAACCGCCGGGGTGACCGGAGGATTTACTCGCCGTGACTTGCAGTGTCAGGTAACGCAACGCATCCGCAGCCAGTAAGGTTTGAAAGACCGCAACCGGGTCACTGGGGTCCGAGATCGCCTTACTTCCTGGAGCGATCGCGGGCGTTTTCCCATACTGCTCAAAACCAGGCAAAGCCTCACCAAAATACTGAATTCCCTCACAAAAAGCTGGAGCTGAGGTAGTGCTGGGGGTAGCTGCGGTCATGCTGAAATACCTTTCCAATTAAAATATGCTGCGTCAATCTAAATGTGATCCTACATCCTCTAACTGTCTACAGTCTCATGATTTTCTTTAGGTATTTCAACAGTTGCTAAGGTTCCTGTGAAATTTGTTGAACTGGAGTTGGTGGCGGATAAGTCTCAAGTCTAGAAGTCTTGAGTGGTCGTTGTCGGAAGCCCTGCTGGTCCGGTCAGAATAAATAGCGAAATCTCAGGGAAGACTGAGTATGGAAGTTTTTTATTGACACTTGCCCAGGATGAGCTATTGTCTGAATCCAGCTTGTATCAATCCCCAGAATCCCCAAGAGGCTGAATTTTGCCGGGATTGCAACGCTAAATTAATGCTTGCAAATCGCTATCTTGTTCTTAAGCCGATTGGTCAAGGTGGCTTTAGCAGAAACTTTCTGGCCCTAGACAATTCCAAAGTCGCTACCTGCTTGATCAAACAGTTTTTTCCCAAACATCCCCAAGAGAGCGAGTACGGCAAGCAAGCAGCAGCGTTATTCAGACAGGAAGTGCTGCGCTTGAAAGAGCTGGGCCAGCATCCTCAGATTCCCGATTTCCTCGACTATTTTGAGTATCGAACCAGCCCTGACCAGCAGGGGAGCCTGAGTCAGTGCCTGGTTCAAGAATTTGTTGACGGCCAAAACCTGGCTGAGCACTTAGCAGCGGCGGGCACTTTCGATGAAACCGCAATCCGGCAACTACTGAGTCAGTTGCTGCCAGTCCTGGAGTTTGTCCACAACCACCAGGTGATTCACCGCGACATTAAGCCGGAGAATATGATTCAGCCCGATCTCGGCCCGGTTGTCCTGGTTGATTTTGGGGCTGCTAAACTTGCCACAGCTCTAGACCAGCACCAAACCGGCAGGCTGATTGGCAGTGCTGGCTACACAGCTCCAGAGCAGCTCGTGGGCAAAGCGGTATTTGCCAGTGACCTGTATAGCTTGGGGGTCACCTGCATTCACCTGCTGACTCAGATTCCTACCTTTGACCTGTTTGATATTTATGAAAGCACCTGGGTTTGGCGAGATTACCTCAGCCAGCCAGTCAGCCCGAGTCTAGGCCGGGTTCTAGATAAACTCTTACAGCCGACCCCGAAGCATCGCTACCAGTCAGCGCCCGAGGTGCTCCAGGATCTGAATTTAAACCCCTTGCAACTGACTCAGCCCTCACCCGCCTTGGTTAGAGGAGTTGGAACTGAAACCCGTCCTGCTTGGCAGTGTCTTCATACCCTGTCTACTCATTCAGCTACTGTTAACTGCGTTGCGATTAGTGGGCAGAAAAGAATGTTTGCCAGTGGCAGCGATGATCAAACCATTCACCTCTGGGATCTCGATCAGGGTGAGCAAATTTGTACGTTTAGCAGCCCTGCCGCGATCAGGTCGGTTGCGATTAGTCCCGATGGAAATGTACTGGCTAGCGGTAGCGATCGCCCCAGCATTCTAGTCTGGCAGTTAGACACCAGAGAACTGCTGCACACCTTAGAGGGCCACTCTGGTGATGTTCGAGCCGTCGCCTTTAGTCCAGATGGAAAAACCTTGGTTAGCGGCAGTGGAGATGACACCCTCAAGCGGTGGGATCTAGAGACCGGGAAGTGTCTCCACACGATTGAGGTTCGCTCTAGGGGAGCGAATTTGTTTACGCGATCGCAGTGTGCTGTCTCCGCTGTAGCTTTTTACCCCCAAGGACAACACCTTGCCAGTAGTAGCGACGACAAAACAATCAAGCTTTGGAATCTACAGCCAGTAGAACTGTTAAGTACGCTAGTCGGGCACATGGACGAAGTTAGGAGTATCGCCATTAGCCCAGATGGAACCCTGCTGGCCAGTAGCAGTTTAGATAGCACGATCAAGCTCTGGGATTTAACTAACCGTGAACTCCTTTTCACGCTACCCGGACATCGTAGAGGCGTTAATTCCATTGCGATCAGCGCCGATGGCACCACCCTAGTCAGTGGGAGCCTAGATGACACCCTCAAGCTCTGGAACCTCAAAACAAGAGAACTCCTTTGTACACTGACTGGGCATACCAAGCGGGTTTATGCTGTCGCCCTCAGCTCAGACGGCAACACCCTTGTCAGTGGCAGTGGAGATAACACTGTCAAAATCTGGAAGCCCGGAGTAGACTGATCCTTCTTCCAGAAGAGGTGGGAAAACTAGAGAGACACCTTTGCCTCACTGATGAACATGAACGCTGAGAGTAGGATCTATCGCAACTGGTTTGTCAGTGCGATCCCTTCCGAGAGGGGCTGGAAGTTCAGGTGTCGCGCCCCATCAGGAAAAATTTGTTCCTACGAGAAAGCTTACCGCTATCCAGAAGTAGCAATGGTTGCCGCCAGGGAATTTGTAGATCGAGATATTACAAAAGTCCTCCTAGCACAGGTTCTGAATGAGTGGGTGCAAGCCGGCAAGATTCAGACAGAAGAATACCAAAAGATACAGGCATCTATTTATCGAGGGACTCACCCGGCAACCCATTGGGCTAATTAAGCTAATTGGAGCGAACTTGAGCATAGCCAACCAGACTACCTAATCCGAAAAAACCTGATTTACCCAATAAATCTGAAAGCTCGGTACTATAGTTGGACCTCTTAGGTATTGTGAAGCTATGACGGCAAGCTCAAATCAACCAAAAACTTATGAAGGGAGCTGTCACTGTGGTGCTGTTCGCTTTCAGGTTAAGACTACTGCCCGGCAGGTGTCTGAGTGCAACTGCTCAATTTGCCGCAAGAAGGGCTTTCTACATCTAATCGTGCCGCCAGAACAGTTTACCCTGCTACAGGGAGCCGAGGCTTTAGCAACCTATACCTTCAACACGAGAGTAGCGAGGCACACCTTTTGCCGGATCTGCGGCATTCATCCCTTCTATCGACCCCGCTCCCATCCTGATTCAATCGACGTCAACGTGCGCTGCCTGGATGATCACGTCCTGGAGCAATTTCAGATTACGTCCTTTGACGGGGTCAACTGGGAGCAAAATATCCACCTGCTCCGCTCTACTGGGACGAACTAGATCATTGGTTAGCATTTGCGGCACGAACCGCAGCTAGGAAGAGGTAAATTCCCAAAGGAATACTCAGGATCAGAATAACCGCAGTGGTCAAGCTACCAAACTTAGGTTCACCGGAGATAAGTTCAAAAATAGAACCGACTGCGGCAATAAACGCAACACAAGAGCTACCAAGAAACAGAGAACTTTTAGGGGTCACTGGATTGAGATCCAAAACGTAATCATGATGCTACTGACTTAACGGCCTGATGAGAGAAGCCGTGCTTGGTCAGCTCTTGGCTAAGGGCAAGAGAGTTCTCTACCCGGTCAATAAACAGTATTCCGTTTAAGTGGTCAACTTCATGTTGGATCACCCGCGCCAGCAGTCCCGTTGTCCGCAGTACTTGAGGACGACCTTGTTCATCTTTGTACAATACTTCAATTGCCTCAGGCCGCTTCACATCCCAGAAAACCTTAGGAATACTTAGGCAACCTTCTTGGGCCACACAGATGTCTGAGCTGAACTTTTTAATTGCGGGATTAATCAAAACTAAAGGCGGGTTAGCAGGCTCGTCCGGTTCACAGTCAACCACAATTAGTTGCTTTTGGACAGCGACTTGAGGGGCAGCTAAGCCAATGCCGTCTGCACTGTACATCGTTTGCAACATCTCACGGATCAGCTGTCGGACTTCTCCATTGATCTGAGCTACTCGTTTATTTGCTTGCCGCAGGGTGCGATCGCCGAGATAGCGAATTTGCAGGGGCGGTTTTTTTAGTTTTTGTTTGTTAACTAAAACCTCAGTCATGGAACGTGGCTCAGAACTAAAGATTCTATTTAAACAGGCTATAACCATTTTATCACCTTTGATATCGCTGCTCCGCCAGAACTCGGTCAGGTTGGTGCTGCCTCCAAGATCAAGATTGACAGTGATCTGGGAAGCGGCTAATAATTATGGTTTGAGTAAATTGTTGCACTTTTGTTCAGAGATCCTTGGCTAACGTCGTTGTAATTGGAGCCCAGTGGGGCGATGAAGGGAAAGGCAAAATCACTGATTTACTGAGTAAGTCAGCAGATGTTGTAGTTCGCTACCAAGGAGGAGTGAACGCTGGCCATACCGTTGTGGTCAATCACCAGACCCTCAAGTTGCACTTAATCCCCTCTGGAATTTTGTATGCCGAAACCGAGTGCATTGTTGGCTCTGGTACAGTCATTGATCCGCAAGTTCTGATTGAAGAGTTAGACCAGCTTGAGACTCTGGGGATCTCGACGCAAAACCTGCTAGTTTCAGAAACTGCCCACATCACAATGCCGCACCACCGGCTGATTGATCAGGCTGCCGAGGAGCGACGGGGCACTCACAAGATCGGAACCACCGGACGGGGCATCGGTCCTACCTATGCCGACAAATCTGAGCGAACAGGTATCCGAGTTCTAGACTTGATGGACCCGGAGGGACTCAGCAAGCAGTTGCACTGGACGATCAACTACAAAAACGTCATCCTGGAGAAGCTCTACGACCTGCCTCCCTTCGATCCGGCGGTAATTATTGACCAATACTTGGCCTATGCAGAGCGCCTGCGGCCCCACGTCGTTGACTGCTCCCTGAAGATTTATGACGCGATCCGACGACGACGCAATATTTTGTTTGAAGGGGCCCAAGGAACGCTGCTGGACCTAGATCATGGCACTTACCCCTACGTTACCTCTTCCAATCCGATTGCTGGCGGAGCCTGTGTTGGGGCTGGGGTAGGGCCAACCATGATCGACCGGGTAATTGGGGTTGCCAAAGCCTACACCACTCGCGTTGGTGAAGGTCCCTTTCCAACAGAGCTAGTTGGCAAAACAGGAGCAATGCTGTGCGATCGCGGGGCAGAATTTGGCACCACGACCGGACGGCGACGGCGCTGTGGCTGGTTTGATGCCGTGATTGGTCGCTACGCCGTGCGAATCAATGGCCTGGATTGCCTAGCAATTACCAAGCTGGACGTGTTAGACCAATTGGATCAGATCAAAGTCTGCGTCGCCTACGAGTTAGACGGTGAGTCCTGTCAAGATTTTCCCAGCAATGCTCGGCAGTTCGCTCGCTGTCAGCCGATCTACAAGACCTTACCAGGGTGGCAGCAACCTACAAACCACTGTCGTTCTCTCAGCGATCTACCCTCCCAAGCTTTGGATTATCTCAAGTTTCTAGCCGAGTTAATGGAGGTCCCGATCGCGATTGTCTCCCTTGGAGCTAGCCGGGATCAGACTATCATTGTAGAAGACCCGATTCATGGTCCAAAGCGGGCTCTGCTCTACGCCGATGGGACAACCCTGGAGCCCAAGGTCCAAAATGCCCAAACCTTTAGTTAAATCCCCAAGTCTGAGTTAAGGAAATGGAACTTACAGTTGAATGTCAAAAACGACCAGCGGGAAGCAAGCCTAAAGCCCTTCGTCGTCAAGGCTTGATCCCTGCCGCTTTGTATGGTCATAAGGGGGCAGAATCAATCTCCCTGACCCTGGATGAGAAGGTGGCGAAGAAACTGGTCAAAGACGCGGTTATTAACAACACGTTGATTCGAGTTAAAACCCCTGGCTGGAGTGGCAAGGCCCTACTCCGGGATGTTCAAACCCATCCTTGGAAAGGGGCGCTCTACCACCTTAGTTTTTTCTCTGTCGCGGCTCAAGACAGCCTAGAAGTCAACGTTCCTTTGCATTTCACCGGAGAGGCTCCTGGTATAACGGAGGGGGGCTCATTAGACACATCTTTGACCGAGCTGCAAGTGCAATGTGCCCCCGACAGTATTCCTGAGTCGATTGAAATCGATGTCTCTCAGATGAACATTGGCGATACACTCTATATCCGCGACCTGGTTTTGCCCGCAGGGATAACAGTTTTAAGTGAGCCAGAGCAGGTTGCCGTATCTGTCCTGCCGCCTCAACTGATTGCTGAGCCAGAGGAGGTTGCTGAGGAAGTGGAAGCTGCCTTAGAGGCAATGGATACAGAGTCCGAATCCGGCTCAGAAGCTAACTAAGTCAGCCCCTGATGCCAGTTGAGCCTTGCTTAAATTATCTGCGAGGCGGGGTTACAGCAGTTTTTACGGACGGCACTCCACAGCTTGACTGCGAGGCGATACGAAAGATAGCCCGACTCAGAGGTCCTGCCAAGCTTGAGTCTTGCTGCTAGGAATGAATACTTACAACGTGGCTGATGCCAGGGAAGAGTGCTCTATTCTCTGGCTTTTTTGTTTTTACCTAAATTGAATCAATACCAAACCTTATGACGGATGCTTCTCTGCCGCCCCTGATCCAGCAAATGTTACGGCCAGGATTTTATTCCCATCCGGTCGTCGAGCCGATCAAGTTGATCCAAACCCATATTTCCTACGTCCTTCTAACTGGGGATTGTACCTACAAAATCAAGAAGCCCGTCAATTTTGGCTTTCTAGACTTCTCAAGCCTGGCAAAGCGGCAGCACTTCTGTCGGGAAGAACTCCGGTTGAACCGCCGCCTCTCCCCTGAACTGTACTTAGCTGTTGTACCCATTACTACCACTGGAGATCCGGCTCAGTACCAGTTAGGGTTAGGCAAAAACGATTCTGCCGCTGAGGTGGTTGAGTACGCAGTTCAGATGCGCCAGTTCGATCAGGATAACTTGTTCACTCACTTGTTTGAACGCGACGAGCTCACCGCAGATCACATGCAGACTTTAGGCAAGTTAGTCGCTGAGTTCCACCAGTCAGCGGAGACCAACGAGGAGATTCAGCGCTTTGGTGTGGTAGAGGAGGTCCGCAAGGTTGCCGAAGATAACTACGCAACTAGCCAGCCCTATATCGGTCGAGGCCAAACTCAAGCGCAACTCGATCAGACGCGCGCTTTTACAGAAAAGTTCTTTCAAGAGCAAGGTGATTGGTTTAAGCGACGGCAAACTGAGGGTAAGATTCGCGAGTGTCATGGTGACTTGCATCTCAACAACGTCTGCTTTTACCGCAACCAGATCCAGGTTTTTGATTGCATTGAGTTCAACCGGGAATTTCGCAACATTGATGGCATCTACGACGCTGCCTACTTGGTCATGGATCTGGAGTTTCAGGGCCGCTCAGATCTGGCAAATATTTTTCTCAATACCTATCTAGAGCAGACGGGAGATTACTGGGGAGCAGTATTGCTGCCCCTGTACTTGAGTATGCGAGCTTATATTCGAGCCAAGGTGAACTCCCTGGTGCTGGATGATCCATCCATCCCGGAAACTGAAAAGCAGCAAGCTCAGGCTCGAGCCGCTGTCTACTATCGAATGGCTTTGACCTACACCCAAGCCAAGCATGGACAAATTGTGCTGATGTCTGGTCTCTCTGGTTCCGGTAAAACTACTGTGGCCCGGCAAATTGCCAAAGGATTAGAAGCAATTCACATTCGCTCTGATGCTGTGCGTAAACACCTGGCGGGGGTTTCCCTCGATCAGCGGGGAGATGAGGCAGGCCAGTACGGTAGCGGCGTCTATACCCCGGAGATGACCCAGCAGACCTACGATCGCCTCCTGGAACTGGCAATCTTCCTAGCAGGTCGGGGATTACCCGTTGTCCTCGATGCCAAGTACGACCGTCAGCCGTTCCGGCAAGCGGCGATCGCTGAAGCTGAGGCAAAACAGATCCCCCTACAGATTTGCTACTGCACAGCCCCTGTGTCAGTTTTGCAGGAACGTCTACGAACCCGAACCGGGGACATCGCCGACGCTACGGCTGAACTACTGACTGATCAACAAAAGGCAATGGAACCCTTTACAGGCAAAGAACAGACTTACGTTCAGACGATCCATACGGACCAAGATCTTGCTGCACAGCTTGTCCAGGTAACTCAGCAGCTATCTAGACACCACTAACTGCGGTTGAGAACAGACGCTGAGACACCCGGCAGTAAGGAAACCCTAACTATACCCCCAGGGGAATTCGAATCCCCGTCGCCTCCGTGAAAGGGAGGTGTCCTAGGCCTCTAGACGATGGGGGCCTATCAATTAAGCCTTTAAAAGGCTAACGAATGTCTCTGTCTCTGTCAACCAACTAACCGTGTTTAGATTGCTCTATTTATCCTAACCAGCAACTATCTGAGGAATCGCAAACGTCTGTGTCAAAATGGAGGTCATGCAATAGCAAGAGACCGTAGACGGGTGATTGAGGTAGAGGTTCATCAGCAACTACGTGCATTTCTGAGAGAGCAAGGTGAGCCATACTGGCCCCATCACCTCACCATTGCTCGGCTGGTTGCCCGTGCTCTAAGGTTAAGACGGAGTGCCTTGATTCAGGTCGGTTCCCCCTCTGGCTGTTACGGCCACTATCGATTGAGCTACCTGGCGCCCGTCTTAATTTGGCCTGAGCCTGCAATCCTAGTGGTGCCAGAAGGGGTACAACAGCGTTTGCTCAAGGTAGAAATTCCCCGCTTGTACCAGTGGATGAAGGTCAATAAGCCTGTCCGTGCAGACAGTCACTGGCCCAGCTCAGATTTTCAAGGGCTCCTGCTAACTTCACCAGCCGCCTGGTTGGCCGACCATCTAGCTGAGCAGCATAACTTTCCTGTTGGCATACCCACCATCATTGATGGTGCTGATGATCTCGAGAGCTGGACTCGGCAACAGTTGACTATCTCACTGAGAACAAAGGACTGGGAAGACTTAATGTTGACCTATCCCAGTCAGGTAGAAATGATCCGGGACGCTCGAGTACAACTGACACGAGCCCTATTCCAGCATCCTACCAATCCCTACAACTGTTGCCTGATTGACCAAATTGAGGGAGACATCCTAAGTCGGCTCTTGCGATCGCTGGACCTGACTATTAGTTCAAAGGCTTGGGAACTTTTTTGCCAACGGTTTCAGGCAGGCAATACCCTGACCTGGGCTGAAGTTGACCGACATCTAGGTCAGTTTTCCCTAAACTGTGCCCCCGTTGACGTCGCCTCCGTTTTAAGTAGAATCTGGCCGCGTCAGTCGGTTGTTCTAATTGGCGGTGCTTTTGATTTGGAGGTTGATGCACCCCTCTACCGGCAGCGGTTGGGACTAGGGGAGCTAACTTGCTTGAAGTTCTCGCCCGATGCTCAGGCAGAAATCATACAGCTCTATTTACCTGATGGCATCCCCCTGCCCAATACCCCCCAATTTCAGGCAGCTTTAATTCAGCAAATTCACAAACTACTCACGATTAGTAGCACTACTGTCCAGGGCCTGACAGTTATTATTGTCGGCGACCTCCCCTTAAAGACGCAGGTGGGGTCGATCCTGGCCTCTGAGTTTGGTTCTAGAGTTCAGGTCGAGAAAACCTGCTTAGATGACAATGGGATTCTGGTCACCGGCTGGGAGTTCTGGCAGCAGCAGCAGGCGGTTCTCCCGGCCCCCCATATTTTGGCGATCGCGACATTGCCGATTCCTTCCCTAGAAGATCCGCGAGTGGCGGGACGTGTAGCATACTACAAGCGGCTACGCCAGGACTGGTTTCGGCTCTACCTGTTACCGGAAGCCCTGAGTAAACTGCAACGGGCGATCGCCCCAGTGCGAGAGCGGCAGGGCGTTGTAGCCCTGCTAGATAGTCGCGTGATTCACCGGAGCTACGGCCATCAAGTTCTAGCGGCACTAAGTCCCTGCGCTCGGGTCAATTATCTGGACTCTCGCTTGTTTGCACCAGTAGAGTGACAGAACTCCGGTAGAGTCTGTGGGCGAACAAACTTTGCGGATCTCCTTCGCAAAGACTCTTGTCCCAGGTAAAATCAAACTAATAACCGTTGATAATGTTTAACCAGGGTCCACTGTTTTGAACTATGGGAGAAGCTAAACGTCGCAAAGATGCGTTGGGAGAAAAGTATGGAAAAGAGCCAACTATTTACCCGTGGCTGCCTATGACTCAATCCCAAGCTGATCGGTTTATGAAATGGACGACCAGAGGTGCCTGGTATGGAATCACCTTTATGGTGCTCTACTGGATTACAGTTCGTTTTATCGGTCCCAGCCTTGGTTGGTGGCACGTAATCTAGCAAAGAAGCATACCTCCATTCAGGGCCTCGCTTAGAGCCGGAGCAGGTAACTTGACAGTCTACCAAGCTAACAACAGCATGGTATGCTAGCAGTCTTGACCTTTGGCGGCATGGCCAAGTGGTAAGGCAGGGGCCTGCAAAGCCCTTATCCCCAGTTCGAATCTGGGTGCCGCCTTTAGTAGATTCCTCGCTCTGGAAGCCTGTCTGAGCCTGAAACATAATTGTGTCAGATTGGGTCTAATTGGTTCAAAATATGCCAGGATAGGTCAGTAATTTAGTCCCCACTTTAGCCCCAAAAGTGAATGACCTTGACGGACGGATCCAACCAGGCAAACGGAAGATTAAAAGCTGTCAAGTTTGGCCTAGTGACTGGACTCCGTGGTGACAGGCTATATCTGAGAGCAACACTGCCTCCTAAACCTCATATAGCTAAGGACAAGCCCTATCAACAAAGAATATATCTAGGAGTCCGTCCAACTTCTGCAGGTGTACAGTATGCCGAAAAGCAAGCCAGATTAATTGGAGCTGCACTGAATCTAGATCGATTTGACTGGTCAGATTCGCTGGGCCAAAGTGACCAGATTGAGACAACGTCTGAATGGGTAACGCGATTTGAGGAGGATTAATTGGAACCGCCATAAGCGAACCAAAAGTAGCAAAAATACGTGGAAGGTTTATGCCCAGGTATTTAAGAAATTATCGGATGAGTTGCTAAGGCTTGAGCTATTGCTGGACTGTGTAAGAAGCACTACTCCATACTCTCGCTCAAGGCAAAAAATTGTATCGTTTTAGCACAACTGGCAAGGTTAGCTAAACTTCCTGCTGATTCGATTCAGGCGCTTTCTGGGAACTACTCACCCAATTCCGTTGCCCCCAGAAGTTTGCCGATTGATGGAGCGATCATTAAGTGGAGAGACACAATCTCAAACAAGGGTTGGCGTTGGGTTTATGGGATGATTGCAACTTATGGCTTACGTCCCCATGAGGTGTTTCACCTGGACCTGACTGATTTTCCAACTGTTCATGTCGACAGTGATACTAAGACTGAAGCTCGCTTCATTTATCCGCTTTACCCTGAATGGCCTGAGTTGTGGAGCCTGAAGGAACAAATCTTGCCAGGACTGAAGGTGATTGCTGAGGGTGACAATACAAAGCTGGGGGGCAAGGTCTCAAAGTTCTTCTACGAAAGCTTAATTCCATTTACGGCCTACGACTTGCGTCACAGCTACTCTCGGCGGTGCTTTGAGTTCGGTTTTTCACCTGACCTAGTAGCAAAGCTGATGGGTCATTCAGTCCCCACCCACACAAAAATTTATAGAGCCTGGATTGATGAAGCGGTCTACCGAAGAGCTTACGAAGCATTGATCAACCGGAGGCGATCGCCTCACTCACCCATCTTGAGCCAACCAAAAACCTGATCGACTGTCAGGGCAAGTTCGATTTCGGGCAAAACAGGTAAAGATCCGCTGCCTTGGAGCAGTACAGGTTGTTGATCGGGTAAAAACACCAGGATGCTCAAATCATCTGGATCAATGAACCATCCGAGACGGCTACCGTGGTTCAAACAGTAAAGGATATTACCAATGACTTTGTTGGCTTTTTGCTCTGGAGAAAGAATCTCAATTGTCCAATCGGGCGGGAGTTCAAAGTTATCAGGAACTTCACCAGCAACGGTAAAAGGGATACGCTGCCACAGAAATATCGCCACATCGGGGACAATCGAGCGATCGCCAAAACTGCACCTCAGTTCGGGAAAGGCATAGGCAATTCGTTGCTCCTCTGCTACTTGATTGACAGTCGCACAAAGTTTACCTTGCAAACGACTGTGTTTTCCTTTCGGCATCGGCTTGTGAATAATCTCACCATCAATGTATTCACTGGCAGGCTTAGTTTCCGGGAGCTTCAGAAACTCTTCCAGGGTAATCCGTTGAGTCGTTACGGTAGTCATAGCTCCTGAATCCTGTTGGACAAGTGTTTTTCTGAGTCTAGCAAAACAGGGTTTTCTAAACTCTCTTTAAGGGCGCTCACTCCTGCTTCACCAATTAACTCGCGATCGCTCCCTCCGCATACCCAAACTCAAACACGTGATCGCGTAGCCTGTATCGCCCTCTACACAACCCAAGCCGGCGATCGCCCTTTGTCTTCTCTCAAATTGCGATCGCCCTTCCCAAGCACCCCCATAAGTGCCCC
>JBGTDT010000045.1:0-17530 GCA_041748155.1 Thermosynechococcaceae cyanobacterium | reverse complement strand
AGGTTGAGCGTTGTTTCAATCGGCTCAAGCAGTTTCGTCGCATCGCAACTCGCTATGAAAAGAAGGCTGAAAACTACCTTGCTATGCTGACTCTAGCCTCTATCTTGTTGTGGTTGTAGTTTTAAAACACTCCCTAGTACTCAGGCAAGTTCAATCTACTTACTGAAGCACTGACAGCGCTCACAACTGGCCATTATTTTGAGCCGGAAGCTTTTCAGCCTTTGCTGCTAGCTTGAACGTGAAATGCACTCCGACTATCTACAAAGTCAGTCGTTACCATAAGTGGCTCTGGCTAAGCATCGGCTATGCAGGCATTCCTGAATCCCAGCGACTATCTTTTGCAGCACAGGTGACAGTGTTTTTGCCCTCTACGGATTAAGATTAGTAAGTTCTAGTTTCCTTACTGAGACTTCTCTGTTAAAGATTATGCCCCGCCGTGATGACCTGCACAAAATTTTATTAATTGGTTCTGGCCCGATCATCATTGGTCAAGCTTGTGAGTTTGACTACTCTGGGACTCAAGCGTGCAAAGCCCTGCGGGATGAAGGGTATGAAGTCGTGTTGATTAACTCCAACCCGGCCACGATCATGACCGATCCAGAGACCGCCGATCGCACCTATATTGAGCCGCTCACACCGGAAATGGTCGAAAAAGTGATTGCCAAGGAGCGCCCTGATGCCCTGTTGCCCACAATGGGAGGACAGACCGCGTTAAATCTTGCGGTTACCCTAGCGAAAAGTGGGGTTTTAGAAAAATATGGCGTGGACCTGATTGGCGCTAACTTAGCCGCAATTGAGATGGCCGAGGACCGTAAGCTCTTTAAGGCAGCTATGGGGCGAATTGGGTTGGGCGTTTGCCCTTCTGGTCTAGCTGAGACGATTGTAGAGGCCAAGGCGATCGCCGAGCAGATTGAAAGCTACCCCCTGATCATCCGGCCCGCTTATACCCTGGGAGGCTCTGGCGGCGGGATTGCTTACAACCAGGAAGAATTTGAAGAGATGGCCCAGGCGGGGTTAGATGCCAGCCCCGTCTCACAAATTTTGATTGAGCAATCCCTGATTGGCTGGAAGGAGTACGAGCTGGAAGTGATGCGGGATCTGGCTGACAACGTCGTGATCATCTGCGCGATTGAGAACGTGGACCCAATGGGTATTCACACCGGAGATTCAATCACCGTCGCCCCCGCTCAAACCCTGACCGATAAGGAGTACCAGCGCCTCCGGGATGCCGCCATTAAGGTTATCCGGGAGATTGGTGTGGAAACCGGCGGCTCTAATATCCAGTTTGCCGTGAATCCAGTCACCGGAGCGGTGGTTGTAATTGAAATGAACCCACGGGTGAGCCGCTCCTCTGCCCTGGCTTCTAAGGCAACGGGATTTCCCATCGCCAAATTTGCGGCAAAGTTGGCTGTCGGCTACACGCTAGATGAAATTCCCAACGACATTACCCGCAAAACCCCGGCTAGCTTTGAGCCCACGATTGACTACGTGGTGACAAAAGTTCCCCGGTTTGCCTTTGAGAAGTTTCCCGGCACTCAGAGCGTGCTCACCACCCAGATGAAATCTGTGGGGGAAGCGATGGCAATTGGCCGCACCTTCCAGGAGTCGTTGCAAAAAGCACTGCGCTCCTTAGAAACTGGGCGAGCCGGCTGGGGCTGCGATGCCACCACCGTCCCAGGGGCGAAACGTCAAGAGCGCTTGCCCAGCTTAGAGCAAATCCGCTTTGGGCTCCGCACGCCAAACCCAGAGCGGATCTTTACTATCCGTCATGCCTTGATGATGGGGATGAGCGTTGAGGAGATCTACGAACTAACGGGGATTGATCCCTGGTTCCTCTTCCAGTTGCAAGGGCTGCTGGATACAGAGAAATGGCTGAAGCGAACGGCGCTCAACCAACTTAGTGCTGCCGATCTGTTTGCGGTTAAGCGTCAGGGCTTCAGTGACGTTCAGATTGCCTACGCGACCAAAACCAGCGAAGACGAAGTCCGCCGCTATCGCCAGGGGCTGGGGGTAGTGCCAGTCTATAAAACCGTCGATACCTGTGCGGCGGAGTTTGAGGCTTTTACGCCCTACTACTACTCCACCTATGAAACGGAATCGGAGGTGCAACCGTCTGAGCGCCGCAAGGTAATGATCCTCGGCTCCGGTCCTAATCGGATCGGTCAGGGAATTGAGTTTGATTACTGCTGCTGTCACGCCTCCTACGCGCTGCGAGCCGACGGCTTTGAGACCATCATGGTCAATTCCAATCCCGAAACCGTTTCTACGGACTACGATACCAGCGATCGCCTTTACTTTGAACCGTTAACCAAAGAAGATGTCCTAAACATCCTAGAGGTAGAACGCCCGGAAGGCATCATCATCCAGTTCGGTGGCCAAACCCCCTTGAAATTAGCCGTACCGCTAGAAAAAACCAACGCACCGATCTGGGGAACCTCCCCGGACTCGATTGATATGGCCGAGGACCGGGAGCGATTTGAGCAGATTTTACGGGAACTGAACATTTCCCAGCCCCCTAACGGGATTGCCCGTAGCTACTCTGAGGCTCTGGAAATTGCCCGGAAAGTTCAATACCCGGTTGTGGTTCGGCCCAGCTATGTCTTGGGCGGTCGGGCGATGGAAATTGTTTATTCCGATACAGAGTTGGAGCACTACATGACCCAGGCGGTGCAAGTCGAGCCGGACCATCCCGTTTTAATTGACAAGTTCTTGGAAAACGCGATTGAAGTAGATGTGGATGCCGTGGCCGACTCTACGGGCCAGGTGGTGATCGGCGGCATCATGGAACACATTGAACAAGCTGGGATTCATTCCGGGGATTCGGCCTGTACCCTGCCGACGCTATCTCTAGCTCCCCCCACTCTAGAGACAATCCGCACCTGGACGGTTCAGCTAGCCAAACGACTAAAGGTAGTCGGGCTGATGAATCTTCAGCTAGCAGTCCAAGGCCAGCAAGTGTACATCCTGGAGGTGAATCCTCGCGCCTCTCGGACTGTTCCCTTTGTCTCCAAGGCGATCGGCTTGCCCCTAGCTCAAATTGCGGTCCGAGTCATGGCTGGTCAAACGCTAGAGTCACTGGGGTTCACCCAAGAACCCATCCCTAGACACATTTCTGTCAAAGAAGCGGTGCTGCCGTTTGATAAGTTTCCCGGGACGGACACAATTCTCGGTCCGGAGATGCGCTCCACTGGCGAGGCGATGGGCATTGATCTGGATTTCGGCAAAGCGTTTACGAAGGCACAACTAGCCGCAGGACAACGTTTACCCCTAGCGGGCACCGTGTTTGTCTCCATGAGCGATCGCGATAAAGTTGCTGCTGTGACTGTCGTTAAGGACCTGATGGAACTGGGCTTTCAAGTCGTCGCCACGGCTGGAACCCGCCAGGTCTTGCAGGAGCACAGCCTTGACGTCGAGTTGGTCCTCAAGCTCCATGAAGGACGACCCCACGTGCTGGACTGGATCAAGAACAAGAAAATTCAACTGATCCTGAATACACCTTTTGGTGAAGAAGCACAGGCCGATGGCCGGCTAATTCGCCGTACAGCTTTAACCTATAAAATTCCCCTCGTGACCACCATTTCTGGTGCCAAGGCAACTGCTGCCGCAATTCGCACCCTACAATCCGAACCGCTAGAAGTTAGAGCCCTTCAGTACTATAACCAGGGTTTGGCTAGCTTAGGTGTTCCCTAGCACAACTAAACCCGAAGTAGGGTGCAATCAACCTCGGTTCACCCCAGAGAGGTAGGCTAAGCCCGGCTAGGATGTTACAATTTTTAATACAGTGCCTCATTAATCTAACTTGGTTTACTTGAAATGAACTTAAGCTTACATGTTGAAACTTGCCTAGTTGCCATATTCCTGGTCGTCAGCTACAGTTTGACTCATCCCCTACCTGCAGCTGTTCCGATTCGAGTCCGGAGAAAATAGTCTTTGCTACTTGTGTAGCTTCAGGCTGGCTTCCTTCTCCCTGCTGGTCTTGACCAGTCTTTCAACATCCCTCATTTGCTAATCCCTAAGGCTGTCACAACACTTACTTGACTTTCCGCTATGAAGACTGCTGAGACTTCTACAGACCTGGTTCGTACGTATTTGCGAGAGATTGGTCGAGTTCCGCTCTTAACCCACGAGCAGGAAATTCTCTATGGTAAACAAGTACAGCATCTGAATGCTCTTAACGAGATCAACCACTCTCTAGCAGAGCGCCTGGATTATGAGCCCACGCTGAGTGAGTGGGCAACGGCGGCTGGTTTGTCTGAGCCAGAGTTGCAGTCAATCGTTGATGAAGGTCAGGCTGCAAAACGCAAGATGGTTGAGGCCAACCTGCGTCTGGTTGTCTCAGTCGCCAAAAAATATATCAAACGCAATGTGGACCTGTTGGACCTCATCCAAGAGGGCACGATCGGCATGCAACGAGGGGTAGAAAAATTTGACCCGACTAAAGGTTATCGCTTTTCTACTTACGCATATTGGTGGATTCGCCAAGCAATCACCCGCGCGATCGCAGAGAAGGGTCGCACTATCCGCCTGCCAATTCACATTACAGAGAAACTCAACAAAATTAAAAAGGCTCAACGCCACTTAGCCCAACGCTACGGTCGGGCTGCAACCGTGAATGAGTTGGCAGTAGAGCTAGAGCTAGCTCCAAAGCAGGTGCGAGAGTACCTGGAGCGCTCCCGCCAGCCGCTTTCCCTAGACGTCAAGGTTGGAGATAACCAAGACACAGAACTGGGTGAGTTGCTAGAAGATACGGCTGCCTCCCCAGAAGATTTTACTCAACAGACTGCTCTGAGGACAGATCTGGAGCGGTTGATGGCGGATCTGACCAACCAGCAACAAGAGGTCTTAGCGCTCCGGTTTGGTTTAGAAGACGGTCAGCCCCTCACCCTTGCCAAAGTTGGCGATCGCCTCAACATCAGCCGGGAGCGAGTTCGCCAAATTGAGCGGGAAGCCTTGACTAAGCTGCGTAAACGCAAGGCTGATATTCACGAATACTTAGCCAGCTAATCTGTTAGTTCCAGAAGTGTGGGCGGAATCCGGCTAGTTTAGTTCGGTTCCGCCCACTGTTTGATCTAGGGAATCCTGGCTAAATTAATCAATAGAAGTGTCACCTATTGCGAGATAGCTTCTAATATGGATAGCCTCTTAAACTCAGCTTCAAATTCTCAAGACAACAACTCCGAGCCAGACAACTCACTCTGGCACTACATGCAATCCATTAACCCTGAGGCGATCGCTCAGATATCGAAGCCTGACTCTGCGGAAGTCCTTCAGGTGATGGAACGAAATATCGTTACCTTACTGGGTAATCTACCGCCTGAGCACTTTGGTATGATGATTACGACCAGCCGTGAGCACTTAGGACGACTGCTAGCCTCAGCTATGCTGAATGGCTATTTCCTGCGTAACTTAGAGCAGCGGATGGCGATTGAGAAATCCCTTCAACTTGCTAGTGCTAGCAACACTGATGCAGAATAGGGCCCAGACTAGGCAAAGATTTTAGTTGGTTCAGGCTTCTGCCACAAAATGGGTTGGAATCTCAGAGTCCTTCGTCTGACTGGATCAACATTATTGAGGCCAAGGGTTTTAGCATTGATGAACTCAGGCAGTCTTTACTAGTCTGGTATGCAGAATCTGGCCGTGATCTGCCCTGGAGGCGTAGCCGAGACCCTTACGCGATTTGGGTTTCAGAGATCATGCTCCAGCAAACTCAAGTTAAGACTGTTGTTCCCTACTATCAACAGTGGTTGACCCAGTTTCCCACAGTAGAGGTCCTGGCCAGCGCAGATCAGCAACAGGTTCTCAAAGCTTGGCAAGGATTGGGATACTACGCCCGGGCCCGCAACCTGCACCGGGCTGCCCAGCAAATTGTCCAGTCTTGTTCGGGAAGGTTTCCCAAGCAGGTAGAGCAAGTTCTGAGCCTAGCTGGGATTGGGCGGACCACTGCCGGTGGCATTCTTAGCGCCGCGTTTGACCAGCCTGTTGCTATCTTGGATGGCAATGTCAAGCGGGTACTGGCTCGGCTGGCGGGTCTACAGATTCCTCCCAACAAAGTGCTAAAGCAACTCTGGCAGTTGTCAGAATCCCTGCTAGACTCGACCCGACCCCGAGATTTCAACCAAGCCCTGATGGACCTGGGGGCTACGGTTTGTACAGCTCGTAACCCAGCTTGTCACAAGTGTCCTTGGGTATCCTACTGCCAAGCCTATGCCTTGAACCTTCAATCCGTAATCCCGATGCCTGAAGCCCGTTCACCTCTGCCGCACAAGTTGATTGGTGTTGCCGTAATCTGGAATGCTCAAGGCCAGATACTGATCGACAAGCGCCGCCAGAATGGATTGCTAGGGGGTTTGTGGGAATTCCCCGGTGGTAAGCTGGAACTCGACGAAACCGTTCCAGACTGTATTCAGCGGGAGATTAAAGAAGAACTGGGGATTGAAATTGAAGTGGGCGATCGCCTAATCTCGATCAATCACGCCTATACTCACTTCCGGGTTACCTTGATGGTGCATCATTGCCGCCATCTAAGTGGCCAGCCTCAGCCCCTGGAGTGTGACGAAGTTCGTTGGGTAAGACTAGAGGAAATTGATCAGTATCCTTTTCCCAGGGCCAACACTCAAATTATCGCTGCCCTCCACCAGGCCCTTTAGTCCTTATGTTTGGGGGAGTGGATGTTTGTCCGCCCTCAGGAATGGCACACTAGTGATACAGAAGTTTTGGCGACGTTACACCATAGCTTGACCCTAACAATCTACAGGTTGAAGGAGGATTTCGAAGAGTGCAATTGATCCAAGAGAGAATTCCTCTAGGAATTGAATCTAGGCTGACACGAGGAACCCAGGCTTGAGCACGGTCTATACACGCCCGCTCGCGCGTTTAATTGAACAGCTTCAACGTTTACCAGGGGTTGGGCCGAAGACAGCTCAGCGACTGGCACTACACATCCTCAAGCGACCCGAAGCCGAGGTCCAGGCCCTGGCCCAAGCTTTAACAGAAGCCAAGCAACAGGTGGGCTCTTGCTCCATCTGTTTCCATCTATCTGCCGAGCCTATCTGTGAAATTTGCCAGGCTCGTAGTCGAGATAACACCACAATTTGTGTGGTGGCTGACTCTAGAGATGTAATTGCTTTAGAAAAAACTCGCGAGTACCGGGGCAAGTACCACGTTCTGGGTGGCCTGATTTCACCAATGGACGGAGTGGGTCCCGATCAACTGCATCTGCATGAACTGATTCGCCGGGCCAGCCAACCGGGTATTCAGGAAGTCATTATGGCCATTAGTCCCAGTGTTGAAGGAGAAACCACAACGCTTTATGTAGGGCAGTTACTTAAACCCTTCACACGGGTGACCCGGATTGCCTTTGGCTTACCCATGGGAGGTGACTTGGAATACGCAGATGAAGTCACTTTGGCTCGAGCCCTAGAAGGTAGGCGGGAATTGGAATAATAATTCTCACAGGCAAATTGATCAAACCACAAGATCCAATGTTGCGAGGACAGGCGGCCAGGGGTGGAATAGTTCCGTTAAACAGAGATAGTCTGGCAAGCCCTGCCCTGAGTTGAGTTGCCCGTTAGCCAAAAGGCTTAACCAGGCTAAGGAGAGAGTGGAGAGGAATGCGATGGGGTGACAGAGGCTCGTCTAGGATGAGCCAACGCCTGACAAAGGAAAGAAGCCACTTCTGCCCTTCCTGCCAATTGATTAGGACGAAGCAGCCCAGCACTGGCAACTAGCTGTTGCTCACTGGCTGCTGCTACGGCGCTGCGGGCGTAAGCAGGTATTTTATTTGCGTCCCTGTAAGAAGCATTCAAGATAGCTGTAGGAGAGCCGCTTGAGGAATACCCTAGCCCACTTACTAAAGCAACTAAGACCTGCGACCTAGAAATACCCCAGTCGGGTTTAAAGGTGTGACCGGGATAGCCTGACAAAAATCCTTCCCGATAAGCTTTTTGGATAGAACTGTAGGCCCAGTTATTTAGAGGAACGTCAACGAACTGAGTGGGATTACGGATCTGAAGGACACCAGGAAAAGCCTGACTAACCATAACGGCAAACTGAGCCCGTGTGACAGGAGACCTGGGCCGGAAACTACCATCGGGGTAACCAGTAATGATTTGCCGCTGTGCTAGGTTTTCAATGCACGCGCGGTTCTGAAAGCCCTGAATATCGTAAAAAGACGACTGGGCAGAGGCTGCGATCGCAGGAACAAGACATGCCAATATACTAGCCGTCGACCCCAGCACAGCCAGTAACGGGGGGGCAAACCGTCTTTTGTCTCTCTTCAACTTTAAAACCATTCTCTACTTGGCAAAATATCTAAAGGCTTAAGATCAACCCTGTCAAGATTGACGGGCCAGCACAGTGTATTGTTGCTCGAACTCAAGCTATTTCAATTTCTAATCTACCCAAGACTGACGCAGTTGAGCCATAGTTTGCCTAGTCTAGCCGCCCAATAGGGCCTAAGGGGGCAAGGGCGTGACTCAAAATTCGATCAGCTACCCTAAGCTGAGGGGTGAAGCGTGAGAGGCTGATTCTAACTTTGAGCGGTCAGCTACAACGTTTTCTTCACTATTAGCTGTGATTAGGTCTTCAATATTATTCAAAATTGTTGTACAAAACTTTTCTAGGGGTAAGTCGTTGGCATTGTCTCCAACAGGATTTTCAATTTCAGTCCCGATTTCTTCAATACCCAGCAATACAAAACTAAGTACAGTAACAACCGGACTCGTCCATCAATGCAGACTATTGCCCACCTGAAATGGTAGAGAAAAGCAGTAGATCAGCAATAATCGTTTCAGGTAAATGGCATAAGCCAAGGGAATTGGTGTTTCTAAAATACGCTCACAGGTGGTTAGCGCTTCCAATAAGCCATTGACTAAATCATTCATCATCGTCAGTTGATTAGTCGTCAATAGATTTCGCTGATGCTGCTGTTGAAAGTAGTCCCCAATCCAGACAGCCAGTTGTAGGGGAGGGCCGTTTACAGTTTTGAGTTTCAGCAGTTGGTTTGAGGTCAGCCGTGCTGACTCACTCTCAATGGGCTGTCGTTGCAGGTGCAACTTAGCAGCAAACGCCCAAGTGCTTAACAGTCTTAGGGTTAATACCTTGGTTTCCCGATCTGTGGGTTCCACTTCGGTGATCGCTGCCCACATTAAATACCCCAGGTTGCGAATGTTTGCCGTAAAAGTTGCCCAAGCTTTACGCCCTTCCCAAAAGCGTTCGTAGGCTGTGTTTGTGCGAAAGACCAACAATAAGCCTAAGACAAGATTGTAAGAAACGTTGCTAATCACTACCTCCAATCCCGGCCATGCTATGGGTAAGCCAAAATAATCAGCTATGGAAACAAAAAATCCCAATCCACCACACAGGAGAGCGCCGGGAAGGACTTTGGGGGCGACTGATCCTTGCCACTGCAATGCTAATTCAATCCAACTTGATTTCTTCACGGTCATGTCATTACCTTTGACTTCGCCCTCCTAGTGCCAAGCAGTCATCCTGTACTAAAGTCTCCTACTCTTAATAGCACTGAGTCTACCTGTAGACTTAAGGCGACGGATTCAAGCTAAGCTAGTTGATAGGTAGTGTTTTGGGGATGCAGACAGTATAGTGAAGGGTCAGACTAACAAAGCAGGGGTTGAAACCAAGCAAAAGGGTAAGCTGCCTGCCAAGTTGATCGTCCAGCTTGGCAGATTTGTCTGGACAACCCTCTGGCACCTGATGATGTCAAGGCTTGCTCCCCGCAACCAGTCGGGCGAGTACGTTCGCCCCAGTAGCGAGTTCAGAAGCTTCATTGGCCGGGAGGAAGAAAAGCCGTACCGACCGGCAGCAGGGCGCTATAGTCTTTTTGTCGGGCTCGGTTGCCCTTGGGCACATCGCACCCTAATTGTACGAGCGCTCAAGGGGCTCGAAGATACCGTATCAGTGTCCATCGCCTCTCCTTCCCCAAGTCAGGGGGGCTGGGTGCTCAACCAGGAGGAGGAGGGCTGCCGTAGCCTGACTGAGCTGTACCAGCTAGCAAAACCTGGCTACAGCGGGCGCTGTACAGTTCCAGTTCTGTGGGATAAACAGGCAAAGGCGATCGTCAACAATGAGAGTGCAGAGATTATTGTGATGCTGAACTCGGAATTCAACGAGTTAGCAAAGCATCCCGGCCTAGATCTCTACCCAGAGGAATTGAAGCAAAAAATTGACCTCTGGAACGAAAAGATTTACCACTCAGTCAACAACGGGGTATATCGCTGCGGCTTTGCCCAGACCCAGGCAGCCTATGACATGGCCTGCGATCAATTATTTGCAGCCCTAGATGAAATTAACGCTGCCTTGGGCACGACCCGGTACCTTTGCGGAAACCGTGTCACGCTTGCAGATGTGCGTCTGTTCACCACGCTGTTTCGCTTTGATCTAGTCTACTATGGGCTGTTCAAGTGCAACCGCCGGAGAATACAAGACTATGAGCACTTAGGGGCCTACCTGGGCGACCTGTACCAGCTTCCCCGAGTTGCTAGCACTTGCAGTTTTGAGGACGTCAAGCGGGATTATTACGGAAACTTGTTCCCGCTCAATCCGGGTGGAATCATTCCCTCCGGCCCTGATCTAACCAACCTCTCTAAACCGCATAATCGTGAGAGTGTTGGCAAAGAGCCAGTCCTACAGGATTAGCCGTTGTGTTGGGTACAGGTTCGCTTCAGTAAGTTTGAGGACCTAAGACACTTTGTACCTCCATTCTGAAACGCCGTGCCGCCTGACTTTCTTACCCTCGGAGTTGTCTAACCCTGGACAATCATATAGACACTATCGTCCCAATCTCTTTAAATCAACAACAGTTCATCTAGACAGTGCTGATGAGCTAACAGCTAACCTGTAGCCTGCTCGAAAACCTCTTCTTAGACACTAGCTAAACGGGTTTACAAGTTCCCACGGGCAGCCTGTTCCAGTTCAATTGCTTCAAATAGGGCTTTGAAGTTTCCGTTGCCAAAGCCTTGCGCCCCCTTACGCTGGATGATCTCAAGAAAGAATGTAGGGCGATTGACCAAAGGCTTTGTAAAGATTTGCAGCAAATAGCCTTCATCATCCTGGTCAACCAGAATTTTCAGGTCTCGGAGGACGTTAATGTCTTCATCGAGGGGGCCAACCCGTTGAAGTAGGTTGTCGTAATAGGTATCAGGGATGCCCAAGAACCCAACCCCATTGCACCTGAGTTGCTGTACAGTTTCAAGGATGTTGTCGGTCTTCAAGGCAATATGTTGAACACCAGGACCGTGGTAGAAGTCAAGAAACTCTTGAATCTGCGACTTGCGGTATCCCTGAGCAGGCTCGTTGATCGGGAACTTGATCCGGCCTGTGTTATTCTGTAACACCTTTGACATCAGGGATGAATACTTGGTCGAGATGTCATCGTTAGTAAATTGCTGAGCATTTTGGAAGCCCAGGACTGTTTGGTAGAAATTGCTCCACTCATCCATCTTCCCCAGCTCGACGTTGAGGACAATGTGGTCAATTTCAATCAGACCCGTTGAAGTTGGTGTCTGTGGGTCAGGCAGGCGCTGGTATTGTGATGCCATAGCGCTATCACTGCGTTCGATGAAGGAGTGAACAATATCTCCCTCATAACTGGCGATGGTCGCTTTAGTAATGTATCCCTCCTGGGATTCTAGAGCAGTCGGCTCAAGTAGGGGTCTTGCGCCTTTTTCAACCGCCACGGCAAAGGCAGCCTCAACGTTATCGACTCGCAGGGCAATGTCATGGACGCCATCACCATGTAGCCTCACCTGTCTGGCAATTGGGTTCTCAGGCGTTAAGTGGGATGTGACAACGAAGCAAATATCTCCCTGCTGCAATACAAATGAGCAGCGATCGCGTACCCCTGTTTCAAGACCTGCATAGGCAATGGGGGTAAAGCCGAAGGCTGTGCGATAAAAGTGAGCAGCTTGGCGAGCGTTCCCCACATAAAACTCTACATAGTCAATTCCCCTGAGCTGAACTAAATCTTCTAGCACCTGAACTGGTTGGTGTTTCGTAACTAGCATAATTAATCTCCTAGAATGCTAAAGTTTACTGTTTTTAGTGTTTGACTCGTCTCAACCAAGATGAGACTTTGCAACTGTTACCTAGCAACTGTTACCTAACGCCCGCCTCTATTTGCATGGCTGGCTGATTCTCAGAGTCATGATTGCCGAACCAAACAAAGTAGAGGAAGACAGCTAAGTACAAGTAGATTGAAAAGACCTTTAAATGAGTTTCGACCCTAAACAAGTCCCCCGCAGGGTGAACAATCAAAAATCCAATCAGGGCCGAAAGCGCGGCCAGGGCATTATGAGTCGAAGCCCAAAAAGGCACAATGAAAAACTTCTGGACATCCCGCCGGCGCTGATGCACCCACCAAGTGGTTAGGAACCCCAAGGGCGCGGTCGTTGCGATCAACAAAACAACCACAAGGGGAACATCTGAGTAGAGATAGACAAAAGGTAAAGACAGATAAGCAACCACCATCCCCGCAGTATGAATTTGAACCGCTCTGTCCAGACCGACTTTGACAATTAGCGTATCTTTTCCAACCGCTGAGTCGCAGTCTGTATCAGCCATATTCATCACCATCATCCTGACGAACTCAATCACAGCGAGTGGGAAGAGAACCAGTACTAACTCTCTGGTTCTGCCTGGGTAGAGCTGCCCATTTTGAAGCAGGAACCCTAGAACAGGCGTGAGAATATTCAAAACAATAGCTGTGATCAGCTCTCCCAGACCTCTCCGGCAAAAAGATAATGGGGGAGCGCTGTATCCCCAGGAGAGTAACACCGCCAGCAAACAAACAAAGACTGTGGCAGGCGAGGGCATCAATAAACTCAGGACAAGTGACACCGCAGTTGTCAGGACCGCCAGAGTCATAGAATCTTGAGGGTGAAGGATACCTTTGGGTAGGATGCGGCTGCCGCCAGTCCAGGGAGAAGGACGCTGATTGATGCGATCGGAGTCCAAATCGTAGTACTCGTTGTAGAAGTGGGTCATCATGTGCACGACCCAGACTGTAATTTGGCCAAATACGAAGGAGGAGAGGTTAAACGCTTCACCCTGAAACGTAGCAGCCGTGGCACCTAGTCCGTACAAAATTGGGCTGTAGCTTAAAAACTTGATTCTACCCAAAGCGAGGGTAGACTTAGGTTTGCCAAAAAACATTGTTCGATACCTTAAATGCTGAGTTTGGCCCGGTACAACTAAGAAAACACCAGAAAAAGCAGAACACCCTGCCTGGAAAACTGGTCTTAATATCGTCTCAATCTCAAGCGGAAACGAGTTGTAGATTCGCTTCTGGATGTTTCTCCCCAAATCGCTTGTGCTAACAGAACTAAAAGTTACTTTTAGATTGACTTGGTTAGCATTGCGTAGAAATTTTTCTACTTGTTAGAGAACTACTGTGCTTTCAAATCAAATGTTTAAGAAGCCTAAATCATTTGTTATTTGATAGCACCAGGCCAGTTTTTAACAACTAAAGTCTAGAAATGATATCTATAGAAGTCAAATAGATTTATTACATAAGGGTTATAGTTTTAGTCTAGTCAACCACATTTCTAATCGAGCAAAAACCTTGCCCAACTAGTTTATCAAGAAGTCAAGACATTAATGCTTTAAATAGCCAGGATCGAGTACTGTTCTGTCTTGCAACAAAAAACTAGAATTTGAGTTACTTGTATCCTTTGCGATTTGGTTGTCTTCCTAAAGGTAGAGAAACACTTTGGCTAAGTAGCTCCAAGGTATGACTCAGTTTAGCTAAGTACCAGTAAATACTGGCTTAAATAGATAGAAAGAGCTTTCCTCTCAGTTTAAGCAGGCAAAATCTATGGCGTTTATACAATAAATCTATTTGACTATTCTCTGTTTGATTTTGTAGACTCCCGTTCAGTTGCACTTCGTAATTCCTTGCTATTGGGAATTAGTCTTGGCACTGCTGAGTTCTAAATAAGAGACACTTCGAAGACTGCTTTTTCTAAAGTTGCACACTACTCAAATCAGCAAGTCATCAACTTAACTAATCTCTCTCAAGTTTTTAAGTAGCATTACGAAGGTTTTTGCACCTACAGTACTCTTGTCAGGAGGATTCCTATGACACTTAATAATTCAGGTAAAAGTGAAGTGGTAGAGGCCCGTTCAAATGGCTCTCCGTCCCTCACCGTAGATCAGCATCAGGAACCGAGCCAAGAAGGGGCTATCGTTGGTGAATCCTTTGATGCAATCGTCATTGGTGGAGGACCTGCGGGTTCAACCTGTGCCTACAAAATGGCAGCAGAAGGTCATTCGGTTCTCTTACTGGAAAAGTCACAGTTTCCTCGATTTCACATTGGGGAGTCTATGGTGCCTTACATTACTCAATTACTTGAGATGATGGGTGCCTTTAACAAAGTTAAGGAAGCTGCATTTATCCAGAAGAATGGAGTCGAATTCTTAACTGGGGCCACTGGTGACCTGAGGCGGCAAAGCTTCACTAATTTGGCAGAAGGACAAAAACCGTTTGCGTACAACTTCAACCGGGCCCGTTTCGACAATGTTCTGTTAGAGCATGCCAAGGATACAGGGGCTCAAGTTTTGCAGGAGGCAGAAGCCAAAAAGCTCGTATTTGAGGGTGATCGCCTCGTTGGGGTCGAGTATCAGTATCAAGGCCAGAGACATGAAGCTCGAGCTAGCTATGTAATCGATGCTAGTGGTCGGGCTGGGTTGATTTCTAAGCACTTCAACCTGAGGAAAATGAACAATAAGCTGAAAAACGTTGCCGTCTTTCAGCACTTCAAGGATGTGATGCCAGAAAACAATCCTGGGGTTCAAGGTGACGTGCTCTTTAGTTCCCACGAAGATGGTTGGCTCTGGGGGATTCCGGTTGAATCCGATGTCATGAGCGTTGGCGCTGTGATGCCATTGAACTTACTCAAAGAGAGCAATCCCCAGGAAGTTTTTGATATACACTGCGATCGCTCTCCCCGGATCAAGCAGGCTATAGCAGGTGCAACGCCTGTATTCGAGAAGCCGAAAGTAGAGCTAGATTTTTGCTATCTTTCTGAGCAGTTGGCGGGGCCTGGCTATTTTATTGCGGGCGATGCAGGTTGCTTTGTCGACCCTGTATTCTCTGGGGGAACTTTCATCAGTATGGTCTGTGGACTGAAAGCTGCAGAAGCAATTCACGACATCTTCCAGGGTAAAGATGAAAAGGAAGCGTCTACCTACTTTGAGAACTTCTGCAAGACAGGGTACGACGCATACTTCCGCGTAGTCTACGCTTACTACTACGAATTCAACAGAGATATGAATAGTATGGGTCTGAACTTACCCGGCACCTTCCGCTTTGTCCTGCAAACCTTTGCTGGAGATTTCTGGGGTGAGCCAGACCAGCCTGTATTGAGCTACCTTCGTTCTAAAGAAGGATGGGATACATTCGAGCAGCCCTTTGAGCACGTTTTTGACTGCCCCGTCTATCCAGACATTCATTACCGAGCTGAAGACGTGGAGAACATGACTCAACCAGCTGATTTCCTTCAATCAATTTCTTCAGAGGCAGAGGTAGAGAAACAAGCGGTGGCGATTGGATAAACAGGTTGAGTAAAGTCAACCGTTATTTTGGTGGGCGTCTTTATGCTCGTCCACCACTCTTTCAAGCCTCTAACAAACAGTGCTGGACTGATCAGCCTCCTAACTCATACCCTCGATTCGGGCAAATTAATTGACCTATGCCTACTTACCTAATTAGCCTGGGTTCCTCTAATGGCCTGCCGCTGGCTGAGCCAATCTACATTGTTGGCATCTTGCTGTTAGTGATTGGGATTGCTCCTCTAATCGCCGAACGATTACGAATTCCACCCCTAGTGGTGTTGATCCTTTTAGGGACAATCTTCGGTAGCAATGTCTTGGGAGTTTTAGCACGAGATCAGCAGCTAATCATATTAGAAAAGTTTGGTCTGCTCTACATCATGTTACTGGCAGGTATCCAGATGGACTTAGGCAATCTGAGACGTCTGGGAGTAAGATCACTCGTCTTTGGCCTACTCACATTTGGCATTCCACTGGCTGTAGGAATTCTGACTGGGCAGATAATGAGCTACGGTTTTCTTACCGCACTGTTGTTGGGAATCCTTTACTCCCCTCACACACTTGTGGCTTACCCGATTGTGACAAGATTAGAGATTGTCCAAAAGGAAGCCATCGGTGTAGCGGTGGGTGGCACGATTGTGACCTCGATTCTCACTTTAACCGGTCTATCCATCGTGCAGGCGATCGCAAGTGGCAGTATTGGGGCATTGCTGTGGATTAAGCTTTTGGTGCTGTTCCCTGCACTCGTTTTAGTTTATCTCTGGGGAATACCCAAACTAGGCCATTTTGTACTCAAGAGAACTAAAGAGTCTCTCACAGCTCAATTTATCTTTGTCCTTACTTGCTTATTTGTTGCTGCCTCTGCCACATTGCTGTTAGGCATTGACTCAATCGTTGGAGCTTTTATTGCTGGACTTGCCTTAAACCCGCTGGTTCCCCTCGCTAGTCCTTTAATGAATCGAATAGAGTTTGTGGGGAATAGTTTGTTTATTCCTATTTTCTTGATTTCTGTAGGCGTGCTATGTAACCCTCAGGTCTTATTCACGCATCCAGAAAATATAGGAATTGCCCTTGTGGTAATTACTGGAGCCGTTAGTTCTAAGTTCTTAGCAGCATGGTTTACAGCTCAAGTCTTTAAGTATTCCTTTGCTGAAGTAATGGTGATGTTCAGCCTGACAATGTCTCGTGCTGCTTTGGTTTTAGTAATTGCCTTGTTTGGTAAAAGTGCTGGGCTTCTCAATGATGGGATTTTCAACGCTGTTATTGCCTATATTATTGTGACTTGCTTAGCAGGTCCTCTCATTGTGGATAGGTTTGGTCAAGCAGTTGCTGGGCAGACGATGGTAGTTAAGAGGTCCTTGGTGAAGTCAAGCTAAAATTGGGGAATAAAGAGGCATTGAGCTGTTAGTAAAGTTTTTGAAGTCACAAGATTCAATCACTAACATTTATTCTCAAAATCCTCTAAACTCTGCCGTAATTCATTTTTCTCTGTCAAGATTGTACTGTTTTCCTTAACTTACTACTGAGTAAACTACATTGAAGTTAGCATTTAGATAGAGAAATTCAATTCACTAGTCTGAATTAGGAAAACTCTAAAGCTTTGAGCTAATAGGCTAAACCTATTAGCCTTGCACTGCCAAACCATTTGACTTCATAAACTTAAATTGTTAGGTTTATACCGAAGTAAGTAGTTCTAAATGTCCGACTAGTCTTGCAAATAAACAACCAAAAATTTCTTTTAGGAGAATTTCAACTAATGATTGTAGTAATGAAAACTGGCACTCCTGTGCAGGAAGTTGAAAGAATTAGCCAAGAATTACGTAGATGGAATCTAACAGCGGAAAAAAGCGTAGGTAAGCACAAAGTTGTAATTGGTTTAGTTGGAGATACAGCAGCGCTCGAACCCCGACAAGTTCAACAACTTAGTCCTTTTATTGAGCAGGTTCTACGAATAGCTCAACCCTTC
>JBGTDT010000044.1:0-6114 GCA_041748155.1 Thermosynechococcaceae cyanobacterium | reverse complement strand
GAAGCGATGAATATAATCCGCAAAGGTCAGATCGAAAATGTAGAGAAAGGAGATGTCATAGGACAAATATCTTTCATTAACAAAATCTTTGGAGTAACTGTATAGTCTCCTATATTATTACAGGGGCAGGGTCGCTAAAGTCATTATTTGCGACACAGCCCAATTATGCACTCTAAGCTTAAAATTTTGGGAATTATACCGATAGAAAAGGGATTAGTAACTGGGTGTAACCTGCTTCTGGGCCGGAGTATGCTTTCGATAGCCACACTGGAAGATGCAGCGTTTATGGTGGTTCACCTGCCGTGATCGCCCTTGAGCAAAAAGGTGATTTCTGCTTGAGCCGGAATACCTAAGGATCGAGGATTGACTACAACAGGCGATCGCTTAATAACTGTTGGCCATTCCTCATCCCTTGGTGCCGATAGCCGCAGTGGCGGAAGATGCAGCGCTTGTTGTTTTGATGGTGCAGTTTGGCGCAGCGAACTGCGTGGGCACCCATGAGCCAGACGTAAACCTCTGCTGCCAGCAACATCCCTACAAGTGGAGCGATGAAGTAGATCCAGATCGCTGTCCAGACCTGAGCGGGTAGAGCTGATGCCATCGTGCGGGCCGGATTCATGCTCATGCCGGAAAGCGGAGCTTCAATTGTGATATAGGTCGCGACTAGAATGCCGGCAAACACGCCGGTCCATCGCGCCAGTTTTTGGTTATTGGACACGAAGAGAATGGTGAGCATCAGGCCAAAGGAGATCGTAAGTTCAGCTAAGAGTGCGACTCCGACTCCACCTGAGCCTGGAACTGTGACGATGTAATTAACAGCCGGGTCGGCGATCGCCCCCCTCAACAATCCTCCCACTACCAGCAGGCCAGTCAATCCACCTGCGAATTGCGCCACGATATAGAAAAACGCGTCCCAAGGTTTCACCTTTCCTAGCCGAAAGAAGGTGAACGTCACCGCCGGATTAATATGGGCTCCCGATTGCTTGCCCCAGGGGGAGTAAATGATTGCTATAGCCGTCATGCCCATGGCTGCACCGACAATCATCCGCCTGGGCAGCGGGTCTGCGATCGCCTGGTGGATGAATGATGCCGGATATTCCAGTATTGCGACCACTACTCCGGCTGCCATCATAAAGATACCCAGACTCGTAGCTTCCATCAGATATTCTGGCCAGTGTCGCCGTAAAGCATTGATCATTTAGCTATCTCAAGTGAAAGATGATGGCTTGGCCAGGTTAACCACAGGCTCAATCGCTATAAACTTGTAATTCGCCATCCAGGTGGGTAACTCTCCAGAGAGTTTTCTCGTCCTCCCGCCAAAAGCGTAAGGCAACTGTCGCGTCGCCCACTGCTAAATTCGTCAGTTCCATATCCGGTAGCCATTCTGGTAGAGCAGGCTGTACCCTTAATCGTCCTTGGGGGGCGTTGGCTTCCAGGCCGAGCATGGTGCGGATCAGCAAAAAAATCGCTCCAGCTGCCCACGCCTGCGGCACATTGGCATCCGGGTAAGGGACCGGGAAGCCTTCCGGCTGACGTTCAATCCCGGCGAAGAGTTCTGGCATCCGTCCTGCCTCAAAGTAACCGGCGGCGGTAAAAATTCCCTCGGCAATTCGATTCGCTTCCTGGTGGTAACCGTACCGTTTCAGTCCAGCCGCAATAAATCCATTGTCATGGGGCCAGACGCTGCCAAGCTGGTAACTAATCGGGTTATAGGCTGGGTTCTTAGCTGAAAGGGTGCGTACACCCCAGCCACACCACAGATCGGGTTGGAAAAGTCGTTGAACCATTTGCTCGGCCCGTTCTGACGGCACAATTCCAGACCAGAGCAAGTGACCAGGATTGGAGCTAATCGACTGGATTTGCTGCTTGTGGCCGTCTAAGCCTAAACAATAAAAACCCTCATCCTCCATCCAAAAGCGATCGTTAAACCGTTGGTAGAGCTGCTCGGCTTTGAGGCGAAGCTGTTGGGCCTGTTCGCTTTTACCCCAAATCTCATAGATACCAGCCGCACGTTGCCAAGCATCGTAGACGTAACCCTGCACTTCACACAAGGCGATCGGCGGCTCAACCTGACTGCCATCCGGGTAAACAATCGAGTCCCCAGAATCTTTCCACCCTTGATTGCGTAATCCTTGCTTGGAGCGAGTCGCGTACTCGACAAAGCCGTCCCCATCAAAATCCCCATATTTGTCAATCCAGGTTAGCGCCGCCTCAAGCGGTGCTTGGCAATCATCAAGTAACCTGGGGTCAGCATTCCAGTGATAAGCTTCAGCCAGGGTAATAATCCAGAGGATGGTGGCTTCCACTGTCCCGTAGTAAGGTGTGTGGGGAATTTCATGGAGTTGTGCCAACTCGCCCCGCCGCAGTTCATGCAGAATTTTGCCGGGTTGAGCATCGCGCCAGTCATCTATTTCAGTGGCCTGTAACTGAGCTAGCTTCACGAGTGTGCCGCGCCCAAACTCGTAGCTAACGGCCATAGTTTGCAAGCTGGCGATGATGGAGTCGCGACCAAAGACCGCAACAAACCACGGTATTCCTGCCGCTGGCATCCAGGACGTTTGCACGCCTTCGGAGGAGGCAGGACCACTGTCTACCTCAATTCGCAGGGCACCCATATCGACGAGCGCTTGCTGATAAGTTTCTGCGACTCCCCGGTTGGATGATTGCAGTTGGGTCGCAACATCCAGGAAGTTTGCCAGCACTTTTCCGGCTGCTGTCACATCAGTTGCAGCGCTGGTGTGCTTGGGTTCAAGCGCCTCACCATCGACCAAGGCGACAAAGTTGATACAAAAGTGCCACGTTTCACCTGGATCAAGGGCAATATCAAAGACGAGACGGCCATTGGCATAGTGAGGCAGCATTGCCCCATCGGGTGCAACAATGATTCCTCTGGAGAATAAGCCGTTTTGGTACTTTGTGGTCAGGGTGTTGTCTTTCCAAGTTGTTTCCATCCTGCCTCGTGGCAAAAGTTGCTGGGACTTGACTTGAAAGATGTCGGCAAAATCTGAACGAACCGCCAGCATGAGTTGGAACTCAACTCGCTCGCTGTGGTGATTCACAATGTCGATATCCTCATGCATGCCGCCGAGGATGTCGCGCCGCACCGTAATGATCAAACGACCCTCAGGCAGTGAGCCACGAACGGTGAGCAGTTCCGGATTAGTGAATTGGTAGAGGGCGATCCGATGCGTCAGGGTACTAGAGGCCAGCAACTGGAGTGGCTGGCGGTTGAGCGAAATCTCGTAGTAGGAAATCAGGCGGGTGTCACGGGCAAAGAACCCTTGGGCACGGCGATCGTTGATCGAACCATCACGAGCGGTCACCAGGAAGGAGGAGCCATCACTAACGGCGATCTGTTCACTATTAACGGCGATTTTCGTTGGCATAATTTGTCTTTGAATTTATATATTTATTACGCTTCTAATCAACCTGTGCGTCTACACTCATAGCGTGCAGGCAATCATCGCAGGGTCTTCCGCAAAGCTAACCAAGGCCAGATGGTCAGGATTTGTCATTAATTCCCTGGCTACCAGGAACGCCGCGATCGTCCAGGTTTGATATTTTCTGGCTTCTTTGCCAATTAGGCGACCATGCTTGCCGTCGTAGTATTCTGGCCATTGATCCCGGTGCAGACAGGTATCGGCAAGCTCTAGGGCTTCGTGCGCCAGTTCGGGTCTACCTGTCTTCTGAGCTGCTGCCGCCAGCATCCAGATTAGAACGGGCCAATTGCCGCCATTGTGGTACGACCAGGGTATATTTTTAGGATCGGAGCCAGTCACAACTTGCCAATCTCGACCTTCCAGGGCTGGAAAGCAAATTTTCATCGGCGTATGTCCAACCAAGTCGTGCCAACGCTGTTCAATCAGGTCCATAATCGCTTGTGATTGCTGTTCGCTTGTCAGGGAGGCAGCGATCGCCATCAGGTTTCCCAAGGCAAAGAAACGAAAGTCCATCCGCCCTGGTCCCAGGTTCCCGGCCAGATACCCCCCTTTTTCTGGCAACCATTCGGTCAACCAGTAGGGGATTGAGTCTGGATAGATGTTGAACTTGTTGATGGCTGCTTCGCCAAACTCCTCACCCTTGTAGCGATAAATTTCATTTAAGCGATTGAGATCGAGCCAGTAATACTCCCGGACATGGTAAAGGAGATGGCCTACACGGTTGTCAATTGCCTGAAGATAAGAATCGCCTGCTCCAGGTAGGAGTAGTTCCCGAGCTGCCCGCAGCGCAGCGTAGAACAGGGCCTGAATTTCCAGAGGATATCCATAAACCCCCATTCGACGGTCAATCATACAAGCTCCGTCCGGAACTAACAGCGTCGGGTACATATCAAACCGGGCAACCAGGCAAAGATCCAGAATTAGATAGATGCCTCGTTGGAATTCTGCTCGGTGGGCTAGCGCAATATCTCCGGTTGCTTTCACGTATGCCCGCAGCAGGATCATCCACCACAAGCAGGAATCAACTGGCGTAACGCCGCCGATTGCCTGTTCGCCAAAGTCGGCGATTAAATGTTCTTCTCCATCCCTCAGCGCTACCTTAAAGCTTGCTGGCATCAGCCCCTGACCCGGCTTAAAACAATTCATCTGTCTCTCACGGCTTTGCAGGGTTAGGGTTTCTACTAAAAAGTTGTGAACAATTTCCGGCTTCCCGTCGATCAAAAAGGCCAGAGCTGAAGGCACAAAATCGCGGACAAAACACTGGTCATAATTGAGCGCCATAACTTCGGGGTCAGAGGCTGCTACCGTCCCGACTGGACGTCCACGGTAGTAAACAATGGATGCTTCAAGAACTTTACGAGCTTCTTCCACCAGAGCGCACTTTGATTGCGTTTTCATTGAAACTTTGGTCTCCCCAAGATCCTGAATAAAAGTTGCTAGATGCCAGCAATTTTAGTGGGTAACGGCTGGACAGTCTTGTGTCTCTATAGCTCCAGGATCTTGCTAGTAATAGAATCAGATAAGCTGCTATCAATCAGAGCTTTCGTATCAAAATCCTCTCAGTGAATGAAGCAACTCAACAACTGAGCTTTTGTCTGCTGATTGCCTTGGGTTAACAGACTAATTCATCAATCTGAGACAAGGCTGAGTGACACATTAAAATTATCTGAGCTGGTAGTGATACAGACATCGATCCCATCCTGAGCCAATGAGATTCAGAAGCTTCAGACTGGAATACTCGGTGTGACCTTGTCACTAGCGTAAGCGGGATGCCTCAGTTGTTAAACTCCTCATTCAGCGTTGATCGCCGTCGATTGGCACTGGACTCAACAGCCTGCCTTGGACCACCAGCTCGGCACTGCTAGAGACCAAGGCAGTTGGACGACTATCTAAGCTGGAATCACCTGGGATTCTCGATAGGTGGGAAAGTCAGTGTAGCCTTCTTGATCAAACGAATACCAGGCACTTTGTTCAGCAGGTGGGTTAAGAGGCCAGCCCAGGGCAAAACGCTCAACTAAATCGGGGTTGCTAATCAAGGGTCGCCCAAAGGCAATTAAGTCAGCAGTGCCGTCCTTGATTGCCGTTTCCGCAGTTTCTTGCGTGTAGCCACAGTTACCGATCAGTAGACCCGTGAACACAGGCCGAAATTCAGCTAACGTCATTGGCTCTCCCAGCTCATGAAAGCCGAATCCTAGTCCGTCTACCACATGTAGATAACCCAGATCGTAAGTATTTAACTGCTGGGCGACATAAAGAAAGGTTTCGCGAAAGTCCGACGAACCCACATCGTTATAGTTGCCGTTTGGAGACAGCCGGACTCCTACTTGCTGACCCGGCCAGACCGTCAGGATCGCCTCCACAATTTCTTTGAGGAAACGACAGCGATTCTCAAGGCTGCCCCCGTACTGGTCTGTTCGCTGATTGGTTTTAGATTGCAGAAACTGATCGATTAAATAGCCGTTCGCCCCGTGAATTTCTACCCCATCAAAACCCGCATCTTTGGCTCGCTGAGCAGCTCGACGATAATCCTCTACCACTAGGGAGTGTTTTAAAACTACAACCACAACAAGATAGAGGCTAGAGTCAGCATAGCAAGGTAGTTTTCAGCCTTCTTTTCATAGCGAGTTGCGATGCGACGAAACTGCTTGAGCCGATTGAAACAACGCTCAACCTG
>JBGTDT010000043.1:0-45939 GCA_041748155.1 Thermosynechococcaceae cyanobacterium | reverse complement strand
CTCTGCACCGAAGCCAAGGTTTTGTGGTGTTCCCCATCAGGTAGGATACAATGAGCGACCTGAAAACCTGCCTTTTCTAGAGAGGCGATCGCCCGCCGCCCATAGTGCTGAAAAACAACAGGATTGGAAACCAGCAATACTCTTTGACCCAACGCGAGTGGACATGTCTGGCTACCTGCCATCCACTCACCCAGCTGATCTAACCCCCCATCCACAACCAAGATCTCATGGGACCGTTGCAGTAATTCAACAGTAGTCCGGACCCCGTTTGCTTCAATCCCTAAGGGTTCTTGAGACATATAACACTCATAAAATGGTTCGAAAGTTATGTGAAACTGTAACCAGAGCTTATTACTCCATAAGGCCGACATCAACGAGATAAATGCAATCTACTTCCAGTTGCACTCACATTGCAACTGAGGTCTGTTGAGTTGCAACTGACACAAAATGCTGATTCAAGTTGGGTGTAGGCAGCGTGTTACATTGCCCTTGGTGGCGCAGCAGGTGGTCACAAAGGACGAGGGCCACCATGGCTTCTACTATTGGGACTGCTCTGGGTAAAACACAGGGATCATGTCTTCCTCCTGCGGCCAGCTTCGTTTCCTCTGCTTTGTTCGTAACAGTATTTTGTTCCTTGCGAATGGTTGCCGTCGGTTTGAAGGCAGCTCGAATGAGAATATTTTCCCCGTTGGTGATTCCACCCTGGACGCCGCCGGAACGGTTCGTCTGGGTGCGAATTTCACCTTGATCATCCCGGTAGAACTCGTCGTTATGTTCGCTGCCCGTCAGCAGGGTGCCTGCAAAGCCGGAGCCGATCTCAAACCCTTTACTGGCCGGTAAAGACAAGACGCCTTTGGCTAGATCCGCTTCTAGTTTGTCAAACACGGGTTCGCCCAAACCTTTGGGGACATTGCGGGCAACACATTCCACGACTCCCCCCACCGAATCGCCTGTTCGCCGCATCTGGTCAATCAGGTCAATCATTTGCTGAGCGCAGTCTGAATCAGGACAGCGGACCATATTGCTTTCGACCTGGGCTAGGGTTACGGTGTTTGGATTAACTTCTCCACACAGATGTTTGATCTGCTTGACGTAGCCAATGATTTCAACTCCGGCGACCTGGTGAAGAACTTTCTTGGCAATTGCCCCCGCCGCAACCCGCCCAATGGTCTCGCGAGCAGAAGCTCGCCCACCGCCTTGCCAGTTACGGATGCCGTACTTAGCATCGTAGACCGCATCAGCGTGGGATGGACGATACTTCAGGGCCATTTCGCTGTAGTCCTGGGGGCGAATATCCTGATTTCGCACCAGTATGGCAATTGGTGTTCCCAGGGTTTTGCCCTCAAATACCCCTGAGAGAATTGTGCACGTATCTGTCTCTTTACGAGGCGTTGTAATCCGACTCTGGCCTGGTCGACGGCGGTCCAGTTCAAGTTGAATTTCCTCAGCAGAGATTTCTAGCCGAGGGGGGCACCCATCGATGACAACCCCCACACCGCCGCCGTGGGATTCACCAAACGTGGTCGCTCGAAACAGATGTCCAAAGGTATTTCCCATCGTGAATCACTGTGAAAATAATTGGGTCAACGTTTGTAGGCAGTGGGGCAAGCTTTTGGCCTGCGCGTGGGCAAGATGTCCACCTCACATCTGATAATTCAAGTCGGATTGTCATAATTCAGTAATAGAGTCCAAGCGTCTGAAGCAAGTAATTGAAGTAGCTGGGGTGTCTCCGCCTTTTGGTGTGCCTAACAGCAAACTTGCTGGAGAGTGGCAAAGAAGCTGGGGTAGGAGACATTTGCGGCGGTAGCCTGACAGATCGTCGTTGTCCCGGAAGCACGAAGCGCTGCAACTGCCAGGCTCATGGCGATGCGATGGTCACCGTGGCTGTCAACCTCAGTGCCGGATAGGTGCGTCCCACCGCTAATCTCTAATCCCTCCGGCTGCTCGGTAATCTTGGCCCCCATGCGGTTGAGCTGCTTGGCAATGATTGTCAGGCGATCGCTTTCCTTCACCCGCAACTCCCCGGCATCCTGAATCACCGTTGTCCCCCGGGCAAATAACGCCGCTACGGTAATAATTGGGATTTCATCTATCAAGCGCAGTGTCAGATCGCCGGAAATCTCACAGGCTTTGAGCGGGCTGTAGCGAACACACAGATCTGCTATGGGTTCTCCTGCTATCTGCCGCCCATTCTCCAGCTCCACGTCGGCCCCCATCATCAACAGCGCGTCTAAAATTCCCGTACGAGTTGGGTTAACGCCAACATTATCAATTCTCAGTTCAGACCCCGGCACCACTGATGCCGCCACTAACCAGAAGGCCGCTGAACTGATATCCCCTGGAACCGTGATCTGCTGTCCTTTTAGAGGGGTGGGACCTGTGACCGTGACGCTGTGGGTTTCAGGGTCAACGCTGAGGTCTGCTCCTAACGCCTTAAGCATACGTTCGCTGTGGTCCCGCGAGAGAGCTGGCTCGGTAACCGTCGTCTGTCCCGCTGCCAGCAGCCCTGCCAGCAGGATGCAGGACTTCACCTGGGCTGAAGCCACGGGAGAATGATAGTGAATTGGCCGCAGTGTCTGTCCTCGCACAGCCAGAGGAGCCAACGACCCACCCTGCCGCCCCCAGATCTGGGCTCCCATTTGGCTTAAGGGGTGAACGACGCGGGACATGGGGCGCGATCTCAAAGAGCGATCGCCGGTCAGCGTGAAGAAGCCGTCGGGCTGAGCCGCTAAAACCCCCAACATCAGTCGCAAGGTGGTGCCAGAGTTTCCGGCATTCAATGTGTCCTCAGGTTCCCGGAGTTGCCCCAACCCCAGCCCTCGCACATAAACTTGCGTAGTATTCAGGTCAGAAATTTGAACACCCAATGCCCGAAGGCAGCGGGCAGTGCTACAAACGTCTTCTCCAAGCAAGAGTCCCTGGATCTGAGTTTCTCCGTGCGCAATCGCTCCTAACATTAAAGCTCGGTGAGAGATAGACTTATCTCCCGGAACCTGAATGCGGCCTTGTAAAGAAAGTTCACGGGCGCTTTGGATGGTTAGATCGGGCTGGTCTTCAACACGGGTAGATGTTGCGGCAGAAACTAGCATGGTTTTTGCTTCAATTGGATAGGAGGGCACTTACAGGTTCACAAATTCCCACGGGCAGCCTGTCCTAGTTCAATCGCTTCAAAGAGTGCCTTAAAGTTTCCGTTGCCAAAGCCTTGAGCCCCCTTACGCTGAATGATCTCAATGAAGAATGTGGGGCGATTGACTAAAGGCTTCGTAAAGATTTGCAGCAAATAGCCTTCATCATCCTGGTCAACTAGAATTTTGAGGTCTCGTAGACTGTTAATGTCCTCATCGAGTGGACCAACACGTTGAAGCAGATTGTCGTAGTAGGTATCCGGGATGTCCAAGAACTGAACCCCATTGCGCCTCAGTTGCCGCACAGTCTCGATAATGTCATCAGAACTCAAGGCGATATGTTGGACGCCGGGACCTTGGTAAAAGTCGAGAAACTCTTGGATCTGAGATTTACGGTATCCCTCAGCTGGTTCGTTGATCGGGAACTTGATCCGGCCAGTGTTATTCTGCAATACCTTCGACATCAGCGACGAATACTTAGTCGAGATGTCATCGCTTGTGAATTGCTGGGCCTGGCGGAAGCCCAGGACTGTTTGGTAGAAATTGGCCCATTGGTCCATCTTCCCTAGCTCGACATTTAAAACAATGTGGTCGATTTCAATTAGACCTGTCGAAGTTAGCGGTAGCGGATCAGGAAGCCCCTGGTATTGCGATGCCATGGCGCCGTCGCTGCGTTCGATAAACGAGTGAACAATATCTCCCTCATAACTGGCAATCGTCGCTTTGATAGTATCTCCGTCCTGGGACTCTAGAACCGTGGGCTCTAGCACAGGTTTAGCCCCTTGTTCGACTGCCGCTGCGAAGGTAGACCGAACATCATCGACTCGCAGAGCAATATCGTGGACGCCATCCCCGTGGAGTCGGACCTGCCTGGCGATTGGGCTTTCAGGGGTCAGGTGAGATGTGACAACAAAGTGAATATCCCCCTGCTGCAATAGAATTGAGCAGTGATCGCGTACCCCTGTTTCGAGACCTACATAAGCAACAGGGGTAAAGCCAAAAGCTGTGCGATAGAAGTGAGCCGCTTGTCGGGCGTTCCCTACATAAAACTCTACGTAGTCAATTCCCCTGAGCTGGACTAAGTCTTTTTCTGGCACCCGAACTAGCTGATTCGTGACTGGCATGATTAAACTCCTAAAACGCTAAAAATTTACCGAGTATTTATACTGGTCTTAACTAAGATGAGACTTTGCGAGCCTTACTGTTACCTTCCAGTCTCTATTTGCATGACTGACTGATTGTCAGAACGGCGATTGCCAAACCAAGCAAAATAGAGAAAAACAGCCAAGTACAAGTACATTGAAAAGACCTTCAAATGGGTTTCGAGGTGGAACAAGTCTCCAGCGGGATGAGCAATGAGAAAACCAACTAGGGCTGAAAGTGCAGCCATCGCATTGTGGGTTGAAGCCCAAAAAGGCACAATGAAAAACTTCTGAACATCACGCCAACGCTTATGCACCCACCAAGTCGTTAAGAACCCAAGGGGCGCAGTCGTCGAAATCAACAAGACGACCGCAGGTGGAACATCTGAGTACAGATAGACAAAAGGCAAAGATAGATAAGCGAGTAACATTCCCGCAGTATGAATCTGTAAGGCTCTGCCCATACCAATTTTGACAATCAGCGTATTTTTTCCAACTGCTGAGTCGCAGTCTGTGTCAGCCATGTTCATCACCATCATTCTGACGAATTCAATCACAGCAAGTGGGAAAAGAACCATCAGTAAGTCTCTCGTTCTGCCTGGATAGAGGTGTCCACTTTGTAGGAGGAACCCCAGTACAGGCGTGAGAATATTCAGAACAATAGCTGTAATCAGCTCCCCAAGACCTCTTCGACAAAAGGATAGCGGGGGAGCGCTGTATCCCCAGGAGAGCAACACTGCCAACAAACAGATCAAGATTGTGGCGGGCGAAGGCATCAAGAAGCTTAGGACAAGTGACACAACGGTCGTCAAGACGGCGAGGGTCATAGAATCCTCCAGTCGAAGAACTCCTTTAGGCAGGATGCGACTGCCGCCTGTCCACGGAGAAGGATGCTTATTCAGGCAGTCTGAGTCCAAATCATAGTACTCGTTATAAAAGTGGGTCATCATATGCACGACCCAGACTGTAACCTGTCCGAATACAAAGTAGGAGAGACTAAATTCTTCACCGTGAAACGTGGCAATGGTAGCTCCTAACCCGTACAAAATTGGGCTGTAGCTCAAAAATTTGATTCTACCCAAAGCGAGAGCAGATCTAGGTTTGCTTAGAAACATTGTTCAATACCTTAAACTCTAGTTTGCGCTAGTACAACTGAGACAACACAAGCAGGAGAAACGAGGGGGACTACTTGGTAAGCTGGTTTTGTGGCATCGTTCCAATCTCAAGGAGTAACGGTTTTTAGGCTTGTTATTGTTAGTAACGCTAAGCCAATTTTTGACAACTAAAGCTTATAAACGACAGAGATAAAAGTCAAATAGGTTTATTATATGAGAGTTATAGTTATACTCTAGTCAACTTTTATTTCTAGCAGAGTAAAATATGTTCTAGTTTAATTTGTCAAGAAGTCAAGACACTAATACTTTAAACAGGCAGTGCTGAGTAAGGTAGGGCTTTACAGCGAAAGACCACTATTCAAGTTGACTCCATCTTCCGCTTTTTAATCAATCCCCTCAAAGATAGAGAAGTACCTTGACTGGTAAGCTCAAAGGTATTACTTCGTTTAACTGGCTACCACCAAAAACTACCTTAGATGGAGCAGCGGCGTTTTTATTTGCTCTAAAGAGATAAAAGCTATAAAGTTCATACGATAAATCTATTTGACTACTCCTACCACCACTTTATAGACTTCTCTTCAGTTGCACTTCGTAAATCTTTGCTGGTTAAAAGCCAACCTAGTATTGCTGAGATCTAAATGGTAGAGATGTTTTGAATGCTGCTTCTCTAAAGTTGAGCGGTATTCTAATCGGCAGTGTTATCAACTTAACTAATTCTTCTTAAGTTTGTTGAGTAGCATTACGAAGATTCATGTACCTAAAGTACTTTTGTTCAGGAGGATTTTTATGACACCTAATAACTCAGGTAGAGTAGAGGCACTTTCAAACAGCTCTCAGGCCCTCACCGTAGAACAACATGAGGAATTAAGCCAAGAGATGACTATCGTTGGCAAGTCCTTCGACGCAATTGTCATTGGCGGAGGACCTGCTGGTTCGACCTGTGCCTACAAGATGGCAGCAGAAGGTCACTCAGTTCTCTTATTGGAAAAGTCACGGTTTCCTCGATTTCACATCGGGGAGTCTATGGTGCCTTACATTACTCAGTTACTTGAGATGATGGGTGCCTTTGACAAAGTTAAGGAAGCTGCATTTGTCCAGAAGAATGGAGTCGAATTCTTAACTGGGGCTACCGGTGATCTGAGGCGGCAAAGCTTCACTAATCTGGCAGAAGGACAAAAACCGTTTGCATACAACTTCAACCGAGCCCGGTTTGACAATGTTCTGTTAGAGCATGCCAAGGATACAGGGGCTCAAGTTTTGCAGGAGGCAGAAGTCAAAAGGCTTGTATTTGAGGGCGATCGCCTCGTTGGGGTCGAGTATCAGTATCAAGGCCAGAGACATGAAGCTCGAGCTAGCTATGTAATCGATGCTAGTGGTCGGGCTGGGTTGATTTCCAAGCACTTCAACCTGAGGAAAATGAACAATAAGCTGAAAAACGTTGCCGTCTTTCAGCACTTCAAGGATGTGATGCCAGAAAACAACCCTGGGGTCCAAGGTGACGTGCTCTTTAGTTCCCACGAAGATGGTTGGCTCTGGGGGATTCCGGTTGAATCCGATGTCATGAGCGTTGGCGCTGTGATGCCATTGAACTTACTCAAAGAGAGCAATCCTCAGGAAATTTTTGATATACACTGCGATCGCTCTCCCCGGATCAAGCAGGCTATAGCAGGTGCAACGCCTGTATTCGAGAAGCCGAAAGTAGAGCTAGATTTTTGCTATCTTTCTGAGCAGTTGGCGGGGCCTGGCTATTTTATTGCCGGCGATGCAGGTTGCTTTGTCGACCCTGTATTCTCTGGGGGAACTTTCATCAGTATGGTCTGTGGACTGAAAGCTGCAGAAGCGATTCACGACATCTTCCAGGGTAAAGATGAAAAGGAAGCGTCTACCTACTTTGAGAACTTCTGCAAGACAGGCTACGACGCCTACTTCCGGGTGGTCTACGCTTACTACTACGAGTTCAACAGAGACATGAATAGTATGGGTCTGAACTTACCCGGCACCTTCCGCTTTGTCCTGCAAACCTTTGCTGGAGATTTCTGGGGTGAGCCAGACCAACCTGTATTGAGCTACCTCCGTTCTAAAGAAGGATGGGATACATTCGAGCAGCCCTTTGAGCACGTTTTTGACTGCCCTGTCTATCCAGACATTCATTACCGAGCTGAAGACGTGGAGAACATGACTCAACCAGCTGATTTCCTTCAATCAATTTCTTCAGAGGCAGAAGTCGAGAAACAAGCGGTGGCGATTGGATAAACAGGTTGAGTAAAGTCAACCGTTATTTTGGTGGGCGTCTTGATGCTCGCCCACCACTCTTTCAAGCCTCTAACAAACAGTGCAGGACTAATCAGCTCCTTAACTCATATCCTCGATTTGAGCAAATGAATTGACCTATGCCTACTTACCTCATTAGCCTGGGTTCCTCTAATGGACTGCCGCTGGCTGAGCCAATCTACATTGTTGGCATCTTGCTATTGGTGATTGGGATTTCTCCTCTCATCGCCGAACGACTACGAATTCCATCCCTGGTGGTATTGATTCTTTTAGGGACAATCTTCGGTAGCAATGTTTTGGGAGTATTAGCACGAGATCAGCAGCTAATCATATTAGAAAAGTTTGGTCTGCTCTACATCATGTTACTGGCAGGCATCCAGATGGACTTAGGCAATCTGAGACGTCTGGGAGTGAGATCGCTCGTCTTTGGCCTACTCACATTTGGCATTCCACTGGCTGTCGGAATTCTGACTGGGCAGGTATTGAGCTACGGTTTTCTGACCGCGCTGTTGTTGGGAATCCTTTACTCCCCTCACACACTTGTGGCTTACCCGATTGTGACAAGATTAGAGATTGCCCAAAAAGAAGCCATCGGTGTAGCGGTGGGTGGCACGATTGTGACCTCGATTCTCACCTTGACCGGTCTATCCATCGTGCAGGCGATCGCAAGTGGCAGTATTGGAGCACTGCTGTGGATTAAGCTTTTGGTGCTGTTCCCTGCACTCGTCTTAGCTTATCTCTGGGGGATACCCAAACTAGGCCATTTTGTACTCAAGAGAACTAAAGAGTCTCTCACAGCTCAATTTGTCTTTGTCCTTACTTGCTTATTTGTTGCTGCCTCTGCCACATTGCTGTTAGGCATTGACTCAATCGTGGGAGCTTTTATTGCTGGACTTGCCTTAAATCGGCTGGTTCCTCTCCCTAGTCCCTTAATGAATCGAATTGAGTTTGTGGGAAATAGTTTGTTTATTCCTATTTTCTTGATTTCTGTAGGCGTGCTATGTAACCCTCAGGTCTTATTCACGCATCCAGAAAATATAGGAATTGCCCTTGTGGTAATTACTGGAGCTGTTAGTTCCAAGTTCTTAGCAGCATGGTTTACAGGTCAAGCCTTTAAGTATTCCTTTGCTGAAGTAATGGTGATGTTCAGCCTGACAATGTCTCGCGCTGCTTTGGTCTTAGTAATTGCCTTGTTTGGTAAGAGTGCTGGGCTTCTCAATGATGGGATTTTCAACGCTGTTATTGTCTATATTATTGTGACTTGCTTAGCGGGTCCTCTAATTGTGGACAGGTTTGGTCAAGCAGTTGCTGGGCAGACGACGGTAGTTGAGAGGTCCTTGGTGAAGTCAAGCTAAAATTGGGGAATAAAGAGGCATCGAGCTGTTAGTAAAGTTTTTGAAGTCGCAAGATTCAATCACTAACATTTATTCTCAAAATTCTCTGAACTCTGCCGTGATTCATTTTTCTCCGTCAATATTGTACTATTTTCCTTAACTTACTACTGAGTAAACTACACTGAAGTTGGCATTTAAATAGAGAACTTCAATTCAATTCACTAGTCTGAATAAGGAAAACTCTAAAACTTTGAGCTTATAGGCTAAACCTATTAACTTTGCACTACCAAACCATTTGACTTCATAAACTTAAATTGTTAGGTTTATGCCGAAGTAAGTAGTTCTAAATGTCCGACTAGTCTTGCAAATCAACAACCAAAAAATTTCTTTTAGGAGGGTTTAACCAATGATTGTAGTAATGAAAACCGAAACCTCTGTTCAGGAAGTTGAACGACTCAACCAAGAATTTCGCAGGTGGAACCTGACAGCAGAAACAATCCTAGGCAAACACAAAGTTGTGATTGGCTTAGTTGGGGATACCGCAGCACTCGAACCCCGCCAAGTTGAACAACTTAGTCCTTTTATTGAGCAAGTTTTACGCATAGATCAGCCCTTTAAGCAGGCTAGCCGAGAGTTTCGCAATGGAGAGTCCAGCGAGATATTTGTCGATACACCATCAGGATTTGCTGCCTTTGGTCAAAACTGTCCCACGGTTCAAGTCGCTGGCCCCTGTTCAGTCGAAAGTGAAGAGATGATCGTGGAGACAGCCCGCCGGATCAAAGCGGCTGGTGCTAAGCTCTTACGGGGTGGAGCCTTTAAGCCCCGCACCTCTCCCTATGACTTTCAGGGACACGGTGTAACTGCTTTGGGCTATCTAGCCGCAGCTCGTGAGGCAACAGGCTTGGGTATTGTGACCGAAGTCATGGATGCTGCCGATCTTGAGAAGGTTGCCGAGGTCGCTGATGTGATTCAGATTGGGGCTCGCAACATGCAGAATTTCTCTCTGTTGAAGCGAGTCGGTGCCCAACCAAAGCCAGTTCTGCTTAAGCGCGGTATGTCCGCCACCATCAAGGACTTCCTCATGGCTGCTGAATATATTATGGCAGCAGGCAATTCTAATGTGATCCTGTGCGAGCGAGGCATTCGTACCTTTGCCCGGCAGTATACTCGCAATACCCTTGATCTAGCTGCTGTACCCGTGTTGAAATCGCTGACCCACTTGCCAATTATGGTTGATCCCAGTCACGGCACCGGCAAATCGGAGTACGTGCCGACAATGGCTAAGGCCGCGATCGCAGCCGGAGCTGATGCGCTCATGATTGAGGTGCATCCGAATCCTGCCGAGGCCCTGTCGGATGGACCCCAGTCCCTCACCCCAGACCAGTTTGATCGTCTTATGGCGCAATTGGCTCCCTTGGAGCAACTGGTCCGCCCTCAGCCTATTTCCCAGCCTGCATCTCCTGCTCTCGCCGTAGCACACTAGGGAGTGAGAAAAAGCAGGGATTCTGTTGCTCTTGTTTGAAGGGTTTGATACACATGAATAGACTGGAATCTAAATTAAGCGGGGATCAATGGCAGCGAGGAACACGAGGGGTGCCGCCAGGAACGCTCCAGGAGTGGCGAGTCCGTGGCCTGCGGGGGGCTACTAGTGTTAGTCAAAACTCAGCGGAGGCGATCGCCAAGGCCGTAGATGAACTACTCGCGGCTCTAGAAGATCTCAATTCCTTCAGCCCGGATGAAGTCGTCAGTGTTATTTTCTCTATAACCCCGGATCTAGATGCACTATTCCCTGCTACAGTAGCTCGCTGCCGTCCGGGGTGGCAGTATATCCCCCTACTAGATATTCAACAACCCCAGGTTGTGGGAAGTCTGGAGTGCTGCATTCGGGTTCTGATTCATCTGAATACCTGCCTGTCTCAGCAAGCACTTTGTCACGCCTATCTGCATCGCGCTGCTGCGTTGCGCCCAGATCTGGAAATTGCCAATTAACTGCCATAGCGCAATCCACACAGTTTTGGGAGATACCTCATGCTCAAAGAGAAACTGGAACAAATTGACCAGGCTTTGATTGAGCTACTCAGCCAAAGAATTGCTGTCCTAGCCCAGCCAGATGCCAAGACCGTAGCCCCTTCCCTAGATGAGCAATTGACTAACGTGATGCCAGTCTTAACTCAGGCTGGTGTTCCAGAATTCCTTTGGCAAAGCTTAGTCACTGGCTGCACGGCTGCTCTAGCCAACGCATCTTTGCCTCTAGCTCCCAGCAGGTCGCGGCGGGTTACTATCATTGGTGGCGGCGGGTTGATGGGAGACTTCTTCAGGCAATGGCTGTCCGCATCAGGACATGAAGTTAACGTGCTCGAACGCGATGATTGGGATCGGGCAGATCAACTGTTGGTTGGGGTAGACATGGTGTTAGTTTGTGTTCCTCTGAACAAAATGCTGGAGGTGATTCGGAAAGCGGCTAAGTATCTGGACGTAACAACCGCCTTAGTTGACGTTGCTAGCATCAAGACCCCAGTAACGCAAGCAATGCTTGAGAATCATCAGGGTCCTGTCCTGGGCCTGCATCCCATGTTTGGAGCTGGCATAAAGTCCTTCCTGTCGCAAAACGTTGCCGTTTGTCCAGGTCGGAAGTACGAGGCATTCCAGTGGTTCCTAGATCTAATTGAATGCGAAGGTGGCAGGACTGTGATCTGTACTGCTGAAGAACACGACCAAATGATGACGGCAATTCAGGCTATTCGTCACTTTGCTACGTTTAGCCTGGGTGTCTTTCTCGCCACAGAGGAAATTGACATTAGCCGCAGTTTAGAGGTTGCCAGCCCTGCCTACCGGATAGAACTTGGCATGATCACTCGCTTGTTTTCTCAGCATGCCCCCTTGTACGTAGACATCATGCTTGCAATTGAGGAGCGTCGTGATGCGATCGCAAGACTGGCAAAAACCTATAACCGGCTTGCACAATTGGTCGTGCAGCAGGACCGAAGTGCCCTGATTCGCGAGTTTGAGGCCGTTCAGGATATTTTTGTCCAACAGACTGCCTGCGCTCCGGAGGAAAGCACGCACTTAATCAACGCTCTCAGTACACTACTTGCGGCCCAGCAAGTCTCCCAATCAAGGACTTAGGTAAGTCGGCTTTATGGAATACACCGTTTGAGACTGTGTCCCAAACAGTATTTTTGCTTGACAAAGTAAGGTTTACCGCTTGACCTAGAGATCGCCAGACTTGTCCATCAACAGGTACTTCCTCGAAATTAACAGCTTGAGTTATGCTTCGCCCACAACTGGGGTAGGGTTGCTTGACGCGAACTAGCAAGGGAGGTAGCATATCCACGGTGCTGAACTATTCACGCCAAATTTAGGCTAAAAATTCCTCTACAAAAGGCTTTTACCTTTCTTGAAAAACCAAGAAACCTGTTGGTATGCTTTGGTACTTTGTCCATTACGACAATCCATTTCACCTGTTTGTAGCCATCTATGAACCTGAACTACATCAGATACTTTCTTGTAGCGGCTGAAACAGGCAGCTTTACGGAGGCGTCGGAGCGCCTGTTTATTACCCAACCTTCTTTGTCAGTAAGTATACAAAAGCTGGAGCAGAGTCTCGGAGTCAAGCTGTTTGAGCGGCAGAATAAACGGCAAAAAAACCCAGTTCGCCTGACTTCCTCAGGAAAACATTTTCTGGACAAGGCCAGGGACATTCTAAACCGGTTTGAAGCGGTCAAGGCCGAACTGCGTCACAATAGCTTCAGTCCTCAGATGCTGAAGATTGGTATTCTTCGTACTCTCCCCATCGTTTACGTAGCTAGGCTGATTAGTGACTTTACCAGAGCTTCTCCCAGTGTTGTGATTGAGCAAGTAAGCGGCAGTATTGCCGAATTAGATGATTGGCTAGAGAAAGGCGATATTGACCTGGCAATCACCATACTTCCTGGCGAGAAGGGGCGAAGAAGAACGTCACAACTATTGTTCCAACAGAAGATATTGTTCCAACAGCAGTATTTAGCAGCAGTTGCCGAAGATCATCCTCTGGCAGCAAGACCATCTCTATCCTTAAGTGAACTCGATGGACTTCTGTACATAGACCGGACGAAATGTGAGATTCGGGATTATCTACAGAAAGAGTTTCTGGAAAGAGGCATATGTCCAAAAGTTATTCATAGAGCAGAAAATGATGGCTTGTCCAATGCTCTTGTCGCCGCAGGAGCTGGTCTAGCGGTGACACCAGATCAAGGTAGGCTACCTGGCATAGTCCCTTTACCCTTTTCAGACCTAAATTTAGCTCGTCCGGTTAGCCTGGGCTGGAGACCTGGTCAAAACCTGAAGACCGTCAGCCTGTTTCGCAAAATTTCAACTGGGGCTGAACTCTCAAAAGATGATTCCTGTGAGGAAGGGAATAGTTTTAAACAAGTCTTAACGCAAGAACACTTCTGAAGACAGGCTGACTTGAGCCAGTAGAGGGCAAGGCTGGAGACATCCGTGAGGGTTAAGTTGGATTGCTAGCTTTGTCTGCCCAGCGTGACAACCCATCCTGCGCCAGAGCAAATCCTTGGCGGTTTGGACCTAGCTGTACCACAGGCTCTAGTTGAGCTGGGGCGATCGCCGATTCATCAATCGCCCCTCGGCTCGCTACAGGGATACTATTTTTGAGTAGTCGTAGTGAGTGCTTGTTCAAAGCACTTTCTCCCGCTGGTAGGTACAAGTTTACTTACTCAAAGCCTCTCTTAGCTGGGCAGCACTGCTGAGCAATATCTACCACAACACCTCTAAAGTTTGTTAGCTTTAACCTTGGGTTAACTTGAATTAAAATGAATATTAACTTGAATTAAAATAAAAAGCAGTTGCCGTTGTTTAAAAGTGCACAGATCGAGCCTTTTTCTTGATATAGCTATGAGCAGTTTAACAAAGAAAGCTCAGATAAAAACTAGTTTCAATTATGAAACTGTGGAAGCTGGAAATCGAACTGTGATCCAGCAACGAACCGAAGAGATCAAACAGCGGTTGCGTAGAGCCGCACAAGATATTTGGGAAGTCGGACAAAAGCTAGTTGAAGTTCGCTCATGGCTTAAGCACGGTCAGTTTGAAGCCTGGTTAAAAGTAGAGTTTGGCTGGAGCCATCGCACAGCCTATAACTTTATTAGTGTCTACGAGACGTTTCAGGATTCTGCAAACTTTGCAGTAATTGACGTTGCCGCCTCTGCTCTTTACCTGTTAGCAGCACCGTCCACCCCTCATGATGTTCGAGATGGATTTCTAAAGCAAGCCCAAGCCGGCAAGAAAATAACGTATAAGCAGGTTCATGATGCTCTTAAGCAGCGAAAGTTACAAAGCTCTCACACTTCCGCTTCAGCTTATTCGTCAGAGCCTGCTGCTTTTGAATCTGAAACTTCTAAGTCTAAGATTATTACTGTCCTACCAAGAGCTCAAGCTGAAGACAACGCCCTGATTACGAACATACTACCAGAGGCACGGCCTAATTCTTCCCTCAGTATCTCTATTCTTAATCTTCGACCTGGCTGGTACTTACTAGGGGATCAGCACCTGTTGTTCTGCGGTGACACTGCCTCACCACAATTTTCTGAACGCATACCACACACCGCGTTTGCCTTGGCGATTACCTCCGATGACTGGGACCATGATTGGTTGATTGAACGGGCTAAAACGGTGCTCGTCCTTCAGGAATCAACGGTAGAGGAGAAGCTGATCGAGCAGTTACTGTCAATGTTTACCCGTCGTGGGGAGGCAGTAGTTTTCCCGTGGTTACCCACTGGGGAACTAATAGCAGTTGCACACAAGCTAGAAAGACAGGTCTATGCTGGTGACCCTGACTTCGAACGATGCATTAATGCCATTCAGAGGTCAGGATTAAGATTTGATCGGATTAAACTGTGAAGATCTTCTAGCTATGTCGTCTGGGTGCCAAAGCCAAACTTGTACACTATAGTCTTGCTTGGCTGACATTAGATCTCCACTTGCAGTGGCGAGGAACTTTCCATTTGGGCTGAAAGCAATATCATTGACCTTAGCATCAAGGGCCATACAAGTAATTTCTTGACCACTGTTTATCTTCCACACGCGGACAGTATGGTCGTCACTTGCAGTGGTTAGATACTGACCATCTGGGCTAAAGATAGCGATATTTATCTCACTGCCATGAATTACACAAGCAGTTTCTTGAGCGCTAGCCATCTCCCATACCCGTGCTGTACCGTCAAGACTCGCCGTAGCTAAGTATTTTCCGTCTGGGCTAAAAGTAATGTCCGCTATGGGATGACTGTGGGCCATACGGACAGTTGAAAGGTTAGCCACGCTTTGGGTACAGGCCACCCGATGGTGTCCCCCTAACGTTCTTGTTGTTGCCTTCCATACTCCAACCGTTCGGTCTGAGCTTGCTATGGCTAAGTACTTTCTATCTGGGCTGAAGGCAACAGCATTTACGCCGTAGTCATGAATGATGCAAATGACTTTCCGCCCAGTGCATAGCTCCCATAGACAGGTAGTGCGGGTGGTATAGAGCGTTGCTAAGGGAAATATCTTGTTACCTGTGATGGAGATCAGATACTTACCATCTGCACTGAAGCCAACTTTGCTCACACTATCTTTATGAGTTATGCAAACAATCTTCCTACCAGTTTTTGTCTCCCATACCTGGGCAGTTGAATCTTCACTTGCGGTGGCTAAGTACTGTCCATCCGGGCTGAAAGCAATAGCCATAACGATATCTTCGTGACTTACCTGTAAGACTTGCAGGCCACTAGAGATCTCCCATACCTTAGCAGTTAGGTCCAACCCTGCGGTGGCTAAGTACTGTCCATCCGGGCTGAAAGCAATAGCCATAACGATATCTTCGTGACTTACCTGTAAGACTTGCAGGCCACTACCCATAGCAAAGGCCAGCTCTAGTAAGGTAAAAGTAAGGCTGTACTAGACAAGCGTAGTAAGCGATCGCTGGCAGAAAGTTGTACACGTAGACTGTGGTTACGGAACAGATAATTTTGAGGAGTAGTCTAAATGATTCGCAATGGGTTTGCAATACGCTATTCTTTCAGTCAAATCAAATATTTCTTCTGGTCTAATAGGCTTCTGGCAAGTCAGAACAATAAAATGAGTGGCTCGCAGCCTCCTCTTAAAATACTGCGAGCCTTCAAGTGATAGTCAATCGCGCTTGCCGCTGCGATTATCGCGGCAATCCTGCTTTCGAGGAAATTGGAGTTTTGCGGAGAGCAAGCGAAAAGGGCTAGCTACGCGAAAACAAAGTCATTGGCACTAAGTTCAGTGAAGATAACGTTCGATACATTTGCTAGAGATATCTCCTTTTCTATGCCATTTTCCTTAAAGTCAGCAATAATGCTTGTGCTGCCAAGATCACCAAAGGCTGGCAGCAGTTCCAGATCACCAAAGGAGGAAGCGATATCCTCTAGACCGAGAATGTGAATCTTATCCACACCAAGCTTGAAGTCCATGATCGTGTTTCTTGTATCAACCAAATCAGGTAAAACTATACCCGCCGGTAAGGATGAAGTTATCTCTTCTGGATACTCAACCCCAACCGTATCAGGCAAGCTACCATTGGCGATCTTGAACTGGTCAGCACCAGAACCCCCGTAGAGGAGATTGCTACCGCCCTCACGGATATAGAGACTGTCATCTCCCTTGCCCCCAACTAGTTGGTCTTGGCTGCCTGCTAAGAGAATATCGCCACCATCATCACCCTTCAAAAGGTTATGACTATTACCAAAAGAAGCATCAAGGAGGTCAGCCCCTTTTCCACCAAAGGCTCGATCCTCAAAATTGACCAAGATCTCGTCACTTCCCTTGCCACCATAGAGTCGATTCCCACCTCTACCCAAAGAGGCATCGAGCAGGTCATTTCCCTTCTCACCAAACAAGCGGTCTGCTCTAGTGGCGAAGAGTTCATCATTTGCTCCGCCCCCGTAAACTCGATAGGGACCCCAGTGTCCTTGATCTGATGAGTTGTCGAAGAAATCAGCCCCATCGCCCAAAAAGATAACCTCACTCGGCACTCTGCCAGTCTGAGGATTTAGCGGTGAGGGAAATAGCTGGTTAGCCGCAGGAAATGGCGGTTCCCGATCAAATACTGTAACTGCCAGCGACTCTACTGTTTCATCGCCAAAGTTGGCAATTGAGTATTCGTTCCCCGGCGCGATGTAGGCAAAAGTGTCCTCCCTGACAACCCTGACTTCCTCTCCAATTTTGACGGAAAGGTGCCCTTCATTTACGTAGAAAAATTTGTGGTTGTAGGCTTTAACTGAGTCGGGGAAATTATTGGCGGTAGTGGTGCTAGCAATTTGACCCCGAATTTCACCGCTTGGATTTTCCTTGGTGTGAACCTGAAAATAGAAGTCGCTTTCTTCTCCCGGTACACCATCGTTGAAAAAATTCTCTAGACTTGCTGGAATCTCGTTTTCGTCTTGGTTCCAAGTACCACTAAGGGTGCTAGAACCATCCTGATTTAACTTGATACTCAGGTCATTTTCATCCTGATGGTGTGGATCTAGAAGACTAAAGGTGTGTGGACCGTTGATGCCGCGTTCACCGGCATGGATGTGGATACCAGTGACATCATCACCGTCGTTAGGAGTCTGAAGAGTACCGCCATAGGCCAATTCCCCAAAGTCCAAGCCAGTTACCGTCAAGCTATAGTCGATCTCCCCTTTCGAGTTGAGCTTCAGAGTGGCAGTGCCCTTTGCTTGTGAGTTGGTCGGCTTCACTACTTGGCTGCCCGTTGAGTTGGCTTGGATAAAAGTGTCAAAGTTCTCAGGAGGTTGGGGCGCTAGGGAAAACTCGTTGTATCTAAATTTGTTTCCCGATTCTTCTCTATTGACTAGAGAGGTATATTCAATCCCAAACTTGCCGGTAAAGGTCGGTCGCTGCGGCAGTCTGGCATGATCCCCAGTCGTCCAGATGCTGAAACCGTCGAGCTTTGTCAGATCCAAAGCCTCTTTGACGACCTTCCCCTTTGCATCTTCTGGTAGCACGATGACATAATCAAGAGCATCTGCGGGTGGCTGATATTCTTCTAGCCCTGGTCCAATAAAACTGATTAGACTATCGGTTCGCACCCCGAATTTTATGGTGGCTGCAATGTCTATGAAGCCTTGATCGGTAGAGTCGTCCGGATCAGGGACTGGTTCATCCCGATCGCCTGCTTCGACTTGTGTGCCCCCCGCCAGAAAGAAAAGGTCTAGCAAACCAGGCGTCGTCATTGAAATTGCCCTTGCCCCTGGGGTGACGCCTGAGATTGAGGTCGTCGAGTTGAGATTCAGAAAGCCGTGGGTTTTGTCTATTGGACCAAAGACGATACCACCCTCAGGCACCACCAAACTATCTGTTCCGCTGTTCCCTAAGTTGTATTGCACATCTCCGTCGGCTACGTACCATATCTCGTCGTCAAAGGAATGAACGTGTGCTGGTGCGCCACCCCCAACGGGCATGAAGAAATCAAAGACATTGAAATTGAAGTCAGTCTCCCTGGTCGTTGCCAATTGGGTGTACAAGTCGCCAGAAACGTAGGTTGCTGGACGAGTTGGATCGTCTTGCCGCACGATCAGAAAATCCTCAACAGCTTCAGTCGGTATAGTTGAAGGGAGTTCAATAATGGGCCCGGTGCTATGTGACATCTAAGTGAGCCTCCAGGTTAACAAGCAGTTGGTCAGGTAGGAAAATTTCTTCATAGCTACGGCGATCGCAATCACGTTCGTGTAGTGATTTCATTGCTTTCGTTGTTGAAGCAATGCTTAAAATCCTGGCCAGAAGTCAGTTTTGATGATTAAAAATCTAGAAGTAGTTAGTGAATTTGCGATCGCCAAATGCTTCATCAGGATCAGCCCCAGATTCTTGAGCTCAGATGTTTGCTCGTTAGTGAAATATCTTCTATCTGGACTAAGGGGTTAGAAAGATCAAGAAGCAGTCTAAGCAGAGACAACTGACATGTCAAATAGTTTCGTTACATCAAGCATATAGAGTTAATCTATAATGCTGCTCTTCCATCAGCCTGGTGAGATTAAAGCTGGGCTTAAAAGACTCAAAGCCAAGATTGGTAAGACCAGTCGTCAATCAGCAGTGTCTCTATCTAATCTTTCTAATCTTTCAAGGCAGCCTGAGCTTAACTGTCTAAGCTATGCTTTCACTTCTGCCTGACCCGCGTGGTTAGATAAAAGCTATGAAAGGTATGGAATAAAGCTATTTGACTTCTTCTATGTCATTGCGTAAGCTTTGCTCTCGTAAGCTTTGGTTGTTTAAAGAATAGGTAAGAGTTGGTGCCCAGCTCATGTAAACACATTAAACACCAGTTCTTTAGGGCTGAGCATTACAGCATCAATATTCAGCAACATCCAGAAAGAGAGACCTGCTGAGTAGGTGAACGTAAATTAATTAAGTCCACAAGTCCAGCCCAAAAATCAATTCAAGTCAAGAGTGTTGTACTCAATCTGACTCACCTGCTTAGCACTTCTCTCTGCTTTTAGAGGCTGGCACTAAAAAGAGCCAGCCCAGTAGAACCTGCTGCAAGTAAATCTCTCTGAATCAAACTAATTGAAAAGGAAGTACAAATATGGCCAGAATTATTGGAACTAACAACAATGACATTCTGCTTGGTGCGCCCGGAGAAAGTGATTTCATCAATGGCAGGGGTGGCGATGACGACCTCTTGGGCGGTCCCGGCAATGACCGGCTCTTTGGTGAAGACGGCAATGACCGACTCTTTGGTGGGGACGGCAATGACGGCCTCTTGGGCGGTCCCGGTAATGACGCCATCTTTGGTGGACTCGGCAATGACATCTTTAGTGGCGAGGACGGCAATGACCTAGTCTTTGGTGGGAACGGCAATGACCGAGGCGTTGGCGGGGACGGCGATGATATCCTCTTTGGTGGGAACGGCGATGACATCATGGATGGCCTTTTAGGCGATGACCTAGTCTATGGTGGGAACGGCAATGACCTCCTTGGTGGCGATTTCGGCAATGACCTAGTCTTTGGTGGGAATGGCGATGACCGGCTTTTTGGTAGAGAGGGCAATGATCTCCTCAATGGCGATAGCGGCAATGACGAACTCAGTGGCGATAGCGGCAATGACGTTCTGATTGGTGACGAGGGTGATGACACCTTGATTGGTGGGTCTGGCAATGACCGAGGCTATGGCGGTAATGGCGATGACGCTCTCTTTGGGGATAATGGCAAAGACACTCTTTTTGGCGGCCCCGGCAATGACGTTCTGATTGGTGGGTCTGGTAATGATATCCAATTCGGCGGGTCTGGCAATGACGACGTGTTTGGCGATGAGGGTAATGATATCCTTATTGGTGGGCCAGGCAATGATACCCTGATTGGTTTTAGTGGTTCTGATAGATTTAGATTTGACTCCCCAGAGCGAGGTGTGGATACAATCGCAGACTTCTCGGTCGATGATACGATTGAAGTTGATGCTGACGGTTTTGGCGGTGGCCTAGAGCTGGGTGCGATCGCGAGCAATCAGTTCTTCCTGGGCTCAAGTGCCAACGATCCTCAAGATCGGTTCATCTACAATGAAAACAGTGGTGCTTTGTACTTTGATAGAGATGGTACAGGTGGTGCTGCACAAATACAGTTTGCAAGCCTGTCTAACAGTTTTCTCATCAACAGCTCTGACATTGTTGTTATCTAAATCATGCTAGTTGCTGTAAAGCTTGCAGGATAGGCCCTTAACCTGTTTAACCGCTATCTACAAGCTTGGTCTACACTTTTGGGAAATGGACAACTAACCATTTCCTAAAAGTGGTTTCACTTGTCGTTATCCCAACTTTTGGCCATTCCGAGCAGGATTGCTCATGAACAGCTTTTGTTACTTTATAGATGAGAAGCCGCAATACTGTTTCCACATTGACCCGCTTTTCAGAGTGGGTCTGCCGTCATCAAGCTAATCGAAAGCAAACACGCAGTAGTTGCTGACTCACTCAAACACAAGCAGGAGAATTGTTATGAGCAAACCGACGGACATGACTGTTCAGCAAAGAAAGGCTGATGGCCTTCCCTTTCATAAGATTGGTGCAGTTTTCTATGGTCTCTGGGGATTTTGGCATTTTCGCGTCGTAGCGCAGATGTTTGAGTTTGCCTCGACGCAAATAGAGCCGGGAGTTCTCCAAGCCCGTATCTATCAGGGGGCATTTCATATCCTCTGGTTTGCGGTTGGGGCCATCGCGATCGCTGTTTTATTCAACTGGCGAAACAGCCAACTTGGATACTGGGCAAATTTGATTATGATTAGCTGGACGGAGGTAGGGCTGTTGTGGTTCTTTGTTTTGCCTGGCTATTTTCCATGGTGGCCGGGAGTTGTTGGCCCAGTGCTTTGGATTCTGGCCATTCTGTTCACAACGCTAGGCTTATCCCTTCGTCCAATATGGCGATGACCACACTGAGTGCGGCTTTGTCAGCCTGAGTGGTATTGCAAGCTTATACACATAGCGGCTAGTTTCATAGGGATTATCAAGTTAATCCAGACTTTGCAAAATTAAGTACTTTTTCCCTGGAGGAAGAGGATGGCTTTGATCAACCAGCAGAAGAACCGTTAACTCTTGCCAGCTCTCTAATCAATTTAGCTTTAACGCTGCAAATGAAGGTGTGGCTACAATTCCAGATTTCTTATCGGCTGATGACACGATCCAAGTCGATGCTGACGGTTTTGGCGGTGGCCTAGAGCCAGGTGTGATCGCTCTTGGTCAGTTCTTCCTGGGCTCAAGTGCGAACGATGCTGAAGATTGGTTCATCTTCAATTCAAACCTTGGTGCTCTCTATTTTGACCAAGATGGTACGGGTAGCAAAGAACAGGTGCGGTTCGCAAGTCTACCCAACGCTTTTCCGGTCACCAGCTCTGATATCGTTGCGATCTAAGTGATCTTAAGCTAAGACTCCAACTACAGTGAGTTCAAAAACTTGACCAGGGCTTCGCGATCGCCCGCTGTCATTGTTCTGAAAGCCTGCTTTGATGGTTCAGCTTCTCCACCGTGCCAGAGAATTGACTCCGCCACGGTGCGGGCTCGACCGTCGTGCAAATAGCCGGAGTAGGGAAGTACAGTCTGGGTGAGGCCAAGACCCCACAAAGGCGGCGTCCGCCACTCTGTCCCAGAGGCTTGAAAATCTGCTCTGCCGTCGGCTAGACCTTTGCCCATGTCGTGCAACAGCAGATCGCTGTAGGGGTAGATTCTCTGGTTCGCCAGGGCCTTAATCTCGTGCTGACCTGTGCGGAGTTCTGCCACGTGGCAAGCCGCACAATTGGCTTGACTAAACAACTTCTCACCCCGCTGCACTGCGGCATCATCAATCAGAGTCCGGACAGGGACTGCAATCGTCTGGGTATAAAAGGTTGCGGCCTTGAGGGTCTGGTCATCAATGTCGCTAGTTCCATCTTTCTCTGGAAACATGGAATTTGACACGCCCATGTCGTTAACATACGCTAAAGCTGTTTGCTCTAAGAGATTGGGGATATTGGCCTTGTGCCCAAAGCGGCCCAGGGTGACTGACTTTTTTGTCGTATCCCAGACCCAGTTAGGACGACCGGATATACCGTCGTTGTTGTGATCCTCAGGGTCAGCTAAAGCAAGTACGGTCTTCTCGGGAATGGCTTCCATCAGACCGCGACCAAATACAGGCGTGGGAATACGGGGCGAAGTCAACACCTCTGAGGGGAGTGGCTGACCATCGGGAAGCGTGATGGCAATCAGGGGGGATCTAAGGGTGTAAGCTGTCCCGTCACTATACCTGCCTGCTTGCTCCTGCCAATTGATCTCTACCGTTGCCTCTGGAGGGTGACCGTAGACCGCCTGATCCTGGATCTGGGTGCCGATTCTAGGCACGGGCGGCGCATTCCCCAGCGTCACCGCTGCTTCTGGGTGAGATTCAAAAATGACCTGCTTTCCTTGAGCTGCACCCCCCGCCGAAATTGGGGCTGCCACTGGCTTGGCGATCGCAGGGTGCCCCTGGGGTAGACTAGTTCGCACCAGCAGTTGACTTTTAACCGCCATACCCCGGCCATCTCGATTGTGACAACCGGCACAGGAGGCGTTGTTAAACAACGGTCCTAGACCAGCATTGATCGGTGCTGGGGCCGTGACGAAGACAGCCTCGAAGGCGCGATCGCCCTCAATATGCTGCGCCAGGTCTGCTTCACTCAGATTTGCTGCTGGTTGTTGTAATCCTTGGGATGTCCGCAGGAATGCCGTTGTTGCCCCACCCGCCAGCGCCACCTGCCGTTGAGACAGCCGACTATAGCCAAGGAAAGTGGATAGCGCCATCCCAGCAATCAGTGCGAGGACAAAGATGCTGAGGAATTTGAAGGGCCTTTTTGCCGGATTGAGTCCCATGCTACACCTCAAACTAGCCTTGAACTAAGGGCAGGACTTCCTGCTCAAGGGTGTTACGCGATTGGTTGATCCTTTCCTGTGCTGCTTTGATTGCACCCACTGCCTGGGGATTTGCGATCGCTGTTTCGAGCGGGCCAGGGATCTGATTCAGGGCGTCCAGAGATGCCTGAATTTCCTTCTTGACCCGCGTATCTAGATCTGGATTCACCTTGGCAACATGGGCACTCAAGCCTGTACCACTGGTGTTAGCCGCCGGGAAACGACCCAAGTAGACATTTTGAGCCCCCTGAACGTTGCTTTTTAAGTCTTTCAACGTGTTCAAGCTAAACCGGCTTTCCGCCAGCTTTGGGTCTTTATGTTCAAATGTCTCACCAATTTTTTCATTCGCGACCTCATCGAGACTATCAATCATGCCCTGAACAATCTCTGCAGCCCCGGCCTGCAGCGTCGGATAAGTGCTATTGCCACTTTCCCCGGCAGTGGCAATTACCTCCTGATAGGCGGGCTGACCTTCAGCTCCCTGCGTCCAGCTATTGACTAACTCATTGGCAACCTTGCTGAAGTCTGTTGTCAAAACCTGGAGGTAGGTCAACTCCCGTTTGGTGAAATCAGCGGCCTGTTTATTGCTGTTCTCACCAAAGAGCAGGTACTCAATCACATGAAAACCTTTTTCGGTGTCTTTGAGTTGTTGGACGTAAGTGGGTGTCAACTGATCCTGGCTTTGGAGGACGGCCTTGAGATCAGTTTCATTCACAGGCCACGTGTCTAGCGCCCCATCATACCCCAGTGAATCTGCTGGACCGAAGGTGAAGCACTCGCTTTGCTCCCAGGGAGAACGAGCAGCTACCCAAGCATCCTGAGCGGCTTTGAGGGTTTGGTCGTTAGGATCTTTGACAAAAGCACTGACGACAGAGGAGAGTTCCTGAGCCCGCTTGGCGAACAGTTGGTTAGTTGGAACAACGACCCGATCAGCAAAATCACTGACGATCTGGCGATCGCTGAACTGCACTTTAGCAGTATCAGCCTGTTGATTACTAAGTGTGGGGCTGATACTAGAGGGTCCGCTATTACTCCTACAAGCTGTAGTGAGCGCACAAGCAATGAACATTGCACCTAAAGCGGTCCATGCTGATTTTGACTGCCAGTATTGAAGAGAGGATCGGTCTAACTTTCCCTGCGTAAACCTAAGTCGCAACATTTTATCGAGTTTAAGGTTGTCGATTACTTATCCTACCGGGTAATTGAGCATTTTTTGCAAGAAGCTACTTTAAAGTAGGGAAATTTGTGATAATCTTTTTCAAGTTTTCTATCGCTTGGTAGGACTATCCGAGCTTAGGCATGAATTAAGCAGCACATACAAAACTATTCAAAACACCCTGAGAGTAATTGCCACAGGTTCTATTGACGAACGTGAATCTACGTGTCTAAGGGCTACCCACCCCTGGTAGCAAACTTTTGCAACAAGACTTAGGATACTCAAAGGCTCACACCAGTCAGGCACCTGAGAAAGCCAGGGTTGGAGAGTAGGGCAATGCTGAGTTGACCCTGAGAGAGCGCTTAGCGCTTTGGCTACTATGCAATCAACAAGTTCAGTGGATAACAGACCTAAGTGGGTCTGTAATTAAGTTCTTCAATCTAAAACTGTTCCAAGTTTCAAGAAGATTACTAGTCAAACCTCTAGATGAACACACCAAATCACCTAAACAATTGCATCACTGGATCTAAGCTGACAATACTAGGAGGAGGTCCAGCTGGTCTTGCTGTAGGATACTATGCAAGAAAGAATAAAATGCCATTCACTATTTACGAAGGAAACAGTCAAATAGGAGGAAACTGTATTACTCTAGAGCACAAAAACTTTCTTTTTGACTCAGGAGCACATCGTTTTCACGATAAAGATAGTGAGATCACTAAAGAGATAAAAGATTTACTGGGCTATGAGTTAAGAAAGATTAAAGTACCAAGTCAAATTTACTACGAGGGAAAGTTCATAGATTTTCCACTTTCACCCATAAACTTGGTAAAAAATTTAGGACTCCACACAGCAGGGAAAGCTGCCCTTGAGTTAGTAACTTCTAGATTGGCAAATAGTGGTTTGCACGAGAGCTTTGAAAGTTTTGCAAAATCAACTTATGGAAAAACTATAGCCAACAGTTTTTTATTGAATTATAGTTCGAAACTTTGGGGAACTGAGTGTAGTAAGCTTTCACCAAGCATTGCTGGTAAAAGACTGAAGGGACTAGATCTAAAAACTTTTATTGTAGAAGCAATTTACGGACGAAACGCAAAAGTAGAACATCTAGATGGCTCATTTTATTATCCTAAAATGGGCATTGGTTCAATTACAAACAAGCTAGGAAAGTTTTGTGGAGAGGAAAACATTCAGAAAAACTCGAGAATTACTAAAATTTTACACAACTACAAACAAATTCAAGCAATTGAAGTTAATGGAGACAAGACAATAGAGGTAGATGAAGTAGTAAGCACATTACCACTGACGATTCTTGCGCAGATTATGGAGCCATTGCCTAGTAAAAACGTTATACACCTAGTGAAAAGCCTGCGCTACCGTAATCTAATCTTAGTCGCTCTTTTCTTGAATAGGAAAACAGTTTCTGAAAACGCTTCAGTTTACTTTCCTAGCCCTGAGTTCCCGTTTACTAGAGTGTATGAACCAAAAAACAGAAGTTTGGATATGTCTCCACCAAACCAAACCTCGCTGATAGCAGAAATTCCCTGCCAGGAAAAAGATGATGTTTGGATATTAGAAGATTGCAAACTAATTCAGCTAGTTTGCTCACGCCTGAGTCAAATTGGCTGGATCAAAGAGGAGGAGGTGATAGATGCCTTGGTTAAAAGAATAAACTATGCCTATCCAATTCTAGAAATAGGTCAAAAAGAAAAGATTCAAGAGGTTACTTCGTTCATGAAAAACTTTAGCAATCTAAAAGTTTTAGGTAGAAATGGTAAGTTCACATACTCACATCTCCACAATATGATGCGATTTGGCAAAGAAACTATTGAAGAGATGGTCAAAGAGCAGTGATTAACGGGGTGAAAAGCTCCCAAGCACCTTCACCCCATTATCCCTTGCCAGCCTAAGCAAAGGCGAAACTGCTGCTGCCAAGGGTACTTGGTTGAATCTCTGTCAAGATAACCAAGTCTTGATTCAAAGCCTTAATCAGTGTGTCAGCCCCCGTCTGGGTGATACTGAGGTCATCAATCCCGGTTACTCCAGGCAAGCCCACTACGCCGATCGCATCGACGCCCACCTGGAAATCAGTCACTGTATCTACACCCTGCGGCAGTGCTCCAGAAGCAACCCAGAACTGATCCTGACCAGCTCCACCAATGAGAGTATCATCACCATCGCCACCTCGGAGAATGTCACTTCCACCCAGGCCTGACAGCGTGTCGTTGCCCCCTTGACCGTTGATCACATCATCAGAGCCGTGCCGACCGCTCGTGGTGTTATTCAGCTCATTCAGGAACGTGACAGTATTTGGATTGAAAACAGTGTTGCGCTGTTGATCAGCGTTGAAAACATCAAAACTGTCCTCAATTTCGGTCTGCCCGTTAAACAGAATGTTGCCAATATCAACCGCTGCGCCAGTGGCCTTTTGCAGGTTGTCCAGGTCTTCAAGGGCAAGATCCCTCAGGCGAACTTCAATATTCACCCCCTCAAACCCGATCACTAGATCGCTTCCTGCCTGGGTCAGGAGCAGATTCTCAGCCGTTAGCCCTTCCCCTTTAAACTTCAGGGTATCCACTTCTGCCAGCACTGCGACGGTAGGATTCACCCCTGGACCAGTTCCGCCAAAATCACTCACGATATCGGTTCCATTCCCTGGCTGGATCACAAAGGTGTTATTGCCACCCTGACTGGAGAGCGTCGGCTTCACGTCAAACTGGCTGACAACAGTTGGGGTCTGGCTGGCGATCGCCGCTGGGTCTGCCAGCAACTCTGCCTCGCTGTAGGGTGGCGTTCCGTAGGTTTTAACGGTCAGCTTTTGGGTTTCGGGGTCGATTTCAAACTCTGTCCAGCCGTAGGTGTGGGCTGCCACGTAATCCCCCTGGACTAGGCTGGCGTTAATCCCAGAGTTTTCTAAGCCAAGCGGGTCGTAACCCAAGGGGGCAAGCTGGGCATTGACCAACTGCTTGAAAAAGTCATCCTTGTCATTCACTAGGTTGTCTGCGTCCCCGGCAACGGGGAGAGCGTCGTAAAAGGCTTTTTGGTCTGCGTCAACCAAACCAAGGCCAGCAGCAAGATTAACCACCGTAGGGCCAAGTGGTGCATCAAAGGCGACAGCGCCCGTAGTAATTTCAAAGGCATTTGTGGCAATCTGAGACTGCCCTGGCCCCGTCTGGTAAGTGAGGTTGTTGACTAAGGTGCCGTGAACATCAGCAGCGACAAAAACAACGTTATCAATCTCGTTGTCGTCAATAAATTTCAGTAGCTCGGTCCGCTCAGCCGCGTAGCCCTCAAAGCGGTCTTCAGCCCCGACAACACCCAGGTTTTGGATTGGCTCAGGCACCGTGACAAACTTCCAGGTAATGCCGTCGCTGTCTGCTTGCAGGAGGTCATTTTTTAAGTCTGTCAGTTGGGGTTGGCCCAGAAGCGTGCGGCTAGGGTCAAAGCTATCTGCCAGGAACGGTAGCGGATTGCTGGGATCAGCCGGATCAAGCTGAGTGTCCCGGAAGGAGCGAGTATCTAGCAGAAACAAGGCGGCATCGCTGCCATAGGTGTTAAAGCGATAGAGCTGCCGCTCATTGGCTGTGCGGGGGTCGCCCGTTTCCCCATAGAACTCATTCCGGAGCGGGTTGTACTCTTGAAAGGCTTGCAGGCCGTTGTTGTAGAGCTGGGTGTCATTGATCAAGCCGCTGTTAGTCCCAAACCGAGGATCAGAAGCAGCGGCAGCACCGCCAGCAAAGTCATTGGTCACCTCGTGGTCGTCAATTATTGCCAGGATTGAGGTTGACGCTCGTAAATCAGCCCAGGTGTTTGTGCCGAAGCGATCGCCATAGACTTCACTGTGCTTGGCCCGGTACTCTGCTAAGGTTCTGGCCTGATCAACACCGGGTAAAACCGGAGACTCAAAATCGGCATAGATCGTATCGCCATGCTCAACAAAGAAATCCAGGTTGCGCTGATCGGCGTTAGAGATGGCCGGGTAGGGGCCTAGCTCACCGCGCCAGTCTCCGGCGACACCAAAGCGCAGACCAGCCTGCGTTCCCAGTGCGGCTGCGGTTTCAAACTGACCTGTTGCCGTGGCACCAGCGGCATCGGTAGCGCGGTAGAAGTAATCAGTTCCAGGGGTTAACCCGGCGATCGCAGCCTTCACGGGTCGGTTAATATTTGTCACCGTGCGGGTCTGCGTCCCCAGGATGGTACTAAAGTTTGCGTCGGTCGAATACTCAAAGGTGACATCGCCGCCAAAATTGCTGCGAGTCCACAGCACCGTGGAAGTCTGGGTCGTATCGCCGCTGGCAACGCCATTGATCAGGGAGGCTGGGGTTGGGTTACGCGGGTCAAAGCGCGTGGTATTAATCTCTAGGGGATTAGGGAAGGCATTCGCCACATTTTCCCAGGGCACAAACTTAAAGTTGCCACTGACGTTATCTATCTCCCCCTCATCGTCCTCGACCAGTAAGGCAGGCTCGTTGAGTTCGTCATGCACCACCAGCAACCCGGAGGAGAACTGACCTAAGGGCAGGTTAATCACGTCCAGGCCATCGCTGCCGTCAGTAGGATCAATGCCACCGGACGCCCCCACCTGGAAGCTGCCCAGGTAATCGTTGTTGCCTTCGCGACTGTAAACGGCAAAAGTGCTATCGCCCTGGCTGGAGGCGAGCAGGTAACCAGTGCCGTCTGCGCCGTAATAGAGGGTCAACCCTTCAACGTCAGCTTTGAGATTGCTGCCGTTGGGATAGACCTCATCAATTAAGGTGCCAGTGATGCCGCTACCAGGCTCGGCGGAAAACTTCCAGATGCCCACATCTTCCTGGCCAATGTAGAGGTCACCTGACTCCTGATCTACAACTATCCCCTCGGTTTGGGCATCCAGTTCCTCATCTTCCGGAATCGGGACAGAGAGCCTTCGCACGATCTGGGCATCCACCTGCCCTGCCTTGTTGGCCACCAGCTCCAGTTGGGCAATCTGGTTGCCATCCGACTGGGTAACAAAGGAGTAAGTCTTACCTGAGGTGGGGCTGACATAATTGGCTAAACCATAGGCAGTTTGCTCACCATCGTCCACTCCAAAGATAGAGTCTGGGATGCCGGGAGCGGTAATGTTAGTGAGCTGACGGGTTGCCGGATCGATGCGGAAGATTGCCAGGGTGTCATTTGCACGATCTGAGGCCACCACCAGATCCACTGACTGTCCTCCGAGGTTGAAACCGTACAAGGTATCGACGTTGTTGTAGCGCAGGTCATCGGGAGAGTCGGGCGCGATCGCCTGTACCAACTTACCTTTCAGGTCGTGGACCTGTAGTCCGCCATTTTTCAGGGCAGTAATCACCAAGCTGCGCGAGGAGTCGGTAGGGTGAACGTAGATGGCTGGATCATCGGCACTCGCGAGGGGAGGGCCACTGGGAGGCTCTTCCACGTCGAACACTGGGGGGGTTTCGACCGTCGGCAGCACCGTCAGCGGCAGATCTACATCTACCGAGACGAGGCGATGGTCAGAACTGGGGAACCCGGTAGGGAGAAGGCTGGGGTCAAACGTGCCAACCAGCGGGAACTGCGGGTCACTACTCTCCGGCCAGAATACTGCTGCATCTACGATCCGCAGGTTATTAGAGGGCAGGACGTAATCTGCTCGCAGGTTGCCAGAGCCATCCGGAAGCTCGTCATTGAAGTCGGCGGTATCAAATGCGGGGTCACCTTCATGGATGGCGTTGGCACTGCCCTGCAACGCTGCCTGCTCAGGACCTCCCGCACTAGCGGGGGTGACACTGGTGTTAACCAGCGGATTGTCGAGCAGTTGCAGGATGGCGTCATCTGTACTGTCCCCATCCTCTGGGTCGGCGTTCTGGTCGCCCATGATCACAAAGCGAGATCCAGCCCTCAGACCGCCAGAGTTGCCAGCGTCGTCATAGATGTAGCTGCCTTTTCCAGGGGTGACGTAGTCTGACCAGAAGCGGATCTCGTCATGGTTGCGGGTGCCGTTGCGGTCTTCCTCGCCGTCGAATACCGGCGGGGTCGGGTGGCTAGCCAGGACGTGGACAGTTTCGCCATTGACTTCAATCGGGATATCCCAATGGTTTTTGGAGGACAGCCGAAAGGCATCTAGCTCTTCTGGTGAGTACCAATCCTGCGGTTCAGGCGTGGCTGGGTCATCTGGAAGTAGGGCACCGGGCATATCCTGCCAGCGAAATTGCTGGAAGGTGCGGACATTCTCAGCGTCAATCGGATGCTTGGAGTACAGCACCATACCAAACTGACCCGGAAAGAAGCCGAATCCGAGGGCATCGTCTGGACCACCCACGGAGCCGTCATTGTTCAGGTCAAACCCAGAAGGGATGCCCGTATTTGAGGGCGCAACGTAGAAATAGGGGTACTCGACCGGGTCAATCCCGTTCTGACTCACCGAGAGGTAGTTTTGCCTAAAAAGTTGGGCCGCTGTACCGTCCTCGTCAAAGTCAAACTCGTTGATCAACAGTACATCCGGGTTGGTTCGCTGGATGATCTCGGCGACATTCTGGGCTTGAGCATTGTCTTGAGTCGAAAGGTCTGTAATCAATTGACCTTCGGTGTCACGATTCAGCGAAGCGTTGAACTGAGCAAAGCGGATGGGTTCTGGGGTACTGGCCATAAAAATTTCCTTGTCAAGTAGAGGGGGATTTTAGTGTGATTAGGATGACTAGGTATAAGGGCTTGAGTGGGCTTTAAGTAAGAATGACTAGGCAAGTAATTGATTTGGAAGTGCATGATAGCGATCGCTGAGTCTTTGAACTCCATCAATGAGTATCAGAACCTCGTCGCTGAGTCTTTGATCTGCGCCAGCGAGTATTAGAACCTCGTCATCGAGTCTCTAAACTCCGCAAGCGAGTCTTTGGATCTCGTCGCCAAGTCTTTGAACCCCGTCAACGAGGATCAGAACCTCGTTGTTGAGTCTCTGAACCCCGCGATTGAGTCTTTGAACTTCATTAACGAGTATTAAAGTCTCGTGACTGAGTCTTCGGACTTCATCAACGAGCATTAGCACTGCTTTTTAGCCTCTCCTAGGGAAATCAAATAGCTGCCACAGTAAAAGCTGGGGAATCATTTGACTCCCCAGCCCCGTTAACGCGCTATACAGTGACGAAATCAGCACCGGTAATCGCGCTGCTCTGCACGCCAGTCAGGGTCGCCAGAAGCTCATCACTGCTGTCGATACTGATCAAGGTATTCCTTGCATTGGCACCTGTACCCTGGGCAATGGTCAGGTCTTCAAAAATTAGACCACCCGATAAGCCAAGCCGGTCTTGACCATCTCTGAAGTCAGTAACGGTATCTGTTCCATTACCAGGAGCCAACACAAAGAGATCGCGACCATTACCACCCGTCAAGGTGTCGTTGCTACTGCCACCATCGAGGGTGTCATTGCCGTTGCCACCGACCAGGGTATCGTCACCCGCTTGACCCAGGAGGGTGTCATTGCCGTTGCCACCGTTGAGGTTGTCGTTGCCACTGCCACCATCGAGGGTGTCATTGCCGTTGCCACCACTGATCCAATCATTGCCGCCGCGACCAAAGATGGTGTCATTGCCGTTGCCACCGTTGAGGTTGTCAGGACCAGGTGTACCATTGATGACACCAGGCGGAACATCCAGAGAAAAGCCCGCCAGAACTGGGTCGTGGTCGCTCGCCCGCTCGTCTGTCTCAGCAAACTCACTATTAACGTGAACTGCGTCAAACTCCGCGCTACCAGCAGCAAGACTATCGCTAACCAAGATGTGATCGAGGGCCTGAGAATTCCCCTGGAAGATGAAGGTGTAACGCTCGTCCGCTGGCAAGGTTTCCGTCAGGTTGGTCAGGTTCTGCTCCAGGATTTCCAGAGGGGAGACGAACTCAAACTCGTTGAAGTCTCCCCCCGCCACCACATTGGCATTGGGGTTGTCAGCCAGAATGTTCCCAACAAAGTCGTTGACTGCTTCGGCTTGGGCTCGGCGCTGATCCAAGCTGCCATTAACCGTTGGATCTTCCTGGCGCGCTTCGAAAGGCTGTTCAACACCCAGAATCGGCGCGCTGCCTCCTTTGGAGGAGAAGTGGTTGTTAACGACCGTGACCGTTTGACCGTTAAACTGGAAATCGGCTGCCAGGGGCAGGCGGCTGTCGAAGAAGGGATTATCGGGATTGGTCTGCTGGTCTTGCGGATCGGTGACCGTGCGAACGGAATCCTCCACTAAATCAACCCGCTCCGGGTTGTAGAGGAAGGCGGTGCGAATATTACCGCCCGGTTGACCGCCGCTGGTGTTATTCCCAATGAAGGGGTTGTCAATGAACTCATAGGCGGGGCCGCCAGCAGTAGTAGCGATCTCGTTTACGAGCAACTCCAGGGTCTGGTCAGCAGCGGTTACGCCAGAATTGACGGAACCATCATTATCCTGAATTTCTTGGAGACTGATGATGTCGGGTGAGTTGAGGTTGTTGACAATCTGAGAGGCAATCTGATCAAAACGACCATCCGCAATATCAGTATCTCCATCTGCATCATTGGGGTCGAGGTTGAGGACGTTATAGCTGGCAACAGCGAGTTGAGCTGCAGTTGGAGTCAGGGTGCTGGTTTCGGGTTGGAGGTCGGAAGCTGTGGCGATAAACCTCTCAGTCGGCAGGATCTCGAAGTTGCCAAATGCGTAGGAAACCACGCCGGTTACATCACCCAGGAATGCGCCAGTATCCACCAGGGGAAGCTCAAAACCGGGCAAAATGCCGGTATCTTCGTTAATTTGAATCCGCTCCGGGTTGAAGTCGTCCGGGCTGATGTTGAGGGTGCCGCGATCGCTAAGCCCAGTCGCGCTGTCACCATTATCGACAACACCGAAGATCTCGCCAAAGCCGTTAGTTGGAGCAACCGCAACAACATCCTGGGCCGTCACCCGCATCCCTTCTAGGGACTCGAAGAAGTCAATGCCATCAGTCACTGGATCGAAGCTGCCAAAGGCATCATCATCGATATTCTCTGACGGCGGCACGCGACCCCCTTCACCAAGGGTCACAGCGTCAGGCAGAGCATTACCCGTTGATAAAGTGGCGATCGCCGTGGGCCTGAAAATTTGTGTCGTGGAAAGATTTCCCGTAGCAGGACCGCCAGGGATAAACTCACTGACTGGTCCCTCGACTTGTACTTCGTTACCGATGGCGACAGTGGGTCTTGAAGAGGTGAAGACAAAGATACCGTCAGAAGTCGCTAGGTTGTCATCCCCCGTCGGGTCTTGCAGGTAGAAGCCATTATTGTCAAGTGCGGTAACGATGCCTGAAGTGGTGACAGAATCACGTACTAAAGGCGAAGTTTGAGCCGCACCCTGGATTTCATAGATGGGGGTAATGGTAACAGCGGTATCGTCATCTACAATGGTGCCTTCGCCCTGACCATCAGCAATGGTGGCGTTGGTTGGCTGGCTCAGGTTGACAAAGAAGTTTTCGTTATCTTCATCCACGGTGTCGCCTTGTACAGGGACAGTAACCGTCATGGTCGTCTCCCCAGCCCCGAAGGTGAGAGTACCACTCGTGGGGTTGTAGTCGCTGTTGGCTGTAGCAGTGCCGTCAGCAGTAGCAAACTCTACAGTGGTGGAATCACTAACATCTCCAAACCGGGTAACGGTGAAGTTGGCATCGATGGTGCCAGCATCTCCTTCAGTAACGGTGACATCATTAATGGTGATAGTCGGCGTGCCACTACCGCCAGTCGGCGTGCCTGTGATCCTAATATCATCGACCCCGATCCACTCGTCATTTCCAGTAGCGTTAGTGGTGAGAACACGTACCTGGAGCTGAGGTTGATTGTTTGCTTCTGCTGGCAATGGGACGTTAACAGGTGTTACCCGTCCCTCTACAGTTGGGCCATCACTAGCATCTGGGACATAGCCAGCAGGGACATTTGTGAAATTGCCGGTGTCGCTAACGCGGTACTGCAGGGCGACTTGCTGCCTTGAATTATCTGCAGACCCGTCAATATCTCGCAGGTTGTACGAGACGGTGACATTTTCGACCCCTGTGGTGTCGAGGAAAAACACTAAGGAGGGGGCATCTGCTGTACCTGAACCGTTAAGAGCCACAACCGGGTCTGTTATCTGGAATTCAGCAACGCCACCGTTTGAGAGACTGTTGGGGTTAGTCTGGTTTGCAATAACATCGACCGCGCCTAGAGCAGGACCAACAACTGTCTGCGGATCTACATCAGTAGGACTGGCCGAGTTGACATCACCGAGATAGCCAACAATGCTCGGTACACCAGACCAATCATCGTTAGTCGTGATCAGACCTGTATTTGACCAATCCTGTGTAAATGGACCTTCTCCAAGAAGGTTGTAATAATTAGCTGCCATCTGTTAAACCTCTAAAATATTTAGAATTCTGGAAAGATTGTCTAGAAATTAGACTGGTTAGAAGTTGTCCTATCTCAGGCATAGAGGAGAAGCTAGGCTGCTAGGGCTAACCACTAATGTTGAGAACACTGCGTTTGAATTTGGAGTTGAGTTGATTGGCTGATATTGGGTACCTTATTTTTGGTTCAGAGCATCAAGGTTGAAGAGTGCTTTGCAACGCTACCCGGCGGCAAACAAAAGCTACAGGAACAGAACTCGGAACCTCAAGCCTTAAACTCAACAGATCGAGCTTTGAACAGAAAACCCCAGGCCTTTTTCTAGAAACTCTTAGCCTTGAACTCGAAGGGTCGAGCTTTTTTCCTGGAACTTCGAGCTTAGGGGTGGAACGAAGGCGTTCACCGAACTGGTCCTTGATAAAGCTGCAGGATCTGAGCTGGGGCACTTAACTTGAAGCTCACTTAATTAGCGCTGTAATTCTGGTTGCAAGCCCAGCACAATAAACAGGTTTGTTTAGAATGCTGCTAGTAACTTTTGGGCAAAGACAAACGGTCCCTACCAGGCCCACTTGCTTAAGTCCCCGCCAGGGGAGGCTAAACCGGGAAGTGCAAGTTAGCTAGTACTCAGGCCAAGGTTGACAAACAGTCTCAACCTGAGGGCGATCGCAACCACACCGCACCGAGCGAGCCCAAGCTAATAGACAGCACTGGTCGATACAGCCAAGTCTCAAGATAGGCGTTCAACATTAAGAACTGACAACAATCAGCTAAAGAAACTGTTAAGTTGACGTTCGATTTTGCTCTTTTCCGATTAAAAAAGCCCAAAACGGGCAGTATCCCTTGGTGGAGTAGTGTTTCGTCTCGTCATCAGGTTCCGTCAACTAACTTTGTAGTAGCGTCAGATCAAACCGGATAGGATCAACTCAGCGCACCGGAGCTGCTCATGACTATTTCAGTACACTCTCAGGCAGTTAGCTACCCTAGTTCAGACGGTGAGCCTGTGGCTGAAACTTATGTCCATCTCTACGCCATGCTCGTCACGCTAGAAGTCCTCCAGCAGTATCTCAAGGGTCGCCAAGCCACGGTACTAGCAAACCAGTTTTTCTACTATGCTCAGGGCTTCCCCAAACTCCGAGTTGCCCCAGATGTCATGGTCGTCTTTGATGTATCTCCCGGTGGACGAGACAATTTTAAGGTCTGGGAAGAAGGTCAGGTGCCAGCCGTGATTTTCGAGATCACCTCTCAAAGTACTAAAGAGCAGGATCAGGTGCATAAAAAGACCCTGTACGAACAGTTGGGCGTACCTGAATACTGGTTGTTTGATCCTAAAGGGGAGTGGATAAAAGGCCAGTTGCAGGGACATCGTTTACGCGATGAAGGGTACGGGCCGATCGCTGATAGTCGCAGTGAACTCTTGCAGTTGCGCTTAGTCGCTGAGGGAGCATTGATTAGCTTTTACCGGGAGGATACAGGCGAGAAGCTATTGATCCCTTCGGAACTAGCAGAGCGACTGCTTGCAGAGTCTCAAGCTCGTCAACAGGCCGAGGCACGAGCGGAACGGTTAGCTCAATACTTGCGAGATCAGGGAATCGATCCAGAGTCCATTTAGTGCTTGTGGTTCATCTCGGGAGGCTGCCTGCTCCGGCAAGCTGCGGCTTCTGTTTCTATGTAACAATAGTTATCTGGCAATAGTTTAGACCTATGTTTGACGCACTCTCTGAACGTCTGGAAGGGGCCTGGAAGAAACTCCGGGGTCAAAACCGGATTAGTGAATCTAATGTCCAAGACGCCTTACGAGAGGTTCGTCGTGCTCTTCTGGAAGCGGACGTAAATCTCCAGGTGGTCAAGGACTTTGTGGAAGAGGTGCGGCAGAAAGCGCTCGGTGCTCAAGTTGTCACAGGGGTTCGTCCCGATCAGCAGTTCATTAAAATCGTCCACGATGAGCTGGTGCAGGTGATGGGGGAGACTAATATACCCCTGGCTAGCGCTGATACCGCACCCACGGTTGTGTTGCTGGCTGGCTTGCAGGGTACAGGCAAAACCACGGCTGCAGCAAAGCTGGCCTTGCAACTGCGCAAGCAAAACCGCAATGCCCTGCTGGTAGCCACAGATATCTACCGTCCGGCAGCAATTGACCAACTGGTGACGCTGGGTAATCAGATCAACGTGCCCGTCTTTGAACTCGGCACCGCAGTTAACCCGGTCGAGATTGCCCGTCAAGGGGTAGAGCGGGCCAGGGCAGAGGGTGTCGATACTGTAATTGTTGACACCGCAGGTCGGCTCCAGATTGATCCGGCCATGATGGCCGAGTTAAGCCAGATCAAAGCGGCGGTTCAACCCCACGAAACTTTGCTCGTCGTGGATGCGATGACCGGGCAGGAGGCAGCTAACCTGACTCGGACCTTCCACGAACAGGTTGGGATTACTGGGGCGGTCTTGACCAAGCTGGATGGCGATACTCGCGGCGGGGCGGCCTTATCGGTGCGCCGGATCTCAGGTCAACCGATCAAATTTGTTGGTGTGGGGGAAAAGGTTGAAGCCTTGCAGCCATTCTATCCAGAGCGGATGGCCTCTCGGATTTTAGGCATGGGTGATGTCTTGACCCTGGTAGAAAAGGCCCAGGAGGAGTTCAATCTCGCCGATGCTGAGAAGATGCAGCAGAAGATTCTGGCTGCTAACTTTGATTTTACTGATTTTCTCAAGCAGACCCGCTTGCTGAAAACCATGGGCTCCTTGGGCGGAATTATGAAGATGATTCCTGGCATGAACAAGTTGTCGGACGAACAACTTCAGCAGGGGGAAGTTCAGCTCAAACGGGCAGAGGCAATGATTGGCTCCATGACGCCAGAGGAGCGACGCAACCCAGACCTCTTAGCGAGTTCCCCCAGTCGCCGTCGCCGGATTGCCGGTGGCTCTGGCCGTGGCCTGGAAGATGTCAGCAAGCTAGTGAGTGATTTCCAAAAAATGCGATCGCTGATGCAGCAGATGGGACGGGGACAAATGCCGGGTATGGGGGGTGGTTTTCCTGGTATGGGGGGTGACCCACTCATGGCGGGCGGTCCAGCTCGCAGTGCTGGCTGGCGAGGCTATGATGGCAGTCAGAGCGCCAAGAAAAAGAAGAAAAAAGATAAGAAGAAGAAAGGATTTGGCACCCTGTAGCCGCCCTCCAGTGACGGCCGCTCAGCCCAACTTCAAGTCACAGTCTGTCAATAAGTTACCTAGGTCAACAAAAAGCTGACATCCGCTCTCCAGAACCACTAGAATTTTATAGTTACTAACTAGGAATACTGCTCACCAAACATGATTAAGCTACGATTAAAGCGACATGGCAAAAAACATGAAGTCAGCTACCGGATTGTGGCAATGAACAGCCGTGATCGCCGTGATGGCCGTCCCTTGGAAGAATTAGGCTTCTACAATCCTAGAACCGATGAAATTCGGCTCCAGGTCGAGCCAATCCGCAAGCGGTTGAAAGAGGGAGCCCAGCCGACCGAAACCGTCCGCCGCATTTTTGAAAAAAATAACGTTTTTGAGCAGGCCCAGGCTTGAGACAACCCTATCTGCAATGAGCCACTCCCCTCTAGACGGTCCTGACTACGCCAAACTGGTTTCTTTTTTGGTCACCCCTTTTCTAGAATCTCCAGATTCTCTGAGGACTGACTGTGAAATTATTCCGGCCAAAGCTCGGATCTGGATACGTCTAGCCTTTGCAGGCTCAGATAAAGGACGAGTGTTTGGCCGAGGTGGGCGGACAATTCAGGCCATTCGCACGGTAGTAGCAACGGCGGCTCAAGCGCATGGTCACTCAGTTTACCTGGATATCTACGAAACCCAGGGACCTCCTCGCAAGCCAGAAGTGGCTAAAAAAATCCCTGATCAGCGACATCAAGCGTTAGAGCGTGAATAGGCAAAAATTCAAGCTGGGCTTAACTACAGTCAACTGATAATACTGGTAGCTTGAGATTAAGGAGGTGAAATTAGCGCGTGTCAGAAGTACGTTTGGGGGAAAACGAGTCCGTTGAATCGGCACTCAGACGTCTTAAGAAGAAAATTCAAAGAGCAGGCATTTTGTCCGAAGTCAAACGGCGGGAGCGGTATGAAAAGCCTAGTCTCCGGCGCAAGCGCAAAGCAGAAGCCTCGCGCAAGCATCGCCGCTAATTCCCCAGAATCTATTAAGAACTGGCAAGAGCTGGGCTTAGCTTTTATTCCCGGTTGACCAAGGGTAGATCGTCGGCTGGCCCGACTTTCCGCTAGCAGCATATCCCTGAAAAATGCCTGAGATGGAATGCTTGAGTTCAGGTGTTTTTGTTTTTCGTTTAGAGAGGAAAATAATTTGATCACAAGCAACTGGATGAATTGGAGTGACGATTGCCAAGCATTGCATCAGGCTCAGATCCAAACATCGATTGGAAGCATTGCTGCTCAAGTAAGTACAAGAGAAGTAGCAATTGCGGCATGGTAGCGGCATCGACCATTCAACTGCCTAGTGTAACCAGCGCGATCGCCTTGGCGGGCGATCGCGAAGAAAATCTGAAAGCCTTGGCCGACAAAACTGGTGCTAAAATCGTGCTTAGAGGTCAAGCTTTGCAGATTTCAGGGACTTCCCAGCAAGTTGAGCTGTGTCGTCAGCTCGTTTACTCCCTAGAAGACTACTGGAGTCAGGGTAAGCCCATTACTGGCGTGGATATTTCAACGGTCCGTCAAGCCCTAGAGACCCAACGGCAAGAGGAACTCCGCGACCTCCAGCGAGATATCCTGGCCCGAACGCGCCAGGGTGAACTGATCCGGGCTAAAACTCTGCGCCAACGACAATACATTCAAGCGATTCGAACTCACGCTCTCACCTTTAGTATCGGTCCTGCCGGAACGGGTAAGACATTTCTGGCTGCGGTTTTGGGTGTACAAGCACTGCTCGCCAACCAGTACGAACGGTTGATTTTGACCCGTCCAGCGGTGGAAGCTGGCGAAAGATTAGGCTTTCTGCCTGGAGATCTGCAACAAAAGATCAACCCCTACCTTCGTCCCCTCTACGATGCCCTAGCCGATTTGATTAACCCAGAAAAAATTCCAGGGTTGATGGAACGGGGCGTGATTGAAGTGGCACCCTTGGCCTACATGCGGGGTCGTACCCTGAACAATGCCTTTATCATCCTAGATGAAGCCCAAAATACCACTCCTGCCCAGATGAAAATGGTCTTGACCCGGTTGGGATTCCACTCCCGCATGGTAATTACTGGAGATGTAACGCAAACCGATCTACCCAGTCACCAACAGTCTGGTTTAGCAGCAGCCCAACAGATCCTGCAACACGTCGAGGGCATTGCCTTCTGCTACCTCTCCAAAGCCGACGTGATCCGCCATCCCCTAGTTGAGCAGATTATTGATGCCTATGAGCGTCATGAAAGCTGAGGTGCCTCAAAGTGAAATCCCTTCTATCCATAGTAAGTACGGTGCCAAGGGCGTCCCCTGAAGGGCATTGCACAGCTTTCGGTCAGCAGTCACTATTGGACAATTATGGGAAGTAGCCAAAGCAAGGTAGAGGCTGTCATAGACACTTCGCTGGGTATTGTTAGCTATCTCTAGGGCCACAAGCACTAACGGCCAGGATGGATAGATCTCTAAGGACTCTGCCCCAACCATTTCGAGAATAGTACTGGTTTCTTCAGGAGAAAGCTCCCCTAGCCTGGTCTTCTTCCAAAGAATATTTCCGACTTCTGAAAAAACAAGGTCTGGAGCAAGAAGCCTACAGTCTGTATCTAACAATCTCCGAGCGTGATCGGCATACACTTCAGGCAGGTACCATTTGACAACAACGCTAGCATCGACCACGTAGAGGTCGCTCATCGTTCCCGGTCTTGGCGCAGGAGTTCTGTACTATCGCTAAAAGTCCGTCCAGCGAGCACCGAGCGAATGTGCTCTCTTTGCAGGCGGAGATCAACAACATCGATTCGAGCTGCCTGCTCTAAGATGTGCTTTAGTTCTCCCTGCAAAGACCGTCCATTTGACTTTGCCCGATTTTTAAGACGCTCTACTACAACAGAGTCTAGTTCTCGAATCAGTACGTCAGCCATAATTTAGCTTCGTGCTATCATAATGATAGCATGCATATACTGGAATATTTATGATGACTGCCACTTTGAAAGAATTCTTAGAAGCCTGTGAAAGCCTAGGAACCCTCCGGTTCATTGTTACCAGTGACATGGCAGTGCTAGAAACCAGAGGAACCATTGAGAAACTGTTTTACGCAGACCTGTCAAAGGGTCAGTACGCCAACATGCATCAGGATGCCTTTGAGTTTCACTTGAATATGGACCTGATTAAACAAGTGAAATTTGAAACGGGGGACGCCAAACGGGGTAACTTTACGACCTACGCTATTCGGTTCCTAAATGAACAGGCCGAGCCCGGACTCAGCTTGTTTTTACAGTGGGGCAAGCCAGGGGAGTACGCTCCAGGCCAAGTGGAAGCCTGGCAAGCCCTGAAAAACCAGTATGGTGAGCTTTGGCAGCCCGAAGTAGCAGGAGGCTAGGGTTGCAGGTCGTATTGAGTCTTTGGAAAATCCTTACCTTGAGGGTCACAGTTTGTCTTGGCTGTGCCAGCATCGAGTTAGCTTTACATTTCGTTAAAATGAAAAAGCTTAGTCTTGAACAAACTGAGATGAGAGCAGAATAGCTACTTCAGGCGACTCTGATAACCAGAGGGCAGGAGGGAAACCCTTTCTTTCTAACTTGGATCAAATCCTAGTGTTTTCTGAACCTTTGACTTTGACAGCTACCTGCTTGTCTTGACCTCCTTGAGCTTACCTTGCATGCGACTTCCCTTGATTGGCAAAGTAGATCGGCCTAAGCGTTGGATAGCAGGGCTGGTTGCAGGTAGTGTGTTCCTGATTTCCACCGCTACCTACTTCGTTGTTGAGCGCGCCAGACCTCAAGTAGATACTGCCAAGCTGACAGTCCCTGTCCAGTCCCAAGACCTGACGGTTCGGATTACCGCCAACGGGAGTGTGGTTCCGATTGAAAGTGTGAATCTCAGCCCCAAAACCGCAGGTCAACTGGCAGCGTTATTCGTCGAGCAGGGCGATCGCGTCAAGCAGGGGCAAGTGATTGCCCAGATGGACGATGCTGAAATTCAGGCTCAACTTGCTCAAGCCCAAGCCCGGTTGGCCCAAGCTGAAGCTGCTCTAGCAGAAGCACGGGCGGGAAGTCGTCCAGAGGAGATAGCCCAGGCCAGAGCCCGGTTGGCCCAGGTGGAAGCCCGGTTGGCAGAAGCACGGGCGGGAAGCCGTCCAGAGGAGATAGCCCAGGCCAGAGCCCAAGTTGAATCGGCCCAAGCTCGAGCTAACCTGACGAGTGAGCGAGTGAATCGATACCGCTACTTGGCCCAGGAGGGTGCAGAATCCCAGGACCGTCTAGATGAAGCACTGACCGACGATCGCAGTGCCAGAGCTAGCCTTAGAGAAGTGCAACGAAAGCTGGAGCAATTCCAGAGAGGGACTCGTGTAGAGGAAATTGCGCGGGTGGAGGCGGAAGTCGCCGAAGCTCGCCAAGCCCTAGTCCAGAGTCGCAATGGCTCCCGTCCAGAGGTAATTGCCCAGGCAGAAGCAGAAGCTGCCGCAGCCAGGGGTGAGCTGCAGGCCGTTGAAGTTCAACGGTCAGATACGGTGATTCGGGCTCCCTTCGATGGGGTTGTAACCCAAAAGTACGCGACGGAAGGGGCGTTTGTGGCGCCGACGACCTCTGCCTCCAGTACCTCTTCTGCGACCTCAACCTCGATTGTGGCGGTTGCCAAGGGGTTAGAAATTTTAGCAGAAGTTCCAGAGGCAGACATTGGCCAAATCAAACCAGGACAGCAGGTTGAGATTGTCGCCGATGCTTACCCTGATCAGGTGTTTCGGGGCCAGGTGCGCCTGGTTGCCCCGGAAGCTGTGGTTGAACAAGATGTCACATCTTTTCAAGTCAGAGTGGTGATTGCAACCGGAAAAACCGAACTCCGCTCTGGCATGAATGTGGATGCGACGTTTCTGGGCCAAACCTTAGCCGATACCTTAGTCGTACCGACCGTGGCGATCGCCACCCAGGAAGGACAGACTGGGGTTTATATTCCGGATCAGAATCGCGAACCTCAGTTTCGTCCCGTGACGATTGGACCGACGATTCAAGATCAGACTCAAATTTTGCAGGGATTAACAGCCGGCGAGCGGGTATTCATTGAGTTTCCCCCAGGCCGTAAACCAGAAGATGAGCAAGCCGAGCCATGAATCTAATTGAAAGCATTAAAATGTCTGTCTCCGCCCTGACCGCAAACCGGCTGCGGAGTAGCCTGACAATGCTGGGTATGATCATTGGCAATGCCTCCGTGATTACCATGGTCGGAGTTGGAGAAGGCGCGCAGCGATTAGCCGCCGAGCAGTTTGAAGCGTTGGGCCCTAATGTGCTATTTGTAGTCCCCGGTAGCTCTGAAACCCGCAATACAACCCGGACGCTGCCCAGAACTTTGGTTCTAGACGATGCCAAGGCGATCGCCACCCAAGTGCCTTCTGTTAAAGAAGTCGCGCCCCAAGTCCAGTCAAGAGAACTGATCAGTTACCGGAGTAGAAGCACCAACACCGCCATTGTCGGGACAAATCCAGAGTTTCCCGCCGTTCGCAGCTTCGATGTGGCAAAAGGTCGGTTTTTAACGGAGTCAGACCTGAATCGGAACGCCCCTGTCGTTGCCCTGGGCTCGGAGTTGGCCGGCAGGCTGTTTGGGCCTCAGGACCCCGTTGGCCAACAGGTCCGGATCAAAAATGTCAGCTTTCAGGTGATTGGGGTGATGGAACCCAAAGGCTCCTTTTTGGGGGATAACTACGATGAGCTGGCGCTAGTGCCAGCGACGACGATGGCAGGCCGGATCGTCGGCCAAACTTCCCCCTACGGGATTGAGGTCACCTTCATCTCTGTCTCTGCCAAGGATGCCGCCAGTGTTGAGGCCGCCCAGTTTCAGATCACAAACCTGCTGCGGTTACGACACCAGATTACGGGGGAAGATGACTTCACCGTTCGGAGCCAGAAGGATGTGCTGGAGATTGTCAACACCGTCACAGGTGCTCTCAGTCTGATGCTGGTTGCTATCTCCGGAATCTCCCTCTTGGTCGGGGGAATTGGGATCATGAACATTATGCTGGTCTCGGTCACCGAGCGCACCCAGGAGATCGGACTGCGGAAGGCGATTGGGGCCTCGCAAGCAGATATCTTGCTTCAATTCATGATTGAGGCGATTATTCTGTCGGTGGTCGGCGGTCTAGTCGGGACCGGGATCGGAGTGGGTGGCATCTTGCTGGTAGGGGTGTTAACCCCCTTGCAGACTAGCGTTTCACTTGTAGCGATCGCTTTGGCTGTCAGTGTCTCTGGCAGTATTGGCTTATTTTTTGGCGTTGTACCAGCCCGACAAGCGGCCAAACTTGATCCGATTGTGGCCTTAAGAAGTTCCTAGGAATAGCAGCAGATGGATTATCACTTAGACAGCCAGTCACTGATCATTCCAGAGAAACCTACGACTCAAAAACCCGTAATCGTCCGGCTAGAGCAGATCTCCAAGATCTACGGTTCTGGTAACACCGAGGTGCGAGCCCTGGCTGAGGTTAGTCTGGCGATTCACCAAGGTGAGTACTGCGCCATTATGGGCGCGTCTGGTTCGGGGAAGTCAACGGCCATGAATATCGTCGGCTGCCTGGACCGGCCTACCTCCGGGCGATACTACCTGGATGGGGAAGAGGTTGCCCGGTTAGACGACAAAGCTCTGGCCCACATCCGTAACCGGAAAATTGGTTTTGTGTTTCAGCAGTTCCACCTGTTAGCCCAATTGAGTGCGCTAGAAAACGTCATGCTGCCGATGGTCTACGCGGATGTGCCGCTCCAAGTCCGCAGCGATCGCGCCTCAGCGGCCCTGAAACGAGTCGGGTTAGAACACCGGATGTACAACAAGCCCAATCAACTCTCTGGCGGACAGCAGCAACGGGTGGCGATCGCCCGCGCCATTGTCAATCAACCTGTGATGCTGCTGGCGGACGAACCGACTGGAGCGTTAGATTCCCATACGACCCAAGAAATCTTGAACATTTTCGCCGAGTTGAATACCAGCGGCATGACGGTAATCATGGTCACCCACGAAGCGGAAGTCGCCCGGTGTACCCGCCGCGTTGTGCTGTTCCGCGACGGTCAGGTCGTGGACCCTTACCTGGCTCCTGAGAATCTCAGTCACGCGACTTTTGCTTAACAGCCAAGCTCACCTACCGCCCACGCTACTGTACGATTCCCGATGCTGCACCGAAACGTACTAGAGTAATCTGTGCTCAAGTAGGAATGAAGCGTTTGACATTAACAATGAACTAGTTCACATCATCAATGCGATCGCTTGCATTGGCAATGGAACACCCTACATGACAAATGCAACCCGTTGCTTTAGCATCCTTGCGACCTACATTGCAATTTTTACCACCGACATGACGAATGCAGCTCACTACATTAGCATCGCTAGGGGTCAAGTCAGGGGTGTGAGCGGTAGATGATCTGTTTCAACTCAAAAATACAAAAGTACTACTGGGACTGATTCGGGATATGTACAGAACTTTGCTGTCTATCTACGTAACATGGGGCTACTATACGGATTACTTACTGCCTATCTGCCTGAATACGGAAGATGAACAGACACTCTGCTGCCCATTCACTTGAAATCGGTAGATACGCAGCGAAGATCTGTCTAATAAGAGTTATGCGGCGCAGACGGCTAGCGTCACCGGCTGCTTTGGACCCACAGTTGACAGTCAAACCTTAGGAGGAACAATCGATGAGCATAACGTTTTATTACGTCCCCATGTCCACATCGAGTATCACCGAAGCCGTCCTTGCAGAGCTTGGCACGCCGTGTGAGCGCCGACATCAGCGCGGGCGACACTAGGGAGTGTTTTAAAACTACAACCACAACAAGATAGAGGCTAGAGTCAGCATAGCAAGGTAGTTTTCAGCCTTCTTTTCATAGCGAGTTGCGATGCGACGAAACTGCTTGAGCCGATTGAAACAACGCTCAACCTGA
>JBGTDT010000042.1:0-4045 GCA_041748155.1 Thermosynechococcaceae cyanobacterium | reverse complement strand
CCTGACTTGAACAAGATTGAAAAGTTTTGGGCACGGCTCAAGCACTATCTGCGCAAGACCTTAAATCAGTTCCTGAGTATTTGGGATGCTGTCGATAACCCCTTTAATGCTTTGTCCTAACTATCACTTCGATTGCTATATCTATTCATCGCAAACGCAAGCTCAGAGCCTTGCGCCAAACGGACCTATTTAACTTAGAGGCCAAAATTTCCATTGCTATCCAGAAGCCATCTAGGTCAACTCAAAGCGATCGCTCGCTGATCAGTACGGCATTGAGGTTCTGGGAGACCGCCGCAAAATCGAGACCTACCGCAAAGCTCTGTTAAGCTATTTGCTGGGCTTGAATCAACAAGTAGCAGCTGGTGCCCTCAAAGTTCCCACAGCGATCGTAGATACCGCGACCCACGCCTGGTGGATGGACAAAACTCACGATTGGTGACCTCAGGAGAAAGTGAAGTGAAGCAGGTAGCTAAAACATTACGCAGCAGTTTTTTGCCTTTAGTTCAGCAGATAATCCAAAGAGTCACCATTTTTAGGACGAAGAAAGCAGGTAGGGATAAAGCGGCTGCAGATGAAAAATTACTTGAGGAACCAACGGCTCAGCAAGAGAAGCAGCTGGAAGGTGAAATTAAGCGTAAAGGTATACTCGAAAAAATTGCTCAAAAGTTACTCTTAAGGTACCGGAAGCATGCAGCGAAAGCACCAATAGTCAACAAAGCTTCCTTATTCTCTGACGGTGAAACTGCCCCAGCTGCATTATCGCTCGTGATGCGTGGCATTGCTGAAGTCCTATCTCAAAAAATGGATCTGCCCTGGAAAGCTGACCCTGACGGCGTACTAAGCTACCAAAAACAAGTTCAGGGCGGTAAGGGGAAAATCTGGTACTACGTTACGGACAGCCCAGCCAACTTGGAGCCGTTGGCTGAAGAAGCAGCCTTGACTGTAATAGACCAGTTTGACCCTAGAGCTGGGGCGATTCACCTGATTTACTGTGCCCAGGTCGCAGCCCTTAATAAACCCTGGGAAGACGATTTTTTAATTGATGATCGGCAACTCCTGGAATACACAGGTCTGGTCAAACGTAGGGACTTATGCCGGCATAAACAGCTCAAAATCCTCTATGACCTGCTAAGGCAACCTGCCCAGATACTGGCCTACATCCCCTGGCCTAAACAAGGGAAGATCGGCGCTTTTACTGTTGCTGACCTCCAGCTTTGGCATATCACCGTACTACGAGACTTTGAGACTGACAAGGCAGGCAATCAGCGGCTGAGCAGCTTAAAAGTCATCGGCAAGCCTGGCCTGTGGACAAAGTACTTCCTTGACAAATCTGAGTACTACTACCAGACGGGACTAATCACCAAGCAAACCATACAAAAACTTTTCAGCATTGGCAAACAAAACGTGGGTGCTGCCAGAATTCTAATTTGGCTGCCATTCCAGATCAAGCCGGGGTTCCAAGACCGTTTGATGGGCAAAACTTTGGTGGAGATTGCTTACGGCTCAGATAGAGTGGCAGCAGCCGAGCAAGATCGGCAGCTCAGGCGGCAACTGGCAGATGACTTTGAAACTGACTTGAGAGTCCTTAAAGAAGCTGGATGGCAGCTAGAGCTTGAAACAGGACCAGCTTGGTTGATGAGTAATGATGGTACTAAAAGACCGATCGGCTTCTGGAGTCAGATCCTCAATGCAAGATGGCGATTTCGTTTACCCAAGGAAGTACAAGAACGCTTGAGCTTGCCTGAGTGCCAGCAGACCATCATCAAGCCAAAAAAAAAGAAGCGGCAACACCAGCCCTTACCAGGCCCACTGATTAGAGAAGCAAGAAAAGCGAAAGGCTGGTCCAGAGCATTTTTTGCCGCCACGATGGGGAAAAGCGTATCCTGGGTGGATGCGATCGAGACGGGTCATCGGCAGGTCTCTGAACAGGATCTGCCGAAGCTAATCCACAAACTGAAGCTCCACAAAATTAGCAGGCAGTCTGCAGCCGTTGAACCCGACTGATAAAGATAGAGCTTGTTGCCAAACGTTGCTGAACGACTGCAATGATTCGAGACGGAACTTTAAGTGTTGAGGCAACCAAGATCATCATTATTTTCTACAGTACCTGTTAATTCTTCACCTATTTCGGCTACAAGGTCTAGGAAAGTAGAGCGAATTTGCCTGTACGCTTTGCTAGGCAACAGTCTTGGAATCTTACAGTCACTGCTAGAACCTAGTCACAAAGCTGCTAGAACCTAGTCACGCTTGTTTTTGTACAACTTTAACAGAAAGGGGTTTTCAGCTTGACCTTACATCCTTAATGTCCGTACAAGCACCAAAGCTAATGAGAGCGCTTGCGGTTACTTATTCCAGAGAATTGGGTGGAGTAAAATCAAAAGACTGAAAGTTTCTCAGCAATCAACTAGTGGGAGCAGCTTTGGGAGCGATTTCCATTGAGTGGTTTGGCGGTCGTAAGTAGTTCCTTGATGCAAACAATTTGAGAAAAAAGTGTCGGAACAGGTTTAGAGCCTGTTCCGACCACAGAGCGATGCTTTGAGCCTTCAGTTGAGGCTATTCTTACGTTTGATGCATCGTTAGTACTCATGCAGTTTTTACATAAATTTGCGCTTTTTTAGATTTAGGAGAAAACATAATGTTTCGGAATGTAGGAATAATGCTGGGAGTGTGCAATTTGCCGAAATTATGGATGGCCCAGCTTCCAGTCGAGCAGGGGGTTGGCACTCCAGAGGAGGCCGCGCTGGTCTTCTCAGGTCCGCAATTTTTGGTGGCCTTGGTCGCAGGAGTGATGATGGCCTTCGCGTTTCAACTCCTGTTAACTAACTTCTCTGTTGCCTTTAGCGTTTCATCTTTGGGGAGTCCATCAGATTCTGATGATTCAGGTGGTCTAGGCGGTACGATTCGTAAAATCGAGGCCAAAGTAGGGCTTTGGACGGTAGTAACCGTTAGCATCGCCTTATTCATTGCTTGCTTCCTGGCGGTGAAACTTAGCCTGATTAACAGTGCGGTGCTAGGGGCAATTATTGGCGTTGTCATCTGGTCAACGTACTTCTCACTACTGGTTTGGGTTGGTTCGACGGCAGTGGGGTCCTTAATTGGCTCTGTTGTGAGCACTGCGACTTCAGGGTTGCAAGGGATTATGGGTACGGCAGCAGCAGCAGTTGGTGCTAACGCTGCGAAGAATCAGGTTGTCTCCACCGCAGAGGCAGCCACAGCCGCTGTCCGTCGCGAATTGAGTTCAGCGCTTAATCCCACCAATGTCCGGGGAACGCTAGAGGATTATCTGGGAACGCTACAGCTGCCAGAACTGGACCTCAAAGGCATCCGGAAGCAATTCGAGAAGTTACTCAGCGATCCAGAGTTGAAATCGATTGCGGGGAGTGATCTCCTGCGTAACATTGATCGACAGACGTTTGTAGACTTAGTCAGCAGTCGCACAGAGTTCTCTAAACGCGATATTAATCGGGTCGTAGACCAGCTGCAAGGTGTTTGGCAGCAAGTATTAGGTCAGCCACAGCAAGATCCGCAGGCTGAGTTGCTCAACTATCTTAAGTCTGCCGCTCCAGAGGAGCTCAAATCTGATCAGCTCAGCACTAAGTTGGATCAACTGATTGAAGCCCGCTCACGTGCGGCTGGACAAGAAAAAGAACCCCCTGGACTGATGGGCCGAGCCTTGCAGTTGGGCTTCACCACGCTAATTGGGACAGTGCTCGAAAGGACGGATCTCTCTGATCTAGATACTGAGAAAATTTCCGGCCAGTTGCAAAAACTCAAAGATCAAGGGACGGAGCAAGCAAACAAGCTTGGTAGTCAGGTTGTCAGCAAAGCACCGGCGCTGCCCTCTGGCACCATTAAGACAGATGTAGACAACTACCTGCATAATTCCCATGCTTGGCACTTGAACCAAGAGAGTATCAAAGGTGAATTCAAAGACGTTATTTATGACCCGGAGGCTGATCCAGGGACTGTTCGACAGCAATTAGAGCCATTGAATCGGGAGTATTTCACCCAACAACTGAATCAGCGGGATGATTTTAAGCCTGAT
>JBGTDT010000041.1:0-2694 GCA_041748155.1 Thermosynechococcaceae cyanobacterium | reverse complement strand
GCCATAGGTCGTCAACGCAGCAAAAGACAGCAATGATAAACTCTTCAATAGAAAACATTTGTCTCACCCTTTGCAGACTTGTTGGTACTGTTCTGGAAGCATAGGGTGAGATTTTCATTTTGGAAAGTTGCACATCAGGTGGTGTTGATTCTCTTTCTAGACTTGTGGATCAAAGGTACCCAGTCCACGTTTACGTCCAACTTGCCAAGATAGAATAGTCTAGACTTTTGCACTGAGCTTAAACCATGACCCCTTCCTCAGAACTAGAGACTGCAGCCCAGCAGAATCCCAGCAATGATCTGAATCAAACAGATCATGCAGCTCTAGAGGAGCTTGAATCCGAAGCCGAGTCAGTAACTGATCTGGATGATGAGTTACTAGGTGACGTTGAAATGTCCCTATTTGATCACCTGGAGGAGCTACGGCGGCGGATTTTTTATGCTTTGATTGCCATTGTCATCGGCATCGTAGGCTGCTTCCTGGTTGTTAAACCGATTGTTAGGCTACTAGAAACACCAGCTCAAGGAGTGAAATTTCTCCAGTTAGCTCCGGGTGAATATTTCTTTGTCTCGTTTAAAGTAGCGGCGTACAGCGGCATGCTCGTTGCAAGTCCCTTTGTGCTCTATCAGATTATCCAGTTTGTTCTACCAGGTTTAACTCGTCGAGAGCGCCGATTTTTAGGACCCATTGTTTTTGGATCAACCTTCCTATTTATTGGCGGACTGGCATTTGCTTATCTGGCTTTAATTCCAGCCGCACTAAACTTTTTCATTAACTATGGTGCGGATGTCGTTGAGCAACTTTGGTCAATTGATCGCTATTTCGAGTTTGTGTTGCTGCTGTTGTTTAGCACAGGCTTAGCATTTCAGATTCCTGTGATTCAACTTCTGCTGGGTCTTTTGGGCATTGTTTCAGCAAAACAGATGCTCTCTAGCTGGCGATATGTGGTCCTCGGTGCCGCAGTCCTGGGAGCGATTCTTACTCCTTCTACTGACCCTTTGACCCAGAGTTTACTAGCGGGGGCAGTGCTCGGTCTTTACTTTAGTGGCATAGGTCTTGTGAGGTTGATAGGACGCTGAGTTACACATATAGAGCATTGTATATAGGGCATTAAAACTCCTCCAGTATCCACTCAGAAGCTCGTTCGCCTAACTCTAGAGGAATGCTGACAGCCTTCCCCAATCGAGGGCGATCGCGGGTTTGAGTAATGTAGTTTTGGACCTGAGTGACTGCACCCCAGGCATGTAGGTAGCCGGCAACCCTATTTAAGTGAGCCAAGTACTCTGCTTCTGTTAGGGGGAAAGAGATTTGTTCTAGATACTTCCACATGACTTGGACAAAAATCTTACCTTGAGTCCGCCTGAGCTGAATGTCATAGGAGCGTCCCCACTTGTCTAACAAGAGCTGGTGCAGTTCCTGTCCGGTCATACGCGGTCTCACACTTGTTTACATTTCGTATAAAATTGATACCTGTCCACTCAGATATGATAGTAATGTCAAGAAATGTAATAAACATTTTGTTAAAAGCTGTAGGTGGCCTCTCTCAAGAGATAGCAAATGTCCTGCAGGTAGCCACAGACTCTTAGAAATTCTTAGCGTCTGTGATTTTTCTGGAGTGCTAACCAGAGTAGTTCATTAAAACATCAGCAAACTCAGCGTAAACCATGGCTCAAATTTCTGGATCTTCGGACGTACCCGATATGGGACGTCGTCAGTTTATGAATCTCCTCACCTTTGGCACAATAACTGGAACAGCACTGGGGGCACTTTACCCAGTCATTAAATATTTTATTCCTCCGTCCGCTGGTGCAACTGGTGCTGGTGTGACTGCCAAAGATAAGCTTGGCAATGACATCGTCGCCAGTGATTTTCTAGCGCAATATAGTCCTAATGAACGAATCCTGGCCCAGGGACTCAAGGGTGATCCGACCTATATGGTTATTGAGGAAGATAAAGCGATCGCAGATTATGGTTTGAATGCAGTCTGTACTCACTTAGGTTGTGTGGTACCTTGGAACGCGGGTGAAAATAAATTTATTTGCCCCTGCCACGGTTCTCAGTACAACACTACAGGAAAAGTGGTGCGGGGACCAGCTCCGCTCTCACTGGCACTGGTTCACACCGCCGTAGCTGAAGATAAGATTCAAATAACCCCTTGGACAGAAACTGACTTCCGTACTGGCGAATCACCTTGGTGGGCGTAGAGGTTAAACTCCTCACTCGCTAGAGAATCAAGTTTAATTTTGAATTTTGTATTTTAGATTGAGATGACCAAGTGACTCCGATAATCCAAAATTGTTAGCCCAAAATTGATCGACTCTGAAGCTTTACTCACAATGAAGAAAATCTCATCAGTATTAACAAAACGTGTGATATGCGTTTTTGCTGCCCTGGCATTTTTCATGGTTGGCAATCTGACCTGGCCTCAAGCTGCAGAGGCCTATCCCGTCTATGCCCAACAAGCCTATAGCAACCCTCGTGAAGCTACGGGACGTATTGTCTGTGCTAACTGCCACCTTGGTGCAAAACCCACTGAAGTAGAGATCCCTCAATCTGTTCTACCTGATACTGTATTTGAAGCGGTGGTCAAGATCCCCTATGACACCAGTGTGCAACAGGTATTAGGGAGTGGTGATAAAGGTCCCCTAAATGTGGGGGCAGTACTCGTATTGCCGGAAGGCTTCAAGATTGCTC
>JBGTDT010000040.1:0-9065 GCA_041748155.1 Thermosynechococcaceae cyanobacterium | reverse complement strand
TGGCAAAGGTCTCAGGCCGGACACCACACAATCGCTTGAATTCTGTTGCTTTGAGATGTTTGATGCGTTCGTAAGTCATTGTTTGTCCTCCTATGACCTACTTTTTGCATCTCATCTCCATTCCTGCAAGAGCTCTATTGTGTTGGCTGGTCCGATAACAACTTCATGATTCTCTCAGAGGTCCGACTTCAATAACCTTCCAAGTCGTGTCCGTAAACACATAGGCGATCGCCGCGGTTAAGACTTCGCTCATGTAGCCCTTGCCCTGCTCCGTATCCGCCAGACTGTAGCCTAGAGTACAGGACTGAAACCCTCCTCGGATAAAATTTCCAAAGTTAATTGAACCGATGATCACCCTTGAGTCTTGCTTAAATAAAAAAAGTTTGAGGGATTGATCAGCCCTGAAAGCACTCAGGTGCTCCTTCACCTGCTTGGACCAATACTGCTCCGGATAGAATTCTGGCGATCACAATGGCTCAAAGGGCGCAAGATGATCCTTATTCTGGGTGTAGTAAGCAATGATTGCTGGAACGTCCTCTTGACTAGCTAGACGCAGAATCGTTCTTGAACTTTTTAGGGAGGGAGAATCCCCAGTTGAACTAGTGTGGGCGTTCTCAGGATAGCGATCACCCACAGACGACATGACTCTCGTGCGACTGAGTTCACTAGCGGACGCTGTATGAGATCATCTGGATTTAGGGAACAATACTGCAAGCCAGTGATCATACTGTTTATGACGTTTATTTGTAAACAGTATTAATTAGTATTAATTTAGGTGTATATCTAAGTGGAAACACTCAAGATTGATCTTTCACAAAGTTAAAGCTGCATGAGTAAGCGCCCACATTTGAAATATACAGCTCCGTCTTTTGCTGAGGGGGTGTCTCGGATAGTTGACTTTGGTGGCACACTCCAGGAATGTTATCTTCTCGCTTCTCCGAAGCTATATAAGGGAGCACGCAGGAACATTTTCTTTGCTAACCGCCGTACTGAAACGGGCGCTGTCAAACCTGTTGCTGCGACTCTCGCCGCTGACTGGGATTTAGTTGGTCGTGACTTAGGTACTGCAACAAAGCGACTGGTATCTGAGCACAGAAAACGTGTGGGTAGTTCAGCAGTAATGCATTAAGCTGGATTCGAAATCTATCAATGACAAGTTGATGGAAAGAAAAGACCGGCGAAAGTTTAATTATGATGAATCTCTGGAAGATCCTTCAAGGACACCAGATCTACCACACATTGAGCCTGAGAGCGATGCCCCTTTAGTAAAGGCCGATTCTTCTAAACTTCACCAAGAAGATCAAGGCTGGAGTTTTAGAATGGGGCCAATTCCGGCCCCCGAAGAGCTTGAAGCTTACAACAAAGCAATCCCTGACCTTGGCGATAAACTTGTACAGTCGTTTTTCGATGAAACAGAGCATCGTCGGGAAATGGAACGGAGGGAATTGCAACACCAGCAAGAAATGGATCGCGAGGATGTCCATCTACAAAAGAAGTACTTAGATTTACACGAGAAACTCATAACAGGAAGTCAGAGCAGATCCAACTGGGGTCTGGCTGCTGGTTTCGTGATTGGCGTTCTAGCCTTAACCATTGGTGGTGAACTGGCATACACAGGCCATAACGCTGCTGGATCATTTATAGCTGGTGGAACATTGCCATCGTTGGTAGCTGTTTTGGTGGGGACGTTAGTGAATAAGAATCGGCAGCAGGAACTCTCAGAAGCAGATGCTGGCGATAACACGGACACTATTGATAAGTAGGTACACCTAAACAAACTCAAGATACTAATCAACAGAAGTCGTTGTGTAGAGTGGCTTTCATAGTTTGTACATTTTGGGTTTAACTAAGTTGATCTACTTAAGTAGATTTCTAGCTGAAGTAAAGCGCTATTTGACCGCTCTAGAAATGCCTCAAACGTCTTTTGGTAATCCGTCTCATCCAGCCAGCGCTGGTAAATTTGGCAGCGGAGCTGCGGTGAAGCGGCACTCATTGACCTTTGAACCGCTCTAAACCACCTTTGCACCTTGAATTTAGCCCAAGTAGGCTTTTTTGACTCGCTCATCACCTAGCAATTCGCTGGCCTTTCCTGCGACGATGCTCTGACCCGCTTCCAGGACGTAGCCTCGGTCAGCAGTTTGCAGGGCCAGGTGAGCGTTTTGTTCAACCAGGAGGATTGTCACCCCAGTAGTCCGTAGATTTCGAATGATGGAGAAAATCTCTCGCACAACTGTGGGTGCTAAGCCCAGGCTGGGCTCATCCAGGAGTAAAAGTTTAGGGCGGCTCATCAGGGCGCGGGCGATCGCCAACATTTGTTGTTCACCGCCACTCAGGGTTCCAGCCAGTTGATGACGACGTTCGGCCAGGCGGGGAAAGGTTTGGAACTGGCGATCAAGATCCGTCGCTACTTCCGTCTGGCTTGAGCGCGTGTAGGCCCCCAACTGCAAGTTATCCAGCACCGTTTGCTTGGCAAGAACCTTGCGACCTTCCGGGCTCTGGGAGATTCCCAGGCGCACTACCTCGTGGGCCTGACGCCGGAGAATGCTCTGCCCGTTGTAGCGGATCTGACCTCTGACGGGGTTAATTAACCGGGAGATAGTGCGGAGGGTGGTACTTTTACCGGCTCCGTTGGCACCAATCAGAGTGACAACTTCTCCAAGTCGGATGAACAGATCCAGATCCTTAAGGGCTTGAATCCCGCCATAGTTCACACTCAGTCCCTTAATCTCTAGCAGGGGAGGCGTAATGACCTCTTTCATGCCTCTGCTCCCAGGTACGCTTCAATCACCGCCGGATCACTTTTTACTTTGACCGGATCACCTAGGGCAATCAACTGCCCAAAGTCTAGGACAGCGATGCGATCGCATAGGCCCATGACCAGAGGAACATGGTGCTCAATCAAGAGAATGGTCAGGCTGAACTGACAGCGTAACTCTCGGATAAACTGACTCAGTTGATGTTTTTCGCGCTCGTTCATGCCAGCAGCAGGTTCGTCTAGCAGTAGAACTTGGGGCTTCAGAGCCAAAGCACGGGCAATCTCCAAGCGGCGTTGATCACCATAGGCAAAGTTTCTGGCCTGCTGTTCGGCGCGATCGCCGAGATTAACCAGCTCCAGTAGCTCCAGCGCCTCCTGCTTCGTCTGATTTTCCTCACGATTTGCCGCTGGCAAGCCTAGAATGCCAGCCAAAACCCCACTTTTGGTATGTACATGTCGGGCAATCATGACATTTTCTAGGGCAGAAAGCTCTCCAAACAGGCGGACATTCTGAAAAGTCCGGGCAATGCCTTTAGCGGCGATCCGGTGAGGCTGGAGCTTGGCAATCCGCTCACCCTGGTACAGCAGTTGGCCACTCGAAGGCACAAGCAGCCCCGTGATCAAATTAAATAGTGTTGTCTTGCCCGCGCCATTCGGGCCAATCAGCCCAAAGATCTCATGTTGCTGCACCGCAAAAGATACCTGGTTGACTGCCACCAAGCCACCAAATCGGCGAGTTAAATTCTTGGCTTCTAGGATTAGGTTGCGATCAGAGTCGGAAATACTAGAACTGAGATACTGCTCGGTCATTAGCAGGAGAGTAGCTTTTGGAAAAGATTTACCATAGATTTAAGTCGCTAATTCTACCTAGTTACGGTCTATTGCTTTAATCGGATAGACCTAATTCTTTGCTAAGCTCCTTGGTATACTTAGCTTCTTTCCAATGACTAGCCTCTGTAGCTTGATCTCTGATTAGGTTAGTTTCCCGTGAATCGGCTCCCTCTAGATCAGCTCCTCCTAGCTTTGCCCCTTCGAGGTCAGCACCAGTAAAGTCAGCCTCTCTTAGGTCAGCGCCCTGTAGATCTGCATCTATCAGCTTAGCCCCCCTGAAGTCAGATTCTCTTAGGTCAGCTCCACTCAGGTTAGCCTTCTGTAGGTAGGTCCTTCTGAAGTTAGTATTCTGAAGGTTCATTCCCTTGAAACCGACCCTGTTATAGCTCCTGTGGAGGTTGGCTCTAACAAATACTTTGTGCATTCCTTTCTCTTGGAAACTAAATCCTCTTGTTGGAGGCTGAGTCTGTTTATCGTAGACAGCTCCCCAGAGGTGAGCACAATAAAGGGGACCACAATGAAGATCAGCTCCTTCTAGGTTGGCGCCCTGTAGATTAGCTCTTTTTAGGTCAGCATTCTCAAGGTTAGCCTTAGAAAGGTTAGCCCCTCGAAGGTTGGCTTGCTTTAGGTCGGCACCTTTGAAATTTCCATTGTGCAGGTCAGCTTCTGTGAAGTCAGCAGCGTTATAGATTAGCGCCTGAAAATTCGGCATGATCAACTACAGCTCGGTTGAAGTTAGCCTTTTGTAGATTTGCTTTTGGTAGCTTAACCCAAGCAAGAAATGCATTTGGAACTTGTAATCCTGATAGAACAGTTTTGCCACTCATCTTTATACAATTCCTTATCTTAGAAAGTTAGTAAAATAGCTAGCCTAAGAAGGTCATGTAGCAGAGAGGTCTAGGTTTGATCTACTGGTGAAATTTGCACTTCTTTAATGGAACTATGCACTTCTTTAATGGAACTATGCCCTCCAGGTGTTTACGATAGAACTTGTAAATCTCCTAGGCATAGTGAAAACAGCAAAGGTCGCCAACTAGTACAGCCGAGATACTTCAGAGACAGAAACTAGGCCAAAAGATCTCTCCCCCAGCCACTAGCCTATTTGTGGGTGACAAAACCATTTACCTATTCATCAAGGAGTGCAATCCTGCAGGCTACATTTGCTGGTACAAGTTCCTTGGCTTGTAAACACTAATACCAAAACCTTAGAAGATTTAATAGATGGCTTTACACAACGTTATTGACTTATGAAGCAGAGGATTGACGCTTGGAGCGCTTGTGTCGCCTGAACGAACCTGATGTTACCAGTCCTTGCGGGAAAAATATGGTCCCAGTCACGATCAGTAGTCCGAAAATAATCAGGCGGCCATCCCGGAGGAATTGAGCCAGCCACAGAGGTAAGCCGCTGGTGTCTGCGATCGCCCGCAGTACTTCTGGCAAAGCTGTGAAGATTATGCCCCCTAAAACAGGGCCAGCCCAGGTTCTCGTGCCACCAATCAACACAAAGGTTAAGTAAATAATGCTGGCATCGAAAGTGCCCTGGCGGGCATTCCAGGTGTTGAGAAAGTGAGCACTGACTGCCCCGACCACACCAGCTAGAATTGCTCCCAGGGTAAAGGCCAGCACCTTGTAGTAGGTGGGGTTAATCCCCATGGCATCAGCGGCCAGCTCATCTTCCCGGATTGCCGTGAAGGCCCGGCCCACCCGGATGCGCTCCAGGCGGTAGACAAATCCGGCACTCAGCAGCAGCAGGGGCACGACAATCCACAGGTATTCAATCGGAGTCTGAAACGGTTGGGGAATGGCAAAGATCCCCACAGCCCCGCCGGTAATTTCTAGATTAAGGGACAAAACGCGCAGGATTTCCACAAAGGCAATGGTGGCGATCGCCAGATAAATCCCCCGCAGACGCAGGGTTGGAATCCCAATCACAATCCCCAGAACACCGGAAACCACTCCCGCAGCCAACATCTCTACCAGCAATAGGGGTAGGGGAAACACCAGGCTGCTAGACTGAAACACTTCCGTGGAGAAAATTGCGGCAATGTAACCTCCCAGGGCATAAAAACCAGGACTTGCCAGGGAAAGCTGTCCCGCCATCAGGGGCAGGTAGAGAGAAAGACCCAGCATTGCCCCTAGCAGCATTGAAACCAGCAAAAAGCCGTATTGAGCAAAAAAGTCTGTCATTGCGCCCTAGACCTTTTGAATTAAACGACGACCTAGGAGACCCTGGGGCCTGACCAGCAGCATGATGAACAGCAGGCCAAAGGCAACGGCATCTTTGTAGGCCGAGTAATCGGAGGGCACAAAGGCCTCGACCAGGCCAATCCCCAGACCGCCTAGCACGGTGCCGGGGATACTACCTAAGCCGCCCAAGACAATCACGGCCAACCCTTTGAGGCCGAAGGCAATGCCAAAGTACGGTCCGGCAATACTGACACTAGAACCCACAAGGGTCCCGGCCAGACCACCCAGGAAGCTGCTGATAAAGAAGGTCAGGACAATAAAGCGATCTACATTAATGCCGAGTAAGCTAGCAGTGGTAGTGTCTTCGGCAACGGCCTGCATGGCCTTGCCAAATTTTGTGGCATTAATGCTGTAGGTCAGAATGGCCAGGATGACCGCTGATACTGCAAAAATCACCACCTGCACTGTCCGAACCGGAATCGGTTGTGCCGGAGTGCCAAAATTAATTGCTGGCGGCAAGTTGCCGTAGGTACTGGCCGGAAAGGTATAGATTTCTGCTCCAAATAAATACTGGAGCAGGTTTACAAGCACTACGGCAACGCCCAAGCTGGAGACTACTGTCAGTAAAGGGTCAGCCCGCCTGCGCCGCAACGGTCGAAACGCAATTCGCTCAATCGCCACCCCGACCAGACCAGCTAGAGTGCTACCCAAGATCAACGCTAGGGCAAAGGGCAGTTGGAGGGGCAAACTAGCGTTCGCTAGCAAGCCGCTTAAACCGAACGATCCTCCCATCAAGGCATAGGTGAAATAGGCCCCTAGAGTGAAAATTGCGCCGTGAGAAAAGTTAATGATTCCTAGAATGGAAAAGACCAGCGTGTAGCCCAAGGCAAAAATCGCGTACACACTGCCAATTGACAGACCATTGAGGAATTGTTGAAAAAACAGCGTCAGGTTCATAGGTTGCCAGATCTGCATTAGGAATATTATCTACAGAAATGGCAATAGGGGCAGTGCTTTTGAATTCTCTGTAAAGTAATGAAGCGCTTGACATTGACAATTAACTGGCTCACATTATCAAGGCGATCGCCTACATTAGCAATGCAACAGCTTACACAACAAATGCGACCTCCTACATTGGCATGGGTGTGACTAACAATGCAATTGTGACCCCTGATATAACGAATGCGACTCGCTACATCAGCATTGCATTGAGTCAAGTCAAAGGTGTGAGCCTTAGATGATTTGTTGCAAGGAGTACACCAAGAACATCGTCTTTTACTGATGTGGGCGTCCTGACAACTTCCGGCCCAAACTGCCGTTTATCCCTACCAGTCATCAACTAAGCTGTAAATTCCTTAAGTTGACATAGCACTTGCTCCAGTTGAGGTAGCTTTTCTCAGTCCGGTAGGGGTAACGCTTAACCCCAATCCCATTCTGCACTTGGTCTAAAAGCTTTTTCGGACGGGATGATTCTGTCTCCCCAGACTCTAACCTTTTGTAACAGGATTAATAAAAACAATGCAGAGGGATGACTGAAACCAAATCTAAAAATATATGGAACTTTGCCGTCTATCTGCCAGAGAGGACTTACTGTACAGTATGTGTGCTGTCTGTCTTTCTAAGTCGGGGTGATTAGACAGAGTAAATCTGTCTAATAAATTGTTGGGCTGCTTTGAGTTCTCTAAAGGATGGTTGCAGCCCTTATTAAGTTTCTATGTTCTAGATCCGCAATTAAGGGTGTTATTTCACTTTAGATTCCACAGTTTAATTCTTCCTAAGGAGACTGTATGGCAACAAGAACATTCCGGGGTAACACCTATACGGTGAAAACTGCTTCATCAAATGATGAGTTTCTGAACGGTACACGCAATCCTGATTGGATTGAGGCTTTAGGCGGTGAAAATATCGTAGTCACAGGTGCGAGGAATGATGTCGTTCTTGCGGGTGTCGATTTTCTTGAGATCGATGATTATGAGCCATATGGTGGAGAAGCCGTATTCTTTAGTCTCCGATCTGATGCGGGTAACAACGTAATCGATGTTGGTACTGGAGATGACTATGTGGTAAGTGGGCAAGGTAACGATGTTGTCTTCCTAGGTCAAGGCAACGATATCTTCGATGGTGCTTTTGACTCGCAGCCCGGAGGCAACGACATAATTTATGCTGGAGCAGGCAATGACATCATCTATGCATGGAGTTCTGGCAGTAAGACAATTTATGCCGGGTCAGGTGACGATCGCATCCGCACACAAGATTTCTCTGTAAGTGGAGACAGGCACGTCATTTATGCCGGAGCAGGTGAAGATGCCATTCAAATTTTTGCTTTTGACGGTGCTAATGGTGATGATGCAATTGTCTATGCTGGGGAAGGTAACGATAGGATAGAAACTTCAGTTGGCAATGGCATTCTCTATGCAGGCGCGGGTAACGATGGCATCGTTGCAGGTGGCACTAGTGGATTAATTAATGCTGGCTCTGGGGATGATGATATTTTCGATCTTGGAGGTAACAGCTTTGTTTACGCTGGCTCTGGAGATGATTTGATTGGTTATGATCCTTTTTCGGGTCCTGGAGCTATCTATGCAGGTTCAGGGAGTGATACTGTTTTTACGTCTCCTTTTACGTTGAGTGGAGACAACTCCATTTACGCTGAAAAGGGTAGCGATACTATCATTTCAGGTTCTGGCAACGATATTATCTACAGCGGTAGGGGTAATGATGTAATTAACCTCCGGGGTGGGAATGTTGCTCTCCGAGGGTTTCTAGTTGAATCTTTTGGCCCCGAACTTCTTGTTGAGGGAGGTGGCAATGATACGGTTTACCTCAATCGTGGTGAAGATACAGTTGTTGTAGGAAGTAGCGGTTTTGCAACGATATATGGCTTTGGTCGCAATGATCTGTTGGATGTCAGCGGGTTGGATGTCAGCTTCACCCAAACAAGAAATGACACGCTGATCAGTTCAGATGGTAACTCTTTGGGAATCCTCAAAGGGTACACGGGTTCAGTAGGTCTGGCGTAGGAGTTGGTGTCAGTGAAATTGCTTTGGCTGTGTAGTGATGTCTTAGCCTTGTAAAGCACCAACCCTTACAATCGCATCCCAACAAGCTCAGTGCAGCAGACGGCGGGAAGCATGGTTGTCAGCCAATTTGATAGTGCTGGAGGCAGTTGAGCATCAACCCAAATTTTCACGCTGTCAGTCTAGGAAAGTCAGTGCGTCGTGCAGCGAAGAGCAGGCAAGCTTGAATATCTGCCAGTTCCAAATCGGGGAAGTCTTCTAAAATTTCAGCAACA
>JBGTDT010000039.1:0-2642 GCA_041748155.1 Thermosynechococcaceae cyanobacterium | reverse complement strand
CCCATAGATGAGATAGAACTATCGGCATTCTCGACTTGCCCCCAGAACTTTTGCTGGAAGGCAACTGGCGACCATTTCTGTACGCCAGCTTAAGTTTGTAAGCCCAGTAACGGGCGGCAATATTTTGAGCCCTATGACAATGTCCTGTAATGACTCAGCTTGAGCGGATATTTTTTGATTTAGTGAGAATTGATCTGATAGTGCCAGCCTTCGTCCGGCGTTGAATCCGAGACTGAGCTTCTTTGATCACTTGGCGCATTAAGGTATCCTTGCCCTTGCAGGTAGTAAAAAAGGATTCAAGCAGTGTCTCAACGGTGATGTCATTAGTGCGGCATAACTCCTGTATCTCCTCCAGAATCGGTTCCTCCATTCGCACCCCGACCTTCTTAGCTGAGATAACCGGATATTTTGCCAGTTCTGCTTCCAGGGATCGCATCTGTGGATCTTGACTCCCTGGGACTGGCTGAGGCATTGAAGCTACCTCTGCTGACCCAACTGGGTCAGTCACGATCTGACCTAACCCAGCATTTTGCCCCAAAGGGGCTAGCGCATCCTGTCTGGGCGGGACTTTCACCGTAGGTGAGCTGGCTTCCTTCCTGATTTTATCCATCAGGCTCATCGGGATACCTCCTCAACGTCTCTCAAAGCTTCCTTTACAGAGTCACTCAAAGCAGGCTTAATCCGCTCTAGTAAAGTGAGTAAGGGATACTCCAGGTCTGGATGTCCGAGATCCCTTGGCAATACCTGGTCATTAATTGCTCGCTTGTACACATCACTTTCGAGGATATGAGGCAGCATTGTATCGGCTCCAGCCAGTTCCTTCATCAGCTCAATACTCTGCTTGGTTGTGGCGGTTGGATACCGTCCTACCCACCTGGCACGAAACGGAACGACACCGATTAACGTTCCCTGAGGGAGGAAGGGCTGGTAGGTTTGGATTAACTCTAGTGTCCGCATCAGGGATTGCACCCCCTTGACATTTGCCTCCGCTGGAATGGCCCACAGGTTACCAGCTCCCAAGGAGGTTAAAGCCAGGTGAGATCGCTCGGGTGGTGGATCGACAATCATCATGCCAAAGTTAGTTGCTATCCTCTCTTGAGGGTCAAGCGTCTCACCCATCTGGTACAGCCGGCTTCTGAGCATACTCAAGCTCATGGGGGAGGCAGCTAAGTAATGGTTGGCATTCTCTAGCTGATCATTAGCAGGAATGAGGAACAACTTTTCTTGGTTTGGAACGGGGTGAATGGCACTGTAGAGGGGCACCTTCTTCTCTGGGTTGGTGATGATCTCCAACAGTGTTGGACGATCGTCTGAAGGTGTCACGCCCAAAAAGGCAGTCAAACTCGCTTGTGGGTCAGCGTCTACAAACAGGACAGGAATCCCATAACTCGCAAGCAGCCTCCCTACCAGCAGTCCTACCGTAGTCTTGCCCTGTCCTCCGGCAAGCCCCAGTGGGACAAAGGTGGGAGCATCTGTATCGCTACTGGGAATGTACATAGCCGAAGCATCCTCAACCCACTAACTCACTAACTAAAAACTACTATAGTACAAAACTACAAGTTTGCTATAAATCAAATTAACTATAGTGCAAAAGTGCAATAGTGAAAAGGCACACGTGTACTAAACTACCTTTAAACTAAAGTATAAAAGTTTGAAGCTTGTCTTAGCTCTATCCACAGAGTGATCGCGTCACGGCTCTTTTAGAGCATCGCCCCCTTATTTTTGCTAGAAGGGATCAGCGAGCCTATATCCTAACGAGTGTCGGGTATTGCCACCCTTTCTAGGTAGCCTTTTAATCTGGGTGATCGCAGAACTTAGTTTATTGTCGGTTCATCCTAAAGCCAACAAGAAACTAACTTATCCAGTAGCACCTCAACCCCTACCCTCTCCTGCCGCTGGGTCAGTGCCTCAAGCAACGCACGCTGCCTCTCCAGCTCTTGAAGGATATTGCGCCTTGTGATGCGAGCAGACCACTCTTGATACTTCCGGCTTCCAACTTGGCCTAAGTGCTGATGCTTGACCCTGGGATTTTCACTGCCAAGCTTATAGTACTCATAAGTCTTGCCACCCTTGGTTTGGAAATTAGGACCGATCCAAACATTCGGAGGGGCCACCGCTCCAGAGCGCCGCAGCCGTTCTATTTCAGACTCAAGGCGAGCTTGTTCCGCTTGGAGATGGGGACTGATCATCAAGTTTCTTGTCGGTAAACTACTCAACTAACAAGATAACAAAGTCTGGCTTTTCTTGTCGTAAGGAACTAAAACCAACAAGAAAACTTGAATCTGCACTTGATTAGCTGTCCCTGCGGTGGGAGTCAAATTTCCTGTGGGTCATAGAACGCCCGCTCTACGCCGTCACTGCCTCAATCCCACCCCTCCAACCACCCAAAGCGAGATCGCGTCTAGCCCAGTTTGAGGGAAGCTATCAGGAGTTACGCAGTTGAAGTCTGAGATGACCAGCCAGCGTGCAGAGTGTATTCTACAATCCGCTGATGACGTGCGGGCGTTGTCAAGTTAACTGGAATCAAGCACCTTAATCCTCTTCATCAAATTGCAACTCATCTATGCAGGCATTGGGAAGATACACGTCACCTGCTGCCAACTCTTAAAGCGTTGGTGCATCACTTGACGATACTCAGCAGC
>JBGTDT010000038.1:0-21491 GCA_041748155.1 Thermosynechococcaceae cyanobacterium | reverse complement strand
CCTGACTTGAACAAGATTGAAAAGTTTTGGGCACGGCTCAAGCACTATCTGCGCAAGACCTTAAATCAGTTCCTGAGTATTTGGGATGCTGTCGATAACCCCTTTAATGCTTTGTCCTAACTATCACTTCGATTGCTATAGTGGGGAATAAACTGCTCTACCCTGGCATTTGTAGGAATGGAGTCCAGCTTAAGCGTGTCAAGAGGCTTCCCGCCGGTTGTGGCAATGACCAGTACATCCTCTTGATCAAGAGCACGGAGTGTTGGAACAATTAGCTCATTTATCCCAGTGGCTACGGTCCCTTGCGTCACATGAATCACGGGTTGACTTGCCTGGATATCGCCCCACCAAGAGGGAGGCGTGAACTCAGAGGGTGGATCGCTCAACAGCGGACCAATGAACTCAACCACTCTGCACTGCAAGTGCAGAGGTTTGACCGGGACTGAAAGTCCTTTACTCCAGCATAAAGTTCTCGCTCTCGCCATTGGAGGGATACGGTGGATATTCAATCAACATATGCACGTGATATTTACTCACAACCCCTTTGAGGATACGGACGTCCTCAGCATCGCAAATCTGGATGATCAGTTCTCGACATCGTTTCTGGATTTCCCCTTTGAGAACCTGGTAGCGATATTTAGTCACCCATACAATGTGCACCGTTAACCGGGTAACAGTATGGTTCCCTCGTCGATTCTCTGCCATAGGATTTTTGCTCTAGCCTACAGACTTCCTAGAGGGGTGTAGCAGCTAAAGCCTCCCACTAAAGTGGGTAGCTTCAACTAGCGTGTTTGAGACAGTGAACTTGAGGCGGCAAATCACGGCGCGGATATTCAAAGGCCGGAACTGTTCCTGCTAGATATAGAAACGGATATGTGACATCAAAAAAACTTCTGGAGCTAGAGCGTAGTCCGATGCTAGCTCGTACTTTGTTGGTGTAAGTTAGCAGATCTCGAAACAAGATGTTTTGGGATAGCCAATTCAAGCTAGTGTTGCGCCAACGGCCCAACATCGAGGTCGTTGGGTTGTATTCCCAGTCCAAACGGCGCTTTATCGCGGCTACTAGTCGCCAAAACAGAGATACCGAATTGTGCCCAAGCGGGTCTACCCTGTTCATGAACCCAAGATGCCCCCAGAAAGAATCAGCTAGAAGCACATCGGCTGGAAACTCCTAAAATAGGTTTGCTGTAGTCTTTGACCTGTCCGATCGCTGCATCAATAAAGAAGTGTCTAAGGTCAAATTTCAGCTGAGAGAGTCCTCGAAGTGAATTTCTCTGTTTGATCCAAGCTTCAGGAACATTCTGGGGGTCTGAACAATCGAGGGAATTCACCATGGGCACAAATCTTGCCCCTGTTGCCTCAGCAAGTGGTTGAAAGATTATTCCGGTACACCCCACCTGATGTCCGCTTTCAATTAGCCTGCGAGCAGCCATAGTCTTTTCCTGTGGAAGTACTATACTGGCTGGTTTCAATCGATCACCCCAGATACTTAACCAAGCGGTCGCAATCGATTATTCTCACCAACTTACCACGGCTGAAGTCTTCAACTGACTTGGAGCGATCGCATGGTAATGTTCTAGACCTGTGGAAGTAGGAGAAACTGGAAGGCAGTCGAGTTGCTAGTTGTCCAATGGTTCTTGAACCCGTCAAATGTCCCAAGTGTGAAACCACCAACGTGGTTAAACATGGTCAGTCTCCAGAAGGCAAACAGCGCTTTAGGTGTCGTAATTCCGACTGTAAGTGTTGTACCTTCATCCGTACCTATTCCTATCGAGGCTATTTACCCGAGGTCAAACAACAAATTGCTGATATGGCCGTCAATGGCAGTGGCATTCGCGATACCGCGCGAGTCCTCCGGGACCCGAATTCGGTACAATATCTTACCGAATTTGGGTGCCCCCCACTACAGTGATTGAGGAATTAAAAAAAATCCCGTCACCTAGAGCAGGTGAATACAACATTACTTGCCCAAACACAGAGGTCTCCAGCCCCAGTGATGGTACTGCGGGTTGAGGAGGCAGAGCTCGATGAAATGTGGAGCTTTGTTGAATCGAAACAACAGCAACGGTGGCTCTGGCATGCCATTGATCACCGTAGTGGGCAAGTTCTGGCCTATGTGCTGGCTCCCCATGAGGACGCGGCACTGGTTCAACTCAAGCATTTGCTTGCACCATTTGGAATTGAGCATTTCTATACGGATGCTTGGGGAGCCTACCTCCGGTTGTTAGATCACAAGCATCATACTGTCGGCAAAGCCAACACCCAGAAAATTGAGCGTAAGCATTTGACCTTGAGAACCCGCATTAAGCGGCTGGCGCGCAAAACGATTTGCTTCTCTAAGTCAATCTGGCTGCATGATACAGTGATTGGTCTGTTCATCAATCGCTTTGAATTTGGTCGAGCCGTCTAACTCCGATCTACATGTCTGAAACATTACCCGATCGCATCAAGGGGTAAGTTGACAGCTCAATAAGAAGCTTAAATGACATTTACCAGGGCAGATTGGTAGATAGCGTTAAGGGTTGTGCTGCAAAGACTGGCTGAGGGCAAAAGATCCCTAGAGCTTGACCTTGATTATGCTGCCACTCCAAAGAGAGGCAAGGGATATAAAGTGCATATCCTCTTGGGGTCTCTCTTGTCCAGAAAAGTGTTCTGGGGGTCTGTTGATAGTGTTCAGGTAGCTGCCATTAGACGCTTCCCCCAGAACGCTAGGCGAAGCTCCCGGTTCTGTAATCTATTCATCAAGCTTAACGAGTTAGCTCTTCCCTCTATAGCTTTTGCTCAAAGGCGATCGCGCCTGTTGAACGACCCCCAGAACGGAGCAACGAGCTGGCTGCCCAGAGTATAGTAGGGATCACGGCGCTAAAGTTCGGTGCTGGGAGTTCCTCTACAACGGATTCCCCCAGAACAGCTCTTCCTCTGCCTGACTTCCCCAGAACACTTTTGCTGCAGTTTAATTCCTTTAGCATAAGAAAACCAGCAAAGTATGATAATAACTACCCCGATACAGCGTTGCTATAAACCTCCATCGGAAAAAATCTATTTGTAGTTACAGTTAATAATCGCCGATCCTGCTTATCGACATGAAAGGAGCTTACCTCTGTTGTCTTGCAATGGTCCAGGCACTTAACTTGTATAATTTCATACAATACTTCAAGTATTGACCTTAGAATCAGCCAAACCACACTTCACAATTTGTAATAAGCTCCAGCCAAAGCATCGCTCGTTTAGGGCTTCAACTCAATCAGTTGAAAAGTGGGGAAAATTTGGGGAAGTGTAATTTACAAATTCTTAAAATGTTTATCCAGTAGGCGCTTGAGAACCTTCCCCGGCAGACTCGAAATCTGTTGTGGCGGCAACGTCACCGGGGGTTTGAATCCCGCCCTCTCCGTACAGGCTCTGTGTAAGGAGCATTGCATAACCCAGGCAAGAATTTATCTAGCAACCGTGTACCTGGCTGGTGGTGACTTAGAAGTTAGTTTTATTCTAACTTTGCGTAGATACGGCCCCGCCACTTGGTTGGTGTACGAATAGTGGAGAGAAAAATTCGGAGCACAGCCAGAGGGTCAGCCAGGGGAGACAACCAGAATGCCCAACTTGCTTTTGTCCCCTTGAGGTCGTAAGCGGGCACGATCGCCCAGAGCAGCCCCACCCGGATCAAGATTAAAGCACTATTGATTCCCAAAGCAATGATCGCAGGAAGAGAAAATTGCCCCAACCCAAGCAGAATCAGGGTAGCAGGAATTGGTAGCCCTTGAACTGCTAGTAGGAAGAATAGATCACTCCAGGTCTGGCCAGTTGAGGCAGCATCTTTCAGATCCAGGGAACGCCCCCACTCGCGCCACGTCTCAGCCGCTCCTTCGTACATGCGGACCTTGAGTAACTTGCCGCCGTCTAGGAAGCCCACCCTGGCTCCTTGAGCCGCTGCGTATCGAGCTAGGGTGACATCATCACAGAAGGAACTCCGGGCGCTGGTATAACCGCCCAGCCGAGCCAGGAGTGATCGCCGGATCAAAAAGCACTGGCCATTCGCCATTACCCGCTCTGGTGAGGGCGATCGCTCACCTGCTGGGCCAAATCGGTAGATCAATGTCAGCAACAGAGCCGGTTGCAGCCATAACTCGCCTGGGTGCTTCAAAATAAACTGAGGCGAAAGAGAAACTAGGTCATAACCTGCTGTACTAGCTGTCGTCACTAGACTGGCAACCAAACTTGGATCAGGGCGTGTATCTGCGTCCATGCCCAGCACCCACTCACTCCGCTCGGAGCTCTGCAAAAACCCCGTGTGTAAAGCCCAGGGTCGTCCTACCCATCCAGGCGCTAAAGGCTCATCAGTCATGAGGTGAAACCTTGGGTCTTTGGACTGGGCTGCTTTGACCAGCTCTGGTGTGCCATCCTGAGATTGACTATCTACTACTATAATTTCTCTAACTTCGTAACCTTGACAACTTAAGCCAGCTAGGCAAGGTTGCACTCGCTTGGCCTCGTTGAGCGTTGGCACTACAACAGTCACAGATCCCAGATTAGCTACACAAGAAGGTTGAGACTCTAGCGGTGGATAGCGGCCAGGTCCTTTTAGTAACCGTGACAGCAGAATTGCAGCGGCTGGAATCTGAATCACAAGCAGCCCTAAGGCAATCGCATTAATGATTAGGTCAAGGGACAAGCTCCCAGTCAAAAGTGACCCCAGGTTCACTTGCGTAAAGCCTCTAAAGAAAAGCTTTCAATTCCTGTTCCTTCGGGATTGTCAACCTTGAACTTGTCGAGTGTTGTTTGAGGAGTCAGTTGCCACAGGATCAAAGCAGGTCCTAAGCCCAAGGCAATTCCCAACAAGACGGGGACGCCAATACCACCCGCTAGGCTGATCACGGAGGCGTAAGCAAAGTTACCACTGTAGACTGCTAGGGGCAGTCTTAATTCAGAACGACTTAATGCTTTTGGGCTTTTCCCCCAAAACAGCGCCGCGATACTCATAAACAAGATACCCGTTCCCAGCCAGCCACCAAAATTCTGGTAGGGCATGCCGAAAAAATTACCTGGCTGTTTCCACTCCCAGAAGGGAGCCGCAGTTTGGCTCATGGCAGGATCCAAAACAAAGTCCCAGGATGTCAGGAGTAATGCTCCAAGTACAATTGCTCCGACCCTTACCTGCCAGTAGGACCCTGAGTCCCAGGGGCGGCGAGCACCGAGACCCGCACTCGCTAGCAAATAGGCAGACAAACCAATGTAGAACCAGGACAGGGGAATTGTAAACGGTACCAGACCGGCAACTTTGTAACCTAGGCCATTCAGATAGGCATAGTGACCAAAGGGAAATCCAGTGCTGGTACCCAGCAATTCACTACCCAAGGAGAGAAAAACTGCTGGAATCATAAAACTGAGGAGATTCCACAACCCAAGGGTGCGATAGGCATGGATTGCCACTGCCACTGTTCCAAGTAAAATGTTGGCAACACCTCCTCCAGACATACTCCACTGAAATAGGTGCTGAATCAGGGTAGCTAATCCCGGCTGAATGGTTGCGGCTAGGGTTAACACAGACCCAAGGTGAGGTAGAACGATCAGTAGTCCCGCCAGCCCAAACACCATTGTGACAAAATGGGAGACAAGGCAAAAGCGTTCAGCAGTAATCAGTTGCTTCATAGGACTCCTAGGAAGAGGGGATATATCAGCAGGTAGGTTCTCATAAATTTACAAACCTTTATAGTCTGACAGATGGACTGCAGAAAAATCTATGTTTAAACGGACGCCTTTGCAGGAAAAAGTCAGGAGATAGGTGCAAGCCCAGCGGACTGTAATTCAAGTTTAAGCAGCCATTGCTTGGAAGCGGGAATTACAAGTCTGCTAGATGGGGTAGAGCGATCGCCGAGGCAATTGTAATAAACAACCCTTGATCCCGGATTCAGCAGCCAATGCCGACTAGCAGGCTGGCCACCTTGAGTGATGAGTAGACTTAACCGAGCTACTATCAGGTTACTGAGATTCCTAGCTAAATACCTCTAGCGGCTACTACTTCCCAATCCTGGTGAAGTGCGCTCGTCAAGGCAATTAAAATATCATTAAGATGGTTACCAATCCCAGGCCTCTAAATAGGTCAACTAACCCGGTTGGAGTCGTTTTCAATTAAGGTTCAGATCCTTGGAGATTCGGCTTTAGTAACCTCAAGTCCACTCACGGCTGCCAGCATGACTTCAGTCCTTCCACCAGAGACTACTGTAATCACCCGTCCAGTTCAATACCGTGATTTGGAAGCGGTTGAACACCTGTTTGCGAAGGGACTTGATCCAGACTGCTACAGTCGCTCAGTCGGTAGTGGTCGATCGCTCCAACGGGTTCGCCGCTGGTATAATCCGCTCAGGCTACTTGGCCTATTTCCAGCAGATTGGTTTCATCACCTGTTTCGCACCTACGTTGCAGAACAGGATAGTCAGGTTCGAGGCGTGGTTCAGATTTCTCCCTTTAATTGCAGTGGCACGACCTGGCGCGTTGATCGGGTGGCAGTGGACCCCTTGGCCAGCGCTCAAGGGATTGGTTCTCACTTACTGCGCTCCTGCTTTGAAACCATCTTAGAAGCGCGCACCTGGTTGCTTGAGGTAAATGTCAATAACACAGAGACCTTGAGCCTTTACCGCCAAACTGGCTTTCAACCCCTAGCCCAGATGACCTACTGGGCGATCGCGGCGGAACAATTGCAAGACCTAGCGGGACGAGAGCCAGACTTACCAAATCTCTTACCTGTGAGCAATGCCGACGCGACTTTGCTCTACCAGCTAGACACTGCGGCAATGCCGCCGCTGGTTCGCCAAGTCTTTGACCGCCGCGATCGAGACTTCAAAACAGGTCTGCTCCAGTCCTTAATTGAAGGGGTTCAGCAGCAGCTTAGCCATACAGAAGTGGTCAGTGGCTATGTATTTGAGCCTCAGCGCAAGGCAGCGATTGGCTATTTTCGAGTTCGACTCTACCAGGACGGTACTCAGCCGCACGTTGCCCAGTTGACGGTTCATCCAGCCTATACCTGGCTCTACCCGGAACTGCTGACTCAAATGGCTCGGTTGACCCAGAACTTCCCTGCCCAAGTGCTGCGGTTAGCCTCCTCAGATTTTCAGCCTGAACGGGAAGAGTATCTAGAGCAAGTGGGGGCTGAGCGGGTAGAACATACTTTGCTGATGTCTCGTTCTGTCTTTCACAAACTACGCGAGTCCAAGCCAGTCTTTCTAGAGGGGTTGCAATTATCTGATGTCTTACAAGGGTTCCAGCCCAACCGAAAGCCAGTGCCAGGCAGAATTTCCCTGCTTGACCCAGGCCAGCAGCAACGTCATCAGGATAACAGCCCGTCTGCTCTAGAGTCTGGGATCAATGGGCTTGAATTTAAGTAGCCACCTGGAGGTGCTTCCTGGAATTGCCCAACTCATCTTGGTCTGTCAGCTCATGACAGCTTCTGGAGTTAAACTTACTGTTTGGCGGAGGCGTAGGTGTTGATTCACTACTGCCAAAGTCATTTAGTCAGAAGGGAGTACTACCTATGATTTCAGCATTAGGGTTAGATGTTGGTCGCAAGCGAATTGGTGTTGCCGGCTGCGATCGCACGGGGTTGATTGCCACTGGTCTAACCACAATTGAGCGCACCTCTTTTCAGCAGGACCTTAGCCAGATTGCCCAGATAATCCAGGTGCGACAGGTGCAAGTGCTCGTTGCTGGACTCCCTTACTCTATGAACGGTACTATAGGCTTTCAAGCTCGGCAAGTCCAAAAATTTGCCCAGCGACTCTCTATGGCGTTGCACCTTCCATTAGAGTATGTAGATGAGCGGCTCACTTCGTTTCAAGCGGAGCAGCTACTGCAAGCAGAGCAGCTTTCGCCCTCCCGTCACAAAGGCCTGATCGACCGCAAGGCAGCATGCTTGATTCTGCAGCAGTGGCTAGATCAGCGTCGAAGCAAGCCCGCGCAAACGGTCAACCAGGAGATTTCACAAGCGTGACGGTGCGACAGAAGGAGATTGAGTTACAAACGCATCAATGGCTCAGGTGGCCAAGTTAAATAGGGGTAGCCAAATATGGGTAAGAAGAACTTAGACGCGGAGGGAGCAGATATGGAGATGGATGACCCAACTGTGACCCTGACTGACGAAGCGGGGCGATCGCTGCTCTGCTACCTAGAGCTATCCTTTGAAGTGGAAGAACAGGATTACGTCCTGCTCCATCCGGTTGACTCCCCGGTTGAGATTTTTGTTTGGCAAGAAGATGAGGAAGGGGAAGAGACCCTGATCGATGTTGAAGCCGTAGAGATTGAGCAGATCTTTGGGACGGCTCAAGCCGTGTTGGCAGAACAGAACCTGAAGTTAAACCATACCGCTATTTCCCTCACCGTTGAAGGGGACCTGCCAGAATTTACGGAAGAGGAAGTTTTAACCCTGGAAGTTGAAAACGGCCATGAGCCTGAACCAGAAGAGTTCCAATTTCTTGCCAGCTTCTATCATGAAGAGCGAGAATATGCCATCTATACTCCCCTTGACCCCTTGCTCTTTATTGCTCAAATGAATGAAAACAATCAACCAGAACTCCTTTCTCCAGAGGAGTTTCAGAAGATCCAGCCTATCCTAGAGGAGCAATTCTTTAGCGAGCTGGAATAAGCAGTTGAGACGGGTTCGACAGTTTCGAGCAGGAGGCATACTGTGAAAGCCAAGTCCACTCAGCGTTGTGTGAGAGGGTTGTTCTACCTGGCTTTGACTGCGCTACCCTGCTTGGGGGCCTGGGTCTGGTGGAGCTGGGCCATTGCCCCACCCCAGAGCGAGGTGAGGGGACAGCCCCAATCCATTGAGTTACAGGTTGATCCAGGCACTTCAGCAGCGCAAATTGGTCAGGATCTAGAGCAATCTGGTCTAATCCGCTCAGCCACTGCCTGGAAACTTTGGAGTCGTTGGTTAGCCCTTCAAGATCCGGGTGGCTTTCAGGCCGGAACCTACCAACTGTCTCCGATGCAATCTCTGCCGATGATCGCCGAGAAGATTTGGACAGGAGATGTCGTGCAGACCAGCCTGACGATTCCTGAGGGATGGTCACTGGGCCAGATGGCCAATTTTTTTGAACGGGAAGGCTACTTCAAAGCCAAGGATTTTCTCAGGGCTGCTGCTACCATTCCCACCGAGCGCTACCCCTGGCTCCCGGAAGGTCTGCCCCACTTGGAGGGCTTTTTGTACCCGGATACCTACCAGTTTGCTGCCGAGCAAATTACCCCTGAGGCCGTGATCGAGATCATGCTGGATCGCTTTGAGCAAACAGCCTTACCCCTCTACCAAAATAATCAGAGCCAGACTCGACTCAGCCTACAGGAGTGGGTAACTCTAGCTAGCGTCGTTGAAAAAGAGGCTGTCGTTCCGAGAGAGCGTCCCCGGATTGCTGGTGTCTTTTTCCAGCGGCTCCAAAAAGAAATTCCCCTAGGTTCCGATCCAACGGTGGAGTATACCCTGGGTATTCAACAAACCCCTGATCAACCCCTGACTCTAGCCCAGGTTAAGACACCCTCGGCTTACAATACCTACCTCAAGGTCGGACTGCCACCCACCCCGATCGCCAGCCCTGGAATTGCCAGTCTGAAAGCAACACTCACCCCTGAGCGAACTGACTACCTGTATTTTGTTGCCCGCTATGACGGTACTCATGTATTTAGCCGCACCCTGTCCGAGCATCAGGCGGCCCAGGCACGGATTCGGGCCGGGCGGGCAGCTCAGCAAAAGTCTACCCTATGACTTGACTGGGTCAAGACCAAGTAGGCCACAAGGGCGACAGTGCAACTACGCTTCCCAGGGCATAGCTGCAAGCGGATGCTAAGTGTAGCTTTGTCTAATTAATCAGATAATTGAAGTAAAACCTAAAAAATACCTGATTTTTGTCGCTTACTATGGCTTCCCGCTCAGCTTTCTCTCTGCTACAGCCTGACCTAGTGCTCAAAAGCTCCATCCTGGAGTTAACACCAGAGATTCTGGAACAAAATGGACTCAAGGGCCTAGTTCTTGATGTTGATGAAACCCTAGTTCCAACTAGAGCTAAGGAAGTTTCCTCAGAACTGTTGCTGTGGCTGGCAAAAGTCAAAAGCGTTGTTTCTCTCTGGCTGGTCAGCAACAATCTCAGTAAGACCCGGATTAGCCGTATTGCCGATACCTTAGAGCTGCCCTACCTGCTGGGGGCGAGAAAACCGTCTCGGAAGAAATTGATTCAAGCGGTCACCGAGATGAATCTTCCCTACGAGCAAGTCGCGATGGTGGGCGATCGCCTGTTTACGGATGTGATTGCCGGAAACCGCTTGGGCATGTTCACCATTCTGGTGGAGCCAATGATTGATCCCAGCGTCGAAGCGAGCAGTCACCCGTTCCGCTCGTTCGAAGTTTGGGTCTCCCAGCGTCTAGGTGCCTCCCTAGAAGCCTCAGAGTAAAACTTGATAGCCTCGATCCCTGACTATTAAGCATGAATCTAAAGAAAAAATTATAAAATCCTCGATCTGAGACTTTTTCTGGCAAGCTAGATCTTGTTTGAAGGGGTCAGTTCCTATAAAGACCCTAAGCCATAAATAAGTCTTGATAGTCTGCGTAAAGTGCCAGCCCTTAGATATAGAGGGACTGGCACTTTATATATGCTTACTCTCTGGTGATCGATAACCCCAACCAGTCGCTCAGTTCGTAGGCCAGCCAGTCCAGTTCCGGTTCACTCAGACTACTACCTCCAAAGTTATATTTCTGGACTCCCGACCAAATAATAATCTGGGGCTTAATTTCAACCCTGTCACCATCGGAATCCCTAGTAAAAAAACTGGGGGTGTACTCCAGCTTATTGATATCTCGTCTGGAGGAGGGTTGAGGCCGACTGTATCTAACTCCTAAAAGTTCGTAGGTTAACGAAATTTGCTGCCGGTCAAGGCGAAGCCGAGTCCGGCCAAACAGGTTAAAGAGAATCGCCAGGATCATGCTGAGGCCAACGCCCCAGAAGGGGAGCGAGAATAGGGCAAAGACAATATTGATCCCCAGAGGGGTCGCAAAGACGCCAAAGCCTGTCCACAATACCAGGAAGGAATTCCAGGCGATCGCAAATAAGCACAAAAACCCAGTACCCAGATCAAAGCCCGCTGGAGGAATGAGAATTTCTAATACACCTGCGCCTTTAGTCAGGGCAATTTTACTACCAGACGGCTTGCGAGCAACGAAGGAGTTTCCCCTTAAGCGCTGCTGTTCAAGAGCTTCAAGGGCTTCAGGAGCTGAGCCTAGACGCTGATCCAAATTCGGCTCTGTCATCCACTCCAGCCAACGGGCAAAGGCAGGCGTGAGATGAGTGACCTGCCTCAGTTGAATTCGGCCATCTTTCTGGGGTAAGTCTGCTGGATGAGTCCCGGTTGCCAAGGTAATCAAGGTTGCTCCCAAGCCGTAGAGGTCAGAGGCTGCGACCGTACGTCCGCCAAACTGCTCTGGCGGCATGTACCCGTAGGTTCCAACGACTGTGAGGGAACTGGCTTCACTGGCCGTTAGGGTCTTCACTGAGCCAAAATCTACCAGGTAGACTTGACCTACACTACTGCCGGAGCATACCAATAAAACATTGCTAGGCTTGATATCACGGTGAATTACAGGAGGCTGCCGTCCATGCAGGTAAGCGAGAATCTCTAACAATGCTTTGGCCATCCGCCGGACTTCTACTTCACTGAAGGTGCGTCCAGCTTTGAGCTGCTGCTCTAGCGAGTGTCCGTCCACGTAGGTCTGAACTAAAGCAAAGCCTTTAGAGTCGGGTAAATTTAGCTCAAAGTAATTGAGGTAGCGAGGAATTGCAGGATGGGAGAGGGCTTTCAGCGTCTCTGCTTCCCGCTCAAATAGGGTGAAATCATCCCAGGCTAAGCCAGCCCCAAAGGAAAGGTGCTTGACGACCACCAGCTCTTGAGTTTTGAGGTCACGGGCGAGCAGGGTTTGCCTGCCAGCATTTTTCCCCAACTGCTTTTGTACCTCGTAACGATCGCCTAAGACTTGACTTACCATTTTTACTAGATAGTTTTTGCCAGAATTTTTACTTTAGAGATTGCCTGAGGCATTCATACCGTTAGCCTGCCCGTCTGGACTGCTGGGTTAACAATTTCTCTCTATCCAGCACTCTGACTTGAAAAACTTCTTTAACTCGATGGCGCAAACCCTTGTCGTTAAAATCGGCACTTCCAGCTTGACCCAGCCGCAGACCGGAAACCTGGCCCTCTCTGCGATCGCAGCCCTAGTTGAAGTTCTCTGCAAACTGCGCCAGCAAGGTCACCGAGTCGTGCTGGTTTCATCAGGGGCTGTGGGGGTGGGTTGCGCCCGCTTAGCAATGAAAGAGCGCCCCCGCACCATTGCCTTGAAGCAGGCCGTGGCGGCTGTGGGCCAGGGGCGACTGATGCGAATTTACGATGACTTCTTTACCACCTTGCAGCAGCCGATCGCCCAGGTGCTTTTAACCAGGGGAGATTTGGTCCAGAGAAGTCGCTACCTGAATGCCTACAACACCTTTCAAGAACTGTTCCAACTCGGTGTCGTTCCGATTGTGAATGAAAATGACACTGTGGCAGTGGATGAACTGAAATTTGGGGATAACGACACCCTTTCTGCCCTCGTCGCCAGCCTGGTTGAGGCGAATTGGCTGTTTCTGCTGACGGATGTTGATCGGCTCTACTCCGCAGACCCCCGCAGCCAACCGGATGCTCAACCCATTGTTTTCGTGGATCGCATCGATCAACTAATTGAATTAAACGTCGCTGGAGGCAGCTCTCGGTGGGGAACCGGAGGAATGGTAACCAAAGTGGCTGCGGCTCAAATTGCGACTGGGGCAGGGGTACGAACCGTCATCACAGAAGGGCGATCGCCTCGCAACATCGAGAAGATTATGGCTGGTGAGTCGCTGGGAACTCAGTTTGAGCCGCAACCCCGACCATTTAACGCCCGTAAACGCTGGATTGCCCACGCCTTACTACCAGCCGGAAAATTGTACTTAGATGAAGGAGCCGTCGGCGCAATCTGTCAACTCGGCAAGTCGTTGTTAGCCGCAGGTATCACCCGTGTGGAGGGAGATTTCGATAGCCAAGACGCGGTGCAACTGGTGGATTCAGCAGGTCGTGAACTTGCCAGAGGACTAGTCAACTACAGTAGTGCAGAGCTACAACAGATTCACGGACATCGCTCTGAGGAGATCGCCGAGATTCTGGGTTATCTTGGCACCGCAACCGTTGTCCATCGAGATAACTTAGCTCTGTCCGGCTGAGCTATCAACTTAGCAAGAACATTCCATCTGCTTTTAGGCTTTAAAAAGACTGGAGCAAAAGAAGTTTGGGCAGCAGCTAGAAGTTTTTTAGTTAACCAGTTCTTTTACAAGTATCTTCTTCAAGCTATCAATCCTGAGAGTTCTTCAGGCATAGGTACTCTGATTGAGAAGCTTTAATTCGATACTATTAAAAGCGCATTAAAGACATTTATTTACTCATTCCACAAGATCAGTTCCCACTACTTTGCTTGACCCCGCTAACCTTGGTTCATAGATCGCTGCTTTCTTACTAGTTGGGATGGTGTGTTTATTCAGGTTTTATTTCAATCTTAGTGAAAATTTACATCAACTAATTCGAATCTGAAAAGACTATTAAGCTAATTATTTTTTGAAATCTGCTGGAACCCAGATGAGACACTAGTTCTTAGGACTTTCTCTACCTTTTCTAGAAAATTGCAAAATTATAATGAGAACAGGAATAATCAGAGTTTTCTAGCTAATAATTATGAAGAATATAAATACTTCAGCTATAGCCTGTCGTCACTGTCAGCATTACAGACCTGAGGGAAGGCGCGGTGGTCACTGCCAGCGGCTTGATGCCCTAGTTCGAGGAAGCTGGGAAGCTTGCCCTTTAATGGCGCTCTCTTTTTCCTCAGCTTGGGAACCCCTAGAAGGCGCGATCGCCCAAAAGCGGCAATCCCAGATTGGTTATCCAATCGAAGTCATTCCAGCCCAGCGCTTGGTTAAAAACCATCTCCTGAGGCGCAATCCCTCAGTGTCTAAAGTGTTAACTTCCAGAAAACTCCAGACCTGAAAGAGTAAGGAACAGATCTGCTGTTTCGTTTTTAGCTTTTATGCCCTCAGCTCCCCATCACTACCCTAGGGCAGCCAGGGAAACTGACCAAACTCCGGATCACGTTTTTCTAGAAAAGCATTTTTACCTTCAGCGCTCTCTTGAGACATGTAGTAGAGTAGGGTGGCATTTCCAGCCATTTCTTGCAAGCCCGCCTGCCCATCACAATCAGCATTGAAGGCTGCCTTAAGGCAGCGGATTGCCAGGGGGCTTTTTTCTAAAATTTCAGTAGCCCACTGAACTCCTTCCGCTTCTAGTTGTTCAACAGGGACAACCTGGTTGACCAGGCCCATTTCTAGGGCTTCGCTGGCGCTGTACTGTCGGCAGAGATACCAAATCTCTCTCGCCTTTTTCTGGCCAACAATTCTGGCAAGATAGTTGGCGCCAAAACCTGCATCAAAACTACCAACCTTGGGACCCGTTTGCCCGAAAATTGCATTCTCAGCAGCGATCGTTAGATCACAGAGGATGTGAAGCACATGCCCGCCGCCAATCGCATACCCGGCCACCAGGGCAATGACAACCTTTGGAATTGAGCGGATTAACCGTTGCAAATCCAGGACATTTAATCGCGGCACCCCCTCCTCATCTACATAGCCCGCGTCTCCCCGCACACTTTGATCCCCACCAGAACAAAACGCGTACTTGCCATCGGTATGAGGTCCAGCACCTGTAAAGAGGACTACCCCGATGGTGGTGTCGTTGCGGGCATCAGCAAAGGCATCGTAGAGCTCGAAGACCGTTTTTGGCCGAAACGCATTCCGTTTGTCGGGGCGATTAATGGTGACTTTAGCAATACCTCCAGATTTGGCGTAAAGAATATCCTGGTAGTGCTTAGCTGTTTTCCACTCAACTGGCATAGAAAATGTGTTTACGAGATTTGAAGAGGGCGGTTCTTTATTCTACGTAGCCGTTGGGCTCCATCCAACCGCTACTTCCGCATCCTGTGTCGGCAGCGACGGTCGAAACAATCTCGGTTTAGATATCATCGTCTGGAAGCTGTCTGGCTTATTTTTCCAACTTATTGAATTTTGCCTTAACCCGCATCGTTTCACGTTTGGACTGTTTTTACTATGGCAGCACGTTTAGAAGTTTTAAAAGGGTAACCTCAATGCTTGATCCAGCCCTTTGCGATCGCCCCGTGGGCCAGTGGCTCTCCCTCAAGGGAATAATTTCTGACTGGCTCACAAACCCAACGCTGGTATTAGTGACACTTTCAGCCTTGACTGGGCTACCCTGGGTCATTCCCAAACTCCCCTGGAGACGTCAGTTGAGTAGCGTAGGAGCAGCTTTGTTGCTACTTTATTGTACCGCTTTCTTTCCACCCGCCATTGGGCTGGCAAACCGAGGGCTAGTGGGTTTGCTTCCAGCAGATCCGGGTGGAACCACCGATGCCATCGTCGTCCTGGGTCGCGGCGCAGAACTGAGAGATTCCCGCGTCGAAGTTGCAGACCAACTTTGGCGGGCTAACCGGAGTCCGCTGATCTTTGCCAGCGGTCGAGGAGACGGTTCTTTGATCGTCAGCCAGCTCAAAGCCAAAGGTATTCCTTCTACAGCCCTAGAGAACGAACACTGTTCTCAGACGACTGAAGAAAATGCTCGCTTCACAGCAGCGGTACTCCAGCCCCGAGAGGTGCGGCGAATCCTGCTTGTGACAGACCCACCTCACATGCTGCGATCGCTGCTCACATTCCGCAGTGTAGGATTTACGGTTATTCCCCACGTCAGTCCCCTACCCGCTGATTTAGGGTCCGGCGAAGAGGCACTGACTGTGTTTTATGAATACATGGGGTTAATTAAATACGCCTTACAAGGACGGTTTTTTTCGCGACGTTTCCCTGAACTTGACAATCCTAAGCTTGCAGTTCTAGGAAGACGTGCCAACTTCAGGACAGCTAACAGAGTTGTCGCTCAGCCCTATGGATGAGATCATGCTCATTGAATACGACCCGCGCTGGCCGCTTCTATTTGCAGACGAAGCTACCCGTGTTTGGCAGGCCCTCGGCAGTAATCTAGTCGTTGCAATTGAGCACATTGGCAGCACAGCAGTTCCAGGACTGGCTGCAAAACCCGTTATTGATCTCATGGTTGGAGTCCATTCTCTCGTGCATGGACAATGCACCATTCCATTATTGGAAGCGTTGGGATACGTGTATTGGCGAGAAGACCCTCGGCCAGGGCGGATGTTTTTTGTCAAAGGTATGCCGCCCTACGGTTCCAGAAGAACTCACCACATTCATATGGTTGAGGTGTACGGAAGCTTTTGGGATCGCTTGCTTTTTCGTGACTACCTGCGAGCACACCCCGACGAGGCAAAGCATTATGAAGCTTTGAAGCACAAATTAGCAGCACGTTTCCGCACTGATCGCGAGGGCTATACCAATGGCAAGCAGGAGTACATTCAAAGAATTATGGAGCAGGTGGACCGAAAGCAAATCTGGAAAAATTAAACCTAGTATTTTTGAGCAGAATTTGAACTGGTATGCTTCAGCTAGTTGGGCACTTGCTTAAGATCGTCATGCAAATTACCCAGTTTCTTCATGCCGCACTTCTGGTTGCCGACCTCGACCGGGCTAAACACTTTTACGGCCAGGTGTTAGGACTGTCTGAGGTTAAACGAAGTTTGAAATACCCCGGCGCTTGGTATCAGATCGGAGCATTCCAACTTCACTTGATCCAGAGCCCGACTACTGCCACAGCGGTTGTTAATCCTGAGAAGTTGGGCCGGAATCAACATTTGGCTTTTGCAGTACTGCAGTTAGATGCTGTTAAAGCCCAGCTCCAAGCCCTGGAATACCCAATTCAAATGAGTGCTTCGGGTCGCCCAGCCCTATTCACCCAAGATCCCGATGGCAACATTATTGAGCTGGGTGAAAGGTAATACTGAGCAAGTTCGCAGCAGAAGCCAGGTTTTGAGCCTATGGCAGTTATCGCTTAGATTAGTTAACATTAAATAGTTCAATGTGAAGTATTTAATGGGAACTCGTTATCAAGGGACAAAAGCTGAGGTTACGGCCCTAGACACCTACATCAAGTTAGTCAGAGCCACTGACGCGGTAACAACCCGCACCCACAGTCACTTGGCGACGGTAGGATTAACGGTTAGCCAGTTTGGAGTACTGGAAGCCTTGTTGCATCTGGGGCCGCTGATGCAGCGGGAGCTGTCAGAAAGGCTGCTTAAAAGTGGGGGCAATATCACCATGGTGATTGACAACTTAGAAAAGCGGCACTTGGTCAGGCGCGATCGCCAGCTTGAAGACCGGCGTTGTATCAAAGTCTGCCTCACCGAGCCAGGGGAGCAACTGATCCGTGAGATCTTCCCAGTCCATGTGGCCGCGATCCTGAGGGAAATGAGCTGTCTCAAGACCTCAGAACAGGAGGAACTTAGTCAGTTGTGCCGACGGCTGGGAAAGCAGGAGTAGGGTAACCCGCCCCACTTCTTTCGAGTTAAATAATTCAACATTAAACAATTTTACGTTAAGCTAGTCACTGTAACAGTACAGAGACCAAGCGGAGGACATTATGTTGACACTACGACCGGGTACTGAGCGGGGTCACGCCAATCATGGTTGGCTGGATACTCATCACACCTTCTCCTTTGCCAACTACTACGATCCGAAGCAGATGGGATTTCGCTCCCTGCGGGTGATCAACGACGATCGCATTGGTCCCGGTGCAGGGTTTGGAGCCCACAGTCACCGAGACATGGAAATCATTACCTACGTGCTCTCAGGCGCACTGGCGCATAAAGACAGCTTAGGTACTGGCGCGGTGATTACGCCTGGGGAGGCCCAGCGGATGAGTGCAGGAACTGGAATCACGCATAGCGAGTTTAATCACTCCCAGACCGAACCCGTTCACCTCCTGCAAATTTGGATTATGCCTGACGCTACCGGATTGGAACCGAGCTATGAACAGCGGAACTTTGCTTCGGAGGAAAAACAGGGGAAATTACGCCTGATTGCTGCCAAAGACGGTCGCGCAGGCGCGGTGACAATTCACCAAGATGTGGATCTCTATGCTGCTGTGCTGGCCCCCGGCGATCGTGTCTCCCATCCGCTCAAACCTGATCGGTATGCTTGGTTGCAGGTCGCTCAAGGTACAGCAACTTTAAACGGCCACGGCCTCAAAGCCGGAGATGGGGTGGCGGTGGCTGGAGAACCCCTCGAAGTCATCACAGACAGCGGGGCGGAAATATTGCTGTTTGATCTGGCCTGATTAAACCAAAGGGCATAGGGACGTTCCGAAAAACGTTCCTAGGATAATTTCTAGGACGTCTCACTCACAAATAGTACGCAGAATTTAACTAAGGAATGGATTTATGGTCAAAATTGTTGGGATTGCCGGTAGCCTCCGGCCCAATTCACACACGCATCAGGCGTTAAATCTTGCTGCCCAGCGGGTAGAAGCGATCGGGGCTTCAGTCGAGGTTCTAGATTTACGAACGATGAACCTGCCCTTCTGCAATGGGGGGGATGAGTATCCTGGCTACCCGGATGTAGAGCGATTGCAGGATGCCGTTAAACAGGCAGATGGTCTAATTCTGGCAACGCCGGAGTACCACGGCAGTGTCAGTGGGGTCCTAAAAAACGCTCTGGATCTGATGAGCTTTGAACACCTGTCTGACAAGGTCGCGGGCTTGATCAGTGTTTTGGGGGGTCAATCGAACAGCAACGCTCTAAACGACTTGCGACTGATTGTCCGCTGGGTACATGGTTGGGTAATTCCAGAACAAATTGCCGTGGGTCAAGCCTGGAAAGCTTTTAGTCCTGAGGGCAAGTTGCTGGATGAGAAACTGGCCCAACGGTATGATCAGTTTGCTCAGAGCTTGGTTGAGAACACCCGCAAGCTCCGAGGCGTTTCTTAGCCTTGGTTTGATAGGGACCAGTAGCAAATAGTAAAACATAACAAACGCTCTGTGAAACGCTTGCAGAAGGAGGCAGGAGATGGACATTGCAGAAATAATCAAACGCGAGGTACTGAGCTGGCCTGGGGTTACGGCAGGACCCCATCGCTTCGGTGGCATTGAGTTCCGCGTCAATGACCGCGAGATTGGCCACTTGCACGGCGATTACCAGGCTGATATTCCCTTCTCAGCCCGCCTCCGCAAGCAACTTGTAGGGGAGGGACGGGCGGAGCCGCACCACCTGTACCCCAACTCCGGCTGGGTCAGCTACTACATTCGCAGTGTAGAGGATGTACCCGCCCTGATTGAGCTGCTGGGCTTGAATCGCGATCGCTTGATTAAAATACCCCCTGCTCAGAGGTCAGAGCCAGAGAGCGATAGAGTTTCCGCCTAAATCTGATCAAGGTTGGAAAACCCCCAGCTATGAATGAGGCAGCTTAGCGTTGCGGCTATCATCGCTCCCCTAACTATTTGTCTAGGTGAACTCTCCGATACTCCATGGGATATTTGTTTAGGTAGCTCCCTAGCTAGCTGTACGTCTTAGAAAAAAGTGGCGATCGCAGCCCTAATCCCACCTAATTCCTCAATGCTCTCCGGCAGGGGTGAGCATGGGTGCCCCGATTGTTTACCTAAAATAAAGCTGTAATAGCGGAGCTTACCTCGAATGAACGACCCAACTCAACCAGTTGTGATTCTAGGCGGCGGTTTTACAGGACTATTTACGGCTCTGCATCTCAGCCATCAACGCTGCGCTCTGCCAACGGTTCTGATTGACCAGGAGTGGAGCTTCATCTTTAAGCCCCTGCTCTACGAATTCCTTAGCGGCGAGATGAACGTGGAACTGGTCTGGCCGCGCTACGACAAGCTCCTGCACAACAGCGGCATCAAATTTGTTCAGGACACAGTTCAGGCCGTCGATCTGGAGCAGCGGCAGGTTCAATTAGCCTCTGGGTTACACTACACTTACGGCCACCTGGTACTCGCTTTAGGCAGTATCACGGGTTACTTGGGCATTGAGGGCGCTCAAGACCATTCCTTCCCCTTTCGGACGGGGGAAGATGCGATCGCCCTAGGAAGACACGTGCGAGACTGCCTCCAACGCGCTAGTCAAACTGAAGATCCCCAGGCTCGGCGCTCCCTGCTCACGGTCGCCGTTCTAGGGGCAGGCCCCTCTGGTATAGAACTAGCAGCAACTCTGGCCGATCTGCTCCCGGATTGGTACGCCCAACTGGGAGGCGAGGTGCAAGAGCTGCGGATCGTCGTGATTCAGCGGGGCACCGAGATCCTCAAAGGAGCGGCGACTGAGCGCCTGCGCCACACGGCTCAAAGTGCTCTACAAAAACGCACCGTGCCCGTGGAATTTTTGCTGGAGTCTGAAGTTAAGACCGTTCACCCTGATCAGGTAGAGTTCAAGCGCCACAACCAAACCGAGGTGTTGCCCGCTGCAACTATCATCTGGACGGCTGGCACGGCTACTCACACACTGATTCAAGCCCTGCCCATCCCTGAAGAACACCGAGACAAACACGGTCGGCTGCAAGTGACGCCAACCCTGCAACTCCCCGATTTTTCAGAGGTATTTGCCGGGGGAGATTGTGCCGTCTGTGCCCAAAATCCTTTGCCAGCCACTGCCCAGGTTGCCTACCAGCAAGCCGCCGGGATTGCCCGCAATCTCAAGGCAATTTCCGAAGGTAGCGAACCCACTCCGGCTCAGGTCCGCCTGCGGGGAACCCTGATCAAGCTGGGATTGGAAGAGAGTGCAGCGGAGATCTTCGATCGCTTTGAAATCAAGGGCAAGCTGGGACACCTGATTCGCAAGGCCACCTATGTTGAGATGCTACCCACGCCCATCCACAACTTTAAGGCTACGGCTGAATGGCTGACTGATGAGGTTTTTCACCGGATTGCTAATGTTTAGCCCTGAGGTGTCAAGATGCCCGCGATCATCAAGAACGCTGATTCACCTGGCCGAGTTCAGGGTAAAGCTAGAGAACCAGATGCGCCTGGTGGAATTGGAGCGAGAATACGTCGGGATAGGGCTGGACCATCCTGACTTACTCTCTGCCAACTTCCACCGATCGCTTGATGGAACTCACACCGTGAACTACGGCCAATGGCGCAGTTTAGATAATTTTGAGTGGGTGCTGAAAGATCCAAAGTACGCCCCCCTAAATGAGTACTGGCGAGGTCTGGCTGAGAACGAGTTTCATCTTTACGAGGTGGTATTCACGGAACCTGCTGAATAAATCAAGGTAATTCCAGGCATCGTTCAATTCTGCAACGTCTTTAGATGGGCTTCACCCCAATCGCAGAGTGCCTTCAAAACAGGTTTGAGACTTCTACCATAATCAGTGAACGAATACTCAACTTTGGGAGGCACATCAGAATGCACGTTTCGATTCACAATCTGATCTTTTTCCAGTTCTCGAAGTTGTTGGATCAGCATTTTCTCTGTGATTTCAGGTATTAACCG
>JBGTDT010000037.1:0-9555 GCA_041748155.1 Thermosynechococcaceae cyanobacterium | reverse complement strand
TCGACCTCTGGAAAAACTAAGGGTGCGATCACTTGAAGAGCATGATTAGAAACTGTCACGCAGAAGACTATAAAATTCGAGAGATTTGCTTAATTGAATTTAGATAGAGAAATCTTGCATCAGAAATTCCATCACAACCAGTTCTATGAAATCTGCGCGGTTTTTTCGCTTTTTTCGATATCTTAACTTTGCCACCCTCAAGCGAACCATCCAGAGCGCCGGCAAGCAGCGTTTACCAGGTCTAGCCTCAGAAATGGCCTACAACGCAATGCTATCTATCTTTCCCGCAACCTTGGCAGTTTTGACTGCGATCGGATTGTTTGGCTCTTCAACTGAAAACACCTTTCAAGGACTTGCGAGTAAGTTAAGTGAGGTTGCACCCCAAGAAGTTTTAGTCTTGGTGAGAGATTTTGTCAGTGATCAGCTTGTCAATAGTCAGAATAGCGGCTTGTTCTCTCTGAGTTTTATCGCTGCACTTTGGGCTGCCTCTAGTGCCGTGAGTGCAGCAATGGTGGCACTCGATCATATCCACAAGATTCCCTTGAAACAGGTTCGCCCCTTTTGGAAAGCGAAAATAGTTGCTTTAGGACTAACGACTGGCACGATTATCCTCTTGGTTGCTGCTTCCATCTTGGTCTTTATCAGCGACTTAGTGATTCGCAGCATTGCTAAACAAAGTGGCCTTTTAGCGATTGGTTTGCTGGCGGTTTGGCGACTGTTAAGCTGGCCTCTGGCTTTGGGTATGGTAGCGATCGCTGCTGCCTTTATCTATCGCTATGGGCCGAGCCGATGGACCTCAGGAATTCCTATTCTGCCAGGAGCATTATTGGCAGCTATCTTATGGGCGCTATTGTCCGGCCTATTTCGACTCTATGTTTCCTCTTTTGGTAACTTTAACCAGGCTTATGGCGCTGTTGGAGCAGTGATTATTTTGCTGTTGTGGCTCTACTTGAGTTCCCTGGCGTTGCTCATCGGTGCTCAGTTGAATTTAACCGTTGGAGAAGCCATGCACCCTCCCAATAAGTCTACTAAGCTGCCGGATTCAGCTTGAGAAGCATACCAAAGCAGGTAAGCCTCTTTTTGAAACTGGCTCTGAGACTCTATGCATTGAAAGTATTTTTATTAGAACTTGCTTTTTGTAAAAGAAAAGTTGAATTCTCCTCTGTTTGCAGTAGGATTTTGCACTATCAATTCACTTGCATTTACGTAGCGTTTGCCTGAGTGCGATCGCGCAGTGTACACCTTAGCGTAGTTGTATCGATGCGTAGACACGTAACGCGTAGACGCAAGGTAATCTATGTGATTACCGAAAAATTTGACACTCCCCGACCTAAGGAACGGGGATTCTAAGAAGATGCTACGTAACAGGCGTTCGACTGAGCGCGTTCGGTGACCGCTCGGCTGAGCGCTCGCGTCGAAGCCTCAGCGGAACCGCTCACGCCGAAGTCTGAAGCCGTGTTGCTTCGCGTTTCCTCTCCAATTTAAGAAGATTAATCCTTCTAGGCTGGGTCAATGCAGCCCTACACTCTCCGACTAACCTTCCAAGTCGTGTAAATTACACTGTGGATCAACTTATTCGTGAACTAAAAAAGCCTCTCACTTAGAGAGGCTTAACCTTAAAGTCAGGGTTGAAATTGCTGACTGCTTAACCTGTTGCAGCGATCGCTCCACCAATCGCTGCAGCAGCGGCAGAGACAGCTGCTGTACCAAATAACCACCAGGCAGCAGTTGCGGCAGCCTTGCGAGTTTCTTCCGCTTGTCGCTGGGCTTGCTGCTTCAGCGCTTCCATCCGCCGTTGGGCTTCTTGCTGCAGGCGTTCAGCTCGCTGTAGCACGCTATTACGCGATCCTTCAACTTGATCAATAATCCGGTTGGCCTGAGCCTCTGAGATATCCTCACGGGAGCTGAGAACCGCCACCAGGGTGTCCCGGTTGAAGCTACCGAGGCGATCGCGCAGTGCGTCGAATCCAGCCTGCGGGTCATCAAACAACGTGCGAACATCTCGCTTAATGCCATCATAGTTCAGCTCAGGACGGTCGAGGGCATTCAGATAGTCCCGAACTCTAGCAAAAACGCCGTCAATCACTGATTGAATCCGCCGCTGAATATTCCGAACTTGCTCAACAAACTGCTCCCGGACTGACTCGACTTGCGCCACAATCCGGCTGGCTTCCTCCTCCGTCATATCTGGCCGCTGGGCTAGGAGGGCCACAATTGTAGACCGGTCGAATCTTGAGAGGCGATCGCCCAAACTCTCAGCTCCCAGACGGGGGTCATTGAGCAGCAATTGCAGATCCCGCTTAATACCTTCGGGGTTGAGTTCTGCTTTGTTTGTGTTGCGCAGGTAGTCTTCCAAAGTAGCTTGAAAATCCTGGACCTGAATTTGAGCCCGTGTCGCCCAGCGTTGAGGCGCTCTAACAATACTCCGAATAGATTCTTGCACTTGATCAATGATCTGATTGACTTGCTCTTGACTCAGGTCTTCCCGCTGGCTGAGCAGTTGGACCAGAGTTTCCCGGTCCATCTGAGACAAGCGCCTGCGGAGGGCATAGCTCCCTGCTTTGGGATCATCCAGCAACAATTGCAAATCTCGCTTGATGCCTTCCGGATTTAGCTCTGCTCGATTGGTGTTCCGCAAATACTCAGCAACTGCACTTGTAGCTTGATCGTACTGGTCCTTGGCTTTACCTGCTAGGGCTTGTGGTGCAGAGAGGACACTATCCCGAACTGACTCAACCTGGCCAATGATCTGATTCGCCTCCGCCTCGCTCAAATCTTGGCGCTGGCTGAGCAGTTTCACCAACGTATCCCGGTCAAACCGAGACAGTCTGGCTCGCAGCACATTTGTGCCTGCCTGGGGGTCTTCCAGCAAAGTCCGGAGATCCCGTTTAATCCCCTCAGGGTCTAGTTCTGCTTTATTGGTGTTTCTTAGATAGGATTCGACCCTGAGCTGGAGCGCTTCTGATTCAGATCGCAGCCGCGTTTGTAAATCTTGGGCTTCTACCAGGACGTGATCGCGGGTACTTTCAAGCTCACTGGCAATTGATTCCACTTCCGTTGGGCTTAGGTCTTGGCGTTGCTGCAGCAATTGTACAAGCGTGCTTCGATCAAACTGGCCAAAGCGAACGCTGAGTGTGTCATAGTCAACCTCTGAGTCTTCCAGTAGAGGTTTGAAATTGCGCTGAATGCCTTCTGAGGTAAGTTCTGCTTTTTCGGCTGAGCGGAGATAATACTCAACCTGCCTCCGCAGATCTTGGACCTTCTCCACTTCTTCAGCAACCCGAACCGTTGCCAACACTTCCAGGCGAATTCTTTCAGCCTGATTGGCGATCGCAGCAATTTGCTCTTGAGTAAACACACCTCGCTGCTGTAGCAGTTTAGCGAAATCGTCTCGACTCAGTTGCTCCAGTTGTTGTCGAACGATTCCCGGATCAGCAGCCGGATCGTAGATCACACTGCGGAATTCCGGCTCAATTTTTTCTGGTGTCATTTGCCAGGAGTAAGCGTTAGTCAGATAATTTTCCACATCGGCCCGAATCGTGCTGTAAGGAAGTGCTTTGCCAGTCCCAGCCAGTTTATCCGTCTGCTCCGTTACTTTGTCTTTGGCCGTTTGTAACTGGCTCCAAACTTTTTCAACATCTAGCTCAGAAAGATCACTCCTGCCTAAAACCGATCCCATCAGGGTAGAGATAATCAACTGACGTGCTTGCCCCATCATGCCCGTTCCTTGCTGGGCTTCATCCTGCTGCCCAGCCTTGCGAGAAGCGCGCGTCTCTTCAATCAACTGATCTAGTTTGGTGCCTAGCTCATTAGACCTCAGATCCTCTGGACGGGCCGATTTTAGATAGTCCAGCAATTCAGTATTGACATCTCGCTGCTGCTGACCCACGACTTGCCGCCAAACACCCTCTAACTGATCGACTACCCGATTGACATCCTGTTTAGAAAAATCCGTGCGGCTGCTCACCAGGTCCACAAAAGTCTGGCGATCAATATTACGCAAGTCTGCACTCCCAACCACCGACTTCAACTCTGGGTCATTGAGTAACTCCTCAAATTTGCCCCTGATCTTGCTGATATCTAACTCAGGTGGCCGCAGGGTTCCCAAATAATCTTCTACGGTTTCCCGGATACTGGTGGGGTCCACACCGGAGGTCAGCTCACGACGAACTGCGGCTGCAGCTGCTTCTGCGGTGGAAACGATCTGATCATTGACAGTCTTACCCCCAATGGCAGCGGCAGCTGTACCCACAACTGCTTGAAAGCCCGAGGTTGCAGTATTCACGACGGAACCTACCAGGGAACCCACCGTTGTGGAGCTGACCCAAACCAGGAGTGAGAAGTACGCTGCCCAGATCACCAGGCCAACAATCGCTCCTAAGCCGGCACTCGGCACTAGACTTAATTTCACCGCCAGAAAGCAGGCAATCAGCAAGGCAATACTGACTGTGACCAAGGTCCAAAGTCCGACCGCAAATCCAATTTTGCGAATCGTACCACCCAAGCTGCCTGATTCTTGATCCTCAGAACTATCGCTTGATTGATTCCCTCCTAAGAATGAAATCCCCAAGGCAACAGAGAGGTTAGTCAGCAGTAGCTGAAACGCAAAGGCTAGGACTAATCCTGCAACCAAAGCGATAAAAAACTGAGGCCCTGAGAAGACAAACGCCGCATCTCCTGGGGTGTCAACTCCCGGCTCGGCTGGCACCTGTGCCAGCCAGAATTGCGTACTGTACAGTCCCAATATCGATCCCACACTCTGAAACATGATGTTTTCCTTGCTAAAGCTTAATTTCCCCGCAAAACTCTATATTTTCACAAAAACAAAGGTTGCATGGCTCAGAATTACCAATATTGAGGTTAAAATCATCCTTCCAAGGTCTGAAAGCAGAGCAAACCTGATGTAATCGTGAAGATCTCTTCTATGGAGTTGCTTCTTGCCCACTGGGGCTTTGACCCGGATTAAGCGGAACCTGTGGCTGAGCCGGATTTGCCAAAGGGACTTCTCCCTCACCTGAAGGTTGGCCTGGAGTAAGTAATTGCGGTTGAGCGGGATTTCCCAAGCTTGGGTTCCTTACAGGGGATGGAAGGGCACCTGGGCTAGAAGGGGATGGACTGGGATCGGCTGGTTGAGTTGCCAGAGCCACCCGGTCTCCCCCAACTGACCGCAGCAGATCAAGAACCTGAATCACATTGTTGTAGCTCACCAGCTGAGACGCACTGAGGACAATTAGACCGTTAGGCCTTGTTTTGTTATAGTTCTGCAGTATCTGGGTCAACTGCTCACGGCTGACGGGCTGGTTTTCCACGTAGGTCAGCCCGACTGGATCGATGCTGACGACTAACAACTCTCTTGTCTGAGAGGCACCGGTGCTGGCTTTGGGAAGATCTAAGTTGATGGCTTGCTGGCGCGTCAACCCTACAGCCGCCAAGATAAAGAAGATCAGAATACAGAAAATAACATCGATCAGAGGAACAACTTCGATACGGACCTCCTGTACGGGAGGATCCAGATTAATCTTCATAGCAAAAGCTCTGAGAAACTAGTTTTCCTGAGAAGGGGTTTGTGCTCTAGTCTAGCTTCGAGAATGTTCTGAACTCCGTTGTAGCTGAAGCCAGGACCGTCGGTAGATTAACTCTAGCTCATTCCCTGCCCTGTGAAATACTTTAACTTGTTGGAATAAAAATGCTTGAAATAAGCGGTAGAAGGCCAGAGTCACAATGGCAACCACCAGTCCACTGGCAGTCGCGATTAATGCCTCTGCAATGCCCAGGGTAACGCCGGCCGTTGAAGCCGTTCCCAGATCACCAAGCCGAATGGAACTAAGAGAGCTGATCAAGCCTAAAACGGTACCTAACAAACCTAAAAGGGGCGCGATAGTAATGACGGCCTCTAGAAGCTTGTCTCCCTGGCGCATCGCGTTCAACTCTTCCTCGGCTGATGCCTCTAAAGCCAGACGAAAAACCTCTGGCTCTTGGTTAGCCAGCCTGAGTGGTGTGTAGAGAAACCGTCCAATTGGCTGGTTACTTGCCTGTCTTGCCAGTTGAGTCGCTTCCTCCCAGTTACGGCGAGTTGCCTCTAAAATCTGGTCGGCAAGCTGCCTTTCTCCTCTAAAGATAGTACTCCAGAACCACAACCGTTCGAAGATGGTTCCCAGAGCCAGGATAGATAGAACCAGGAGTGGCCACATGGCCAGACCACCCCTTTGAAATGTTTCTGTAATGTTCACCGTTTTTCCCTTTATTTGTGCCTGTGCGATCGCTTTACTACTCTAAAGAAGTCTACGGCATCTCAAAGCTTTGGCAGTTTAAAGCAAACTTTCAGTTAACAAATCTGGACGGATATCCACACCAGAATTCTGTACAAAAGTTTGTCAAGCTGAGAATAGTTTAGAGGGTAAACCCATGGGCTTCTCAGCAAAATCTCTTTATACCTGGTATCGCAACACAATTCGTAACCCAAAGTACCGCTGGTGGGTAATTCTAGGGACTCTAGCTTATCTTGTGAGTCCGATTGACTTTGCTCCTGATTTTCTGCCAATTATCGGTCAGCTAGATGACATTGCACTTCTGACACTGTTAGTTTCTGAGGTGTCCCAGATGCTGGCTCAACGGATTAAATCTCGTAGAAGCAATGATTTAGATCATGAATCTACTCCAGGTGAAACGACGACCGTAGACGTCAACGCAGCTTCTGTCGAGTAATTGACTCAGCCCCCTTCAGGATGAACGACAGGACTCGCAACCCGCAAGTGATGGGACTTTCCGCTAACTATCGCGGTTCTTCTTCTGTTGGTTCTTGCGCTTCTTGTGCTCTGCCAGCAGTTTTGTCACCCGTGCCTGAATTGGAGCATGTCGCTCCACGCCTTCATAGGCATAACGGTTATAGCTGTTCTGTTCAATCAGGGCTTCAAGGTAGCGAATTCGTTCATCTGTGACCGGGTGACTTGATAGCCACGTGAAAGGGGTTTCCTGATCTTCTTTTTTGAGCGTGATCATCAGGTTCCGCATGCCATCTGCTGCATAGCCTGCAGTAGCAATCATTCGTGTGCCCAAAACATCAGCTTGACGTTCCATATCCCGGCTGTAGTCTAGAACTGCCAGATCTGTAATCAGTCCTCCGAAGGGCAGCAGTTGAGCCACGTTGGCTGTTGCAGTTCCCTGCGTGACTAACTGAAATCCATGGGATAGGGCCGCATGGGATAATTCATGAGCCAGCAAACCTGCTAGCTCTGCTTCTGATTGCGTTTTAGTAATTGCACCAGCATTGACAAACACCTTACCCCCTGGCAGGGCAAAGGCATTGAGTTTGTCATCCATGACAATATAAAACTCGTAATTAAACTCATCTCGGCCTGTTGTTGCTGCTAGCTTTTGGCCGATCTCCTTCACGTAATTAATAACTTCTGGGTCTTCCACTAATTCCAGTTGCCGTTTTGCCCGCTTCGCCAGCGAATCACCCACGGCTCCTTCGCCTCGCAGGAGCAAGACTGAAGTTTGAATTGAAGCCAATGGTGCCAGTGGATTTCCCGTCAGCACACCGCCCAGAACCCCCAACAATCCGCCGGCGATCGCCTTTTCTCTGATCTCTCCCCGTAGATGAGATTGGAAGCGCTCTTGGTTCTTGTCAGCTAGGCGCTTAAACTCAGGCGCTTCTGGATGGTTGGGATTGATTAGCGCAAATTGACGCGCCGCGATCGCCGCTTCCAGCCACTGTTCACTATCTACCTGGGCCGCAATGGTCACTTTGAGCAAATCTGGTTGCGAGGGGTACTGCGTCGCAGCTTTCTCTAAAACAGTTAATGCTGCTTTTTCACGACCATAGGCTCGGAGTGCCTCAGCTAGACGTAAATGGCCGGGAATGAATTGGGGATGCTGCTCGACTAGCAGGTTTAGAGGAACCAGTGTTCTGGTTTCCAACTTCTTCTCCAAGCCGGCCTGAGACTCACGCCAGTACACCTGACCTCCCGGAGGTAGCAGTGCAGGGTCAAGGATGGGTTCTGTAAGCCTGCTGTTGGGGCGATCCGCGTACCCGTACTTTTTGGCAAAGGGGTCTTTGACCTCCCGGTAGAGTGTCTCTGCCTCGGCGATCTGCCCTTGACGGTAGAGCCGGTCCGCTTTCACCAATTTTTGCTCACGGGCTGTCTCGTCAGGACTTTTTGCCGGTTTAGCAACTTTCTCCCTGTCTGTCGCAGGTTTAGCAGGGGTGGCTTTACTGGGGGCATTTGATCTTGTCTTAGTTTGGGAGGGATTGGTCTCTTTAGGACTCTTTGCTGGTTTAGTAGGACTATCTTGGGTTGAATTTGGTGTTGCTGTGGCTTTAGGGGTAGTTGTTTTAGTCGGTTTCCTTAGGTCAGCAATCCTATCCAAGGGTGAAGAGACCTGGGTTGTTGTAATGGGAACACCTGCCGCTTGAGTGCTTTTTGGCGATTCAGCAACTTGAGCTGGAGAGCTAATGATTGCATCAGCGGTACTCACTCTCTCAGTGCTTGCTGATTGAGTTAATCCATCCTCAGCCTGACGCAGTAATGTTGTCGCCTGAGAATTACGAGAAGTCGAATCCAGCTTCACTGGGGACGCAGGTTCTGCTATAGCAATGGGCGTAGTCGCTAGCAACAGAAAAAAGCTGAAGGGTAAAGTCCTACTAAAGGTTATTAAAAAGGGATTCTGGGCCGGCTTCATTTTGGCTGTTGCACCTCTAGGCGTGGTGAGATCGGATGGATGAAGATTAGGCAAGTGCGATCGCTGAATCAGGAACCCCCTACTCTCCCTATAAGGGCTCAGCAGGGGGAAGTCAGAATAGCGAATTTAGAAGGGTAACTTTTGGCTTAGCTACTTTGCCGTTAGTTGGGAGACAAGCTGGGCTCGAATCTGCGGGGGAATTAGCACCCTGTTAATCACGTGGGCAACCCCATTGCTAGCCTGGATATTTGCCTGGGTAACACTCCCATTGTTGACAATAATCCTGTCTCCAGTGACTCGAACCGCCACTCCGCCTCCGAGGGTTTTCACTGTCCCAGTCTTCAATTGACTAGAAGTCACTCTACCCGGTACAACATGGTAGAGCAGCACCTGCCTCAACAACTCCTTATTTTCTGGCTGCAATGCTGCTGCTACAACACCTTGGGGAAGAGCTGCAACGGCTGCATCAGTTGGGGCAAAGACGGTATAGGGTCCTTTGCCAGCCAGAGTGTCAAGCAATCCTGCTGCTTGTCCAGCCTGCAAGAGCGCTGTGAAAGAACCGCTCTCTTGTGCTAGTTGTACTAGGTTTTTTGATTGAGTAGTAGCCTGTGCAGTAATTTGTGTACTTGCTCCACTGGGGACTCCACTACCATAGGATGCCGACTCTTTAGCAGAGGGTTGGCTGGAATCAACCTGAGCCAAGCTTGGAAGACTCATAAGGGGGCTTATGCCGATGATCCCAATGAGAACAACAAGTTGCCTAATCCACTGAGGGTGATGGTTAGTCTTGATCATTTGTTTATACCTCATTAAGAAATTTCAATTGATTAAAGCAAGCAGCCCAGAGACTGCTTTGTCTTGTAAGACAGCGAT
>JBGTDT010000036.1:0-2052 GCA_041748155.1 Thermosynechococcaceae cyanobacterium | reverse complement strand
TGCGGTCTACCACGCCACGGGCAAGCGACTCCGCAGTTTACCCCTTACACCCGACAAGTTGATTGCTTAAAGGTCGATTTTGCACTCATTACTTGCATCTTGAAGTGCTGAGGACTGGGCAAATTCAAGTATTTCAGCCCTCAGTTCTATTTATCTGTGCCGTTCATTCTTAGGATTAACGTTACCTAGACAATTGGCAATGAAAGAGTTACAGAATATCCTGGAAGCATTTAAACAGAGCCAGTCCAGTCAACGATTGGCGATCGCAACCATTGTCAAAACCATTGGTTCTGTCTATCGTAGACCCGGCGCACGGATGTTACTGACCGAAGCGGGTCAAATGGTGGGGGCAATTAGTGGCGGTTGTCTGGAAAGTGATGTTCTTGAACGGGCAAAACCATTGATGCTGCAAGACTCCAAGCCAATCGTTGTGCAGTACGATACGACCGTCAGCGATGACGTAATTTGGGGATTGGGAATGGGCTGTAATGGTTCAGTTCAGGTGCTGATTGAATCGTTAAATACTACATCTGCAAAGCGTCAGCTTGAGTTTATTGCAGAGTGTTTTCAGCAGCAAGAACCAGGGGCGATCGCAACCATCTTTCACGTTGAAGGAGACGTTGCTGTCCAAATTGCTGATCGATTGTTCTTGAAACCCGACGGTACAGTTGCCAATGGAACTACGAATCCCCAACTGGTAACCCGTCTATTGCAGGATACTTACGGAGTACTTGCGGCAGGAAAAACTCAAGTTATCTCCTATGTTTTGGATCATGGTTCTGTGGAGGTGCTGATCGAAGCCATTCATCCGCCTGTACCACTGCTGATCTTTGGGGCAGGGTACGATGCCATTCCAGTGATGCAATTGGCGAAGCAGCTTGGTTGGCATGTCACGGTCATTGATCATCGCCCCACGTTTGCAACCCGCGATCGCTTCCCGCGGGCAGACGAAATCATTGTTTGCAATCCCAATGAGCTTCACACCCACCTCACTCTGAACTCACGCATGGTCGCTGTGGTCATGACGCATCATTATCTGCACGATCAGACTTTATTGCGAACGCTGTTACCCTCTCCTATTCACTACTTGGGAATGCTTGGACCTAAACGTCGAACTCAGCAATTGCTGGAAGACTTAAGCATTCAAGGATTAACCTCAGATGATCAACTGCAACGCCTTTATTATCCAATTGGACTTGATCTTGGCGCTGAAACTCCCGAGGAAATTGCGTTGGCGATCATGGCAGAAATTCAAGCTGTTTCTACCAAACGTACCGGTGGGATGCTGAGAGATCGTAAAGCTCCGATTCACCACCCCAATCCAGAGCTTATATGCCTACCATTGGCTTAATGATTCTGGCAGCAGGAGCCTCTACCCGGATGGGAACGCCCAAGCAATTACTGTTGTTTCAAGGGCGCAGCCTGCTGTGCTACATGGCTGAAATGGCGATCTCCTCTTGCTGTAATCCAGTTGTTGTTGTGTTGGGTTCACAAGTTGAGCGAATGAAGTTAGAAGTTCAGGCACTCGCCCTGCATATTGTTGAGAATCAACAGTGGGCACAAGGCATGGGCACTTCGATTTCTGCTGGGATGATAGCACTAACAACAATCAACCAGGATTTGGACGCGGTAGTGATTGTTCTATGCGATCAACCTTTTGTTTGCGCTCCTTTACTGAATCAACTCGTCGAATCATACCGCGCCACTCAAAGCCCGATTATTGCTTCTGCTTATGCAAACACTCTCGGTGTACCTGCCCTGTTTGATCGTTCTCTATTTACAGAACTAATGACGATAAAGGTAAATGTGGGAGCCAAGTACTTGCTCAAGCAGCACGCCGAAAAAGTTTTTCAGGTCTCCTTTCCAAAGGGAACAATTGATTTAGATACTCCTGCACAGTATCAGCAATTACGGCTGTGTCGCAAATAATGACTTTAGCGACCCTGCCCCTGTAATAATATAGGGGACTATACAGTTACTCCAAAGATTTTGTTAATGAAAGATATTTGTCCTATGACATCTCCTTTCTCTACATTTTCGATCTGACCTTTG
>JBGTDT010000035.1:0-29608 GCA_041748155.1 Thermosynechococcaceae cyanobacterium | reverse complement strand
TGTAAAATCTGTTCCCACAGTCCGGTTTTGTCCCAGGAGTAGAATCGACCCGACACACTTTCCCAAGCCCCATAGCGTTCGGGCAAGTCGCGCCACGGTGCACCAGTGCACAGAATCCACAAAATGCCATTGAGCGTCGTTCGGTAGTCATTGTTAGGACGCCCCACGGCTGGTTTTTGAGGGGGGAGTAGAGGTGCCAGGCATTGCCACTGGGAATTTGTCAAGTCACCTCTACGCTGAGGAGGAAGAATCATTAGGAGCTTTTCAATACCTTAGCTTTAGGATTCCCATCTCGTTCAAGCAGTTTTAAAACACTCCCTAGCAGTAGAACTGGGAAAAAGGGCAGAATGTAGAAATCAAAGTAGTACTATTGCAAAGGATTTCTACTAAAGATTAAAAATTGAAGTACTTGACTGGACAAGAAGCACAGGCTCCAATTTGATGGCAACCTAATATTCAAATGGTACAAAACCGTAAACAGGAGTGGGTCTGGCCTGCAACTACAACGTGGGTATAAGCTCAACGGTTTAAAGAATTCTCTTGAGAACGCGATCTAGTTTGTGTGCTTCACTGTGATGCTGGTCCGTAACCTACGAATTAGAGGAAAAAGATCGAATGCTAGCCTGTTTAAGACTGCTTTCGGGGTTAGAACATGCTGACGACAACGCGCCCTACTTCCCTGCGCTACGGGGTTGCCGGACTAGTTGTCCTGCTAGCCTTGCTGCTGAAGCTACTGCTAGACCCCTTGATCGAGACAGACACACCATTTCTGGCGTTTTTTGCGGCGGTAACCATGAGTGCCTGGTTTGGCGGTCTGGGGCCGGGGATAGCCGCTACAGTAGGGGCCGCTTTGGCAAGCGATTACTTTTTCGTCAGACCACAGGTCTTGTTTTGGAGCCAAAGTCTGGGACAAAACCTGCCCCTGGGTTTGTTTATCCTGGAGGGAGTCCTGATCAGCTTGGTCTGTGCCGCAATGCACAAGGCTCGACGACGAATCGAGGTCAGCAAACTGAAAGCTCACCAACAGCAGCAGGACCTTTACCAGAGTGAAGAACGTTACCGCCTGCTAATTGAAGGCGTCAGGGACTACGCCATTTTTATGCTTGATCCTGACGGCCAGATTGCCAGTTGGAATGCCGGAGCAGAGCGCATTCATGGCTACCGGGCCACGGAAGCCGTTGGTCAGCATCTCGCCCTATTTTATCTTCGCGAAGACCAGGAAAAAAATCTGCCAGCTAGTCAGCTTCAGACAGCCAATCAGCAAGGACGTTTTGAGAAAACTGAATTGCTGGTTCGTAAAGATGGCACCCGTTTCTGGGCCGATGTTGTGATCACAGCCCTCAGGGATGAAAGTGGAAGTCTTTGTGGTTTCTCAAAGGTGACGCGCGACATTACTGAACGTAAGCGGGTCCAAGAGGCGTTGCAGCTCCGGGCTGATGAATTGGCTCAAACTACTAGGAAACTGGCTCGCACAGCGACAATGCTAGAAAAACGTAATCAGGAACTCGACCAGTTTGCCTACGTTCTATCCCACGATCTCAAGGCTCCCCTGCGAGCGATCGCTAACCTTTCCGACTGGATAGAAGCAGACCTCACAGCGGAGGGGACATCGCCGCTACCAGAGGAAACTCAGCACCATCTGCACCTTCTCGGAGGCCGGGTTCAACGCATGAAAGCGTTAATCGAGGCTGCCCTCCAGTATTCTCGGATTGGCCGGGTGGAGACTCAGGTGGAAACCGTAGATGTTGACACTTTGCTGCGGCAGGTGATTGATGTCCTCGCGCCTCCGCCTCACACAACAATTGAAGTGGGACCAGGAATGCCAAGACTGGTGGCGGAACGGCTGCGCTTGGAACAAGTCTTTGCCAGCTTACTTAAAAATGCGATCAAGTACTACCGGGATGAGTCGGCCTTGCCGGAGCAGAAACCCTACGTGCAGGTATCCGTTCAAGACCAGGGGGAATTCTACGAGTTCGCGGTCTCAGATAATGGTCCTGGCATCCCCCCCCGCTACCACGAAAAAGTATTTGGCATCTTTCAAACCCTAGAAGCTCGCGATCAGGCCGAGAGTACTGGTATTGGTTTGGCCCTAGTCAAGAAAATTGTTGAAAGTAAGGGCGGAAGAGTCTGGCTAGAGTCGCAAACGGGTCAGGGGGCAACTTTTCACTTCACCTGGCCCAAGCAATCTCTCGAAAGCACTGAATCCTGGGTTGACCCCCAAACCTAGTCAGGTTGTACTGCCGTGAGTAGCCAACTGCCAACCGCAACCGATCTCGTCATGATGAAACTGGCCCTCGCTGAGGCCCACAGTGCGATCGCCCGTGGCAATGTTGGGGTTGCGGCTCTGATTGGCTGGCAAGACCAGGTTCTGGCGATCAGCCACTGCACTTATCAAGAAACTGGCGATCACACCGCCCACGCCGAGCTGGTGGTACTCCAGCAGGCAGCCCAATCCCTGCGCCAAATCAGCCTGGTGGAAAAGGCCGAGCTGACCCTCTACACAACTTTAGAGCCTTGCCTGATGTGCTTGGCAGCTATCTCCTTTGCTGGTCTCAAGCGGGTGGTCTACGCAGCCCTGGCCGAGGACTCAGATGGGGAAGGGGTGGTCGCTGAGGGCATGACTACTGAGGTGGTTAACCCGCTGCTGGTGCGGGGAGCGCTGGAGCTAGTCCCCGGTGTAAAGCGTCAGGAAGGCAGAGAATTGCTGCGATTGATGGGTAAAGCGTCTTCCTGAGATTTGTTAACTGGTTAGTTCAGCTCGGTCAAGCCATTTGAGGCCTGAGCCTCCACAGAGGCGTTCATGCGACTCAAAAAGGCTCGCAGGCGATCGCTTTGGGGATGGGTAATGACTTGGCGGGCCGGACCCGACTCTTCCACGCAGCCCTTATCCAAAAACAGCACCCGGTCTGCTACCTCGCGAGCAAACTGAATTTCGTGGGTGACGACAACCATTGTCATCCCCTCCTCCGCCAGTTGCTTCATCACACTCAGGACCTCCCCCACCAGTTCCGGGTCCAGAGCACTGGTTGGCTCATCAAACAGCATCACCTTCGGTTTCATACACAGGCTCCGGGCGATCGCCACCCGCTGCTTTTGCCCACCAGAGAGCTGTTGAGGATAGACCTGGGCTTTCTCGGCCAGACCCACCTTCTCTAAGTAGAAGTGAGCCAGGTCCAAACTCTCTTTCGTAGAGCGACCCAAAACCTGGCGCGGCGCGATCATCAAGTTATCGAGCACACTCATGTGGGGAAAGAGGTTGAACTGCTGAAAGACCATACCGACCTCTGAGCGCAGTTTTCGCAGTTGCCGCAGTGTCAGGTTAGCGCGGGATAAGTCCATCCCGTTCACGAAGATCTGTCCGCGACTAATCGTCTCCAATCGGTTCATACAGCGCAGTAGTGTACTCTTGCCACAACCTGAAGAACCAATCACAGCAACCACCTCACCTCGGCAGATCGATCCAGTGATCCCGCGCAATACTTTCAGCGGACCAAAATTTTTCTCCACATTCTCGCAGTTAATGACTACAGGCTGGTCCGAGACTGGAGGCGCGACGCTATTCATACCCAGGTTTTGTCAAATGTTATTTCTATGCAGCTTATTTCAGTAGAACCACAGTTGATGGTAGTTTTGAGCACATTTTATCAATCCAGGCCAGCTATACCCTCCTATCATGAGAAATTTTTCCCCGTCTAAGAGCTGCCCGGCGCACCTTGTGATGCAGTTGGGTTCAAACGTGAAAGTAGGGAAACACACAGAGCCGGGTACCCGTTCACTAGCACGGGTTGCCTCTGCGTTAATTACGACCAAATCCAACTTAGGGTCAAGTAATCTGAGCAGGCGCTTTGGCTGCTCAGTCTGGAATCAGGCAAGGACACATGGTTAGAATTACTCGGTTACGTTTTCTGCGTCAGTTTACCTTTGGCTTGGGTGGTGCACTCATTCTGGCTGCCTGTGGGAATCAGACCCCGACTAGCAGCACAAGCCCTGCCAGCCCTGGAGGAGATACCCTTAAGGTTGCCACCGAGCCCGCCTTTCCTCCCTTTGAGGCTCAAGGGCAAGGGGGTGAATTAGTCGGATTTGATATTGAGCTGATGAATGCCGTTGGTGAGGCTGCCGGATTCAAGCCAGAATTCCAGAGCCTCCCCTTTGATGGAATTGTGCCAGCTTTGCAGGCAAACACTGTAGATGCAGCCATCAGTGCCATGACCATTACCCCAGAGCGAGCCCAAACTGTATCCTTTTCCCGACCCTACTTCAAGGCAGGGCTAGCGATCGCCGTCCGGGAAAACAACCAGGAGACTCAATCTCTAGACAATCTCAAGAACAAGAAAATTGCAGTGCAAATTGGCACGACCGGGGCTGAGCAGGCCAATAGTATTTCTGGGGCCCAAGTTAGCACCTTTGATTCTGCCCCCCTGGCCCTCCAGGAGCTCCTGAACGGGAATGTAGATGCCGTCATCAATGATGCCCCAGTCACCTTAGATGCGATCAAGAGTGGTAATCTCAAAGGCATTAAAGTAGTGGGTCAGCTCGTCACAGAAGAGTTCTATGGCATCGCTATGCCTAAAAGTTCTCAGAACCTGGAAAAAGTCAACCAGGGTCTTAATACTGTGATTCAAAACGGCACCTACGACAAAATTTACCAAAAGTGGTTTGCAGCCAAGCCTCCTGAGTTGCCGGAAACTGCCCCTGTTGATCCCCCTACGCCCTAAGCTCGGTTGGAGGTTTTCTGGTGTTCCAATCCCTAACCCTAGTCATCCAGGCTCTGCCAAACTTACTGCAAGGAGCACTGGTGACCCTGCAACTCACAGCCCTCTCAGTATTTCTAGGCCTGATTGGGGGTTCACTGATCGGCATTGCCCGTCTCTCACCGTCTGGGCTGCTACGTTGGCTCACTAGGGCCTATGTGGATTTCTTCCGGGGAACGCCCTTGCTAGTGCAGATTTTCATGATCTACTTCGGTCTTCCTGCCGCGATGAATCAGCTTGGTCTTCCCTTCAGTCTTGACCGCCTAGTTGCAGCGGTGATGGCCCTGAGTCTCAATAGTGCTGCCTACGTGGCCGAGATTGTCCGGGCTGGCATCCAGTCGATTGATCCAGGCCAAAATGAGGCAGCCCAGTCCTTAGGCATGGGGTCGACCCAAACAATGCGCCACATCATTTTTCCTCAAGCCTTGCAGCGGATGCTGCCACCGCTGGGGAATGAGTTTATTAGCTTGCTTAAGGACACTAGCTTAGTGGCAGTGATTGGGTTTGAAGAGTTGTTCCGTCGAGGACAACTGATCGTGGCTGGCAACTACCGGGCCTTTGAAATTTACGCAGCAGTAGCCCTGATCTACTTAGTGCTGACGCTGCTTTCATCTCGGGCCTTTAGCTTCCTGGAGCGGTGGATGGACCCGGTCAAACGCACTGGTAAGGCTAATACCAAAATGGCAAAGCTATCTCAGCCATAGTTTACTGTGCGCTTTTGCCTCAGCTCCAGGTGGCGCTTAAGCTTGAAATAGAAAACCCCACTGAAGGTGGGGCTAATCACACTATCGACCTGGGGCAAGTCTAAAACGTTAGTACAGTTCGAAGCGTGCCCTGGTAAACGGTTGGAGTGGTGCTGCTATTTAAGGGATCAGTGATCACAGAAACCACAGGCGTGACAGTGATATTGTCGTTGACTGGGTAGCTGTAGAACGCTTCGTAGTTGGTCTGGGTTGAATCGCCCAAGGTGGCGTCACCATAATAGGGCTGACCTGCGGCAAGACCCAAGAGAGAACCTGGCTTAAACAGGTCCTTGACTGCAACACCTGCCATAAAGGTGTTTGGGTCGGTAGTAACTCCCTCAATACTGCTAAGGGGTCCGTACCCTGTTTGATCGCCAAAGCCGTAGCGGCCAAAGAGGCCGAAACGACCGAAGGTGGCCTCAGCATTGACACCATAACTGTTGTACTTCGTATCAAAGATGGCGGCGCTCGTGTACTGCAAACGAATGGCTAGGTAATCGCCGGGGGAGAATTCGATCTCACCAGACGCTTGATAGGGGTCGCCAAACAGGCCCCCGCCAGTATCTGATGGCGTGGCGTTGGTGGGACTCCCGGCTTGATACACTCCCCGAAAAGTAACCGGACCATCGCCAGGGTTCCAACTAAAGGCAGCCCCAGCCCCACCTGATATTGCCAGGACATTGGGAATAATCAGGGGATTATCGATCAAGAAACTAGAGATAAAATCCCTGGCCTCGTCGTAAGCGTAACTATTACCATCCACAAAATCGAAGGCATACAACCTAGGACCTACTGTGAGGGAGAGATCTTCACCAACGTTGAAGGTGTAGTACAGCTTATTGAGAAAGACGTTAGTTCCAACCAGGGCAAAGGTGACATCCCCCGGCACTGTTAGTTCTGAAAATGCGGGGGCTGACGGACCTACCCCTGAGCCTGTATCTCTCCCGGCTGGATCTGCTGTCACGGCACCGATGATATCTTCACCCGCATTGCCTACCTGTAGTTGGGTGTACAATTGGTCATTTCCGGTAAAACTTGTATTAAAGATAAGGCGAACGCGGGTTAGCACTGTCGGTCTACCGTTGCCGTTATCGTCTTCGCCAAAGGTTGGGGCAACGATGACTTGGCCTGCCAGTTTGGTCGTAGTCGAGAATTGATTTTCTTCTAACTCGGTGGTACGGGCCTCTAAGGCATCGACTCGACCTCGTAGGGTGGCAAGCTCGGCGGCAAATTCCTCTTGCAAGCGCCTGATGGTTGCCAGATCCTCAGGCGACAAGGCCCCCAGCCGCTCTGCCAGGCTGTTTAAGCAGGCGTAGGTGCCAGCGGCAAACTCGTAGCGGGTCAGGGCGCGATCGCCGCGGAAAGTACCATCGGGGTAACCTGCAATACAACCGTAGCGCTCGATCAGCGATTGTAGGGCTTGAAAGGCCCAGTCGCTGGGCTGCACATCGGACAGTTGAGACACGGAAGTGACGGGTGCCCCTTGGGCAATCAGGGTTTTGGGGTCAGGGGCCGATCTTACCTCCTCAGGGATCTGGGCAGAGGGGGTTGTAGCCACAGGCTCGATGGTTGAACTTACTGGGCTCTCAGTCTCAGCTAAAGGTGTACTAAGCCCTGGGTCAGCTTTATCTGTCAAGCCCTCAGTTAATCTAGGCTCATCTGTTGCTAAAACAGGGCAGGTCGCAGCGATCGCCGCCGCCAACCCAAGACTACCAGCCAGTAGATATCTTTTTTTCACAGTCTTACTACTCACTCACACAAGTTAGCTTCGGTCATCACACCCAACAAAACCTCAGCCAAGTTGCTGAGGTAACAATTAAGTTGAAGCAGTCAACTCCGCAGGTCAGCTCGTTAAGCTTTCCCAGAAGCTGTAACAGCCTTTTTCGCCAGGGCATCCTCGCAGTAGTCAGCGAGAAAGTCCGTGCGGTACTCATCCTGAGTCCACAGTATGGGAAAAAAGTTTTCATCCATCCTGGTATCTCGGAAGCGCTTGTAGCGACCATGAATGTAACCCGCCCCCGTTGGTTGAAAACGGGTGCCCGCATGCACAGTGAAAACCGACAGGCTGCGCCGGATTTTATCAGGTCGCCGATTTTTGCCGGAGCCGTGCCAGACATTCCAGTGGTGAAAAACACAGCTCCCAGCAGGTACTTCAATTGGCACAATTTCCGGTTGAGACACACCGACCTCCCCTGCGGCCTGCTGCATCTCCCAGCGATAGTCTTGGGTCGGAGCATGAAACTCACTCACTTGCTTAGAGCGAGGCCATTTGTGGGAACCCCGGACGTACTCAAGCGTACCGGCATCGGCACTAGTGTCATCCAGCGCGATCCAACAGGCAATAGCCTCAGCCGGATCAAAGTAGGTGTAATACATGCCATCTTGGTGCAACGCAATTTCGCGAGCACCGGGTGGTTTGACCCAAACACTATCCTGAATCAGCCGGGCTCCAGGCCAGCTAGCCAGCGTAGCACTGAGGCGTCCAATCTCGGCTGACAAGACCACACTGGCAATAGTCAGGTCGCTTTTCCAGGCATTGCCAATCTGCCGAGTCACATCGGGCAGGCTAAGGCCGGGGCGCCAGTGCCACTCGTCAGGGTAAATTCCTGTCTCAAAATCTCCCCTAAACAGCGGTTCAATTCTACTTGTTAAGTCGGCAACAAGCTCAGCGTCAATTAAATTTTCAACAATAAGAAACCCATCTGTATTGAAGCGAGAAATCTGAGCTTTATCTAGAGGTACGGGTCCATGAGGCATAGTAAATTGAAGCAATATAAAATTGCAGTTAGACTTACGCCTTGTAAGTAAATTAAAAAGCTAATTCCTTAAGCAACTCTGCCCACAAGAAGCGGGCATATAACTAGTTATCCTAACCAGATGGCCAGCGTGACATTGTATCTATAATTACTGTTTTACTGCCTCCTAACTTTTACAGTTTGATTATTGTTTCAGCCCGAAATTTTCATGCTTTTGTCTGCTAATTTTCGGATCATTTTCGCTTTGCTAAAAAATTCCCAAAAACCAAATACTTAAGCCTAACGCTAGCCTATGGAATTGAATTTAGTCAGGCTTGGTCAACTTACCCTTGCTGTCAGTAACTTCGATGCCCGTCCAATGAGTTATCTGGATGGCGGTACCCGCTGGGGCTACGAACCAGAGGTCGCACGGGTAGTCTGTGCCCAGCTCCAACTTGAGCCAGTCTGGCTCAACCTGCCGATGGCGGATTTTTACCAAGCGCTTCAGGCAAGATATTGTGATGCAATTTGGTTCAACCAGGCTGTTACAGACGAGCGCCGAGCCTGCGCTAACTTCACGCGACCCTACGGCTACTTCGATGAAGCAGTGTTGGTCAGGGCTAACACTTCAATCTGCTCACCAAGGGATCTGTCTGGACTCCGGGTAGGGGGGCTGGCCGCAAGTACGAATCTGCGCGTAGCTGAGAGCTTTGCGGGTGCCCGGCTTATCCCCTTTGCTGGTAGTGATAGGGTTTTACCAGAGATGCTGGATGCCCTGCGGCGAGGCTCAATTGATGCCCTGATTGATGATGAGCTAGTCCTAATCGCAGCAGCGGAGGCTGACTCTAGCCTAAAAATTGCTTTCACCTTGCCAACCCATATGCCCTTTGCAGTTGCGGTCCGCCCCGGCGAAGTGGAACTGTTACATACCCTTAATCAAGCCCTGAATAAACTGCTCAGCCAGGGAACACTGGCGCAAATCTGGTCTCGCTGGATTCCCCAGAAATCTTTTCCGCTTTGAGCTTGGGTGCCGTTCTGGGCAACAGACTGCCTGATTCTGGGATAAAGGGGCGGCTTTATTTTCCCCGGTCTGGGTAGCGGTAGATACAAAGTTGTCATAACAAGATTGGTTTATTGGAAGCAAATCATATTGGAGGACTTGCGGTGACGGGAACCTTAACCAGAAGTGAAACGCTAACCGATCTAGAAGCCCATGTCGCTCAAGACGGCCGGGCTGAGCTGGTCGAGCAGGTCCGGGGTAAAATCCACGAACTGGGCATCAGGTATATCTACTACCAGTTTGTCTCGGTGACGGGTCGAATTGTCGGCAAAGGGGTGCCTGCCGAACATTGGGAGACCCTGGCCGATCGCGGTTTCCAGCTTGTCTACGGGGCCACGGCTAACCTGGCGATTGACCGACACCGCAACTACGTTGGCTACGGGCCGGAAGCCCCAGAGCTGGTCGCCATTCCTGACCCGGAAACCTTTTGCCAACTCCCCTGGGATCACCGGGTAGCGCGGGTCTTTTGTACCTGCTTCCGCAATCGGGAAGAGACGGTTGACCCAGGCGGTCACCTGAGTTCCGATTGCCGGGGCAATTTACGCATCATTCACAATCAATTCAAACAAGACCACAACGGGCTACACCTGCGCCATGGTTGTGAACCGGAGATGATGTGGCTGAAACGAGGTCCAGATGGCAAACCTGCTGGGGGTGTAACTAAGCCCAACTGCTACCACATTGACCAGTTTGAAGAACTGCGCCCAGTCTTTCTGAAAGTGATCGACTACGCCCAGGCGATGGGGCTGGATATGATCCAGGGCGATCACGAAGACGCTCCCGGCCAGTTGGAGCTAAACTTTGCCTTTGATGATGCCCTGCGCACCTGCGATCGCCTCACAACCTACCGCCAGATCTGTGCTCAGGTGGCGCGGGAGTTCAACCTGATTGCCTGCTTTATGTCCAAGCCCTTTATGGGGATCTCAGCCTCCGGGTGTCATCACAACCTGTCCCTGTGGCGGGGAGGCGAAGAAACAATCAACGCCTTGGGGAACGAATCCCTACCCGGCCTGGCGGATACTTTTACCTACCTTAAAGGTGGTGAGAACACCTTTCTGCCCCGGCCAGAAGACCCCAGGACGAAGCCGGGTCCAGTTGGCCTGCAGTGCGTGGCTGGAGTGACGGCCCATCTCAATGCCCTTACCGCGATTGGCTGTTCAACGGTTCACTCCTACCGCCGTCTCTGGGACACAGGCTTCTGGGCTCCAGTCTATGCAGACTGGGGCTACCAAAACCGCACCTGCGGCCTGAGAATTTCTGCCCCCGGACGATTTGAATACCGCGCTGTGGATTCTATGGTCAACCCTTACCTGATGGCAGCAGCCCTACTCAAGGCGTTTGACGATGGCATCCGCCGCAATCTCGACCCTGGGGAGCCAGAACAGCGCAATATCTACGAAGCAATGGAGGCGGGCAAGCAGGTTAAGAAACTGCCCCTGTCACTGGGAGAAGCCCTAGATCGCCTAGAAACGGACGAAGTGATTAAGTCGGCCCTTCCCGGTGACATGTACAAGGTGTATACCTGGTACAAGCGTGACGAGTGGGAGAGATTTCTCTCTACTGTCACCGATTGGGATGTGGAGACTTACCTAGACTGCCTGCCATAAACCAGGGGAGTGAATCCGTACCATACTCTATTTCTGTTCAGCTACAGCAACGTAAGCTCCAAGTCCAATCAATGTGCAGCCTGAAGTAATACGCTGACCTTGTCTAAATTTGTAGTTTGCTTGTAGCTTCTGCCCAATAGGTCCTGCAAATGTGGCAACAATAATATCAACTGCAAAGTTCAACAAATTGGTGATGAGACCTAGAAACAGAAATTGCGTAAAAAGGTTGCCACTTGCAACATTGACGAACTGCGGAATAAATGCGAGAAAAAACAATGCCGTTTTAGGATTGAGAACCTCAGTAATGATGCCTTGGTAAAATGCACTTCCTCTACACCGTGGTTTTACGACTACATCAGCCTTGCTCAACAAAGTATCTTGACTCATGAGAGCTCGTAGCCCCAAGTAGATGAGATAAGCTGCTCCCAAAAATTTCACAATCATGAATGCGATAGCAGAAGTCATCAATAAGCTAGAAATCCCGATAGCAGCAGCAACAACATGAACGAGTCCGCCTGTAAATAAACCGAGGGCGGACAAGATTCCTTCAGATTTGCCACCATTAAGGCTACGCACCAGTGTATAAAGGACGCTTGGGCCTGGAGTAATACTGAGAATGAAAGCGGCTGTAAGAAAAAGACCAAAGGTAGCAAGATCAGGCATATCGAACTCTACTGATGTAATTTCTTCTCTTAATTGTCTATCGAAGTTTTCAAAAACGATGCCTCTACCGGAAACATGTCGGCAATTGATTTCAAAGTCCAACGGGCAATCCCTAAATAACCGTCACAGCTCATAAATCAAGCTGCATAATGGGGTCCATCACCCGCCGCAGAAAACCTCTCCATCACAACCAATCAGACCAGTATGGTCAAGATTGTCTTAAGGATACTACAGAGTCCTTGAGTTGCTCAGCTTTGCTTTGACGTGCTCCATATTTTCCACGGCTACCTGTAGCTCAAAGGCAGGCTGCCCCAGTAGGGGGTGTTGCCAGATCAGGACTGAGCGGTGATCAATCCGAGCTGGAACGGCACAGTTTGCCTGTAATCCAATCAGACGATGGGGTGGCTTGGTTGTCGCTAGCTGGGGAAGGAGTTCAAGACCGGCAGCTTCTGGGATTGCGATCGCCCTCATGCGATCGCTGCGACTTGCCCAGACCCGTGCTTTTACCTGGGCCTGCTGAAGCAGGCGCTCAAATCCCTCAGAACCCCCCTGCAAGCCCAGGCGAAAGTTGCCTTCGCACAGGCGCAGGATACCACAACGGGCCTCTGCTACCTGGGTTTCCAGAGATTGAAAGGGGGCAAGCTTAGTCACAGCATCGCCGGCTAAGTCTTGAGCACACTGCAAGCCATTAACCCCAGCAAAGTCCCAAAGTTGATAGCCAGAAAGAGCAATAAATAGCTGATCTGCTGTCGTCATCTTCAAGGTCCTGAACCCAAGACTGGCTCACTTATCCCCTCACCCGGCTTTTGTTGGGATCATAAGCTGCCAGGGGACCGACTGTTGCCCTGACCCGGCGCTTCTTACCATCCACAAATCCTACTGTCAGTTCAGTTCCAGGGGTAGCATACTCAGGGACAACCTGGGCCATGGCAATACTGCGGTTGAGGATGGGTGAGAAAGTGGCACTCGTGACTGTGCCAACCCGCCAGCGCTCCCCAACTGGGTAAATATACTGACCAGAAGCTGCCACCTCATTACCCTCCAGCACCAGGCCAATCGCAACACGAGGGGGATGGGTCTTGATCTGCTCCAACGCAGCCTTGCCGACAAAATCTGGCTTTTTCATCGCCACAGTCCAGCCAATTCCCGCCTGATAAGGAGAGATCAGGTCATCAAACTCATGACCAGGGCTCAGCAAACCTGCCTCAATCCGAGCCCGGTCCAGGGCGAGCATTCCCAGCGGCAGGAGTCCTACAGCTTCTCCGGCAGCGATCAAAGTATCCCAGAGGGCTGTACCGAGACTGGGATGGACAAATAACTCGTAGCCCAGTTCCCCTGTATACCCTGTCCGGGAAATTAAAACTGGGATACTGGCAACCGTACCCGTGGCAAACCAGAAGTAGCCTAGTTGATCAATAGAAGTCAGATTATAGCCAGCGTCAAACTCCACTAGGGGCCGGAGGATGTCACGGCAGAGGGGGCCCTGGATTGCCAGGTTGTGATAGTCGTCGCTAGATGGTTTGATCACAGCCTGAAATTGTTGCTGCTGAGCCACTCGCTCTAGCCAGTTGCCATCCGTGTCGCAGTTGCCGACATAGCGGTAGGCTGTATCTCCCAGTTGAAACACAATGCCGTCATCAATGATGCTGCCGTGGGGACTGAGTAAGCAGCCGTAGGCAGATTGCCCAACGGCTAGTTTGGCGACATTACGGGAAAATGCAAACTGTAACAGAGCCCCGGCCTCAGGGCCGTCAATTTCAAACTTCCGCAATGCTGATAGATCCATTAGCGCTGCCCGTTCCCGCAGGGCCCAGTACTCAGCCTGGTCGCCGTAGTTGGCAAAGCTGTTTGGCAGCCAAAACCCGTTGTATTCCACCAGGTTGTCTGTCAAGGATCGAATCCGCTGAGTGAATGCACTTTGGCGGGTTAGCCGCATGGGGGCTTCGGCGCTGGTTCGTCTACCGATCGCCCAGGCAAAGGCTGCGTCAGCCTCGTAGATTCGGACCTGGATCGGGGTCAGTTGCCAACCGTTGGAGGGGTCAATATCATCGGGACAGGCGGAACTGGCGCAGAGCAGGTCGCAGCTAGCCCGCAGCAGTACGTAGTCCCCTGGCCGAGACCAGGACTCCCCAGCGATAATTTCGCCCTGACTCGTGACCGTGGTGTTGAAGAAGAAATTCACCGCCGGCCAACCCGGTCGCGGGGCAATGCCGTGGGGGGCTAGGACTCGATTAAAGTTCTGGCTGCAACTGGGGTGTCCCGGATACCCGGCATCCTCGTAGTAGAGATCGTGGCAGGCCAGGGCAAAACTGTCGTGCCGCCCACAGGTATCTTGAACCACTTCAAACAGGGGCTGCATCTGTTGGGAAAAGTACTTGCGATGCAGGCCCGGTTGGGGCAGCACCGATCCGTTTAGGGTGCGCGTCACAGTACTATCTAATTCCTGGTGTCCACCTCCAGCAAAGGCCAGCAGGTCGGAACACTGGCAGCCCTCAATGTCAATAATCTGGATGTACTGTCCGGCTTTGACGGTATAGGCGATCGCGGTCCCTGGGGCAATGTAATACTCCGCTACCACCTTTGCTAGAGGTTTGGGCAGGTCTGTTTGATTTTGGATTTTGGATTTTGGATTTTGGCTTATTGTCTGCACCTACGACCCCCAGCTTATGCCTACGTCTATGACGAAATTTGTTCCTACCTCTGCTCAACATCTGGGTGCATACATAATTACAAGCACGCCCAGCAGAGCAATCCAGCCGCCTAGTAAATCAAATCTGTCCGGTCTGACTTGATCAATTTGCCAGCCCCACAAGTGGGAAGATAAAAATGCCCCCGTAAGCAGCGAAAGCCCAGCTCAGCGCTCAGCCACGGGGTCTACCCGTAGGGGCTATAGGGGGCACTCTAGCCTCACCGGATCACCTCGGCGGGCGGTGCCACCTTGCAGCACGCTGGCATAGACGCCAACATTACCCTGGTTGTGCTGCACTGCTGTACGCAGGATGCTGGGATCGTTGGGTAAGTCCCCTTGAGGCAAAGTTGTCATTACACAGCGGGGGCAGGGACCCGTAATGCTGAGGCGAATTTCCTCCCCGATGCAAAGCGTCTGACCAATCCAGTCATTCTCCACAAACGCTTTCTGGGCCTGTGTGGGTTCAACCACAAGATTAGGCCGAAACCGTCGCGCCTCAAACCGTCCGGTTGGGGTTAATTCCCGCAACTGGTCAATTGTAGCTGTGGTGAGTAGATGAACCGTGGCGAGGTCAAAAAAAGTACTGGCAAGGGTAGACTCATCGGTGACGGTTTCCCGGTGGGGCAGCCCTTCGATGTCAGGCCAATACTCCTCTAAGCTGGGTTGAGTGGGTGCTGCTGTTTCTAGCTTCACCTCACGCCCCAGCACTTTGGAAAGAACCTGGTTCGTCTCGGTTTCTTGACTCAGTAGGATAGTGCCGTCCGGCAGGGTGATTTGCACGGATGGTATCTTCTCAGCCATTCCTGGCGGCTCAGCCAAGGCAGCCTGGAAGTCGAAGAGTTGGGACCAGCGGCGAGGATTCTTCGCACTCACAACTTTGCCAGTGGCTGAGTCCATCAGGGCGTAAGCGCGATCGCCCAGCAAACCCTGCTCTGCCACCTCAGTCGCATTCAGCTCTTCGCCCATCATAGATTTAACCGGGTAGCGCCACAATGACACCACCGAGCCAACCACCGATGCTGCACTTGCCATCTCAACTCCTGTTACAGACTACGCGGGCCTGGCCAAGAAAACTCCAGTTTCTCCTGAATGATACACGCTGAGGGCTACTCTATTTCTCAAACCGACGCAATTAGCGCTTACGCCGTTGAGCAGCGGGTGTTTGGCGAGAGCGCAACCTAGGAAACAGGCGGCTCGGAATTCGACGCAGACTGCTCCAAACTGAGTTGAGGGTTCGGGAACCGTAGGGCGATCGCCGACCCCGACGGCCCCGAATCGTACTACCCGCGATCGTCATTCCCATGCCAGCCATCAGCCCTTGCGGCCCTAACCCTTGTCCTAAGCGAGTTACCTGCGCCGACCCCGACTTTTGGGACACCGTTTTATCCGTTTGCTCAATATAGGAGGTGTAAGCCGACTCAGCTAGAGAAAAGGCACTGGCTGCAATTAGAAGGCCAAGCACACCTGGGTTCTTGGCAGTGGATTGCCCTTTTTTAATTGAGAAGGAAGCGTAGATAAAGTAAAGGAATACTAGAGCACTTAAAATAATCAAAATGCCAATCAAAGTAGGATTATTCGCAAAGGTGTAGATGGCTCCCTCAGCTTCCGAAAATTCCTTAAAGCTATTGAAAGGGCTAGACATTTCTGCTTCTCCTTACTCGGTAACAAATCCAGTTGAACCCTTGGGGGATTGCTGATCTACGGTAGCCGCAGGCTGAACCTGCTGATTAGTCACAAAAGACATCGTGGCGTATTCTGGATAACCTTCAACACCTAAATCGGCAACATCGAGACCCTCGATTTCCTCCTCACGGGATACTCGCAAAAGATTCAGCTTTTTTAAAGTCCAACTTGTCCCATAGCCGGGAATAAAACCCAAGATAATAGTGCAAACAAAAGCGCCTAGCAGTTGACCGCCGAAACTAGTCAGGGGAACACCTTCCCCTTGAGGGTAGCCTGTGGCAAAAATTCCAACCATCAAAGTACCAAAAAGCCCGCACCAGGCGTGTACGCCAACGGCCCCAACCGCATCGTCAATGCCCATTTTTTCCACGAGTATGGCAACCTTAGGCATTACGAAGGCTCCAGTAAAAGCAAGCAGAATTACCAGGGCTGGATGGTAGAGATCCATACCCGCACTCACCGAGATAATTCCGCCCAGACCGCCGGATATAGTAAAAAATGGGTCGGCTTTAGACGAGATGTAAGCACCAATCAGACCTGCCGCTAGCGCCAGAGTTGTGTTGACACCGATCGAGGCCAGGGTCATTGGCGTGTTGTAAATTGTTGTCTCTCCGGTGTAGCCGGGCAAGAAAACCAGACAGGCTGCTAGGAAGGCGTAGAAGCCGACAAAAATCAACATCAGACCCACCATCGTCAGGGGTAAGTTGTGGGGCAGAATCGGTCGTGGTTTCCCCTCGGCATCATACTTGCCAATCCTCGGACCTAGGTTAATCAGTACCCCCAGGGTAAAAAAGCCAGAAACTGCATGCACGACTCCAGAACAGCCGAAATCATGGTAGCCGAAGTTGCTCAGCAACCAGCCAAAGGCATTCCATCCCCAAGCTGCTGCCACAACCCAGGTGAACCCGCCCAAGACAACCGACAGAACCATATAAGCCCCAATCTTGACCCGCTCGATTAATGCTCCAGAAAGAATTGAAGCAGTGGTCATGGCAAACAAAGCGAACGCAAACCAGAAGACCCCTGTGATATGGTCGGCTGTTGTTGGGGCCAGAGCATCAGACCAAGGATAGGAACCCTCTACGTAGGGCTGCATAGCCGTGAGGGTTTCACTGGCACTAAAGTTAGTCCACGGACCCAGCAACCCGCCAGTGAGCGGGAATAGGGGAAAAGCGTTGTAAACCCACCAGCCGAAGAAATAAAATGCCAATCCAACGCTTGCCAGGGTGAGCAAGTTCTTAACCATTGTCGCTAAGACATTTTTACTCCGGGAGGCACCTCCCTCGTAGGCGAGGAAACCAGCATGGATCAGCAACATAAATACAGAGGCATAGAAGTAGTAGCTCTCTGATACGAATGTGCCTAGGAATTCTTGCGCTTCAGGAGTCATAGGGCATACCCAAAAAATTCAGTCCTGAGATAGATAACTTGTGACTACAAGTCTGCTGCCACCATTACTTCGTAGTTGTAATCAGGGCTACTAATTCCTGCAAAAGATGTAAATAAAAGTTGGGAGGAGGAGCAAATTTGTGCTTTTGAGATCGGAACTTCAACTCTTTCGAGAGTTAGCTCAGCCTAACTAGGACTTCAGACTAATCAGCTTGGCCGTCCAGGGCTAGCACTGCGCCTTAGGTTAGGACTCCCAGCAGGGCATTCTCTGATTGCTTTGCTTCCGTTTCTGCCACTTCTGCCAGCAAGCTGTCTGCCAGTTTCTTTTTACCTTCCAGATCTAGCTTCTTGACTTCGTTATGCAAAACCCGCTCGTTAACCGACTGGTTCCAGTAGTCCAGCGACTCAATGCCTAGCAAGGCTAACTTGCCGACAAACTGACGCAACACTTCGTTGGTGGGTCCCATCACCCAGCCTGCTTTGCCATCTCGTAGGTAGCGTTCGATCTCCATATCTTTCTTGAAGCCACTGCCACCGCAGGCATGCAGCATCTTATCGCAGACATGGGCGACATTTTTCGCTGCTGTGAATTTGATCTGCCAGTACCAGTGCAGGTAGGTGGAGCGGGGTAACGCGCTCAGATCTTGGTGGATAGACCAGTTGCAGTCATCGGTCAGGTCATCCATCAACTTTGCCATTGAGAAGGTAAAGCAGCGGCAGGCGTTGGTGTCCATGATTGCTTCACCGAAGTAGTCCTGGATCGTAGGGTAGTCTGCTACCCGCATGCCAACATCCACATGCTTCTTTTTGGTGGTATGGCGCTTGGCCAGATCAATCGCCCCTAGAGCAATCCCATTCCAGCAACTAGAGGAGCAAAGGAGGAAGAACGGATCGACGATTTCATCGTTAGATGAGGCCCCGTCTCCCTTGGGGCCAACCATTCGCTCTGCCGGAACAGTCACACTGTCAACCAGGAGAGTGCCAGACTGGTTTCCCCTCAACCCCAGAGCATCCCACTTGGAGGGCTGCGCTTGGACTTCATCAGCATAAATCAGGAAGCAGGACAAGTCAGAATAATTCCCATCAAACTCTGGGCTGGTGGTCTGGACAATGTACCAGTCGGCAAAACCAGCCGAGGTTGTCCAGGATGCTTTTTTGAATACCTGCCAGCCTTCAGGGACTGACTCTGCCCGCGACGAGAAGGGATACCAGAAGTGAGATCCAGTCTCCGGGTCAGAGTAGGACAAGGTGCCGATGAATACATCTCGATCTAAGCGCCGTAGGACTTTCTGAAGCTCAGGGTTTTGCTCTGCCCGGAATAGGGCCGCAGCAGTTGCACCTAGATGCATGACGTAGCACATTGCGGTGCTGGGGCAGCCATAGCGGGCAATTGTTTCCACAACCATCGCGGCACAGGTCTGATTTTCCCCCAATCCGCCCCATTTTTGCGGCACGAGCAGACCGAGTAGCCCCAGGGAGGCCAGGGCTTCAAAGTTATGGCGGGGATAGATCAGGTGCTGATCGGAGGCGATCGCATTTTGCCGGAGGGTTGTCGCGCACAAATCAATCAACTTTGCTTGCAATTCCTGCTGAGCAGGCGTTAGCAGCCACTGGGGGTCAAAACTGTAATCTAGGCCCCAAAATGTTTCTGGACCCCAAGCTTTAGTCTCTGTCATAGGCCAATGGGAAGGATTGCGACGGACTCAATTGTGATGACAACTGCGGCAACTGTAAGCGCTTTACACGAGCAGTGCAGTCAACCTAGATACAGTCTGACTGAGTTAGACCTTGGCGATGGCTTCAAGGCAACTACGCTTCAGTGTTGATTTCCGGCAGCCAGACAATAAACGTACTGCCCGGTCCAGGAGATTGATCGGGTAAATTGCTGGATGCCAAGGCTGGACTGAATACCTGTATTTTGCCTTGCATTTGCTTGACTAACTCGTGGGCGATCGCCAGGCCAAGGCCGGTTCCGGGAATATCCGTTTGGGCTTGAACACCGCGATAATGCCGCTCAAACACATGCGCGAGATCTGCTGAAGGAATCCCAGGACCGGTGTCGTGCACGGCAACGGCTTGGTAGCTACCGAGTTCCAACTGCTTTCGGCACACCTGAACTGAGACCTGCCCAGGGGCTGGGGTGTACTTCAGGGCGTTATCAATCAAGTTGCTTAAGACTTCTCGTAAAGCCTGAGGATTGGCCCGCACAGGCGGCATTGAGGGAACATCAGCCTGCAAGGCCAGATTCCGTTCCGCGGCAATCGCTAGGGCCGAGTGGAGCAGGGGGTCGAGAACCTGAGCAATGGAACAGGGTTGAAGCGGCAACTCAACCTCAACCGTGAGGCCAGCAGGGGGCAATAAACGGGGTACTCCTGGCAGGGGGTCATCGGCAGGGTCAGTTCGGCCCGCTAGCCTCAGCAAAGGTGAAGCCTCCAGCTCAGCCTCAAGGGCGACCTGGCCCCGCTCAACTGTCCAATTAAACTGCTGGAGTAAATCTTGCAGACGTTCGCTTTCCCGGATAATACTAGTGGCAACTTCACAGTTGGCATCGGTTGGCCCTAGCCGCTTTAGCAACAGCTTTCCTAGGGTCCGCAGGGTAGTTAGGGGGTTACGGAATTGATGGAGCAAGTTAGCAAGGGTATCCTGCTGCTGGGCCTGCAACAATCGTCGATGCTGGTCTGCGTGAGCAGACCACTGTTGACGCTGGTCCAAAACCCGGGCGATCGCTAAAGTGTTGGCAATTTGCTCTAACTGAAGTTGCTCCTGCTGCTTCCACTGCCGGTCTTCCCGGCCCACGACTAAAAGTCCCATGACAAGTTGCTGATCCATTAGGGGTAAGACAAGCCGCTGCTGCTTAGACTGAGACAGCGATGCTGCTGTACCCCAACGCTGCGTTGCTGCCTGTAGCAAGTCTGGGGAAGCTCCAGTCTCAGGAGTCGCTGTATCAGTTGAGGAAAGATGGGCTGAGTGCCCGGTTGAGCCTGACAAGCTGGAAGATAATCCAGTCCAGGCCGATGCCTCCGGATAGACCACAACGGGAATCAAGTTAGCAGGACTGCCTTCAACTAGATCCGCTGTGAGATAGATACCACTGGAGGATGCCCCTAATCCCTGGGTTAGTAGAGTGGTTTGTGACTGGCAGAGGGAGATAAACTCCAGGCTAGCAGGAATCACCATGCAATTTGGTCTTCAAGTTCAAGAGCCAGGACGGAACAGTGTAGCAGGGTACTCAAGCCCTACCGTTGATCATTTTGATCCTAGCGAATAGCTGAGCTGGTGACTGCAGGCCCAACTACAAGCCCAACTACAAGCCCAACTACAAACCAAGTTATTCCATGCTTACATGCCCATGATTGAATAGCCAGAATCAACGTAAAGAATCTGACCTGTAATCCCGCTAGCCAGGTCGCTACACAGGAAGGCTGCGGTGTTACCCACTTCGGTTTGACTGACGGTGCGGCGGAGGGGAGCCACGGTTTCAACATGGTGAATCATATCCAGAATGCCACCGACCGCCGACGAGGCCAGGGTGCGAATCGGTCCAGCCGAAATGCCATTGACGCGGATATTCTGGGCACCCAGCTGAGCCGCCAGGTAACGGACATTCATTTCCAGGGCTGCCTTGGCGATCCCCATCACGTTATAGTTAGGAATTACTCGCACGCCCCCCAGGTAGGTAAGCGTGACAATACTTCCGCCTGCAGTCATCAACGGTTGAGCGGCAGCACTAAGCTGGATCAGGGAGTAGGCACTGACGTCTAGGGCCAAGGAAAAACCCTGGCGCGAAACCTGACTGAAGCAATCGCTTAAGTCTTCTTTTTTGGCAAAAGCTAAGCAATGAATCAGGATGTCCAGCTTCTCCCAGTGGGACTCGATAGCGGCAAAGGTAGACTGAATCTGGCTGTCATCTTGAACGTTGCAGGGTAAGAAGAAACTGGGAGTCAGGGGTGCCACGAGTTCCTTGACTTTTTGCTCGGTCCGACCGCGCTCATCTGGAAGGTAGGTGATGCCAAGATTTGCCCCCGCCTTGTGTAGCTGTTGGGCAATTCCCCAGGCAATGGATCGCTGGTTGGTAATGCCAGTGACTAGAGCGTTTTTTCCGGTTAGGTCTAGCATAGATTGCCTCTAGTAGAAACTTAGAAAGAACTTGGAAGTGATGTTTGCAATCCAGCGCTGCCAACGGCGCCAAAAACTTAGTACGGACGAGTTTACCTTACCCCCGCAGTAAGAGCTAGACTCAACACTATGTAACAAATAATACAAAAAAACGACACCGAGTTCGCTTAAGTGGTCTCAGTCCTTAGGTTTACCTGGGTTTGCAGCTTGGAACTATTAAAGACACCTTTAGGGGGAGTGAGAGGGACATGGTAATGACTCAAGACAGGCCATTGGCCGTTGTGTTCCGTCAAATGAGCAATAACGCCTTTCCACCCATCGTGGAAACCTTTGAGCGGGGCAAAACAATCTTCTTCCCCGGTGATCCGGCTGAGCGGGTTTATTTCCTCCTCAAAGGTGCGGTCAAACTCTCTCGGGTCTACGAAGCAGGAGAAGAAATTACCGTGGCGCTGCTACGAGAAAATAGTGTCTTCGGCGTCCTGTCGTTGATGACAGGAAATCGTTCTGATCGCTTTTACCATGCCGTTGCCTTTACCCCGGTAGAAATTCTCTCCGTGCCGATTGAACAGGTGGAAAAAGCCTTAAAGGAGGACCCGGAACTGCCGGGGATCTTACTGCGCGGCTTGTCTTCCCGCATTCTGCAAACGGAAATGATGATTGAAACCCTGGCTCACCGGGATATGGGTTCGCGGCTGGTCAGTTTTCTATTAATTCTCTGCCGGGACTTTGGCGTGCCGGGGGTTAGTGGCATCACCATAGATCTGAAGCTGTCCCACCAGGCGATCGCCGAGGCAATTGGGTCAACGCGGGTAACTGTAACTCGCTTACTCGGAGAGCTACGGGACGAGACGATGATTTCGATTCACAAGAAAAAGATCACCGTTCACAACCCCGTCACCTTGGGTCAACAATTTACCTGAACTGCGACTGGCCTCACTTCAAGATTGCAGAGATCAAGGTTAGGAAGGTAAAAAAGCCGACGGCATCCAATGTCGTCGTCATCAAGGGTCCGCTGATCAAGGCAGGGTCAAGGCGTAACCGTTTCAGCCCCATCGGTAACAAGGTTCCCAAACTGACTGCAATCAGGATGTTAATTGCCATAACAGACCCGGCCACCCAGGCCACCCATCGCTCTTGCGTACCCGCATAGATCAAGGTGATTAATCCTAAAGCAACCCCTAACCCCGTTGCCGTACCTAGTCCGGCCAGCACTTCTTTGCGGAGAATTTTTGGCGTATCGCGGGGGGTGACTTCCCCCACCCCTAAACCACGTACGGTTACAGATAAGACTTGAAAGGCGACGTTACCACTACTGTTGGCTAAAATCGGCATGATCACAGCCAGAACCGGCACCTCGGCAATCACCGTTTGAAAGGGGGCGATCGCACTGGCGGCCCCAATATAAAGACCAATATTGATCAACAGCCAGGGCAACCGCTTGCGAATCGTAACCTGAGGCGGGGAGAGAGCTTCTTCATCCCCGCCGCCCCCGGCCAGCTTTTGAATGTCCTCTGTGGCTTCTTCTTCTAGGACATCGACCACGTCGTCAATCGTGATAATGCCAACCAGGCGGTCTTCGCGGTCAACAACGGGCACAGCCAGCAAGTCGTAGCGCTTCAGCAGGTTGGCAGCTTCTTCCTGGGGGGTCTCTGTGTAGACTTTAATCACCCGCTCACTGGCAATCTCCTTGATCAAGACCTCTGGAATCGAGAATAGGAGTTGCCGGAGGGAAATCACCTGTAACAATTTACGGTTGTCATCGGTAACATAGGCGTAGTAAACCGTTTCTTTGTCGCGATCACTGAGCCGGATTTTGCTGAGCGCCTTGCCTACAGTCAATCCCTGCCGCAGTTTTACGTATTCTGTGGTCATGATCCGGCCTGCGGTGCCTTCGGAGTAACCCAGAATTGTCGCGGTGGCTTCTCGTTCAGTTGAACTCAAATGCTGCAAGAGTTGTTTAACTACGCCAGCGGGTAGCTCGTCAAATAGCTCTGCACGATCATCGGGCCGCATCGCCTCAATAATGTGTCGCACCTGCACATCCAGCAGGGAGCCAACCAGCTCTTCGCGAATGCTCAGAGGCAGGTACTCAAACACAGCAGTAGCTTGGCCCTTATTCAGGACACGAAAGGCGATCGCCTGCTGCTTGGGCGGCAGCCCAGCGATGTAGTCTCCGACATCGACTGGAGGTAAGCGATTGAGTTCAGACTTTAACTGGTTTAAGTCAGTAATATCCAGCAGCGAAGTCAAACTTTCCTGGCTGAGCATAGCGCCTCCTGCGATCTCCCTAGCACCGGGAGATCAGCTCACCTCAGCGCTCAGGCGTTGTACTTATAACTGAATGGACTTCGGTCCATGAAATTTAGTAAACTCAACATCAGTACTGACAGGCAGCACCGCTAAGGACTATCCTACCGTGCAACTAGACAAAACTAAAACCCATCTGGCTGCTCAGTAAAAACTTTCCTCCGTACGAAACAAAGCCTCCCAGAAGCTCTGGCCAAGTCACCCAGAAAAGCACTCACGGTTACCCTTTGCCGGTGTACAATAGGCCAAGAAAAAACGGGGGACTTTTTAGGTCTTATCTGTTTTTGTACCTATGAGAAAGTCGTTGATTCTTGGGCTAGTAAGCAGTCTGAGTGTACTTGTCGTCTTAAACCCAGCCTTCGGCCTCACCCAGCAGACGGTCAAGCTGGAAACAACATACCCTTTCCGGGGGGTCAAGCATATTCATCGAATTGATCTTTACCGGGGCGGCGTGCCAGATCCAATTCGGGCTAATATGCACATCGTCGAAGTTAATCTTTCAGACCCTGATATCAGAATTCAGGTAACTGAGCCGAATGGTGCATCGCGGGGAGAAACAACTCTGGAGACAACTCGCGCCCATGTCTCGCGCATCGGGGCGCAGATCGGCATCAACGCCAACTACTACAACACGATCACCCAGAATTTTTTTGGTTACAAAATTCCTTTATTTGCTGACAACCTGTCTCTGGCGGCCTCAAACGGTACGGTCTATTCTCAATTCCTGACTAAGCGCCCAGCCTTCAAGCAACCCGCTTTGAATCTGAGTCAGAATAACGTCGCAACCGTGGTCGAATGGGACAACAATAATCAGCCTTCTCGCCAAAATACCGCCACTCGCCCGCAAGTACCGCTCTACAATGCCGTCGCTGGACTGACACGCGCCCTAAAAAATGGGGTCAACGTGGGCCAGAATGATCTTGTTTACCCTCGCACAGCCGTCGGGGTCACGCTTGACAACAAACTGCTGCTTTTCACAGTAGATGGTCGCCAGCGCCCGGTGAGTGATGGCTTAAGTACCAGAATGATCGGCTCTATCCTGCGAGAGTACGGTGCGACAGAGGCGATTGTCCTGGATGGCGGCGGCTCAACCACACTTGTCTTTGCTGACCCGGTCCCACGCCTGATCAACGTTCCCGTAGGACTTGGTCCAACCAGGACTGAGCGCCCAGTTAGCAACAACTTGGCTATCTTTGCTGCGCCTAGAACCAGAATGAAACGCTAGCGGCTGTAAAACTAGCCCCAAGGTCAGATCAGGATGTCAGTAAACGCCGGTAAACTTGCCTTAAGATTAGAGTAATTGCTTGTTTCAATCGCAATTCTTGAGCCTTGACCCAATCTAAAACGCTGGAGCTGCTAGAGTGGTCACGCCTGTGCCAGCACCTGTCTACCTTTGCCGCAACCAAGCTGGGGGCAATTGCAGCCCGGCAGCTCAAAATTTCAGCCAGTGCTGCCGAGAGCTTTGACCTCTTGCAGCAGACGCAGGAAGTTCATAGCCTAGAAAGTCGCACGTCGCCTGGACTCTCCTTTGAGGGAATTCAGGATATTGGTGCTGCCCTGGACCGGGTAGCCCGGCAGGGAACTTTAAGTGGCGAGGAACTGTTAAGCGTTGCTACGACCTTAGCGGGGGCAAGAAACCTGCGGCGGGCCATTGATCGCCAGCCGGATCTCACTACTCTCATTCAACTGGTAGCAGAACTGCGTACCTATCCAGAACTGGAACAGGAAATTCGCCGCTGTATTGATGAGGGCGGCAAGGTGGCAGACCGAGCCAGTCCTAAGCTGGGGAGTATTCGGAGTCAGCAACAGCACATCAGGGAGCAGGTCTACCAGGTCCTGCAGCAGTTGCTGCAACGCAAAGCCAACGCCGTTCAAGAACACCTGATCACCCAGCGGGAGAATCGCTTTGTGATTCCAGTTAAAGTTGCCCAGAAAGAGGCAATACCTGGCATTGTCCACGATACGTCTGCCAGTGGCGCAACCTTGTACGTTGAGCCCCAGGCTACCATTAACCTTAACAACCAGCTCCGCCAACTGCTGCGACAAGAGCAAGAAGAAGTTGAGGCGATCTGCCGCGCCCTGAGTGAGCAGGTTGCCGAAGTCCAAGCCGACTTAGAACAACTGCTCAAAATTGTCACTACCCTGGACCTGGCGACTGCTCGAGCCCGTTACAGTTTTTGGCTGGGGGCAAACCCACCGCGATTTATTGATCGCTCTGCTGGGGAAATAGTGACGTTGAGGCAACTGCGTCATCCCTTACTGGTCTGGCAGCAACAGCACGAGCAAGGGCCGGAGGTTGTTCCTGTTGACCTGGTAATCCAGCCTCAAATTCGGGTGGTTGCGATTACCGGTCCAAACACTGGCGGCAAAACCGTGGCGCTAAAAACCCTAGGTCTGGCAGCCTTAATGGCGAAGGTTGGCCTATTTGTGCCAGCGCGTGTGCCGGTGGAGTTGCCCTGGTTTGATCAGGTGCTGGCAGATATTGGCGATGAGCAGTCCCTAGAGCAAAGTCTCTCAACCTTTTCTAGCCACATCCAGCGCATCCGCCAGATCCTGGATAGCATCAGCGATTGCTCCCTGGTATTACTAGACGAAGTCGGAGCCGGAACCGATCCGACCGAGGGCACTGCCCTGGCAATCGCCCTGCTGCAATACCTGGCCGATCACGCCCAACTCGCCATCGCCACTACCCACTTTGGTGAACTTAAAGCCCTGAAGTATCAAGATGAACGGTTTGAAAACGCCGCAGTCGAGTTTGATCAAGCTACCCTCTCCCCTACCTACCGGCTCCTCTGGGGGATTCCTGGTCGTTCTAATGCCCTGGCGATCGCTCGGCGTCTGGGACTGAAGCCAGAAATTCTAGCGGCTGCCCAGACCTATGGAAACGAGGCAAGGGACAACGTAGACCAGGTAATTGCCGGACTAGAGGCTCAACGCCGTCATCAAGAGACTAAATCGCAAGTAGCCGCCCAGATCCTGGAGCGGGCAGAGCATCTGCACAACCAGGTAAGGCAAAAAGCTAACACCTTGCAAGCCCAAGAGCAGGAATTGCGGCAGCAGCAAGCCCAAGCCGTTCAAGCGGCAATCCAGCAAGCAAAACAGGAAGTGGCTAGTGTGATTCGTGACTTACAGCAAGGTCCTGCCACAGCCCAAGCTGCTCAGCAAGCCACCGCAGCTCTAAACCAAATTGCCGCTCAGTATCTCCCCGGTGTAGCACCGGCCTCGCCGCCAGCAAAGCCAGGTTTCCGCCCTCAGGTGGGCGATCGAGTTCGGATTCCTCGTTTGGGCCAAACGGCTGAAGTGATTAGTGCCCCCGATCACGATGGTGACTTAACCGTTCGCTTTGGCTTGATGAAGCTGGTCGTCAACCTGGCCGAAATTGAATCCCTTCAGGGAGAAAAAGCCGAGCCAATTGTGAAGCCAAAGCCGGAGCCGCCTGCCGCACCACCCACCCCTATTTCAACTATTCGTACGTCCCAGAACACGCTTGACCTAAGAGGGAACCGGGTTGCAGACGCAGAAATAGCCTTGGATCGGCGGCTTGCCAGTGCTGAGAATATTCTCTGGATTGTCCACGGTCATGGTACGGGCAAGCTGCGCCAGGGGGTTCACGATTTCTTGGCCCAACACCCTCGCGTTCAGCGTTACGAACTAGCAGATCAAGCCAGCGGCGGAGCTGGCGTGACGGTTGCCTACTTGCAGGACTGAGCTACAGAACTCTACTGGTCAGTCTTTAGCTTGGGAAATTGATAAGTCCGAACCTCCTCAGAGAATTTTTGAACTGCCTGGGTAATCTCCTGTCGGAGATTGGTGTAGGCTTTGGCAAAGGGAGGTTGCTGCTCTGAAAGTCCTAGCAGGTCAGCGGTGACCAAGACTTGACCATCACACTGCGGCCCAGCTCCAATGCCAATTGTGGGAATTGTCAGTTTCTGCGTAATTTGCAAGGCCAATTCTGTGGGGATGTGCTCTAGAACGATCGCAAACGCTCCGGCTTGCTCTAGGGCGATCGCCTCTAAAAGAATTCGTTCTGCTGCTTCGGGAGATTTACCTTGCTTGCGATACCTTAACTTGTGGACAGATTGGGGAGTTAGCCCTAGATGTCCCATAACTGGAACCCCAGTCTGAACCAAGCGGCCTACGGTTTCCACCATAGCAGGGTAACCGCCCTCCAGCTTGACGGCTTGGGCACCAGTCTCTTTAAGCACTCGCCCCGCTGAATGTATCGCTTGCTGGAGGCTCTCCTGATAACTGAGGAAAGGGAGATCACACACAACCAAAGCTTGCTGCACACCCCGTCGTACTGCTTTGGCATGGTGTAACATCTCATCCAGGGTGACCGGAAGGGTGGTTTCATAACCCAGAGCAACCATTGCCAGGGAATCTCCCACCAGGACGATATCTACCCCAGCCTGATCCAAAACATGAGCAAAAGCATAGTCCCAAGCAGTTAGGGCAACAATTGGTCGGCCTTGCTGCTTGTATTGAAGTAATTGCTGAATCGTAACGGCCATGAGCGTGTCGTTTCACCTAAGACTTGATGACCAGTCCTATAAAGGTGTTGAGTCTGCAAAGACTAACCCTTCAACTCTAAGGATAGACCCCGCGCTACGCGATCGCTTTCCACTTCCAACCGTCTTTGAACAATTCAAACAACTACTCAAACACAGGCGACCATAGCTCAGAGACTGGCACTTGCCAACCTGGCAGCAGATCTGGAACTGTTAATACATCATCATCGTGCAACACAACAGGAGCGTGGTTGAGCCGTCGGATTTCAACTGTGTGATCTTCTGGGTTGACCAAAATGCCTACAACCGTGCCTTGATCCAAAAACTCGTCAATTTTATCCCGCAGGTGATCAATCCTATCAGTAGGAGATTTGACTTCAACCATGAGATCAGGTGGAACTGTGGCATAGCCGCGAGGAGAACGGGGCAGCCGCTCAGCACGGATAAAAGAAACATCTGGGGCACGAGTGTTAGCGAGGCTAAACCCAGCACTAGACCCTGTAATCCGTCCTAGTTGACGAGGTTTGATCCAGTTCCACAAAATTGCGCCAACCTGAAAGGCAACCTCATCAGACTCATAGCCGGAAGGGCTCATGACAATAATCTTTCCATCAACCAGTTCCATCCGATAGTCGGGATAGTGTGCTTGCAGGTTCTCCAAATCTTCAACGGTGAGCGACATACCGCCTCCAACAGCTATCAGCTCTCTGTGTTTATTCTGCTATTGTTTCAGGTTGATTACAGTTATAACGGCTCAAATCAGCGGCGGCAAACAACCTCGAACTCAGCATCAACGGCCCTCATCCGTCCGCTGATTTGAATTGTTAGGCCATGTTTACGATATATCATCACGCTCTAGGCGAACCTCAACCTCGCGCTCCACATACTCCCATTCTTTGCTTGCGCGCATCCGTACCAGTAATTCATCAAAAGCCTTGGTGTGCTCCGGCGCGAATTCAAACCATGTGAGAAAATCAAATGGTTCTCCAAGATCACGACAGTGAAGCAGCCGACGTGCAACAGCTGGAAGATACTCCAAACCAGTAGCCGTGTGATGAGATTCTTCCTCAAAAATCGCTCGCCTCTCATCTTGTGGCATTTCCCACCACTCGACAGACTTTTTAATCGGAATAAGCATCGCGGAAACGGCTTCCGAGCGATTTAGCACAGGCTGCACTGTCCGAAGAACATCGACTTCATCACGCACGGCATAGCGAATATTACTGGTAAAACTTTGTAGAACCCACGAACTATCCAGTGGCAATTCCGCGACAGCATCATTCACCACATTCACTCTTTCAACAAGCTCTAAACTAGGCCCAAAAACACCCCGCACATCTACTACTCGCCATGTGCC
>JBGTDT010000034.1:0-22880 GCA_041748155.1 Thermosynechococcaceae cyanobacterium | reverse complement strand
TCACAACCTGCCTCTGCCACAATTTCATCAATTGTCTGAGAACGGTGGAAACTGGCATTATCGATGATGATTACCATGCCGGGTTGCAGTTGCGGCAGTAGACACTGCTCAAGCCACAACTCAAACAAGTCCCGTACGCCTTTGGCGGAGCGAAGCTCTATGCACGAGCCAGCAAACGTCATCGGCGCAAACAAGATGCCCTGCTTGAGGGCAGCAATCCAACTGACTCGTTCAGTCCGTTTACCGGACCTAAGGGCATGAAAGCGTTGCCCAACCTTGCTATACCCGTAGGGATACTCGTCACGATTGTCGATGCCTGCTTCATCAACCTAAACGAGTTGAGCCGCCGTCTTGAGCTTCAATCGTTCTTGGAACTCAGAGCGCTTGCCGTCATCGCGTTCTTGATAGCCGTAGGTCTTTTTTTGCGACTGATACCCAACTTTTGCAGCGCCGCGCTGATGTTTTGCTGCGTCACACCCTCGCCCCAAAACTTAGCAAGTTGTGCTTGAGTCTTGCCGCCATGCTGTTCAACGAACCCACGAAAGCGTTCCCAATCCGTGATCTTATGCCGACATCCTTGCTGATAGTTCGTGATGGCTTGAGCGTCCCCGGTCTCCTGTTCGCGTTTGAGCCACAGGTCGAGCGTATTGCAACTGATGTGAAACATCTTGCTCACATCGGTTTTGCGCTCTCCTCGTTTGAGCGCAGCAAGGGCTTTGCGGCGCAGGTCATCACTGTAGGGGGCAGGCATAGACACTTCTTGTTGCGCTTTATCTTTACTACTATACGTCCTAACGCAACTTAGTAGAGCTATACCTCCTCAACCGGCTCCTCTTCTGCTGCAACAATGAAGTGGGTAGCGAGCCCGGACCATCAGGTTGAGTCGAGCCACTAGTTCTCTATATGGAGCGTTTTGACCAGCCACACCTGCGTCGTAAGCTTCAGCTTGATGGAAATCTTTGCTCATTTGCCTCACACAACTCAGTTTGTAGTTACTCAACGAGTTGTAAGTAGCTCAACTTAGTTAAACCCAAAATGTACAAACTATGAAAGCCACTCTACACAACGACTTCTGTTGATTAGTATCTTGAGTTTGTTTAGGTGTACCTACTTAGCAACCTATCGCAAGGATCTACTAGTTAACATCCTGATGACAACCAGGAAATTACGGATGTTCTAGAAGAATGCAGTTAAAGCCAAGCTAGCGAAGCAAGGTTGAACGACGTTCTACAATCTGATCAGGGTCAACCTGAGCCACTGCTGCTGCTAAGGGCAGGGTACGGACAGATTCCTGGTAGACATTTGCTTGATAAACCCGCTGCTGAGTCAGATCTAAGGCTGTAAGCCAGCCGCTTCTGGGATGATAGGCGCCTGTGTCGATATCCAGCCAGCCCTGTCCTTGGGCAATTTGCCCTGGTTCTACGCCGGGTAGGGTGAATGTGATGGTGTGACCGGTGACAATCAACTTATCGGGAAAGTAGGGTTGCTGCATGCCATGAAACTCGCTGCGAATCCAGCAAAAGTCGTCAACGGTTTGGGCTTTAATCGGCAAGTCAGGGTGAACCCCAGCGTGAACCAGCCATGTATCGCCTAAATCTAGGTGAGTTGGCAGGGTTTGCATCCAGTCCAGGTGCTCAACTGGAATGACAACGTCTCCGTAGCTTTCTACGGTGTCTTGGCCACCACAGTAAAGCCAGGATTGCAGAGCTGGCGGGTAGACTCGCCCATTTGGAAAAGCCTTCAGCAGTAACTGTTCGTGATTGCCCAGTAAGCAAACATAGGCATTCTGCTTGACGAACTCTACCACCTCTGCACTTTGGGGACCCCGGTCGATTAAATCACCCAGGAAGTAAATTTCGTCGTCAGCGGCGGGGGTGATCGCCTCCATCAAGGCCATCAAGGTCGTGAAGTGCCCATGAACATCACCAATAACGATTCGACGTGGAAGTGTTTCAGACATTGACTTGGTTAAATACAGCTTGACAACAAGCAATTTTTAGATGTTAAGTATCCTCTGATTGTTCCCCAAGTTCTGGTACTCAGGAACTAAACCAAGGAAACTTTGTCCCGCTACTGCCGCTTGCTGAAAGTTGACCAGCAGCTAGTTAGTGCTCCAACTACTGGACAACCTGGTTCATGTAATTGCCCCAAAGCTGGGCGGCGAGGCCACTACTGCCGGAGGTTGGGGTACTGTCATCGTTTCCCAGCCAAACGCCCGTGAGCAGCTTTTCCCTAGGAACATAGCCGATGAACCAGAGATCGCGGTTGTCGTCGGTTGTGCCAGTCTTACCCGCTTCGCCCAGGCCCAGGGCAGCTCGGCGTCCGGTTCCCGATCGCACCACTCCCCGGAACATCTGGTGCATGGTGTTTGCCACGTTGGGGTCAAGCACCCGCAAGCTCGACTCAGCGTCCTGAGTTTGGTCATAGATCACCCGGCAGCTCTGGAGGTTCTGCGGCTGTTTGCAATCTCCGGCATCCAAAATTCGGTTAATGGCGCGGGGACGCGATCGCACGCCTGCGTTTGCCACAATCGCAAAGGCCCCTGCCATTTCTAGCAGGGTGGTTTCGCTTTGGCCCAGGACCAGCCGGGGGACCGGGTTCAAGTCAGATTGTACCCCCATACGGTGAGCCATGCGGACCACATTCTCTAGACCGACATCCCGCGCCACCCGCAGGGCAATTGGGTTCTCAGACTGGGCCACACCAGTGTACAAATCCATGCTGCCAGCCCCGGAACGGCAGCCGGGAAAGGCCTGACCTTGCCAACTAAGCGGCGCGCAGGAATAGGGTCTGCCAGGGGAGATATCGGCGTCAATTGCAGCCGTGTAGGTGAAGATTTTAAAGGTTGACCCCGGTTGCCGCTTGGCCTGGGTGGCCCGATTAAACTGACTCTGCTGGTAGTTAACACCACCCACCAGGGCGTGGATTTGCCCGGTTTCAAAGTTAAGGCTGACCAGCGCCCCTTGGGAGAACTTAGCGCTGGCTCCAGTTGTATCTACGGCGTTTTCTAGGGCTGCCTCGGCTTTAGTCTGCATGCTCAGATCCAGGCCAGTTTCAACAATAAAATTGCCCTCTGCCGCCAACTGGGAACCCAGGAGGATTTCCACCTCCTGAAGCACATAGCTGTAAAAATAGGGAGCCACGGTACTTTGCAGTTCTTCCAAGGCCGCAGGTGTGATTTCAATTCGCGATCGCCGGGCCCGGGTGGCTTCTTCGTTGCTGATCATGCCCTGGGCCGCCATCCGGTTGATGACGCGATCGCGATACTGAATCGCGGTGTCATAGTCCTGCACCGGGTTAAAACTGTTGGGGGCTGGCAGAATTCCCACCAGGGTCGCTGCTTCAGATAGAGATAGATCTGCGGCAGACTTGCCGAAGTAGAACCGAGCCGCGTCTTCAAATCCAGAAGCCCCACTGCCCAGATAGACCCGATTCAGGTAAGTGAGCAGCAAAAAATCTTTACTGTAAATGGTCTCTAGCTTCAAGGCAACCACTGCTTCGCGTAACTTGCGCCCGGCTGTATCTGTGGTGCCGACGTAGTCGCGCAGGAGACTGCGGGCTAACTGCTGGGTGATCGTACTGCCCCCCTGGCGAATACCCTGGCCGAGGATATTGACGACTGCAGCGCGCAAGATGCCAAGGGGATCAACGCCTAAGTGCCAGTAATAGCGACTGTCCTCAGAGGCCAGAACGGCCTTTGCCAGGTAGGGGGAAAAATCAGGTAGCTGCTTGAGTTCTCGATGCACTTCATCCCGGCGACGCCGCAACGGAGTTTCTCCATCTCGGGCGATTACCACCACCGGGCCTTGGTTAGAGGCGGGTAACGGCCTGACCGAGAATCGCTGCCACTCCACACCAATCCACAGCAGGACCAGAGCTGTCAGGCTGCCAGTCCCGTAGAGCGCGTAACGGGTGGCCTGAACGTACCAGGGGGGCGGATCAATGTACTGCACCCGCACCGCCGCTTCTAACTCTGGCGGTCCCAGGGTGAGAACATCTTTGTGGTGCAGTGTCTGGCCTTTGACCCGCTGCTTGCGGCGATAGGTGCCGTTCGTAGAGTTCTCGTCCTTAATCGTAAAGGGAGTTTTGTGCTGGCGGTCTCGCTCCAGGGAGGCATGAATCTGGCTGACAATGGGATTGCGGATCACAATATCGCAGGACTTAGAACTGCGACCAATCAAATAGCGATCGCCCAGCAGCGGATAAACCTGGGCCTTCTCAGCCCCTGCATCCTGGACCCAGAGCTCAGGCACTCTAGCATTAGACTTTAGGGCCAGTTTGGAAAAGTCAACTTTCGCCTGAATCGTCTGGACTGCCTGGGTGATGTTACCCAACAACGTTCGGGTTGGCGGAGATGGGGGAGGCGTCATTCACTCTACTACAAGTTGTCAGGTTTTCAGGGTTGAGTTGGGGTTCCCGTAGTTCCAAAGTAGGTAGGTGGGGGATTTGAATTAGCTCTCCAACTCACAACTAGTCATTCATAACTCTCGTGAAGTCGTAATCCACCGATTGCCGACTCCTTCCTTGATCATACCCTGTCAACCAAGGTCAACTTCAAGTCGTTGAGTACGGTAAAGTCTCAAGTAGAGACCTGGCAATGCTTCCATCCCTAGTTGGCCCTAGTTAGTACGACCAGCCAAGTCTGTAATCATTGCAACTAAATCAGCCAGTTCGACAGGTTTAGGTAAGTACCTGTGAAAACCTGCTGCTAGGGCTCGCTGACAATCCTTTTCGCTAGCGTAAGCGGTCAGGGCGATCGCGGGAAGCTGCCGTCTACCTCGTTCCGTTTCCAAAGCTCTCAGTTTACCGATCAGGGCATAGCCGTCCTCCCCTGGCATGCCAATATCAGACACCAGGACATCCGGCTTCAGGTCTTCAATTGCGGCCATTGCTTCCCTAGCGGATGCCACTGTGGTTGTCTTGCCACCAAACCTGTCCAGCACAGTAGACAGTAACTTGCGAGCATCAGCCTCATCATCGACCACAAGTACATGCAAACCCTGGAGGGTTGAACTATGGTGCAATTCTTTGTCCTGGTCCGGCATGCTTGCCTGCCTAGAGGTTTTCTCTAGAGGCTGTTTGGTCGTCTCATCAAGCGGTGTGGACAGCTCCGCCGAGTGCCCATCGCAGGACAACAGGAGTGGGCCTGTCTCAACTGGGCTACTGTCAGAGGAGCCATCCTCTGGCGAAAGGGTGGTCGTGAGCGGCAAACTTACGGTAAACTGAGCGCCTTGCCCCTCTCCTGCACTTTCGGCCTTGACGGTGCCGCCATGCAGTTCGACCAGTTGGCGCACAATTGCCAGCCCCAAGCCAATACCGCCGTGTACCCTTGTACTCGTGCTATCGAACTGGCGGAAGCGCTCGAAGACGTAGGGAAGAAAGTCAGGACTGATGCCCTTGCCAGTGTCACTGACTTGAATTTGAGCATAGTTTTGAGTCGGGGTCCCCGCACCTCTAAAAGAGGTAACCGGGGCGTTTGAGTTTTGAGTTGAAGGTAAGGCTAGCTCAGACGACCCCGACCCGACGGGCACCAGCAAAGCTGGCCGTTCGCGCAGCGGCTCTTCAGGAGCAACCCCGGCCCCGACTGAGAATTTATCACTCTCTGCTTGATCACTGCTCACTGATAATCGCACCTCAATCTGCCCACCCGCTGGGGTAAATTTAATTGCATTGGAAAGTAGATTCCAGATGACCTGCTGCAAGCGGTTGGAGTCGCCTAAGACACAGAATTTTGGATTTTGGATTCGGGGACCCCTTTGGGGAGTTGGATTAACGGTAGACTTGTCTGGTTTGATGGTTTCTTGGGCCTCACCAGTATTCTCCAAGCCAAAGTCGGTTGACCTGTCCGGCCCTGAGTCGGAGGTAGGTCGAACCTTGAAGCCCAAACTGATGGCTTGGGCGTCGGCTAGCGGATGAACTGCTTCTATTGCCGCTTTGACTACCGGAAGCAGGTCACAGGTAGAGAGGTTAAGCTGGAGCTTGCCTTGAACAATCCGTGAGACATCTAAGAGATCCTCGACTAGCTGGGCCTGAGATTTTGCATTCCGCTCAATCGTCTCCAGGGCCTGGGTGACAGTAGGCTGATCGAACTTGCGGGTGCGGAGGAGCCGCGCCCAGCCCAGGATGGCATTTAGGGGTGTCCGTAGCTCGTGGGAAAGCGTTGCTAGGAACTCATCCTTCATCTGGTTTGCTGCCTCGGCTTGGGCCCGTGCTACCTGTTCGCGCTCCAGGAGCTGTTCGCGTTCTGACTCTGCTAGCTTGCGTTCGGTGATGTCGCGCATCACCTTTGCAAAGCCACGACACGACCCATCTTGTAAAGGCGTGATGATGCCAGCAGCCCAGAAGCGGCTGCCGTCCTTGCGGACATGCCAGCGCTCATCTTCTGACCGGCCTGTGGTCAAAGCTCGATGCAATTCTTTCTGGGGTTCACCCTGCTGAATGTCTGCTGGTGTGAAGAGGCAGGAAAAAGGCTGGCGTAGGATCTCTGGTGCCTGATAGCCTAGAATTCTTTCTGCGCCTGGGTTCCAACTGATCACTTGCCCATTTGGGTCGAGCATGAAAATAGCGTAATCTTGCACCCCTTCGACCAGCAGGCGGAAGTGCTCTTTGCTTTCCCGCAGGACCTCCTCAGCTCGCTTGCGCTGAGTGATGTCCCGGACAACAGCTTGCGCTGCTGGTTGACCATTGTAGCTAAAGGCGATCGCCGCCACCTCTACATCTACGCTACTCCCATCCAACCGCAGGAACTTTTCTTCTAGAAACGGGACTGACTTGGCTTCTTCTAGGACCTGTCGCATTCGAGCTCTGACAAGTTCTCGACAATCTGGATGCACAATATCCATGACTGATTTGCCGAGCAGTTCTTTAGGATCCCCGGCACCTAGTAAGGTTGCACCAGTCTGGTTGACAAAAACGACCTTACCCTCGGTTTGGACAAAAACGGTATCTGGAGATAGCTCTACCAGACTTCGGTATTGTTCTTCGCTCTCAGACAGGGCCTCCTCGACTCGCTTGCGATTGATTGCTTCGGCTAGGACATTGGCGATCGCTTGGAGGAAGTTAATATCGTCTTGAGTGAAGCTCCGTCGTCTGGTAGTGTACACCCCAAGCACGCCAAAGGGTGGATTCTGACCACCAACAATCACGCTCATGCCACTGATTAGCGGATGATCACCCTGCAGTGACGGTCGAGGGAATCGCATTTCTGTGCCCCAGTCTTCGATAATCACTGGCTCACTAGCAAGCAGGGTATAGCCGGCGTGGGAATTGTCCTGAACTTCCACAATTGTTTGCCCCACGACCCCCTCTGGCCAGCCCACCGCTGCCCGCAGCAACAGAGCGTTTTCACCTGGCAGGAGTTCCAAAAGCTTGCAGCACTCCACTTCCAGGGTTTGGGCAACCAGGCAGACTACTTCATTGATCAGGAGGTCCAGCGCCGTACCCCGCAGCGCCCGTTGGCCTAATTCAGCCACCGCTGCCTGCTGATGGGCTCTGACTTTGAGAATTTCCTGCCCCAGTTTGTGGGCCGCAGCTACGACAGTGATCAGCAGCGCCAGCAACACGAAGAAAACCAGCCAGAGAATTTCATCCCAGCCTGTGACTAGCAAGTCGGTTGGTGAGATCAGGTAGGCACTAGCCACAGCCGTGAGAACGGTCGCCAGCAGTCCTGGCCCAAATCCACCGTACCCAGCACTGACAATTACCGCGACAAAGAATAGGAGGTAAGCGTTCTCTGCATCAATCTGAGGGGTTAGCAGCAGTTTAAGCAGTAAGGCTTGAGCAACAGCTACTACCGCAATACCGTAGCGCTGTAGCTGAGAACGCATTACTTCCACCATATCTTTGACTCCATAGTTGGATTGCAGACCTCCTTAAAGGAGCAGGCGCGCCTGTCAGGAAGTACTGAAACCTGTCTACATCCTAGCGACTTGTGCGAGTCACAGCTTCAAGAATGGGCAGCAGCCTATCCGACCCTGATGACCTTGAGCCAGATCAGCACCAGCTTTGAGGGCCAACCGATCTAGCTGGTGACAGTGACCAACCAGGCAGCGGGGCCGGATACAGAAAAGCCTGCCGTTTGGTTCGATGTCGATATCCACACCACAGAACTTGCCGGAACAGTAACTGTGCTGCACGGCCTTCACACGCTGCTCACAGGTTACAAGCAGGATACACGCATCACTCGCCTGCTGGATACCAGTACCTTTTATGCCGTCCCCCGCGTCAACCCAGATGGAGCGGCGCTGGCGATGGCCTCGATCCCCCGCCACCTTCGTTCTGGCGCTCGTCCCTACCCTTAGAACGTCAGGCCACTCATCCAGTGCAGGTAGAACTGGAGCTACCAGAAGGCGTCGTAACTCTAGTCAGCGGCAAGCAGCGCACGGAAATGGGCCACCTGGAAAGACGCAGTAACAAACTCAGTACGGCCTACTACGCCACCAGCCCAACCGATAATCGTGCCCACGCTGAGCGGGTTCTCCAGACATCGTCCGGGACTACGATTAATCTTGAGGTGAAAAGCGATCGCCCTGGCCTTCCATATCAGAAAATCCAGCTCTGAGTAAAGTTCCAAACTAGGATCACGAAGCTAAAAGCATGAGTGGTAGAGTTCTAAGCAAGGCAAGATGGGAGATGAAACAGCCAGAAAAGCCGGTGCCAAGAAACTTACTCCAGCGGAACTCACTCATCATTAGATCAGCAGCGAAAAGCAGCGAAAATAGGAGTATCCCCAGTTAGTAAAATTGTAAATTGCAACTAATTAAACAATGGTGAAAATTCCCCGGCTGTCTAAGCAGATGCGAATGCTTTGCCTGGCTTTGTTGCTAGGACTCTTTACTTGGTTGGTTTTCACGCCTGTGCGAGCCTCAGCCGAATTTAACTCCCGGCTTTCCAACTTAGAATTCGATAGAAATCGACTCAAGGTGAAGGTTAACCAGTTAGAGACCCAGAAATCTAGGCCCCGGTTATCCACACCCAGCCCCTTGGTATTCCCAGCAGGGTTAGACAGACAGGCAGAGCCGACAGTAGATAGGCTAGCAACACTAGTGATCGAACTCAAGGAACGGCTTACCAAAGTGGAGGCCGAAGTCTCTACCCTGAAAAAACAAGTATCACCATAAATCAGGCCCCGCTGATAGTAGCTCAAATTCACGCCAGCAGGGTCAAGGCGATAGTCTTGGCAAAAGTCTCCGAACACAGACACCGCTAAGTATGACCCGAAAAATTAAGCGACGCACTTTACTGGTTACGGGTGCTGCCGTTGCCAGTGGCGTTATCACCGAGGCCGCGTTGAGACGCTCGACAGGCAGTTCCCCACCACCAGTTCAACCAGTCAGCCTTGGAGCGATGCCAGAGCGAGTTCTGGGAAGTACAGGCGTACGCCTGCCTGTCTTTGGTCTGGGCGGAGCGGGGCAGACTCCCCTATCCGAGCCTGGCGCTGAGCCGGAAGCCGTAGCCCTGATCCAGCGTGCGCTTGAGCTGGGTATTCGTTACTTTGACACTGCCGCCAGCTACGGTCCCAGTGAAGATTACCTGGGTAAGGTGTTGCCAGCCAATCGAGAGCAGGTTTTCCTAGCCAGCAAAACCGATCAGCGAGACCGAGATGGGGCTTGGCGGGAGCTAGAGCGATCGCTAAAACGGCTGAAAACTAATTATCTCGACCTCTGGCAACTGCACCATGTCGCGACTGATCAGGATCTCGACAGAATCTTTGCTCAGGCTGGCGCGATCCAGGCCCTAGAAGAGGCAAAACAGCAGAAGCTGGTCCGCTTTGGGGGTATTACAGGTCATCACGAACCGGCAGTTATTGCCGAAGGGCTGCGGCGGTATCCCTTCCACACAACCTTAGTGCCGCTCAATGCCGCGGATAAGCATCACCCTCGTCCCTTTGCCCCCATCGTGCTACCCTTAGCCCAGCAGAAAAATGTCGGCGTGATTGCCATGAAGGTACCAGCCTACGGTCGGCTGTTCGATTCGGGCGGGCTAGAGGGAATGCACCAGGCTATGGGTTATACGCTCTCGCTGCCCGGTGTTCACTGCTGCGTTATTGCGGCAGAGGGTATTGCCCAGCTTGAGCACAACGTGAGTGTGGCCCAAGCATTTCGATCCCTGACCCAGGAGGCAATAGCAGAAATTGAGCAGCGTACTGCTGCTGGCTGGGAGGAGAACAGCTTCTTCCGGGCCTGGACTTAGAGGCTAGCGCCGGGATAAAAGAGCCGTATGCAGAAGCTAATTGTTGTTACAGGTGTGTCACGGGGCTTGGGTCTTGCCATGACCGAGCAGTTTGTCCAGGCTGGACACACGGTTCTCGGTTGCGCTCGTTCCTCGACAGCAGTCGAGAATTGCTCTAGGTTTGGACCTGACCATGACTTTACTAGTGTAGATGTTGCGGATGAAGCGCAAGTAAAAGCCTGGAGTGATCGCCTACTTAAAGAGTATGGACCCCCAGATTTGCTGATTAACAATGCAGGCGTGATCAATGAACTTGCTCCCTTGTGGCAGGTTCCCAGCCAGGAGTTTAACCAGGTAATTGATATAAATATCAAGGGGGTGATGAATCTGATCCGGCATTTTATCCCAGCCATGATCAGTCGTAAAAGTGGGATTATTGTCAACTTTAGTTCCGGTTGGGGCCGCTCCACCTCGCCCCACGTTGGACCCTACTGTGCCTCTAAGTGGGCCATTGAGGGCCTGACGCGATCGCTGGCTCAAGAATTGCCAAACGGTATGGCCGCAGTTCCCCTCAATCCTGGGATTATTCACACCGACATGCTGGAGATCTGCTTTGGCGAAGAAGCTGCCGCCTATACCTCGCTCAAAGACTGGGGTTCCAGAGCCGTTCCTTTCCTGCTTCAGTTAGGACCGCAGGACAACGGCGTACCCCTGAGCGTTCCCCTCTGAATGGCGTTCTAGGAGGTGACTGAGTTTTAGAAGTGGAGCTGACGGGAGTCGAACCCGTGTCCGCTTTAGCTATTGGCTTCCCATTCGTTCACAGGCTTAGCTTCTCTAATCCTCGAAGCGGGAACCGTTCCTTATCCCGAACGGTGGGATTCTCCGGTAAATTTCTTAGCTAGCAGGCCAACCGGAGGTGGTCCACCAGCGCATCCGTTGGGGTTAGGTCCATAGTCCTTAACGGAGTCAAACTACAGACGCTCAAACCTATAAGAGGTTTTTAGGCAACAGCAGCCGCCTTACGAGCAAAAGGTACGATGTTGTTCGCATGTACTGATTTTTGAGCCTTTGATTTACGAGAGATGACCCACTCTCGGCCTGAATCACGAGACTACGTTCACTAAAACGTCGAAACCGTTACAGCCCCATGCTTTGTGTATTTCTAATTATAGTTCATCGTTCCAAGACTTGTGGCAAGCAACACCAGCCCTTCTTTGCATAGATCAACCAAAACTTGTTTTCCCTTTAGCTACAGCAACCATTCGTTCAGAATTAAGCTGTTAAAGTGCAGCAAAGGCGAGGAAAGATGAATAGTCTTTTTGACGACAACTTTAAGTACACGGATAGAGCCACAATTCTGCATCGGGAAGTGAAGGGGCTACTCCAATCAATGTATCGAGAACTACTAGAGGAAGGGTATTCCCCTAGAGAGGTGACGCTCCTGGTGCTTCATGCTGCCACCCAGGCAGAAGTCGAGTTGGTTTCAGATTGGGAAGTAACCAAAGCACCCAGTCAGCAAAAGCTTTAGCTAGGGCTGATTGACTCGCTTGAGCAACCACAGGGGAGCAGCAATACCGACGAACTGGGCGGCAATTGTGTTGATGTTTGCTTGGACCACAAAGATGTCAATTGGTTCAACTAGCCGGCTCGGATCGTACAATGCTGCGCCTTGAACCTGGCTAAGCGCCCGTGCTAGAAGCCCACCGATGATTGCTTCTGCACCGACTATGGTCAATAACATCCCAGCTAGATTGGCAATCAACCCAATCTGTAGGATCTGAATCAAGTCAGCTTTTTTGGGACTGTCCACAGTGGTACTCTGAAACCGCCTAGCCAGACGAGTATAGCGAAAGGCCCAGTAGACGCTAAAGTAGAGAGCGAGAAGACCACAAACCGCAAAAAACAAACCTGACGCGGCCCCCGGATTATTTGGGTTAGTGCTGGTGTTACGACTGGAGACAGCAGCAAATAACAAAATTAGGCTTGAGACGATCGCAAGTACTAGCTGGGCATAGAAACTGACCCAGCCTGTGATCCGCAAAGCCGTGACAATTCGCTGAGTTGTGGGGGGAAATGAACGGGAGTCAGGTCTGTTACGCATATTCACTCCCAGTTAGTATGACTCGGATACAACCTTACCACCAAGCATACCTCTGGGAACACCATCCCACTAGCCTTATGCCATTGGGCCCTTGGTTAATCTGGCAGCTTGTACTGAGCGACAATCCGCTTGGCGTACTCCGGTACATGGTCGTTCAATTTCTCTGGGTGCTGCCGTTTGACGTAGAGATAGTTGCGGGTAAAGTGGGAGTCAATTGAGAAGCGAGCGTACTCTAGCCCCTTGGGACCAATTTTTTCAATCACGACGCCCATCAACCGGGCAGCCCACATCGGCAGGGTCACCCCTTTGTCGTAGGCGGGGATGCTCTGTTGGACTGCGGCAGCGCGATCGCCCTGAGAAGTTACTGGCTGGGTTTCTAACTGTGCCTGGACCAGATCCAACATCTCCTGACCCGTGTCGTTACGAACCACAATCCACTGCCAGCCAAAAGGAGCCCCCATGTAGCCCACCACCAGATCGGCCAGGGAGTTGACGTAGTCAAAGCAGCTCATGCAAGACGGGGCAAACACATCTTTCAACTGGTTGGTCTTTAAGCCAAAAAACGGCACGGTCTCAGCCGATCCATCTTCGTGTTTGAAGTGCACCCGGAAGTCTTGCATAAACTCATAATGCACCACTGTCTCCGGTGAACGACTGGTGGTCTCTAAAAATTTCTGTAATCCGGCACGGGTGACATTGTCGACGCAAGGTGTTCCCAGCACATAAAGCTTCTCCAAACCTAGCTGCTTTTCTACCGCTCGCAGTGCCTGAATTTGGCAGCCAACCCCAATCACCAACAGTCGATTCAGGCCAGACTGCTCAATCTGCTCCAACACCGACAAGTTAGGCGACAAAGTAGGCTTATTGACCCGTGCGGCCAAAACCTCTTCTGGAGTCCGAGCCAGGATGGGTTGGGGCTGAAAGCGGTCTGACTCTGTGTTTTGCACACAGACTACCCCCTCGACTAAGCCACGATTCAGCATTTCTACAGCGATCGCGCTGACAATCCCGGTCCACTGGGCTCCCTGCAAAGGCTCGGTTTTCCGAGCCGCCATCATACCTTGATTGACCCCAAAGTACCAATCATCCGGGTTATCCAGATCCCGGCTACGCCCATGAGTCTGTTCCTCCAGCTCCGCGATCTGCTGGTGCAGAAAGGCACAGGCATCCTTGACGTAGTGGATATAGTAGGTATCGCACAGGCCGCACTCACTACAGAGTTCCTTTGCCGGACGGCGACTAGAGGACTTAAGCGCCCGTGCCTTCTTATGTTTGGCCAAATTCACTGAGGTCATTACTAAGTTTCGTTTTTAAGCTGAGGTAGCTTCTCTCACAATACCTTAGAGACTGAGGACAAAATCATGGCACGAGGTGATCACCTCTACGTCCACTGCATAGGTTATACCCATCACGGCATTGACTGTGGTGATGGCACTGTCATACATCACCCAGGTAAATTAGACCGAAAGATCTATGTGGCTATTGCTCGTACTTCTATGGCTTTGTTTTCATTTGGCAAGCAGGTGTTCATCAAGAAGTATGGTAGATGTAACTTGCCAGGAGTTGTGATTCAAAGAGCAAAAAGCCAGTTGGGTCAGCCAGGATATAACCTTTTCGACAATAACTGCGAACACTTCGCGACTTGGTGCAAAACAGGAAAAAAGGGCAGTGAACAAGTGACACGTGCTACATCAACGGCAACAGGTAGTATTGGTTCTGGAGCAGCAGTTGCAGGTGGTATCGGTGTCGTTAGTGCTACTGGTGCTGCCGTAGGTCTGAGTGGAGCCGGGATTATGTCAGGTCTAGCAACAGTAGGTAGAGTTGTTGGTGGTGGTGCGGTGGCAGGTATCAATGTCCTTGGCGCAGCTCCAGCCCTAGCAACAACAGCAGCTATGAATGAAGTTTTGAAGGACAATGAAAGTCTTTCCAAGGCTGAACGAGAAGCTCGCGTAGTTGGTAGAACGATGACAACTGCTGGTGCAGTCGCTGGTAGTGTGGCGGCAACAGGAGCAATTTCTGCTGCTGGGAGCGTTGCTGGTCTGAGCGCTGCTGGAATAACTTCTGGATTGGCCGCGATTGGTGGCACAGTTGGAGGTGGTATGGTTGCAGGTGTAGCTATTACGACTGCTGCGCCAGCAGTAGCAGCAGCAGTAGTTGGATATGGTGCCTACCGTGCGTGGAGATGGCTATCAAACTACCAAGACACTCAAGTTGATACAGGTTTAGAAATTGAAGTGGATACTTCAACCTCTAAGCTTGGAACTTGTAGCTTAAAACTCAACACTTGCACCTCAAAACCCGAACTGCTGACTTCAGAACAGAAAACTCCAGCCTCAAAACTTGGAACGTCAAGCAAAAAGCTTCATCCTCCGAGAAAAAGGCTCGAAGCTTTGAGATCAGAACTCAATCGTCCGAGAAAAAAGCTTGGGTAATTCGGCTTAAAACTTGGAGTGTCAAGAAAAAAGCTTGGTTCTTCGAGATCAGAACTCAATCGTCCGAGAAAAAAGCTTGAATGATCAAGCCCTGAACTTACAGCCGAACTGCCCCATGCCTGTCTAAAGTTGAGTCAAGCCTACAATTAATAGGCAGGATCTGAAGTAGGGATATGACGACTACGGTAGCTATCTTGCCTGTATCTGATGCTAGTGGTGAGAGGTCTTATCGCGCCATTGCAGGTAACAAACACTCGGTTGGCAAAACTGCGGGTCAAGCTTTAGATGCCTTGACTGCTCAGTTGGGAGAAGCTGAATTCACTGCCTTACTGGTTATCCAGAGCTTTCACCCCGACCAGTTTTTTAGTGCCGAACAACAAAAGCGGCTATCTGAACTCATGAGTCTTTGGCGTACAGCCCGCGATCAGGAACAAGCACTTTCCCCAGAGCAACAAGCAGAATTAGATAGTCTTGTCGAGGCCGAACTGAAGGCTGCTACGGCCCGGACAGCGGCTCTGGTTCAACAACCGAGCCAATGAACTCTTACTACACTTTGGTAGCTGATCGCGCTGCTCATCGCTGCGAGTATTGTCACGCTTCTGAACTTGTGTTCAACTTCCCTTTTGAGGTCGAGCATATCGTTCCATTTTGCAAAAGGGGCGCTGATGCTGAGTTCAATTTAGCCCTTGCCTGCCGCTCTTGTAATCTCCGCAAAGGGGCACGTATTAAACGTCTTGAGCGTGTTAGAGCAGGTCAGTAGATTACTTTGCTGTACTGGGTGGCAGTTCTACTTCGGCGTTAGGTAACGCGTAGCAGTGCTCATGCAAACCTACAGTGGTGAGCGGTGTACTATTAAGAGGCGGTATGACTTGTGGTATTACTTCTGCTATGAGTGTTGCAAAAATAACTATCTCTATAGACGAACACCTGCTCAATCGAGTTGATCGGTTAGTGCAGTCTCAGGTATTTCTCAATCGGAGCCAAGCTATTCAAGCAGCGGTCCAAGAGAAGATTGGTCGCTTAGATAAAACTCGCTTGGCGCAAGAGTGTGCCAAGCTTGACCCAGTCTTTGAGCAATTACTAGCCGATGAGGGACTTGCCGATGAGGTCGCTGAATGGCCCGAATATTGAGAGGTGAAATTTATTGGGCTGGATTGGACCCAACCCAAGGTCACGAGCAAGTAGGCCGTCGTCCAGTCCTGATTCTTAGCCACGACGTGTTCAACGAGCGTTCAGGCACAGTGATTGCAGTAGCGCTGACAAGTCAACCGCAACAAGCCAGCTTTCCCCTCACCCTAGAGCTATCCACCATGGAGTTGCCTAAGAAATCGTGGGTGAAGATTAGCCAGATCAGAACCTTGTCCCTCAAACGCCTAGGCAACAGGATTGGTCGTGCAGCGCCGGAAGAAGTGAATTTAGTAGTTGAGGGACTTAACGAAATTATTAGCGATTAATGTCAACAGTAGCTATCTTGCCTATGTTCAAGGCTGGGAGTAAGAAGCCATTCAGCGTCGAAGTTAATCTCCTACATAGAGTCAGGGTCTATACCCATCTCCCGCAACCGGGTAGCCAGTCGTTCTGCCCGTTGGCGCTCTTGATCTGCCCGTTGACGCTCTTCATGAACCTGCTGCTCAAGCTGTCGTTGCTGAGCTTGTTGTTCCTGAATCAACTCTTCGACTAAAGGGGGAGACAAGACCTGCTCAACAGCTAAGGCCAGATCAGGAAACTGAGTAGATTCGACTACTTGCCCCGGCTTAAATTCAGCCTGCTCATAGATGTTGAGGCTGTCTGGATTGCTTAAAACCCAGACTTGTTGTTTATTGGGGTCAACAATCCAATACTCAGGAATCTCAATGAAGGCATACTCAGCCCGTTTGCGGATGTAGTCTTCTCGCCAATTTTCACTGGTGACTTCGACAACCAGGACGGGGACTTGACTGAAGTCCAGCACTCCTGCCCCCGGTCTCGCTTTGACCTGTTGCCAAAGGTTTTGATGGCAAACTACAACATCTGGAATTCGGGAAGAAGCTTCCTCGGTGCGGACTCCGGCTGTGGTGATGGCTACCAGGTCAAGGTTTTGAGCGGCAATGTACTCCTGGAATCAATAGAGCAAAAACTGGCAAATACCCGCGTGTAAACCTGTAGGCGTTGCCATGGGAATCAGGCGGCCCCGAAATAACTCGTAGAGAACATCTGGTTCTCCCCGGTAGAATAGGTATTCTTGAAAGGTTAGGGTCTGGGCACTGGCAGCGATCGCTTCAGACACAGGGCGTTTCCTCATCTGCTCACATCTATTATCTACTGTCTGAGCCACTCCCTATGAACCTGTGCCTGCTCCTTGATTGTCGGGTTGGAATCTGTCGCTCAAATCTTAAAACCTTCACCCTTGGACCCTGATGCACCAAAGTCTCTGATGCAGACCTAGAGATTATCTATCACCGCTCAACTCAACGGTTAGAACTCACGATAGGAGAAGATCCAGACTGCGATCGCCAGCAAAAACATTGTATAAAAAAGTCCGTATCCAGCATCAGCAAGGAGGACTGGCGGCCCCGGCAGCGCATTGTAAATCGCGTCATTCTTGAGGTTCAAGCGGGATAGGTCTGGCAGGATCAGATAGAGACCTTGAACTAATCGTTGAATACCGACGTTTTCGGTTAGCTTACTCAGGGCAACCAAATCACGGCTAAAGTGGCCCATCAGGTACGTGGCAAACGTCAGGATCGTGGCGATCAGGGAGCTCGTAAACACACTGAATAAGATCGCTGCCGCAATAATCAAAGCCAGCTCCAAGACTAGATAGATCGCCGCCAAGAGCAGGCTGCTCCAGGCGTACTGGATACCGTTCAAGCTAAGAATGGCCAGGTAAAACCCTGTGGTCAGGATTACCAGCACCGCTACGACTGCTGATAAGCCAACGTGTTTGCCGACAATAAACTCGGCTCGGTTCACGGGCTTAGCAATCAAAGTCAGGACGGTTCGCTTTTCAATCTCTCGATTCACCAGTCCTGTGCCCGTAAAAACGGCGATGACGAGCCCCAGCAATTCAATGGCGGCCAAACCCACATCCAAAATAATTTTGTCCTGGGCTCCCGCAGAAACTTCTGGCAGCAGCAGGGTAGCCCCCACCATTACAATGGCAAACAAGCCCACGACGTATAAAATGCGATCGCGAATCACTTCCCAGAACACATTTGTGGCGATCGCGAGGACTCTTTGAACCAACCTCTACCTCCCCCTGTTCAACTCAAGGATGTAACTAAAGTCGATGCTAAGATGTTCTGCGAAAGGCCCAGAAGTATGCAACACTTGACCTCCTTAGGACTCAAAGCGCTGGTTAAAATCGCATTGCAGGAAGCTTGAGGCTATGACTCGAACTGGTATTGGTATCAACACTGCCCAGGTTCGCTCCGAGCGAATTATTGGTCAAGTTCACATCTATGATGGTGCCGGTAAAGGCAAATCCCAGGCAGCTCTTGGTGTGGTGCTTCGTTCGATTGGGTTGGGGATTGGTTCTCCTCGCCAGACCCGGGTTCTATTGTTGCGGTTCTTAAAAGGACCAGGGCGGACCTACGACGAAGATGCGGCCATTGAAGCACTGCAAAGGGGCTTTCCCCACTTGATCGATCAAGTCAGGACAGGTCGGGCCGAGTTTTTTGGTCTAGACCAGATTACTCGCTTTGATCACTTAGAGGCGAAGCGAGGCTGGGACATTGCTAATGGGGCAATTGCTTCCGGTTTGTACTCCGTTATTGTCCTAGACGAACTGAATCCGGTTTTAGATCTGGGCTTACTGCCCGTCGAGCCCGTGATTCATGCCCTGAAGCAAAAGCCAGAACATTTAGAGGTAATTGCCACCGGGCGGGGAGCCCCCCAACCTTTACTGGACATTGCTGACCTCCATTCGGAGATGAAACCCTATCATCATCCCGTTACAGAACAGGGAATTGAGGGGATCGAAGTTTACACCGGGGAAGGCAAAGGTAAATCCACCAGTGCCCTCGGTAAAGCCCTGCAAGCAATCGGCAAAGGAATTAGTCAAGATCAATCTCACCGCGTTTTAATTATGCAGTGGTTGAAGGGGGGCAGCGGCTACACCGAAGATGCGGCGATCGCGGCCCTGCAACAAAGCTATCCCAGTCTGGTAGACCATCAACGCTGTGGCCGCGATGCGATCGTCTGGCGTGGTCAGCAGCAAGAGATAGACTACGTTGAAGCCGAGCGAGGCTGGGAAATTGCTAGAGCGGCGATCGCCTCTGGCCTCTACAAAACCATTATCTTGGATGAGCTAAATCCCACGGTGGACCTAGAACTGCTGCCGGAAGAACCGATTATCCAGACTTTTCTACGCAAGCCCCGTGACACTGAAATTATCATTACGGGTCGCTGCAAAAACCCCCCAGCCTACTTTGACCTAGCTAGCATCCACTCTGAGATGATTTGCCACAAACACTATGCCGAGAAGGGAATTGATCTGAAGCGAGGCGTAGATTTCTAGTCTACGCGACGTGGCTACCCTGACTAAATTTGAAGATATTGAGAGTCTGCAAACAGAAGCAGTCCTGCAGTAAGCAATTTTACTGAAAGAGTAGGCTCTAGAAGACTAGTTTCCATTCCGCCGAACCAAGTAATCTAGTATCCTCTCTTGCCGCTCTTGCCCTGCACGTAGTTCAATTAGGTTTTGAGCAAGCACTTCTTGCAGACCCCCAATTTGCTCCTGAGTTCGGCCTAGTTGCGCTTGGGTTTGCCCCATCTCAATCTGCAATTCTTGAAGACGAGTTTGACTCTCCCGTAATACCTCAAGGTTTGCTGTATTGTTTAAGATTTGCCGATCAGTATTGGTTTGAGAAGATCTAAGTTCAGCGATCGCGCTAGCGTTGGCTGCGACGATTGCCTCAATCCGGTCCAGAGGATTTAGTCTATCAGGTTGATTGTTAGTCATCAAGTAGCCCCAAGCAAGCGTTTTATGAAATCCCGTGCTAGCGTTGATCTAGAAAATTTTGTCAAGCTGCGACTTGGTTGTCCGTTGACTCTAGACCGAAAACCTGGTTAAAGACTTTTTCGACCTTATAACCAGAATCAATCGACTCCAAGGGATCTTTACGCAGGCGGTGACGCAGGCAGAGGGTGATCACCTGCCGTATATCGTTGACCGTCACTTCCGTACGACCTTCAAATGCACACAAGGCTCTAGCCGCACGGTTGCTGACAATATCACCCCGCAGGCCATCGACATCTAGCTCAGCACAAACCTGGGAGATCTGGACCCGCAGATTGTGATCAATCCCCACGGCGGGTAGTCGCTCCTGAGCACCGACCAGTTTGAATTGCAGTTCTGATTGCTGCGGTTGATGCTGCACCAGGAAAGTGTGCGGATCTTGGTCAAACGCAGAGCGCTGCTCAACAATTTCGACCCGTAGGGCTGGGTCTTTGACGGTGTGAATCTCCGCGTGCATGCCAAAACGATCTAGGAGTTGGGGCCGCAGCTCTCCTTCCTCCGGGTTGCCCGATCCCACCAGGACAAAGCGAGCTGGGTGGCGAATGGAAATCCCTTCACGCTCCACCGTGTTCCAGCCCGAGGCCGCCGAGTCGAGCAGCACATCGACCAGGTGGTCATCCAGGAGGTTGACTTCATCGACATAAAGTATGCCCCGGTTTGCCTTGGCGAGGAGACCGGGTTCAAACGCTTTTATCCCTTCAGCCAGAGCTTTTTCGATATCAATGGTGCCACAGACGCGGTCTTCCGTAGCCCCCAGGGGCAGATCAACCATCGACACCTGTTTCTTGGTAGTAGCTAGGGTTTGCCCGGCGGCGATCGCCTCTCTGATCTCAAGGCTCATCAACTCTGAATCCTGCGGATCACTGTTAAAAGGGTCGTCGGCTACCACTTCAATTTCCGGCAGCAGATCGGCCAAGGCGCGAATGGCAGTAGATTTGCCCGTACCGCGATCGCCCATGATCATGACGCCACCAATCTTTGGGTCAATCACATTCAAAAGCAGCGCCAGCTTCATTTCTGCTTGACCGACAATAGCGGTAAAGGGAAAAACACGACGAGGAACAGTTCGAACAGAAGTCACAGAGCCACCTAAGCTATTTGGAGTTTACAGTTTTGGCTGGTGTCTTTCATTTTGCCACACTCTTAGCTCGGCTCTGGCTAACGAACCGGATTTTGCACCGGCCCGACCCGTCCCGGCGGCCAGAAGCAGAAGCTGGCCCGGCCAATGATGCTCGCCTCAGGTAGAAAGCCCCAAACGTGCGAATCATTGCTATTGTTGCGGTTGTCTCCCATCACAAAGAACTCATGGGGCGGAACCCTAATGGGTTGCAGCTCATACCCAGGGGGTTCGGCGATATAGCCCTCGTCTAGAGGTTGATTGTCCAGGTATACCTTACCCTGGTGGACCTGCACGATTTGGCTAGGGGTGCCAATGACTCGCTTGATAAAGGCTTGATCACGGCTGTAACCCACAAGTTGGAGTGCTTCCGGCGGCTGGAAAACCACAATGTCGCCAAGCTGGGGGGGACGAAACCGATAGGATAGCTTTTCTACCACCAGGCGATCGCCGGGATATAGCGTCGGCACCATCGAATCAGAGGGAATATAGCGGGATTCTGCTAAGAAGGTGCGAATCAGCAGCGCCAGAACCAGCGCGATGATCAAGGTGAGAAGATTTTCTCTCTGAGAGCGCCACAGCCTCAACCAAGCTGGCGTAGAACCGAAATCTTTTTCCTCAACAGCCATAGAAGGAGTTACAAATACCAAAAACGAACCGACTGATCTAACAGCCCCTGGGCTGCCACTGAACGATTGTGACACTTTACGGGGCTACTCAACGCTTGACTATCCTTAAGTGAGCATTCCCAACAGACTATCAGGATCTAGTGAAGCCGCTTGAGCACGTACTCTGTCAAATCGATCAAGGCTTGGCGGCAGTCTGAGTCTGGTAAACCCGCTAAGTATTGCACGGCGGTATGAGCGTGTTCTGCTGCCAGGGAATGGGTCCGCTCAATCCCCTGACTGTCTCTAACTAGGGCGATCGCTTCTTCTAGATCTCCAGCTTTGGCAAACCGACGCTGAATCAGAACCTCCAGATAGGACTGTTCTTCAAGGGCAAACAAAGCGGGTGCTGTCAGATTACCACTTTTAAGATCGGAACCCGCCGGCTTACCCAAGACCTCGGTCGATCCGGTGTAGTCCAGGATGTCATCGACAATCTGAAAGGCCAAACCGACGTGACGACCGTAATCGTACAGGTCCTCAGCCAACTCAGGAGAAACTCCACTCAAGGTCCCAACTGCCTTGGCACTATTGGCAATTAGTGAAGCCGCCTTGCAGTAACTCTTTTCTAGATAATCCTGAATGGACAGACGAGGGTGAAACTCGTTTAATCCTTGCTGAATTTCACCTTCTGCCAGGTCCTTAATCACCTCGGAAAGGAGTTTAACCACTTCTAAACTGTCTAAATTAGCCAGGTACCAGGACGCTTGAGCAAAGAGAAAATCCCCCGCCTGGATGGCGACTCGATTGCCAAAGAGGCTATGAACAGTCGGGACGCCGCGGCGGACCTCAGACTCATCCACAACATCGTCATGGACCAAACTGGCCGTGTGAATCATCTCCGTGATTTCAGCTAGACGGCGATGCCGCAGGGTAATGTCCTGATTTGGCATCGTCGCTCGCGAGAGCAATAGAACAATTGCAGGTCTCATCTGCTTTCCCTTCGCCCCAAATAAGTACTCTGCTGCGGCGTAGAGGACAGGATTTCGAGCCCCAACCAGATTTTTGAGATTTTCTGCTAGCAAGCTCAGGTCTGCTTCAACCGGGGCAAAAAGGGAAGTCACTGAGGTCATGGATAAGCTGATTGAAGGTCTGATTAAGGTTACGAAAGTTTACGTAATGTACTTTTATTCTAAGCTAATCTATTGTGTACTCAAAGGACTTTGATGATTCTTGCCTTTGACCAACGCGCTCCTCTAGGTTAGGAGCTTATGGCTGGATAGCAGCGACTTCAGGCCCAGGCTAATTTTGGTTGGTATAGCAATCGAAGGGATAGTTAGGACAAAGCATTAAAGGGGTTATCGACAGCATCCCAAATACTCAGGAACTGATTTAAGGTCTTGCGCAGATAGTGCTTGAGCCGTGCCCAAAACTTTTCAATCTTGTTCAAGTCAGG
>JBGTDT010000033.1:0-2020 GCA_041748155.1 Thermosynechococcaceae cyanobacterium | reverse complement strand
ATCTGGGTCATCGTCTGGAAAACCGACAAATCCCCCCAAAGGAAACCCCCGAATGGCATACTCGGTTTCGGCTCCTTGGTACTTCCAGAGAATTGGACCAAAGCCAATTGAAAATCGATTGACGTGAATCCCTTGAGATCGAGCTGCCACAAAATGACCTAATTCGTGGACTAAGATTAGAACTGCTAGAACTGCGATCGCTGCCAAAATTGACATAAAGAAGTTTCACCAAAGCTGAGCTGGACACCTCTCTATCTTACAGAAAAGAGAATATTGGTTCTAAGTATCGGAGGGTCGGAGATCAGGAGTACCGGAGAATTGAACAAAGGGCGCTATACTATCTGGCTGTCCTAAGGGGTTCTCAAAAGTTAATTCAAATTCAATTGAGAGTTCTGAAGCAAATTTAAAATACGATAGAGATCGGCTGTATCTAATCGCAATAGAGGTGCTTGCTGATGTGGAAGTAACTCGGAACGGGAAAGATAGAGGTGCGGTCAGACGAGGCCTCAATGCGTTCTTGAAATGCTTGTGGATAGAACCTAACGTTGAGATGTAGTTTGAATATGTATCGAAATCAAATATTTTGAGGCTAAGGCAAGGAGAGAAACATGGCCCAACAAGGCGAAGCTCAAGTAACGTTTCCAGTGCTTCCAGATAATGCTCCCATATATGCCAACGTTGTTTTGGTAAACCAACTTCCTGATGGTGTTCTTTTGGACTTTGGTTTTGTTGACCCCCTGCTTATTAGACGTGAAGCTCAATCTAACGAAGGGGAAACATTGACTGTTGAGGCTACGTCCTCGGTTCGATTGGCAGTGGGTACGCAGGTAGCTCGGCAGCTGCTTATCCAGCTTGAGACTGTCTTAGATGCTTCATCGAACATTCAGGAGAACAAAGATGCAGACGCGTAGTACGAGTTTTTCTTTACCTGTTAACCCTAACCCACCTAAGTATCCATACTCTGTCCAACGCTCTCATTCAGGCCCTTATGTACGTCAATCTCTTGTGCAGCCAGTGAAAGGACAGGGATATAAAACTGAGGACTTAAGGCAAGAGGTGCCTCTGGTATCTTCTAAAACCTATAGCCCTTCTTGGACAGAACTTAAAGATTTGGTTGATGGTATGCAGTTTCTCTACCCAGTGATGGTGAGAATAGAGCGCGAGGATGATTATTTTATTGCTACTTGTCCTACGTTTAGTCTCTTTGTTATTGGAGATACCTATGAGGAAGCTCTACAAGCGATAAAAGAAAGCCTGGTTGATGACTATAAGTCTTTTCTAAAAAGCTATCCCGAAGAACTGGCTGAGTCTGCAAGGAAGTTGCTCCAGTTATACTGTGCGTTTTTCGGTAAATCAATCTCCGACCAATAATGAGCACAATTAAGGCGAAAGATCTCGCACTAGCTCTTAGAAGAAAGGGGTTCCATCTTGAACAGGGTTCCAGGCATGAACAGTATTATTTTTATTACGAGGGTCAAAAGACTGCAGTTCGAGTTTCTGTCTCTAGGGGTAGTGGGAGTGAATATAGCGGGAAACTGTTGGGTTATGTAATTAGAGAAATGCATCTGAATAGAAATCAATTTAAAGATTTTGTTCAGTGTCCTATGACTGAGGAAACTTACATATCTAATCTTCAAAATGTTGGAATACTTTGAATTACCTCATCACCCCATCAAAGTTAATCTGTTCAACCACTAGCTGAACCATTAAAGTAATGGGTGGCTTCTAAGCCCTTGGTTAGGGCTAATTCTAGAGCTTGGGTGAGTACTTGTGCGGTTTGCTTGTCATTCTCCTGCTGGTACGCCTTGGTGTAGAGGGGTGGGCTGATGTGGATGAATATAGTTGCTCCTGGATAGGCTCCCGGTTCGTAGCGGAGGGAGATCGGAACAATTGGAATCACTAATGGGACTGGGGCAGTTGCTTCGGCTTGTAAGACTAGACGGGCTAAGCCAGGTTTGAGGGGCCGTAAAGCTTGGTCTCGAACGATGCCACCTTCAGGAAAAATTAAAAGTTTGTTGCC
>JBGTDT010000032.1:0-3638 GCA_041748155.1 Thermosynechococcaceae cyanobacterium | reverse complement strand
GTACTCACCCTTGGCATGGTTGATACCTAAGTTGCGCGCAGCACTCTTGCCACGATTGCAGTGGCCTTCGTGCTCCAGATAGCGCACTTTATCAGGATATTGTTCCGTGTACCGCTGGGCAATTTTGGTGCTGCTGTCAGTCGAGCCGTCGTCTACCAGTAGCAGTTCCCAGTTGTCACAAGTCTGAGAAAACACACTTTCGATCGCTTCTTCGATGAACTTCTCAGCATTCAGGAAAATCATGATACTAGAGACCAATGGCTTGCCACTCATCGCGTTCGCTACTACTAAACTTCGCGTCCAGTGATTGCAATAGAAATTACTGGAACTTTTAGAACTGGGGACGCATCTGGAAACTGATAGCTCCGACTAATTTCATGCCGTCTCCAAGTGTTCAATAACCCTGAAACAAATCTTAGTAATCTTCTCAGCACTGCTGACATCTAGTGTGACGACCTATAGAATGTACAGTGGCTGCTCAGACATGGAACCAGCTCGACAACCGCCTAGCGAACTCCTCACCATCCCAATCCCCCACGTGAAAGCGGGGCAACTCAAAACGCTCTGTGCGTCCCCAGGCAGCAACCTCATTAGTAGAGCAAGCACAAGCAAATCCGGCTTCTCGAACGAGGGCGACCGTCTCCGCCGTATAATCGCCATAAGGATATGCGAAACTCCTCACTGGGTGCCCGACGATCTCCTCTAAACAGGCTTTGCTTTGATGGATCTCGTTCTGTTGCCAAGCCGCTGGAAGTGCGGAGAGCAAGGGGTGTGTCACTGCGTGAGAGCCAATTTCGATTAGTTTCCCCTGGTATAGAGTAAACACTTCCTCAAGCGAAAGGGTGCGGTGGGTCGGGCGGCTCACTGGCTCAGCACCAGCCCAGACCAGTAGTTCATCTATAATCTTGCGTCGCTTACTTTCTAGCATTGGGTACAGCAGTGCATAAAGTGCACGATATAAAGAATGGCGAGGGCTGGGAATCTCCTGACTCGAGGCACTCCAGCAGCGATAGCGCCGATATTCATCATCACTGTAATCAGCCGCCTCGCCTAGCTCCCATTGATAAGTGCTGCCGTTGATGCTCAGATGAAGTGCTTTTGGTAACTTACCAGGTTGCAGCAACAACCTATCCAGTTCATCAGACCAGAACTCATGCTTTTGCCCAATGGAGCCGGTTGTTAGGAAGACTGTTGCTGGTATGTCGTAGCACTCTAGCAAAGGTTTGGCGTTGTGAAGGTTATTGGCGTAACCATCATCAAACGTGACAGCTACTGCTCCGCGCGGACAATTTCCATCCTGAAGAGCCTGGTTTAATTGCTGCAACTGTAAGGGGTGACCAAATTTTCGCAAAACTTCAAGGTGTTCAGCAAAGTGGCTCGGCGTTACGTACAGCGACCATGGGTCTGAGCCTACTTCAGCCACGCAGTGGTACATCAGGATGACCCTCCCCCGTAGGAGTTTGTTCCTGACCCTCCGAGTAGCATGCCGCAATCTATCGATCCTACTTTTTCTCATAATGTTACCTTGGTTTTCACTACCCGAAGCCCGAGAAAGACCTTATCAACGGGCAAGCTGGCAATGACAACCAGCTTCTGTCTTCTACAGGCTTTTGAAACTTGGCGATCGCCCTCTAAGGAATTAACCTTACATTGACGGAAGACACTCTTCATTTTTCAATGAAGAAAATATGCTCTGTTTTATACCGGGTGTCGGTCTCAAGGGACTCCTCGGTGTACTTTAAATGCTTGAAGAACTCTGTTAAATCTTCCTTCCTAAACGAAATATCTGGTATGTCAGACCAGTTAGCGAGTTGCTTTGTTTGGTTAGAAAACGGAGTGAAGATAATCAACACCATTCTTTTAGTGAATGAGTCGACTGCGTTTGCAAGGATATGACTCCAGTTGTGGTTGTGCTCTAGCACATGCCTTATAAATATGCAGTCTACCTTTGAAGTGTAATGTCTTAAATCAACAACCTTATCCGTAAAAGTGTTTTGGCTGCCGTCTATCCCTATGTACTTGCTTTCCTTCACAAAAAGCTTTGCATAGGTAGCCCCGCATCCCCAATCTTCTATGGTGCCGTGACCATCAAGAAATGCTATGCCTTTTTTATAAGTAGTGTCGTCTCCGTAAGTGAACTGCCCGACGACCTGGTAATCCCACTTGCCAATCATCCGATCCCCAAATTCTCCCTCAAGTTTCACTGCCCTAACTGTGATTAAGACCTCATAATTGCGATCACTTTGGTCTAGTTCTTCCGGGCGCAGATCCTCTGCCGCTAGTCCATGCAGAAAGGCGATCGCTGCCAGAACGTTCCCATGGGCTTCGATTTGAAGACTTTCCGCCGAAAAGACTTCTTCAAAAAGCCGTTGTGCTGATACTGTAGTGAGAGCCCAACACCAGTTAGAATTCCACTCTTCGTCGCCAGTATGGCTGATGCCCGGAAAGGTCGCCAGCAAAACCCCACCCGGTTTCAGGATGCGGTAAAGCGTCTTGAGGGCTGCTGGCATGTCGTAAATTAGCTGGAGCGTCTGCGTCAGGATAATGCAGTCAAAGTTGTCTGCTGGAATATGGTCGGCACAGGTGAGATCCCCTACAATCGTAGCTATTGGGTTTCCCTCTTTCACGTGAAGCACATCGCTTCGGGTTACGCGATCACCTCCAAACTGGCGTATATAAAGGAGCTCCCCGATCTCCAGCACGTGCCCTTGAATATCTTCGGCATGGAGGGGGAGGAAATTCTCAATATAGTAGCGGTCAATTGGACATCCCCTGTCATAGCCGAAACTGCTGCTGATCGGCTTTAGCCGACGCAAGTCTCCCAAGTTTACGCCGCCCACAGGTAGAAAATGATCTGGTCCTCTCCATTTGGCCAATAGCCAGCGGTAGATAGGTGTAGGCAGTGTGCGCTTCCCTAGGCTCTTTATTGGCTCTCTCATCCGCCGCTTAAGATACCGAGGATGTAAATGGTACAACATTGGGTGGCGATAGGGCAGTAGCTCCCTTTGGAGAACCTTCCAGATTTCGGTCTCCTTAAACCCTTGTTTGGACAAATATTCATCGAGCCAGGTTAAAAAAGCTCTACGTGCAGGATTCGGGTTTAGGGGATGGTATTGTCCTGTCTCCTCCGCAATAACCCAGCTACTACCCGCGTGCTGTCGATACTTATCCCAACACTCACTTGATACAAAAACAGGTGCATTGAGCAAGACCTTGGCAAAAAAGACTGTATCCTCGTACGTATCCTGAAAGACTTCTTCAAATCCACCTACGTCTTCAAATACCTCGCGTCGCACCAAAACACTACAGGTGCAAGGATAAACATTTTCATTTTGCAGAAAAAAGATGGTGAGTAGGGTTGGTGGTTTCACCAGAGTATCGAGCTGGACACCAACATCTGACATACAGTCATTTTCAATATCTTCAGAATTCCCTGTCCAGCTGTACCAAAATAGAGTTGGCCCATACACCATAGCAGCGTCAGGCTGTGCCTCCAGGATTGCCACCTGCCGTTCTAGTTTGAGCGGCAACCAGATATCATCAGCGTCCAAGAAGGCGATGTACTCACCCTTGGCATGGTTGATACCTAAGTTGCGCGCAGCACTCTTGCCACGATTGCAGTGGCCTTCGTGCTCCAG
>JBGTDT010000031.1:0-5057 GCA_041748155.1 Thermosynechococcaceae cyanobacterium | reverse complement strand
GACGGTTTTCAGCCAGATTACCCGACGCTTTCCCAAGTCAATTCATGCAGTAACCTTTGAAGGATTCCTCCTCAAGCTCTCAGCCTTTGTCTTCGCCTTTACTTTGGAGCAGGCATTTTTATAACTAGCAACTTGAGTTATTACTTAAGCACAAATCGAACAAATTTCTTCTTGCCGACTTGCAGAACTTTGTCTTCAAGTTCAGCAGGGGACTTAAAGGTCCGGTCTACTTGCTCAATGCGATCGCCATCTAATCGAACGGCTCCCCCTTGAATTTGCCGCCGCGCCTCACTACTGGTTTTACACAGTCCACTGGCACTGATTAGATAAAACAACTTGGCGGGAAACTGCACCTGAGCCAGCGAGAACTCTGGGCCCATTGTTATCGTGCCTGCGAATTTCGGATGCGGAGACTTGAAGGAGGCGGGGCCGACCTGAGTCACCATGGCTGCTAGTTCTTGTTGAGCCTGTTGGGCTACTGCTCGCCCGTGGTATTGACTAGTGACTTCCAGGGCTAATAATTTTTGGCGATCGCGGGGATTCTCTGGTAACTGATCCAATGGCAGGTCTGTTAGTAACTCAAAGTACTGGATCAAAACTGAATCGGGGATTTTCTCCAGCTTGGAGTACATGGTGATTGGGTCTTCCGAAAGGCCCACGTAGTTATTCAGCGACTTGGACATCTTCTGCACGCCATCCGTCCCCAGCAGAATCGGCACCAGCAGCCCAAACTGGGGGGGCTGACCAAAGTGCCGTTGCAGGTCTCGCCCAACGGCAATGTTGAACTTTTGATCTGTCGCTCCAAGTTCCACATCCGCTCTCACCGCAACTGAATCATACCCCTGCATCAGTGGATAAAGAAATTCATGCAAGTAGACTGGGACACCCTGTTGGTAGCGCTCAGCAAATCCTTCCTTGGCCAGCATCTGCCCAAGTGTCATGGTGGCAAGCAACTCAGCGATTTTGTCCAAATCTAATTTGGCAAGCCACTCTGAGTTGTAGCGAACTTCTAATCGTCCGGGGGTATCAAAGTCTAAGATCAGTCGCACCTGGTCCAGGTAAGTCTGAGCATTTTCAGCCACCTCTGCTGCGGTCAACTGGCGACGCACCTGTGATTTCCCGGTGGGATCGCCAATCCGAGCCGTGAAGTCTCCAACAATTAAAATGGCTGTATGACCTGCATCTTGAAAAGCCCGCAGTTTCCGAATCGGAATACTATGGCCTAAATGAATATCCGCAGCCGTGGGGTCAATCCCAAACTTGACTCGCAAAGGTGGTCTTTGAGCTTTGTCGAAAAGCCGATCTGTTTGACCGAGGCGTTGAGCTAGGCTCTCAAAAGTAGTACTCGGTTCAGCCCCTCGGCGCAGCTCAGGGACCACACCATTTGGGAATACTTCGCTAACTCCCCGCTGTAATATTAAAGACGCTCTATCCATCTTTGTAGATATTCTGGGTCGGTTCTACTCACAAAATAAAATCAAAGCCTACCAATCTGCTTGGAAACAGTTCAATATTGGAATAAGATAACCTCTATTGACTCTTCAGCGTCTAAGCTCCTCAGATACCTTACAGTCAGACTACTATAATTGCAAAAATTGCAGAAATTTCGCCACATATGCAACGAACTTCTTGCCTGAGTCCATTTTCCAAGGATATCTACTATCTAGAACCTTGGGTCAATCTTAGACAAGCTAGCGGTTTTTTGCTCTTGCTTTTGCTGTGTCGTTGAGGAAGTACATCGTGTCGTCTAAGACCGTAACCCGTCGTCGCCAACCCAAGGACCCAGCCCCAGCGCCAATCCAGTTCTTTCGGGGGGTGACTAATTCTGCAAGCACAACCCTGCTTGCGATTACGATGGTGGCTAGCTCAGCGAGCGCGGGCGGGCTTGGTGGGCTGGCGATTAGCTGTCGCAACCTGCCGGATGTCAGGGTTCTTCGAGGCTATGTTCCCAGTGCAACCTCCCATATTTACGATATTGAAGGCAAGCTACTGGCAAGCGTGCATGGTGAAGCGAACCGGGAAGTGGTGCTCCTGAATAAAATGGACCCAGATCTTAAGCGGGCTGTTCTGGCGATCGAAGACAGCAGCTTCTACCAACACCATGGCATTAATCCGGTTGGAGTTTTACGGGCCTCGATTGTCAACTTCAAGCAAGGTAGAACCGTTGAAGGTGGCTCCACTTTAACCATGCAGTTGATGAAGAACTTGTTGTTGTCACCAGAACGGACAATTAACCGGAAAGTCGTGGAGGCAGTTCTAGCATTGCGCTTAGAGCAAGTCCTCAGCAAAGATCAGATCTTGGGAATGTACCTCAATCAAGCCTATTGGGGTCACAACACCTATGGGGTGGAAACAGCAGCGCAAAGTTACTTTAGCAAATCTGCTACAAACTTGACCTTAGCCGAATCTGCCATGATGGCTGGACTAGTCAAGGCTCCAGAAGACTACAGCCCCTTCACAAACTACCAACAGGCCAAGGAGCGACAGGCTTTAGTCTTAAAGCGGATGGTAGAGCTGAAGTGGATCAACCCAGCGGAGGCAGAGGCCGCCCGCAAAGAACCCCTGCGACTGGGTAAAGTGACGTCCTTCCAGGCAAGCCAGTCTCCCTATGTAACTGATGCAGTCCTTAAAGAGTTGAACCAGCGTTTTGGTAAAGATGCCGTCCTTAAAGGGGGAATGCGCGTCCAGACGACCATTGACCTTAAACTTCAAAAAACTGCTGAGGAAACAGTCCGTGAGGGTCACGCTAGCCTCCGTGGGCAGGGAATTCATGCTGACCAGATGGCTCTAGTTGCCGTTGATCCTCGGACCCATTTTGTCAAGGCATTAGTTGGGGGTGTGGATCACCACAAGAGTCAGTTCAACCGGGCTACCCAAGCGCTCCGTCAGCCCGGTTCTGCCTTTAAACCGTTTGTCTACTACACTGCCTTTGCCTCAGGTAAGTACACGCCTGACTCAGGCATTAACGATAGTCCAGTTAGTTATCCCGATGGCGATAAGACTTACTCTCCCAAGAACTATGATGGATCGTTCATGGGACCCATGTCTATTCGCACCGCGCTGGCTCAGTCTCGCAACATTCCGGCAATTAAGCTGGGGCAAGCAGTCGGAATTGACCGGGTGGTTGAGGTCTGCCGCACCCTTGGGGTTAAAAGTCCGATCGCACCCGTAACCTCCTTACCCTTAGGTTCTCTGGATTTGACTCCCCTAGAAATGGCTGCAGGTTATGCAACCTTTGCCAATAATGGCTGGCAGTCTCCGACTACACTGATCGTTCAAGTCACTGACCAGAAGGGGCATCTGCTATTAGATAATACCCCTGAGCCTCAGTTGGTTCTCGATCCATGGGCTGCTGCTTCTCTGAATAGTGCATTGCAGACTGTGATTACAAGTGGCACCGGGAAAGCGGCGCAGATTGGTCGTCCCGCTGCCGGCAAGACGGGTACGACAAGTTCTGAGCGGGATATCTGGTTTGTCGGCTATGTTCCTCAACTAGCTGCGGCTGTCTGGGTGGGCAACGATAATTACGCACCCTTAGGACATGGAGCAACCGGGGGTGGTTATGTCGCTCCGGTCTGGCGAAATTTTATGATTAAGGCGCTTCAGGGTAAGCCTGTACAACAATTTACATCCGCCTCTAAATTTGATCGTCCCTAGCGCTAGACTTGAAACTCTACGTACTTGTAGACTGACGAGTTTCTATGCCAGAAGCTTCTACAATGGAAAAGCAACCCCTATATTAATCAAGTAAGTCATGCCTCCCCGCTGGCCCCGTCAGCCCGATCGCCGAGATCCTGCCTACCGTCGCTTAGCAGACCGGATGAACTTTGCCGTTCATGTAGCGGCTTTTGCGGCCAGTAATTCTGGATTGTGGTTTTTCCGGACCGTGCAAGCGCAGCAGTGGCCTTGGACTGTCTGGATCACGGCAGGATGGACACTGGTGTTGCTAGCCCATGGTGTCTATATTTTTGCGATCGCAGACTACAGTGACCCGGACCAGGTCACAACTGCTGTGAACAAAACATAAACGGACACAATCAAGCAGATTTTTATTGAATACTGGTTAGCTCAAATGGCAAATACAACTGAAGATATAGAAAGTTTAGCAGCCGAGATTGGTGAGAATGTCTACATGGACATTGCTAAATGGCATCTCCTGTTAGCCGATGCTCATCTGCATACGCTCCTGGCTGAGCGACTTTACCCAATGCTACAATCTGGTTCCCTGAACCAAGATCAGGTTTCGCAAGTCCTATCCGAGATTCCAGTCAAGCTGGGAGGCGGACGACGAGAAGTTCCCTTAGCGGATTTGGTACCCACACAGTGCCAGGCTACTTTGATGGACACCCTGGAAGAATTTCAGCGAAAGCTTTAAATAACCTGATGGTTTAAGCGTTTTAATCTTTCAATGTTATTGAGTTGAAAGCTCCAACTAAGGTGTCCCAATCCTAGAGCAGAAATCAAAGATTTCTAGTTGAAAACAGTGAGCTTAAAACTTGAGAACGTTGTCCCTGCTTGTCCCAGCGATGCCCGCTTGGATCGGTGGTTGGCTGAGCAGTTGCCGAACTTATCCCGTTCTCGTCTTCAGAAGCTGATTGAACAGGGGCAAGTCCAGGTAAATGATCGAGTCTGCATGTCTAAAAAAGTAATAGTCCAGCAGGGCGATCGCATCCAGGTTGAAATTCCAGAGCCTGAACCGCTTGAGTTGCGGCCTGAGGCAATCCCACTGGAGATTCTGTACGAAGATGATGCTTTACTCATTGTCAACAAACCCGCTGGATTAGTCGTGCATCCGGCACCAGGTCATCCACAGGGCACATTAGTCCAGGCACTCCTGGCTCACTGCCATCTACCTGGGATTGGTGGAGTGCAACGGCCCGGAATTGTCCATCGCTTAGATAAAGATACGAGTGGCGCGATCGCCATTGCCAAAACAGATCTGGCTCACCAGCATCTCCAGGCTCAAATTAAAGCCAAAACAGCTCGACGGGAATATTTGGCAGTCGTTCATGGTGCTCCCAGGGCAGAGAGTGGCACCATCAGCCTGCCTATTGGCC
>JBGTDT010000030.1:0-96252 GCA_041748155.1 Thermosynechococcaceae cyanobacterium | reverse complement strand
CAAGCTTAAGGTGTTTAAGATCTTGGCAGAGCGCTACCGTAATCGACGCAAGCGGTTTGGTTTACGCTTCAACTTAATTGCGGCTATCTACAACTTTGAATTACTTCTGCCAACGATCATCTGATTCATGCAAGAGGTCTAATCATTCCCCAGACCAGTGGGCAATTTCGGGCTGCGCTGATCCTCTATGAACAACGTCCTGATAAGGAGTGGAGCCAGACTGATTGTGTGTCCTTCAAGATTATGGAAGAGCAGATTATTTTTGAAGCACTTGCCTATGACAGGCACTTTATCCAAGCGGGCTACGCAGCTTTGATGCGAAATTGTCAGGCATGAGTTGTTAGCCGCGTCCCACAGATAACCTCACGGCTGTGTTCCAATCAATCCCTAATTCGCCCGCTCCCACAAGCGATTGATCTCGGTGAGAACTTGAGGGTCGGGTGGTGAAGCAGGCTGACCGGGGGGATTAATTTCAGCACCGGGAATGTTCTGGCTCCAGGGGCTATTGGATACAGATTTTAGATCAATAGAATCATTCACGGGGCGGAAGCCGTGTTGGATAAAGACTTCTTGTTGGGCAGGCTGGGTGAGAAAGTCTAGGAATTTATTGGCGGCTCTGGCCGTTCCCTGGTCTACATCCCGGCGGACAATGGCGGCAGTGGAGGTGGTTTCAATTGTGGGATTGAGGTAGTAGATCTGGTAGGGCTGGCCTTTACTGGTAGCCGACTGGTTCCAGCGGTAAAGGGCGATACTCTCGTAAACGGTGGCAACGTCAGCATCGTTGGGACCGCGAGCAATGAACTCTTGCAGCAGGATGTCGGTAGAGCGGGGAGGCTGGTAAACCGATCGCTTGATCAGGCTAAAGAGAGACTGCACTGCTGGGTTATTTAATCCAGCCGGATTGAGCGTGCCCCCCAGTTCAGACTGTGCCCACAAGCTCAACGTCAGTTGGCCACTATTTGAGCGGGTTGGGTCGGTGGTTACAAAATCAAAGCTCCCCCAATTTCCCGGCCCACGAATCGCACTCCAGGAACCCCCTTGCATCGCTTGTTCGACCCGCTGCCACTGGAAGCGCCCATCAGGGAAAAGAATCTTGCCGCGTTCCGGCCAGGCCACACCGACTAGCATTGTTTTGGCGATGGGTCGGGGCGAGTCGTAAAAGGGTTCACTGTTGTTTTGCGTTTGCCAGCGATCGCCCAGCTCTTCCAGAATCTCCCCGTTGGCCGGAATTAAAACAGTCGGGTTGAAATCATTCTGATCATCCAGGTAGCGATTGACCATATCCTGGGAGCCTTGAAATTCCAACTCCAGGTCAATATCAGGATTTTCCTGCTCAAACTTGGCTTCCAAAGCTTGCAGGGGCTCTTGCAGTTCCGTACCGCTGACCACCACGACTGTTTGCTCTAGCCCCGGCAGCGGAGCATAGGTCAATCCCAAGGCTGCCAGAATAATCCCGGTGGAGATTAAAACCGATTTTTGTCGCAGTTGAGGTGCAAGGCGTTGCTGCTTCACGGCGGGCCTAACTCAATCACAGCAGGGAATGAAAAGTGGAAAAAATGGCGCGAAAACCTTTTGAACAGCAAGTTCAATCTAACCTATCCTTGCCTACGTTCAAGGGCTAGTCTACTTTATGACGGGGTTAGACTCGAAAAAGTCAGTCTAAGTACATGGTCGGGCGATCGCCCAACGGAGGCACGAGGTTTCCATCGAGTCTCTCAGCTCGCGACAGTAGACGAACGCTGGAACTACAGGCGCACCAGCAGTTCTATGAGTGTTCGGGGAGGAGGGGCCAGTAGCCCATAGAGGCACACTCTAGAGTTTCCATGCTGCTCCAAGAGTCTGGTGAGTAAAGACTACGGAACTTTGCAGTCTAATCCCCCTGAGAGGAGTAATATACTGACAAGCTGCTGTCTAATCACCCACTTAGGGCAGATAGGCTGCGAAGTTTCACTTTAAGCGCATTGATTTAGAATGTTAGACAGACAGTTTCAGCCTAATCACCCAGATTGGTGTAGATAGACAGACGAAGTATATCTAAATACATAGTTCGACCGCTAAGTTATCTGTGGGATGGTACTTGACTATTACCTGCAAGTACCCGGTATTAAAGTACCGTGAGTTTCAGTGATAAGCTAAAGCTTTAGTGGGTCAGTGAGCGATCGCTAATCACGAAGTTGCAGATGGTTGGACTGTAAATTCTGTGCCCTAAGAGGATAAGTGATCCAGATCAAGCGGATCGCTCTCAATATAATCCTTTGCTGTCATGTCTTCCAAAGCTACCACCGAACCTTCTACATTATGGAATTGTCCAGCTTCAGGGATTAATTTCAACCACTGTTTAAGAAACTGATCCCATCCTATTCCTTCAAACTGGCTCTGTTCTTCATGACGAATAAACCAAAACATCAGTTGAACTTCTGATGCATTCCAAGAAGGTTCTGCGCGCACTCTAATTTCACGTAGAGTACGAAGGGCTTTTCCTTCTGCACTTTCTGTTTTGTCGTGCTTTTCTTGCATTCGCTTTTGAAGCTTATTAGCAAACTTAGTAAAGTTATCAGGAAAAGCAAATCGAACTCGTTTCCGAGCCAATGCCTGTCTCAAAGCTCTAATATCTTGATCATTTTGGCATCCTGGTGTTCGTTGCCACTCTACAATAACAGCCTTCTCCACAGTCATCACGCGATCAAGATCGGCAACAAGTCTATGCTCTACAACCCCTGAAATATAAGCATATTGTGGTCGCCTACCTCTTTGAATTTCATAAAAGCATTGTTCATCGACTTCCACAAGAGGAACTACTTCTATAAATGGGCGATCCACACAAGAGCGTACAATATCACATGTTTGTGTGACTACAGCCAACCCTTTGACTTTGGATTCTGTAAGGTCAGCTTCTTCTTGAGCGACATTAGCAGAGTCAAGCGTCAAAGGACGTTGAGGATTAGAGCGATGAACGAACCAGTGTTCTCCGAGCACACAGTCACCTTGACACCACTCTTTTAGAGCAGTGTCTACTGTCTGAATCCAAACATCACGCTCATTGACCACTACTATTTTTTCGGCTCCTTGCTGCTCTGGCAGGTCTGGATTGTCCAACCTCACGATGGACAGGATCTTGGAGAGCATCAACCAGATCCGCTGGATTCTGAGGCATACGTGCCGCATATACATCTTCGGACAGAGAACCTAATTGTGGTTTTTGCAGTGCATTACCAGCACCAACAATCTGCTTAAATTCTTCGTGTTTACCTGCAACCAAAAGATCAAAAAGGGGATTACTGTTATTATCAAGTTTCAATAAAAGACTGCGATTAAGACTTGCAGTTCCTCGATCAATGTATTGGATAGTACCCAATAGTCGATTAAGTTGCTCTTCATTAAAGCGAGATAATGGCTGTCCGCTTGCCCAAAAATGCAGGCTTCTGCGTGAAACATTAAAAAGTTTGGCAAGTTGATCCCAGGTTAAACCACTTAATCTTCTCAATACACCAAGAGATTTTTGCGTTGCTTCTGGAGAGCTAGTTGATGGTAAAGTAATCCCGCTAGTTGTCATCTCTACAGCAGCTAGCAACTCTTGATCAGCAGTTGCTCTAGAAGCAGTTGTGCTAGAAAGAACCATGAAAATTCTAGAGCCGATAGATGAATTAGTACTTGGATGTCTCATAGCTCCAAGCGCAGAAGTACTTGACAGTTGATTAGGACTCTCCCTCAACAGAATACTCATAATTGACCTCCAAAACGCCGTAAAAAGTCATCCTTCACTGCCCATCGAAAGAAAGTATAAATTCTTTCGGCAAAATGCTGTCCTTCACTCATCAAAGCTTCAATATTGAATTCTCGATTTTTTGAAAGGGACATATCTAAATCGAGAATCCAGCTAGGTTCAGCAATAGGTTCAATCGCATTAGGATCAAAAGTTGCACCACCAGGCATAAGTCCCCATCTTGCGAGAATTTTCTCTTCTCCTCCAGGAATAATAAATAAGGATTCATCAATAGCTTGATGAATATCTCCTCTGAATTCAGCAGCCATCATGCCTGACATCTCAGGCTTTACAAGTGATGATATATCTTGCAAATCTTGACCAACAAGTCTGTCAATATAACGCAATCCAAAACGTTCGATAATCTGTGGATCAAAACTTTTCTCAAATGCGATAAGCACATTTTCTAAGCGTTTCAAAAAGTCACGACGACTTGAGTAAGCCGTCGTTTCAAGCGCCATAAAATCAGGTGCTAAAGATACACGCCAGCTATCCGCTGTATCTATGAATCGCCAGGTGAGTTGAAGAGTTGGCTGTACAGCAACACCTTGAGGTCCAAAAACAAAAGTCTGAGTTTGTTCAGGTTGTAGAATAGGGTATTTCTCTCGAATTGCCTCTTGAAATGAACCAACAAAATCTTTCTTCTCAATTGAGAGAATAGGTGGAAAGCGCACCTGTGCAATTACTCGAATAAGAGGTGCATCCTTTAACGGTACCTCTTCAGGTGACGGTGCGTTGAGTGGATTGAAATTAACCACTTTTTACATCCTTACTGGGACTTTCAGAGAAATTAAGCATATCTAGAGCCGAGGGTAGAGAGATAATATCCATCGTTCTTTATTCCTATGATATGACAATAGTGTGAAGTAGAGTGTGAAGTTTAAGCAGGTTTTTCTCATAGAATGCGTAAAATACAAACGGGAATTGGAGGAACCTAATACTTACAGTAGTTCTAAAGTTTTGGCAGCGCAGTCGAACAATGCGTTGGTGCGGACGGAACGGAGGTTGTTGGTGAGAGTTAGTGGTTTCGCCGCCGCACAACTTCACCGTTAGACCTCAACATCAATTGATTACTCCTGTAGCCAGTCAAACAAGTTTCCTACGGTGAGACTGAGAGCTTTGGCAAATTCTGGCACTGGCAACTGTACTTCTGGTTGATCATAAAAAGCAGTTGGTTGATCTGGCAGATAGACAAACACGGATTGATCCAGAGGATCAATCAGCCATCCCATCTGGGTTTCAGACTTCAAGCAGGACAGGATATTTTTTGTCACTTTTGTCTGGCTTTGGTCAGGGGAGAGAATTTCAACCGTCCAGTCCGGCGGGAGCGCAAAAACATTGGCAACTCCGCCATTTTCCCGGCGCGGAATTCTTACCCAGGTAAATACCGAAATATCAGGCACAATTGAGCGTTGCCCAAAAGTGCAGCGAAGCTCTGAAAAAGCTCGTGCAATGCGTTGTGGCCTTAGTACAGCGTTGATTGCGGTTGACAGTTCAGTTTGAATTGCACTGTGTTCTCCCTGAGGCATTGGCTTCTGAATCACGTGTTCGTCAACGTATTCGCTAGCAGGCGTTGTTTCCGGCAGTTGCAGAAACTCTTCCAGCGTCAGGGTGGCAGGTGTCTGTACCATTTCAGTTACTGTCGAGACTAGCTACATGGCTGTTAGCTGCTATTCTACAAAGCGCGATCGCTCAGTTGCTCAGCTCGGGCTAGATCTGGCCCTAGTGCCCCCTCTCGGTACAAGATAGGAGCCTGACCTATCGGGAGACCAGCAGATCCACATTCTCTTGGAAGGCCCGGAGTTCATCGCTGAGGGATTGCAGCTCCGTGGCTTGGGTCGCATCCGCCAGGTTAGCAGTCCGAAGTTGATTCTGCATTGCCTGTAACACAGCAGCCGCATCGAGGATCAGAGTCGAGAGGCTGGCAACCTGAGCTTGACGGGCATCCTGCCCCTGACGGGCTAGCTGAATGTTTCGCTGGAGACTAGCTGCGAGTTTGGCTCGTTGTTCACGGGCTGCCCCAGAACTGGACCGCAATTTGGTTTGGACTTCAGCAAGCTGTTGCTGTAGTTCCTGAATAGATAGGAGGGAGTCCGTTCCCTGTAGCCGCCGGGCCAACTCATCCACCTTGGCCGGGAGTTCAACGGCGCGATCGCAGGCGTACTGGACAGAAGCTAAAAGCTCCATTTGAGCACCACTGGTCAGCAGCTTGGCTGCCTCTAGACGGAGCGTATTGGCTTTGTCAGCCAAAGATTTAGCTGAGGCGCGAACTGCCTGAAGCTCCCGTTCCAGCTCTGGGTTATCCAGGTTGAAGCGTTCCGGTTCTTGGGATTTAAGCACGGCAGCTCCGGCTGTGGCGATTGCGCCTGCCAGGGGCAACATGACCACGCTGGGTAATTTGGCAACCCGTACCCCCACAACCAGGGCGATCGCGCCAACTAAAACTGCCACCGGATAGTAGAGAGGGTTTGCCAGCTTCATGTTTAAAACTCCACCTGGAGGTCGGCCATCAAACGAGAAATCGTTCCAGGGTCCCCTTTGGAATAGTATCCGCCATTTAATTCCGCAATTTGCTGCAGGGCTTCTGGATTAAATTCGCCCTCATTGCCGTAGCCCACCGTGAAAAAGGCAATCCGCTGATCGGTAGAAAACCCACTTTTTTGCAGTTCCTGCTCTAACTGCTCCAGGCTGATCTGAGACTCTGAATCCTCCCCATCAGTCAGAATCAGCACAGCGTTAATCGCATCCGGGCGAAGATTCTGTTGGAGCCAATCGCGGGCATAGAGTGCTGAATCGTACAGCTTGGTGCCCCCCTCTACCTGCAAGCCGCTGATGAATTGGAGACCGCGATCTCGGCCCTGCTGCGTACCCTCTACAACCACCGGAGGGCGAATCGCTGAGTCAAAGTCAATCATCGCAATCCGGTCCTTGGGTCCGAGGCTGTTGACGTAGGTTTGCAGAGTAGTCTGAACGGCAGGGAGTTTGTTACCCTCCATTGAGCCGGAAGAGTCCACCACCACAGCCACCAGCGAGGGCTTCTTCACAACCGCTTGCCAGGATTTCAGCATCGCTTCGACAACTTCTGGTTTGGGGGGACGGTAGGAGTCGTACTGGGCTTGAGCATTGACGCCAAACTCCGGTGAAAACTTTGGCCCTAGAGCCACGCCTGGAGCACCGGGTCGTAACCCTAAGTTGGTTGCGATCTGCTGAGCTTCCGAGGTTTGCAGGTAGGCAATCACCTGTTCCGCCGCTGCCTTTTCCGCTGGACTTACCCAGGGTGCCTGGGGCAGAATCGCCCGCATGTTTGAGGAAAAAGTTGCTCCCGGATACACCGCTTCGTAGCGCGGTTGCCCTGGTTGTAAATTCGTGTTTGCAGCAATCACGGAGGACTCGTAAACTGAACCGACCGAAGCCCAAAAAGCGCCATTCCGCACCATTGCTCTGGCCAGGGAATTGGTCGAAACGCCGTAGCGAGTCACCTTGCGCTGGATTTGCTGAATCGGTCCTTGATACTGTTTGACATCAGAGAGCGTCAATTGCTCAGGTCGCTTGCCTGAGACTGCCGCAAACTGAGCAACTAGAGTCTGTAAGCCAGAGTTAGAACGGGTGGGCGCTGTGTGCACATAGTGAACCGCCAGCGGCGGACCTGCCGGGTCAATATCGCGGTGGGTCTTCGCTCTCGCCAGTTCCTTGAACGGTTCCTTGACCTGTCGTAATCCTTTGGCAACATCCGCCTGAGCCATGAATACCATGGGACTGTTGGCAAGTAACGGTGAGTCGGTGATCTCAGGAATATAATTTTGACCCGGAAATAGCTGATTCATTTGGTAGATCAACTGATTCTGGTAGATCTCGCCATCCACGGAGACTAAAGTAGGAAACTGCAAGTCTTCCGCAGGCAGTGTTCCAGCTTTGAGCTGCTGCCCTAAGGAAGTCAGTGTTGTGACCACATCACCACTTCCCTTTGCTTCACAGGTAGCGCGGAAAGCAGTGCCGTCATCGAGTTTAGGCTGTTGTTGATTGAACTGTTCCACTGCCTGGTTGCAAAATTCTTCTATGGCACTACCGACCAACAGCTTGATCTGCAAGCCTGAGAAATCTGAGCCATTTGTATTCCCCTCACCTCCAGCACAAGCACTGAGCAGTGCAATGCTCAAGCCTAAGCAGAAGGGGGTAGTCCACTGACAACCTTTCATAGATAGTTCAAGCAAGTTACGGCATGGGTAGAATCTTGGCATCAATGCTGCTGGACACAGGCAACTGCGAATTAACTCAGAATAGCCTACGTGCCATTCCAGAGGTGAATTATGTAGCTAAAGTACCCGGTTTAGCGGTTGCTTTTTCTAGTTCTGGTCACCAATACTAAGCTCAGCAGCTACAGGATCACTCGATCTGTACCTACTTCTAGCAGCATACTCCCTTAACAGAAACCTAAGTCTCTACTCCCGCTTTGCTAGCGGGCGATCGCACCATACTCGCTACGGTGTTTGGTATAAATGACTAAATAGTATTTTAATGCCAATACTAATTAGAATAAAACCCCCTAAAATTTCTACCTTTTCTTGAAAGAAGTTTCCAAATTTATTACCAATAAAAACTCCTAGAAAAGATAGTAAAAATGTGATGGTTCCAATCGCAATAATTAAGTTAGCAATGTAGTTCTCTAGAAAAGCAAAACTAATTCCCACAACTAAGGCATCAATACTAGTAGCAATAGACAACATTAGTAAAATGGAGATATTTAGGGGATTTAACTCTTTTCGAGCTGACTCTGCGTGAAAAGATTCATAGATCATTCTGTACCCGACAAAAGTTAGTAGGCCAAAGGCCAGCCAGTGATCTACTTCTAAGATCAGGCCTGACAAGCTACGCCCTATCAACCATCCTAGCAATGGCATCATGGCCTGAAAGCAGCCAAAAAAGGTTGCAATCATTAAGGCACTGTTGATTCTCAAGAATTTAATTTTTATGCCACTGGTGACAGATGCAGCAAAAGCGTCTGCTGCCAAGCCCAGGGCCATTAGAACAGTTGTAAACGCATCCATCCTTGCTTGGCTCCTCAGCACTGCTTAGCTACCTGAGTGAGCCTGAAGAGATCAGCATGACCTCACCAAACTCACGTCACAGGTGAATTTAGTGAAGGTCTCGCTTACAAGTGCCCAGTCTTTTATGCCTAGATTAAGCAATCCACGCGACTTTAAACCAAAGCCTTGTCACCTAAACCAGGCTAATTGCCAGTATGTTGACTCAGGTGGGCTGACTAACATTGAGTCAGCAGCTACTCCCCTTCCTATAGAGTTTCATAACACTAAATTTCGCTAAATTGAACCTCTTATTTTTCATATTGGTTTCATTTTTCCTTCTATTTTAGGATTACTCTAAAATCTAGCTCTAATTATTTATAAACCCAGCTAACAATCTAAGTTGTCTGGCTAGACTCATCTAAGGAATAGATGTAATTATGGCGATCGCTGACTGATAAAGATAAATGTAGTCGTTGAAATTAGCAGCTTAGCGTTAAGAAGTAGCTGAAAAGTTAAATCAGTAATAGCGAGGCTACTTTTGCTGTTGGCCTTTGCGATAGCGGATATCTTGCCAGGAATTACCAATTCCCTGAATAATACCGCGACCAATCAGACCAATACCGCGACCAATCACTTGAGTTAGTACATAAACTACACCCTTGCCGAGAAAGGCGATCGCGGTACGCAGCGGCGGAGCAATCGCATCCCTAACTTCCAGGGCGATCGTCACCCCCAACTGTAGGCCAGAAAGTTGCTTTAGTTCCTGATCGCGGGAAGCATAGATAGAGACCTGAGCGAGTCCCCGCTCCTGCAAGACCAGCAAGGGAAATCGGCTTTCAAAAATTTCTTTTGGCTCATCTACAAGACGTCTAAGACGGTACTTCCAGGACAGGGCATTTCTAAATCTTTCCAGCTCACGGGTGGAGATCAGGCGTCTGTCGTAGAAATTTTGTTTGAGTACCTCTACATCGGCAAAGTGATTCAGTAGGGGTTGAAGCACAGCATTTGCTACTTGAATCATCAGGTTTTGCAGGAGTGCTTCTGTCCTGGTCACAGCTTCAAAGCTACTGGCTGGATAGAACTGGTTGTTAATCTCTAAAGGGGCTTGAAAGAGCAAGTAGTTAAAAAGCTGATCTATGAGGGGAATTTTATCCAAAAGCTCACTCTGGACAATCTCTGCCTCTTGCAGTAAAACCTGGACCAGCTCAACATCGCGAGTCACTTCACCGCTAGGGCGCTTAGATGTTTGCAGGGTATAGTATCTGCCAAAAAAATCTGCGGTTGTGGCTTGCCATAAATCCCCTAGAAGCATTGATCGCTTATGCCCAAGTTGAGCAGGCTGAACTTGAGAGAAGCGCAACTCATCAAGCATATTCTCTAACTTTCGCAGCACAAGGTAGAACAATTCCCGCTTTTTCTCTGGCTTTAAAATGTCTGTTTCTAGCGGGGCTCCAGTCAGATTCTCTAAGCTGCTCTGGAGTTTCTGAGCGGTTGCGTCGAATAGGGTCGATTTTAAGGTCCTATATTGGCTCTCTAAATTCTGCTCAGGATAGAGGGTTAAGGGGTTGGCACTGGCTGGTGCCGCGGTGGGGTCAGGCAACGTCATCAGGGCTTCTGTCCCTCCCGGTACTGCTGGAGCAGTAGCAGGCATCAACTGATTTACCAACCAACGCGCAGCTAAGATTTCGCGCTGCCTGCCAGTAAGGAAGGCCCGTTCAACCCAGGACAGGGTAGGAAGTTGGAGCTGAGCCCTCAAGCTGCCGAGCTGAGTCTCTATTTCTCGTAATCCGTTTGAACTCAGGTTAGATAGCAGGTTGGGCAGACCTGAACGGTGAGACTGTCTAGCTGGTGCTGGAGCACGGGGTGTCAGGGCCAATACTTGAATGCTGCGGTCCCAGTACTTCTGCCCCGTTGCAATTTGACGAATCACCTTAACCAGTTCAGCGATCGCAGTGCCTTTGACACAGTAGCCATCCACCCCTGTTTGAAAGGCTGCCGCCAACAGTTGATCATCACGCTGGGAGGTCAACAGCAGCACGGGTAAGGTTGCCTGCTGCGTTTTAATCGCCTGGCACAGGGTTAATCCTTGCTGCTGGGCTGGCTCACCTAAGTCAGTGTCCAGAATTACAAAGTCAATTCTAGGGGAAGTAGCAGCGATAGGAGGAATTTCTAGGCCGGGATTGGACAAGGGAGTTTGGCCATTGACAGGGTCTGGCTCACGACTGGTCTTGGCTGCTAAAACTTGTCGAGCCGCCGCTGCGCTGCCCACCGCTGCCCCGACTTGAAAATCAGGAAACTTCTCCAGCCAAAGCCGCAGGCCCAACCGAAAGACCTCATCTTGATCCACGAGCATTAGATGTAGCGATCGCTCTGGGCGAGTGTTTGATTGTTGCTCAGTCATGGTGTCCTGGGTAGGATGGGCTGACAACCGCAGCGAAATCAAGGGAAAGAGTGATGAAGCGGCTTCATCCAATCTCTCCTCTGGCCGCTGTTTTGGCTTCTGTTCTGGGCCAAGGATGGTGTAGCACTGGTGCAGCCCGATCAGATTTTAAGAGTAACTAAAATTCAACATCTTGCTAAAATCTTGATGCATACTCTCCAGTTTTATCAGCTAGCTGCTGGGCAGGGGCTAAGCAATTGTTTGGTACAGATCTGTCTGAGGTTAGGAGACCGATTAAATAGGTCAAGATAAAGTGTTTGTCATTTAATTACTAGGGAAAAAACCTGTGGTCCCACTCCGCGATGATAACCCCACTCAGATTGTCCCTTATGTTACCTATGCGCTGATTGCGGTCAACATTCTTGTTTTTCTGTACGAGCTGAGTTTAGGGCCAGCCCTAGAGTCTTTCTTTCGCGTTTGGGCCGTTGTGCCAAGGGAGTTGACACTGAGTTGGTCTGGTGAGCTAGCGCCTCAACCTTTTCCAGAATCGATTACTTTAATCACCTCTCAGTTTCTGCACGGTGGCTTTTTGCACATTGCCGGTAACATGCTCTTCCTGTGGATCTTTGGCAACAACATTGAAGATCAGCTCGGCCACGTGAAGTATTTGGTTTTCTACCTGGCCTGTGGGGTGCTGGCATCTTTGGCCCAGTGGTTTTTTAGTTCCTACTCGAATATTCCTTCCCTGGGGGCTAGTGGTGCAATCGCTGGGGTGATGGGGGCTTATGTTCTCAGGTTCCCTAAAGCGAAAGTGTTGACCCTGATCCCGTTGGGATTTTTCCTCACAACCTTCCGGATTCCAGCAGTATTTTTCCTGGGATTTTGGTTTGTCCAGCAGGCACTCTACGGGGTCGCTAGCCTTGAGGCCTCAGCCAATATTGGCATGGAAGGTGGTGGCATTGCCTACTGGGCTCACGCCGGTGGCTTTGCCTTTGGGGCAATTTTAGGACCTTTACTGGGTCTATTCTCTTCTCGCACAGAGACCAGATACTAGCACTAGAGGTGAACCTGGCCGTCTTTGAGATATTGTTGATCCGTCAAGTATTTAGAGAAGGCATCATGCGGGAGCCTGTGATCTACCGGGAGATTGTCAAAGAGGGATTGCAGCAAGGAAAGCAGGAAGAAGCACTAGCCTACACCACTCGATTGCTGACTCGACGGGTTGGTACTGTTGCCCCCAAGATGTGAGAACAGATTAAAGAACTGTCTATTGCCCAGCTAGAAGAATTGAGCGAAGCTATACTGGATTTCTCAGCCATGTCAGATCTAGTGGATTGGCTACAGGCCCACCACTAGTTGCAATTAGCCATGCCCGTTGCTCAATATGAAGCTTGGTTAGGATAGGTTGGGCAGTATGGCTGTCTTGATCGTCTTGCGCTGTTTCATATCCTGGAAGACTTGCTCAAGCTGGTGGAGCGGTTGCTGGTCACTAATCAATAACTCAAAAGGCAGAACCCGACTCGCTAAGAGTGCGAGGGCAGCTCGGACGTACTCCGGGGTATTGTGAAATACGCCCTTGAGGGTTAGCTCACTGTAGTGAAGCTGGTCGGTATTAACGGTGATGCTTGAGTCCCGTGGGCAGCCGCCAAATAGGTTTACCGTGGCTCCCGGACGGGCACAGGCGATCGCCAGTTCCCAGACAGAGGGCACCCCGGTTGCTTCGATCACAATATCTGCCCCTAGGCCCTCCGTCAGCTCCCGCACCACTGCCGCGACCGAGTGGTGACGATAGTTGAAGGTTTGCACCGCACCGAGCTGTTGAGCGATCTGCAAGCGTGAGTCATGACCCCCAAACAGGAAAACCTGCGCTCCCTGGTGAGCCAGAACCCCGACAAACATCAAGCCGATCGCCCCATCCCCTAAAACCACGACCCGCTGTGCTAGTTCAGGTTGAAAGTCTGAACGGGCCACGCCATGCAGCACACAGGCTAAGGGTTCTGTCAGTGCCGCCAGGGTATTGGGCAAATTTTCAGGGATGGCTAGCAGGTTGTGCTGCACAATCGGGGCCGGGATTTTTAGGTACTGGGCAAAGGTGCCGTTGTTGAAGGTCAGGTTAGAGCAGAGGGAAAAGGCGCGGCGACGACAAAAAAAGCACTCTAGACAAGGGGCTGAGTTGTTTGCCACAACAGGATCGCCCACGGACCACGAGTCAACCCCAGCTCCAAGGGCAACAATTTGTCCTGCTGCCTCGTGTCCAAACAAGGTTGGCGGCTGCAACATCTTGGCATGACCGCCCCGCCGCCAGACTTTTAGATCAGTCCCACAGGTTGTGGCAACGCTCACCTCAATCACAACTTCTCCTGGACCTGGAACCGGATCAGAAACCGCTTCTAGACGCAAGTCTTCCTGGCCGTAAAGTACTGCTGCTAGCAATATAAATTTTATAAACCTCAGCCTTGATCATTTTAATCATAATTGGGCCGGATTCTCTGTAGTTCCGGTAGGCCAATCCCTGACGGTGGCAATGTCTATCAGCCTCGGTGGGAACCCTGAATAAAACCGGTGATGATCTATAGGCGATCGCATGACGCAGCAACAAATCTACCAGCTCCTGGTGATTGAGGACAAGCAAAGTAAACGTGCTCTGAGGCTGGAGGCTGCTACCTATTCCATCGGTCGCGACCCGGCTAACTCCATTGTCCTCAACTCCCACCTGGTTTCTCGCCAGCACGCAATCCTGCTGCGCGTTCCCCTGCCGGATATGACGGACTCGTTTCGCATCGTTGATGGCAACCTTCAGGGAAGGCGCAGTACCAATGGCTTTACGGTCAATGGTCGGCGCTGCTTCTCTCACGATATCGAGCATGGGGACATCCTTGTGCTGGGTGGAGATGTCAAGGTCAGGTACTATGCCACCGACAACTGGTCTGATGTAGAGCAACTGACCTCTGGCAATCTTCAAGATGTGTCCGCCGTCCTATCTACCCTGATTGATCCCTTTCCTACCCTAGCTTTAGCAGATGGTGAGTTAGACAATTCCCGCGAAGCCGCATTGGTGCGGCTCGCCTCCTTTCCGGAACTAATTTACAATCCAATTCTGGAGATTGATCTAGGCGGCAACCTTACCTATCTCAATCCCGCAGCAGCCGTGCAGTTTCCAGACATTCGAGTCGCAAAGTTGCAGCACCCCATCCTGGCAGAGTTACTCTCAGCGGTTCAGCCGGGTCAGGAACAGTATTTTACCCGTGAGGTTGAAGTTGCCGGTAAAGTCTTTGATCAATTTGTTCACTATATTGCTGCCAGCGACCTAATTAGAAGTTACGTTGTTGATATGACGGAGCGAAAGCAGGCGCAGGTATTGCTGCAACAGGCTCACGACGACCTAGAACTTAAAGTTGAGCAACGCACAGCCGAACTCAGGCAGGCTAACGACCAACTCCGCCGGGAGATCACAGAGCGTCAGCAAGTAGAAGAAGCCCTGCGGCAGGCGGAAGCAAAGTATCGCACTATTTTCGAGAATTCCATTGAGGGGATCTTCCAGGCCACACCCGACGGGTATTACCTCAGCGCTAATCCGGCGCTGGCCCGCATCTATGGCTATGACTCACCCGCCGACTTGGTCAGGAGTCTCACCGATATTGCCCACCAGCTCTACGTCGATCCGAACCGCCGGGATACTTTCATTCGCCTGATCCAAGCTGACAATGCGGTGACGGGTTTTGAGTCTCAAATCTATCGCAAAGACGGTAGTATCATTTGGATTTTAGAAAACACCCGCTCCATATACGACAAGAACGGCAACCTGCTCTACTACGAAGGCACGGTTGAAGACATTACGGGTGCAAAGCATCTGGAGGCAGAACGCCAGCGGGCTGAGGAGCAACTCTGGCACAACGCCTTTCACGATGAACTGACGGGACTGCCCAACCGGGCCTTGTTTGTGGAGCGACTAGAGGCGGCGGTTAGGCAAGCTAAACAGCACGATGCCTCTGGGCCAGCCCTTTTTGCTGTCCTTTTCCTGGATCTGGACCGCTTTAAGGTGGTCAACGACAGCCTGGGACACACGATTGGCGATGAACTCCTGATTGCGATCGCCCGTCGGCTAGAGCACTGTCTCCGGGCGGGCGATACGATCGCTCGCCTGGGCGGAGATGAGTTTGCTATTTTGCTGAACGAGATCGAGGACGCCAGTTATCCAACTGCGATCGCTGATCGGATCAAACAGGAACTGGCCTTGCCCTTCAACTTGAGTGGACACCAAGTCTTCAGCTCTGCCAGCATTGGCATTATCTTGAGTAGCGAAGCCTATGACTGGTTAGATGACCTTCTCCGCCGAGCGGATATTGCCATGTACCAGGCCAAGACTTTGGGCCGGGCCCGCTACGAAATATTTGACGCGGCTATGCATGATCAAGCAGTGACTCGCCTCCAGTTGGAAACAGACCTGCGCCAGGCGATTGAACAGGAAGAGTTCTGTCTTCACTACCAGCCCATTGTGGCGTTGACAACAGGGAGTTTGGTTGGTTTTGAGGCGCTAGTACGCTGGCAGCGTCCTGGCATGGCAAAGCTAGTTTCCCCCGGGGAGTTCATCCCGATTGCTGAGGAAACTGGACTAATTGTCTCCCTGGGTCAATGGGTACTCCAGGAAGCCTGCCGCCAGATGCGGACCTGGCAGAGACAATTTGGGCTGACCCGCCCAGCCGGAGCAAGACACTTACAAAATGGTGGGTCATACCACAGTTGGGTCCTGCCAGGTGAGGTCTACCCGGAGGATGTAGCCTCTTCAAAGGAAGATTGTTCACAGGACACCGCGTCCCCCGCCTTGGTGATCAGCGTGAATCTCTCTGCCAAACAGTGCTTGCAGCCAGAGTTTGTGGACCAGGTTAGCCAGATTCTGACCGAAGCTGACTTGGACGCTCGCAGTTTGAGTCTGGAGATTACCGAAAGCGTACTCCTGGACAATGCCGAATTTGGAGCCGCAGTGCTTTCTCAACTCAAAGCCTTAGGTCTTTCCCTATCTCTGGATGACTTTGGCACCGGCTATTCATCCTTAAGTTATCTGTATCGATTCCCCATCGATACGTTGAAAATTGATCGCTCCTTCATCAGCCGCATAGATCAGGCCAAGGGAGGCTTTGAGATTGTCCGGGCAATTATTATGCTAGCCCACGCTCTAGGCATGGAAGTGATTCCAGAGGGCATAGAAACCAGCCACCAACTGGCCCAGTTGAGAACACTCCAGTGCAAATATGGACAGGGCAATTTTTTCTCTCAACCCCTAACTGGGGCTGAAGCGGGGGCTTTAATTGCTAAAAATCTTAGCAGTGCAGGTAAAGATTAAGTGGCTAGATACGGGTTTTGGACTCGCTGGACCAGGTTGTAAAACGGCCTCCAGTCATCTTCCCGAGTAATTTTCTCCCAAACTGCTTCAATTTCTGGTCGCAGCAATACCATTGCCGGGTTGGTTTGGTGCAGCCGCTGCCCAATGCGCTCCATCTCACTTTCCGGTAGACTCAGCAAAATTCGATGGTAGACCTGTCGCCAGGACTCTAATGCCGACTCTATTGTTGAAACAAGGGTAGTTTGATCAAGAATGCGATCGCCCTGCTCTCGCCAACTAAAGTCAAACTGCTGGGTCAGCTCCAAAAAGAAGGGGTGATACCCCACCTGGGTATCCATCAGGAGTTGAATCGTCAAGCGCAGAAGTTCATCCCCTTCTGGCCTGGGGACTTGATCAAACCCCAACTTGTGCAGCATTCGCTGGCGGTATGCAGCGTCATAGCAATCGGCGAACTTCCCTAAACCTGCCTGCATGTCTGAGACGGGAATCACAGCTTCTAAAGGTTGCTGGAGCATTTCTAGATTCAAGCGGCAAATTCCCGGTTGGTTCCCATAACTGTAACGTCCGTAGTAGTCAAAGTAAGCGGCGGCAAAGTTTGGATCGTAAGTTGTAATAAACGCGTAGGGGCCGTAGTCAAAACTCTCCCCCGTGATCGACATATTGTCCGTGTTCAGCACGGCGTGGCAAAAGCCAACCGCCATCCACTGCGCCGCCAGTTCTGCCACCCGTTTCACCAGTTCTGCATAGAAGCGGGCATAGCGATCTGCCGCTTTAACTAAAGTGGGATAGTACTGCTCAATCACATGATCCAAAAGTTTCTGGATCAAGTCCTGGCGCTTAAGGTAGTGCAGCCGCTCAAACGTGCCGAACCGGATGTGAGAGCGGCTGAAGCGAACCATTACCGAGGAGCGGGTCGGGGAAGGTTCGTCACCGCGCCACAGCGCTTCTCCGGTTTCAATTAAGCTGAGACAGCGAGAGGTGAGAACTCCTAAGTGGTGTAAGGCTTCCGCTGCCAGCACTTCCCGCATGCCACCCTTCAGGGTCAGCCTGCCATCTCCACCTCTGGAGTAGGGTGTAGTGCCAGAACCTTTGGTGCCAAAGTCATACAATTCTCCATCCGTACCGCGAACCTGGCCGTAGAGGAAACCTCTGCCATCTCCCAGGCGCGGGTTATACTCGCCAAACTGGTAGCCGTGGTAGCGCAAAGCCAAACACGGTTGTTGAGCCTGAAACTGACCAAAGGCCCCGATAAAGTCTGCGTCTGTAACTACTTTGGGATCAAGCCCTAGCTTTGGCAGCAGTTGGTTGTTGCGGAACCGCAGGATGTGCTGGGGAAATTCCGCTGCTGCAACCCGGTCAAAATAATCATCCCCCAGGAATTCTAGGGCCGGTTCGTAGTTCAGCCGAAAAAAAGGATTGACAGCGTTTAAATCTGGGAAGGTATCTATCATAAAAACATCATAAAAACTTCGAGGGCTGACGGTACAGGCGATCCAATTTTTCAGACAGGCATCAGAGACTCTAGCATCCTATAGGACAGGGAAATAACCATGCATCGTTTGGCTGCTACGCCTGGCGGTTGGACACCGGAGGAAGGCGTAGTCTTGATTCAGCAGACCCCTGCACCCATTGTCCTACTCAGCGCTGCTGACACTGACATTCAAACCCTAGGCAAGGCAGTCCAAAGACTGCCGACTGAGTTTGCGGCCATTAGGGCTGTGAATCTGCTCCAGCTCCAGCAACCGTTGACGATTGATACCTATGCGGAGGAAGTCCTAGAGCAGGCCCAAGTGATCATCCTGCGGCTGCTGGGAGGACGGGCCTACTGGTCCTATGGACTAGAAGTGGTAGAGGAGCTGGCGCAGCGCACCGGGGCCGCCCTAATTGTGATGCCGGGGGACGATCGCCCTGACCCAAATCTGCTCAGTCACTCGACGATTTCCCTGTCGGCAGTTAATCGGCTGTGGCGCTACTTTACGGAAGGCGGGGTTGAGAACACGGTGAACGCGCTGAAGTTCATTGCGGATGTCTGCTGGAGCCAAGCCTATAATCCGCCGCCTCCTCAGGTGGTTCCCCAGATCGGTTTCTATTCCTGGTCCTCAGTCCAACCTCAGCAGACGCGTTCTCAGCCAAGGGGCAAGGTGGGAATTTTGTTCTACCGAGCCCATTATCTGGCCGGAAATACAGCGCCGATAGATGCCCTCTGTCAAGCTTTAGTTGAGCGAAACCTAGAGCCTCTGCCAGTTTTTGTCACTTCTCTACGTGACCCTGATGTGCAAGCGCAGCTCCTATCTTATTTTGGCTCTACCGCTGAGGGTGCAATAGCGGTGCTCCTCAACACCACCAGTTTTTCCCTGGCTAAGCTGGACTCCGCCGTTCCTGCTCTGGACCTGTGGCAGCGTCTGGATGTGCCGGTCCTGCAAGTGATTTTGAGCGGAAGTCCAGTTGAGCAGTGGCAGCAACTTTCAACTGGGCTTTCACCCAGAGATATGGCCATGAACGTGGCCCTACCTGAGGTAGATGGGCGGATCATTAGCCGGGCTGTTTCCTTCAAGGCTGTGCAAGCCCGAAATCCTGACCTAGAGACCGATGTCGTCGGGTATGAACCCGTGGGCGATCGGATCTCATTTGTGGCGGATCTAGCCCAAGCCTGGGTTCAACTCCGGCGGACCTCCCCGGCAGAGCGACACATTGCCTTGATCCTGGCGAACTACCCCAACCGCGATGGACGGCTAGCCAATGGAGTGGGCTTGGACACTCCAGCCAGTTGTGTTGAAATCCTGTGGGCATTGCAGCAGGCAGGTTATTGGGTAGAGACCAAACCGCAAACCGGAGCGGAATTAATCCAGCGCTTGACGGCAGCAGTCACGAATGACCCAGAGGGACGAGAATTACGCCGGGTAGAGCAACACTTATGCCTAGAAGACTATCAGCGTTATTTTGCCACGCTGCCCGTAGCCGTGCAGCAGGGAGTTCACCAGCGTTGGGGAGCTGCTGAAGACTACGCAACCGCCCTCGATCGGCAAGTGGGGACTCCCTCTTCTGGGGCATCCCGAATCGGCTTTGCGATCGCAGGGCTACAGTTGGGGCATATTTTTGTTGGGATTCAACCCGCTCGTGGCTACGACCTAGACCCGGCCTTAAACTACCATGCTCCAGACTTAGAGCCTCCCCATGCCTATCTCGCCTTTTACGCCTGGGTGAGGCAACACTTTAAAGCCCAGGCGATTGTCCACGTCGGCAAACACGGCAACCTGGAGTGGCTACCGGGTAAAAGCGTGGCCCTCTGCCAAAGCTGCTATCCAGAGGTCGCTTTAGGCCCGCTGCCTCACCTATATCCCTTTATTGTCAACGATCCGGGGGAAGGAGCCCAAGCCAAGCGCCGGGCCCAAGCTGTCATTCTCGATCACCTTACCCCACCGATGACCCGCGCCGAAACCTACGGGCCACTTCAGCAGTTAGAAACGCTGATTGACGAGTACTATGAAGCTCAAAGCTTAGATCCAGTTCGCCTAGGGCTGATTCAAGCTCGGATCACCGCCCTGGTGCTTCAGGAGAACCTGCACCGCGACTTGGGTGTGGATCTGGATGTATTGACTGGCCCAGAGCAGCTAGGGGAGTTTCTCACCCAAGCCGATGGCTACCTGTGTGAACTGAAAGAAGCCCAAATCCGGGACGGTCTGCATATTCTGGGGCAGTGTCCGCAAGGACGGCAGTTGCGAGATTTGATTGTGGCGATCGCCCGTCATCCCAGCTCAAACCGGATCGGATTAACCCGCGCTCTGGCCCAGGACCAGCAACTGGCTTTTGATCCCCTCACGACCGACCCGGCCCAACCTGCCCAGCCTCCCTACCGGATTGTCGGTGATCAAATTACCGCCCTATCAGAGCAGGCTGCAGCCCTGGTGGAGCAGGTGATGGCTAGTGTTCCCATAGAAGTGGGAGCCGCGACCCAGCCGGAACTGGAATGGATTCGCGATCGCCTTTTGCCCACCCTCCAGCAGACGGAGCAAGAAATTGTCCATCTCCTGCAAGGACTGGCGGGACGCTATGTCCCCAGTGGTCCTGCCGGAGCCCCGACGCGAGGTCGCCCGGAGGTGCTGCCCACGGGCCGCAACTTCTACTCCGTCGATATTCGCGCCATTCCGACCGAGACTGCCTGGGACGTGGGTCGCAAAGCTGCCGCAGCCGTGATCGAACGCTACACTCAGGAAAACGGCGAGTACCCTAGAACCCTGGGGCTGTCTCTCTGGGGCACTGCGACGATGCGAACTGGCGGAGATGACTTAGCCGAGGCTTTAGCGCTGCTGGGGGTACAGCCAGTCTGGGATGGGCTCTCCCGGCGAGTCGTAGACTTTGAAGTTTTGCCGCTCTCTGTCTTGGGACGTCCGCGCGTAGACGTGACCCTGCGAATCTCTGGCTTTTTTCGGGATGCCTTTGCCAATCTGATTGACCTGTTTGACCAGGCAGTAACGGCAGTTGCGGCCCTGGAGGAACCCCAGGCGCAAAACCCGCTGGCTATGCAGGTGCGCCAGGAAACCGAATTTTGGCAAGCAGCCGGACTGAGCCCAAACCAGGCGGCAGTGCGATCGCGCTACCGAATTTTTGGCTCTAAACCGGGAGCCTACGGGGCCGGACTTCAGGGCTTGATCGACGCGCAAAACTGGACAACTGACGCAGATCTGGCCCAGGCTTATATCAACTGGAGCAGTTATGCCTATACCCGCCAGGGTGAAGGTCGTGCTGCCCCGGAAGCCTTTGAGCAGCGCTTAGCAAATCTGCAAGTGGTCCTGCAGAATCAGGACAACCGCGAGCATGACCTGCTGGACTCCGATGACTACTACCAGTTCCAGGGCGGGCTGACTGCCGCCGTCCGTACCCTCAGGGGAGAGAACCCTCAGACTTACTTCGGCGACCATTCCATGCCTGAAAACCCTAAGGTGCGGTTACTAGAGGAGGAAATCGCCCGCGTCTATCGTTCCCGCGTTATCAACCCTAAGTGGATTGCCGGGGTGATGCGCCACGGGTACAAGGGAGCGTTTGAAATGGCAGCGACCGTCGATTATCTATTTGCTTACAGTGCTACTGCCCACTGTGTGGAAGACCACATGTACCAGGGGGTGGCGGCAGCCTACCTGTTTGATCCAACCGTGCAGAACTTTATTCAGCAACAAAACCCGTGGGTCTTGCGAGACATGGCAGAACGGTTTCTAGAGGCCCACCAGCGCGGGTTGTGGCAACAGGTTGATGGGACGACGCTGGAGGAGTTGCGATCGCTGGTTCACCAAGCGGAAGCAGTGATTGAAGCCAAAACAGACCCTGCCTAATTCTGCCCGGATTGTTAAGCTGAACCACGGCAAGCTGGAATATACTTGATTTTTGGCTTGCAGGCATTGTCAACCGTTAGGTACAGATCACTTTTTATGGTATCTCCATCGATCAAGCGCCTTGACCAGGAATTGCTGAATACTGTCGCCCAGCAAGCTCACGATAGTTTGCGGCTGCGTCAGAACTATAACTTTCATGATCCAGCGGAGCGGGTTCAACGCTTTATCAACGTTCTCCAGCCTGGCACCTATGTCCGTCCCCATCGACATCGCCGCAGATCGGGCCTTAACGGCTTTGAATTTTTCCTGGTATTGCAAGGTGAGTTGGGCATGATTATTCTCAACGACGAGGGTCAGGTTACTGAGCAGGAGCGAGTCAGTGCTCAGGGGCCAACTCGCGCGATCGAACTGGGGGAGGGAACTTACCACACCCTAGTTGCACTCAGCCCAAATACTGCCATCTTAGAACTCAAAGAAGGACCCTACGAGCCGAGTACAGACAAAGAATTCCTGCCTGCCTTTCCCCAGGAAGGGACAGCCGCAGCGCAACGCTTAGTCGAAACTTGGCAGGGCTACTTCACTTGAACCGCCAACCCCCAGTTAGGGATGATAACCCTGTGGACCTTTGAGGGGTCACGGGAACTTGGTGCTGTGGCAGCGATCAGCTATTACCTAGACCCTAAAGGCAACCACCCCTCCTCAGCAATTCCCAACCTGAGTCAGGATGGATCACTTCCGCCCGGATGGGCCAAAGGCTAACAGGGGACAGCTTACCGAATCCTGTTGGTTTTAGCTGATGGCGGACCCAACCGGATTCCGCCCCAGTCTCCCGGTTCAACCCCAGACTATTTAATTAGTCAAGATCGGCTCCAGACCTACTGGGATAGTTCCCGTCCGGTGGTGTTCATCACCGACTTTCTGCGTCAACCCGGTGCTTCAGACCCAGCGGATCTAAATTTGCCTCAAAATTCAAGGGAGCCGCTGCTTGTGGTTGGCCTCAGGAAGCTCTATGGCAATACCGCCGCCAGGGAGCGTTGGTTGCAGCGGCAATCAGTTGTGCTTCTAGTCGCGGGCTTGATCGCTCAGGCCCAGTCTTTCGTGCCAACCTGCCAGGGATTCCTGAGGATAGCGCTGGAGCTGATGGTCGTTTGGGCCAGCAGGAACCTCAACCCAGCTTGCGGCAAAATCCAGCATGATGTGGGTTCGCTCTGGGGGCTTAGGGAGGTCGGTGTCAATGGCCGAAGCGAAAGGGTGCATTAGGGCTGGATAGCTGGGATCATAAACCCACAAGCACGACCCGCAATGACGACAAAAACGGCGCTCCCCCTGACTTTGCCAGGGCTGGGAGTCCTCCGGGTTTTGAATCTGGGCGTGGTAGACGGTGATGTTCTCCTCACCCTCAATTTCCAGGGTTGTATTGTCGCCAGCAATATTGATGGCATAGCCACCACCCCCTGCGGTCTTGCGACAGATTGAGCAGTAGCAACGCAGGAATGGGTAGGGGTGGTAGCTACGGACCCTAAAGCGTACCGCCTGACAGTGACAGGAGCCTTTAAGTAACATGGCAGCAACCTCTGTTGAACTTCTACAAAATCATACTTCCAACCCAATGTTAGGCCAGTTCGTTAGGCCAATTTGACAGACAGCTAACTGGCTCAGAGACTGGTTCAAACCCAAGTAAAGCCAAATAGTCAACCTAACTTAGGGCCAAATCAACTTGTTTCAGCAGCACCTCAGAGGTGAATGAGTTGTCTAGGGCGATCGCTGAGCGAGCAACTTTTGCTGCGATTGGCATCTGACTAGCAATTCTGGCTTGGGCCTGTTCTAGCGAGAGGCGATCGCGGTGGATTAGTCGTTCTATCTGTTGTGCTGGGGAACAGTAGACCACCCAAATCTCGCTCACCAAATCCGTCATCTCCGCCTCAAACAGCAAAGGAACCACAAGGACGACGACCGAAAGCTGGTTCAGAGCAGTAAGTTCTACCTGGAGGCGTTGCCGCACGTAGGGATGAACTTGGGCCTCCAACCACAGCCGTTCAGAGGTGCTACTAAACACAATCCTGCCAAGGTGAGGTCGATTTAACTTTCCATCCGGGAGCAGAATCCCAGGGCCATAACGCTTAACAATTTGAGTTAACCCACCGGTGCCAGGTGCGACGGCATCGCGAGCATAGCGGTCTGCATCTAAAATGGGAAGCTGGTAAGTCGAGGCTAGATACTGAGAAACCGTAGTTTTGCCCGTGGCAATGCCGCCAGTTAGGCCAATAATCCGCCGTTTTGTCCTACTAGAACGGTAAGTATCGAGAGTCACAGCAGGTTCTGAGCTAGGAGACGACCTGCTCCTAAACAAATCACGCCGAGGACAGCACTGCCAGCCCAGTACAATAGCGCCGTGCCTCCCCTGCTGGTGTCAAGCAGGTTAACGGTATCCAGACTGTAGCTGGAGAAGGTTGTGTAAGCACCTAAGAAACCAACTGAGATCAACAAACGCAGGTCGGGAGACGTAATCACTTGGGCTAAAACCAGGGTGGTAAAAAAGCCCATGACGAAGCTGCCAGAAAGATTGATGGCAAAGGCTCCGTAGGGAAAGGCAGAACCCAGCCACTGGGTGAATCCTAGAGTCAGGTAGTAGCGACTTAGGGCGCCTGCGATCGCACCCAAACTAATTGCGATCGGGGCTCGTATAGAAATGCTGAGGGCCTGAAAGCTCTGGCTAAACCACAGGAGCAGTTGGTGCATTGGCGTTCCCACCCTGACTAAAGGAAAGTCCCCAAGCTGATAGAGCAACCAATCCACCTGAGTAATCTTCTCAGGTGAGGTGAAATTCTTTTAGCGCCGGCAGAAAGTTCTTGTTTTCGTGAGCAGAGCGGCTGAGTTTGATCAGAGCAAACCGTTGCAGGGGGGTAAGATCTGTCCACTGTTGAAGTGTGAGCGCAACCCCCATTTCTTGGGCTTTTTCCTCAACACTGGCCGGGATTGTGGTGCTATCCATCCAGGCTGGCTGGGTTTCGGTGGGTAAATCTTTAGCTGGCGTACCCGTGTGTTCTAAGACAAGCTGGCGCAGAAATTCCCGATAATCCTGGATCTGGATTTCGGTACTACAGGGCATCTCCACCAACCTCTGCCGCTCTGCCTGCCTAAACTGATGCCAGTGAAGTAACTTCAGCTTGATGCCACAAGTATCTAGCTTGAAGCGAACCTGCATGGGAATGCAGCGAAGAGAATCGACAAAGTCTGCTTCAAATTGAAAGAAGGGATGGAACTCTACCGAACTAGAAGTCATAAACAGCTAAAAGCCCCGCAACAGCAATTATACAAGGCTCCCCTATTCTGGCTGAACCAGGACTCCATTGGCCTCAATCTTGGCTGCATAAGTTGGTAAAGGCTTAGCCGCAGGCCCTTTTGTTACCTTGCCGCTCAGGTCAAACTCAGAGCCGTGACAAGGACAAACAAAGGTCGCTTGTTCGGCTTGCCACTTTACCGTACAGCCAGCGTGGGTACAGGTCGGATTTACGGCAATGGGAGCGTTTGGATTGCCTGGACTCGGAACAATTAACAACGGTCCGCTGCCCAATCCGGCAGTTACGAGTATCTGACCTTTCTGGAGTTCAGACAGGGTTCCAACTTCTTGAAAACCCTGAGGACCTGAAGAAGTTGTCTCTGTTTCTGTCTCTGTCTCTATCTTTGGTGCACAAGCTGCAATCACAAGTGGCAAAGAACTGGCTAACCAGCCGACGCCTACCCAACTCAGAAAACTGCGACGATCCATAGGTAACCTAGAGAAGTGACAGCTATCGTAATCAGTTTTAACACGAACGGGACAGGGGGAAGGCCGCGATCACCGCTGGCAACTCTATGCTAGAGGCGGGTCTACCCAGCTTGAAGATACATCACAACCATCCTGGCTGGGACTCAGTTGGATGACTGCAAGAATGTCTGCACACTACCGTTTGGTCCCAAAACAAGCCGGATCTTGGCACTCCCTCTTCCCTGCACTGGAGAAACAAACGGTTCATTTCTCAACGGCAAAGGCGTTCGATCTACATAGGTCTTTGCTGCCTGATTCAGGGGAATCGTTTGTTGAATTGACCCGTTGGAATTGAGGATCAGGGTATATTCCAAAGTCTGGTTTAGGTTCTGGGGAGGTTTCCAGCGCTGTTGAAAGTAGCTGCGGACTTCTGCAACTTGGGGAACAACATCAAACGCCGTTTGACTCGACTGGGCTGGGCTCGAACCCGCAGCCTCTGAACTAGAGATTGAGGATTTAGCAGCAGGCTCGGTGTTAGAGGTGGCTATATCGGGAACATCTGGGAGCACTGGGCTATCCCCAGAGGCATTAGGCTCGATAGCGATGGACCCGCTTGTCGGTGGCTGTTTGGGGGTCTGGGGAGTGCGAACAGGCGTGGGTAGAGTGGATTGTTGAGGATTTAGTGCTACCTGACCTGAATTAGGGATTCCTTTGGCAAACTCTGAGTCTATGGATGGAGTTGGGGGCACCGTTACGGAGGGCAAGTTCTGGAACGGGGGTAAGGATGCATTGGGTGGCGGTGGCAGCGGTGTACTTGGATCTGACTCATTGGTTCGGCTAATCACAGGGGAGGTATTTTCTGGGCCAGAGCTGGAGTTGCTCAACTGGAGCACAGCCGTGGTGACGCCGACAAACAAGGCTGCGATCGCAGCTACCCGAGTCCAGAGGGGAGTTTGCAGCCAGTCCCGGCGTTGTTGCTCAGGAGGCACTAGGGTTAAGGCTTCGGCGATAGACGCCTCTAAGGCAGAGGCCAGATCGAATAAACTAGAGATGCTCAAGTTGATCACAGGGCCAGATGTCTGATTTGCTAACGGCCCCAGAAATAGGTCGTGGGAGAGTAAGCCCTGGGGGCGCAGGTGGATCTTCTGATCCCAACCCTCAACGATAGAAAGAGCTGCTGCGTGCTGCTCATCTACAAACTCAGGTTGAGACAGGGCAGCCCTGGGCGTAAGGGCTATCAGGTCAGTTGGCGCTTGAGCTAGAAACTCCTGGACGTAAGACTCGACAGCTTCCCCCAACGCTTCAAGTTGGGCGCGATCGCCCCTAATTTGAATAGATTGATCCTGGTGGAGCTGTTGGGCAGCTTCAAAGCTGAGCTGGAATTGCAGTTCCTGCTGCAGCGGCTGGCGGGTCCAGGGAGACAGGGCAGCAGTCTGTGCCGTGATTTCCAGGGTACACGTCGGCGGGGTATAACGACGGGAAACCGGGGTAGACAAAAGTGGCATAACAAAATGACTCTGGAATGGGTCTGATCAACCGAAGCTCAGGATTTAAACTCACACCTTAATTCATAACTCATCACGCTACTTAGCCCGGTCTAAGAGGGCAAGCCAAAGGCGGCGGGAGCCACTAGAACTGCTATAGAACAGGAGATCCATCAGTAGCTTCAAGGCCAGATTTGTTAAAGCAGTGGTAGAAGCTTCTCCTGCCATCCGTTCCTGATAGGTATTGGTAAATTTGTCCAAATAATCCCCCAGCAGGGCCACTTGATGGGGCTGGCGCTTCTCTTTTGTCAACTGTTCTAGCAGAGCCACGGCGCGGCGAATCAGGTCCTGGTGCTGTTTTGCCACATGACAGATGATCAGAACCAGCGATCGCGCTTCTTCGACATCAAGCTTTTTGCGCCCACTGCCTTGCCGCAGGGGGTTGGACTGTCGCAATCGCCAGAGGGTGACCCGGTCCCCAACCTGCTCCTTCAGGTTTAGCTGCGTTGCTGCTCGCAACAGGGCTTCGGAGCCACTGCCGGTAAGTGTCTCTAGGGCCAGCAGAACGAGATCTAGCTGCGTTTTGATATTGTCCAACTGGACCGGATCAGGCTGAGCCAGTGAATGAGCGGTCAACGCCTCCTGCTGAGAGGACGGGAACTTGGCGCTAGGGTACATCTTAAATATCAGATCGTAGAGGGGACTAGCTCAAGTCGGCCATACTAAATTTGAAAGCAGCCAAAACAGCTACCCTCTAGTCTATAAGTTGCTGCGCTTTTAACTTGCCTACAAGTACATTCAATGGTTAGGGGAGCCAAGCAGCAAGCGGAAGAATGTTGGTTGGATTGAGTCACTCATGGGGGATGCAGCGACTTAGCCTCGATCATCTGTAGGTTTAGCCACAGCAAAAAGCGCGATCGCCGCTTTTGCGATAATCGCGCTCTGATTGCAGAAAATTTAGTTTGGCGGAGCTGACTCCCAGCAACAGCTTCTTTGAGCACCAGTTCGCTTGCAATCAGCCAGTACGCGATCGCACTTTGGAGTGCTGTAGGAATTCAGACTAGAACTGGCAATTTATGCTCTAAACATCTTGACCTTCGGAGTGGCCTTGACTTACCAGAGTGCTCGCACTGGAGGTTGGGGACTGGGTTCAGGCTGAGTGCTACCACTTGTCGTTGGGGTTGGACTTAAAATAGGCCCGACTAGCGCTAGCACCTCATCACGAGTCGCAAAGCCATCAAACGCTTCAGAAGCAAACGGAATCGGAATATCGGTCCGAGTCTCCTGGTAAATCACTTCCTGGGAATTGCGAATCCAGGGCCGCACATCGGCATTAAGCAGGGCTTGGCGCAGGAAGCGAACCCCCGCAGCATGACGGGCCTCAACGCTGTGAATCTCAAGCGCCCCGGCTAAGATGGGCTGGGCGGCTGCCCCGGCTGCTAGCAAGTTGCCGACTTGCCCCTTATAGGCGGCAACGCCTAAGTCTTCAACATACTGGCCAGCCAGGAGAAAATCCGTGGGATTGGCAAAGGGGTCGCGCTTAAGAATTGCACTATAGTTAGGGCTGGCAGGAATCACGACTGCACTAGGGTTACCACCCAGGCTGGTCAGTAGCGCAGATAAGTCTGCTACGTGCTGGGCCTCATCTTCGCCATAGGAGATGATTGCATCTTTAGCAACTTGAGGGGCAGTGGCTAATCCGCCCGTTTGAGCCGCAGTAACCGCCCGGCGATAAAAATCAGCTTCTAGCTTTTCTAGGGTGAGGGCGTATTCCACCACTTCCTGGGGGGTCAATACTGCACCTTGAGCATAGGCTGGTGCAGGGGGGGCAATAAATAAAGTGCCGAGTATCAAGGACAGGATTAGCCCCAGGGCTTGAGTCATCGCTGGGATCCGGTGCATTGCGCGACCAAGCTGCCTCAGTGCTGTGCTCAAGAAGGTAGGATGCGGCTGCATAGTGTCACCTATCTGCTGGGTTACTTGGTCTAAACAAATTTTCATAATCATTCCTCCTTTAGGCAACGAGGGAGCCGGTGATGGGGTTATTCAGAATATTTAAGGAAGCGACGATCGCCACCACTTGTTTCGGGCTGTACAACTCGTCGTAGGCCCGGCCTTTAAATGGATTCAGGCTGGCCACTAACTCGGTGTCGCTGACGGCGCGATCACTGTCTGGCTCCGTGGCTGGTCGTTCTAAGAGTCCCCGCACCCCCGCAGCGTGACGGGCTTCTACCGATACAATTGAACCGGCGGTAAGCAGCAGGGCAGGATTCTTGAGGCTGGGTCCGGCACCGTTGTAGGCATGTACTCCAGCATCTTCTAAGGCAACGGCGGTATTTAAGATCTTGTTGCGATCGCTCAACAGCGCGTTCAGCCCTGGCATATTAAAGCTGAGCTCGGCGGTCTGAAAGGTGGCATTGCTGCCGAGAGCTTGGCGAAGCACTTCTACATGGGTGGCTTCATGGGCTCCTAGGGCTCTAATATAGTCCAGCTCTTTAGCATCTGTAATCTTGCCAGACTTTAAAGCAGCAGCATAAAATGCCGCTTCCAGTTCCTCTAGCAGCAGGGCAAAGTTGATAATGCCTGCATCATCGGCATTGAAGCTGAGGGTTTTCACACTCCCAGTCTGGGCGGCCAGCCGCTGTGGCAGTGATGTCAGGGCAGCTATCCCTAGCCCTAGACCCCCTAGCCCCCACTTCAGTAAGGTTCGTCGCGAGGTAGAATAGCCCTTCCTTTTCTTCATGTTGATCTCCTCTAAAAATTGGAACGCAGAACGCGTCCCCTGGTTGATAGTGTAGCTGCCCCTGTCTTAATCCACTAAAAAGGATGAATTTGGTGCCAGAATTATGCTGTTGGGGCCGATAGCCTTTATATTTCCTTGATAAATTTTCAAAATTACCAATAGTGCCAACAACTGGATTGCGTAAATTTGGCGAGCATTATGCAGTTAGGCTAAAAGCACAGCGATTGAGTGGGTGGAGAGGTAGCCATGATTGTTCAACCTAAAGTAGGGCTAAAATCAGCAGAGGAGATGCCTGGTAGCTATGGCCTGCCATTTCTAGGCGAAACGCTGGAGCTATTCGGAGCAGAGGAGCTTTACTACTGGCGACGTTTCCAGCGCTATGGTCCGGTGTTCAAGACGCGCATCCTCGGTCAGAAGTTTGCGTTTTTGATTGGCCCTGACGCCAACCAACTGGTTCTGCGAGAGCAGGCCGAGCACGTTTCGTCGCAACTGGGCTGGGCCTTCCTGGAACCTCTATTTAAACGGGGAATACTCCTGCAGGACGGGGAGGAACACGCCCGCACGCGTCGCCTCATGTATCCGGCATTTCACAGGCGAGCGATCGCCAGCTACTTTGATACCCTTCAGCGAGTTGTCCAGGACTTTCTCAAGGACTGGGCGGAACGGAGGACTATTCCCCTGACTGCCAATTTTCGCCAGCTCACTCTGATAGTTGCTAGCCAGCTCTTTTTGGGATCGCAAACGCCCAGCGAAGTTAAGCAGACGAGTCAGTGGTTTACCCAACTGATTGCCGGACGGTTGGCACTCCTGCGGCTGGATAGCCCCCTGACCCTGTATGGCCGCTCTCAGCAGGCCCGGCGTCAACTGGAAGCTTTCCTGCGCAAAACAATTGCAGAACGCCAGCGCCAGGATGAGCAGGCCTGCCAAGATGTGCTGGGGTTGCTACTGGCAGCAGTGGATGAGGACGGCAACCATTTAAGTGAGTCCCAGGTGATTGACCAGGCCCTCCTCCTGCTGTTTGCCGGACACGAGACAACCGCTACCCTGTTGAGTTGGGTGCTGTTTGAGTTGGGAGCCCATCCAGAATGGCGCGATCGCCTCCGAGCAGAACAAGCTGAAGTTGTCGGCAATGGACCGCTCACCGTCGCCCATCTTAAGCAACTTCCCCAACTCACGCGGGTGTTGAAGGAAGCGGAACGCCTGTATCCCCCGGTCTATGGCATCCCGCGCGGTGTTGTCAAGGACATTGAGTACGCAGGCTACTGCATCCCGGCGGGCTGGTACGTCGATATCTCGCCGATGCTGACGCACCGTCTACCCGAACTCTATGCGGAACCTGACCGCTTCGATCCAGATCGGTTTGCCCCGCCTCGTGAAGAGGATAAAAAGCACCCCGGTGCCCTGGTGGGCTTTGGAGGGGGTCCCCACGGCTGCTTAGGTTTTGAATTTGCCCAGATGGAGATGAAGATTGTCCTCTCGACGCTACTGCGACGGTACGACTGGACTGTTACGCCTGAGCAGGCCAGCATTGCTCCGCTGCGCCAGCCCTCTAAGGTGCAGGACAAACTGCAGGCACAGATTAGGTCTTTGAGCAGTCTGCACTTATGATCATGGACGGCAACGTGTCCGAAATGATCCATGCAGACCACGCCAGGTAATCGTCTCGACCCGCTTACCCCCGATCTACCAGAGGGGCCAGGGCAGCATCAAGCTGCCCTGGCTACTCTACGAAACTCCCTGCGTCCAGGCCAGCGAGAACTGGCCGACTGGCGGGGAGGCTCTCTGGCGGTTTCGGCAGTACCGGGAGCAGGGAAATCCTACGGCATGGCGATCGCCGCTGTAACGACAATCCTGCGCTACCAACTGCACCGCCAGCACCAGCTGGTGGTAGTCACCTTCACCCGCTCCGCTGCGGCCAATCTAAAAGTCACGATTCGCGATCGCCTACGAGAGCTACGCCTACCCCAGGGAGGATTTGCGGTTCACACCCTGCATGGGCTGGCCCTCAACATTGCCACGCGCCACCTGGACCTGTCGGGTCTCCAACTGGACCGGGCCACCCTGGTCTCTCCCCGGCAAAGTCACCGTCTGATCCGCACCTGTGTGGACCAGTGGCTGGCAGAAAACCCCCGGCGCTACCACAGACTGCTGGAGGGTTGCCAGTTCGACGGAGAAGAAACCGAGTGCCTGCGCCGCCAGACGGTATTACGAACAGAGGTGCTGCCTGACCTGGCCTGCACCGTAATTCACGAAGCGAAAAGCTCTGGCCTGCTGCCCCACCACCTGCGGGAGCTGAGCCAGCAGATTCCCGATGACTATGGAATTTTGGCGATCGCCGCTGGGCTGTACGAGCACTACCAGACCCTGCTGCGATCGCGGGGTTTAATTGACTACGATGAAATGATTTTAGCGGCGCTACGGGTGTTGGCAGACGACGCTGCCCGCTGCCACTGGCAGAACCAGGTCTTTGCCGTGTTCGAAGACGAAGCCCAGGACTCGACTCCTTTGCAAACTCGGCTCCTACAGATTTTGGCGGAGAACCCAACAGCACCCGTCCAGGAGGTGAATCTAGTCCGGGTTGGAGACCCTAACCAGGCGATTAATTCAACCTTCACCCCTGCCGACCCAATTTTCTTTCGCCAGTTTTGCCAGAACTGCCAGGCGGAGCGTCGCTTAGCGACCATGAACCAGGCCGGACGCAGCGCCCCGATTATCTTAGGGGCAGCTAATTTTGTCCTGGAGTGGGTCAACCACTCCCACCTGGCTGGCGCGGAGCAGCCCTTCCAGACTCAGGCGATTCATCCTGTCGAATTCAATGACCCGCAACCAGAAGCGAACCCTGCGCCTGCGGGTCGAGGACTGGAGCTGTATACCCCCGAGGATGTTTATCAAACCGTCCGGTTGATTGCTGAACGGGTAATTGACTTATTCACCCAACAGCCGCAGCACCGTGCCGCTGTGCTGGTGCGAGAGAATAAGCAGGGACGCTTCGTCTCAGAGGTTTTATCTGATCCCAGCCGCTATGGAATTGAGGCAGCTCTGGGGCAGCACGGCATAGAAGTTTACGATGTCGGAGAACGCGATCGCCGCTCCCATGTTCCAGCAGAAATGCTGGCGCTGCTGCAATTCATTCACCGGTCTCACTCTCCAGACTACCTCAAGGCTGCCCTCACCGTTTTAGTCGAGCGCCAACTCATTCCGCCCCAAGATCTGAATGCTTTGGCTAGCCTGCCGGAGCAGTTTCTCTATCCCAGCCCCTTAGAACCAACCCAAACCAGACCCGTGCTGCAAGCCCGCCGCCTCTGTTGCAGCCTCCTCCACGCTCGCCTAGAACTTCCCCGCTACCAGTTGATCTCTTTTCTGGCCCTGGCCCTCAAATACAACCAAGCAGAACTGGCTACTGCCGAGAAGCTAGCAGAGCGGGTAACCCAGCAGACGGCTGGAGATGGTTCTATGGGCGCAGCCCTGTCTGTGCTGAGTGAAATTATCAGTTCCGAAAGGTTTGAACCGGTCGAAACTGGAGATGCAGAGGTCCGCTATACCCGTCCTCAGCAACTGACCGTGATCACAATGCACAAGGCTAAGGGGCTAGATTGGGACTACGTATTTGTGCCGTTTCTGCACGAGCAGACGATTCCCGGCAGTCTCTGGGTACCGACTCAGACCCAGTTTTTAGGTAACTTCACCCTGGCTGAGGTAGCTCGGGCTCAGATCCGGGCCAGCCTTCACAACTATCCCTTACCGAGTGTCGAGGCGGCCTGGCAACAGGCTGGAAACCTGAAAACGGCTGAGGAGTTTCGCCTGCTCTACGTGGCAATGACGCGGGCTAAGCGGTTACTGTGGATGTCTGCCGCTCGGAAAGCACCCTTCAATTGGCGCACGTTCGACTGGACTAAGTGGAATAACTTGGAAGTTAACAAGCCCTGCCCCATCCTCCAACCCTTGCAGGCAAAGTTTCCCAGTTCTGTAATGAGCCTTTCCAGCCGGGCTGCCCGATTCGATTAGAGCATTTCTATTAAAGCTCGACCGTTGCAGTTCAAAACTTGAACGGTCTAGTTCTAAGGTTGGAGTTTCGAGTTCTAAGCTTGAGTGTTGCAGTCTTGAGCTGCAAATTTTGAGTTCTAAGCTTGACTGCTGGAGTGTTGAACTGGAAGTTTTGAGTTCTGAGCTTGAACACTGGTGTTCTGAGCTTGACTGGTGGAGTTCTGAACTCGAATAGTGAAGTTCTGAACTGGAGATCTAATACTCTAAGGGCATTCGCGTGGTTTCTCCGCGATCGACTTACTGATCAGGGAGCACCCTTGCGAAAGAATTGCCTGAGAATTTCCCCCGGCTTACGGTCCCAGGTGTCGAGGTGTTTATAGATCAGGACCGCTTCATTGAGTTTGTATGTCGAGCAGCCATTAAAGAACACACGGGCTTTCCAAGGCACACGCAGAGTACCGCGAACAGTCCACTGAGCTAAGACAGTGTCTTTGTCAGCTTGATGAACATCGTGCAGATCGAACCAGAGCTTTGTAAAGAATAGCTGACCATGAAATCGGAGCGTCCAGAAGATAATCCGGTAGTTGGTTTTGCCTTTAAATGTATTGACCGGATCTTGAAAGTAAATATCCTGAGTGTAGATATCGTAGGAGATATCTTGCTCAAAAAGCGTTGGCAGGTCTTTTTTGAGGATCTTGATCAGGTGTTGTACCTGTGACTGATAGTCGCTGTTGTTCAAAGGGAAAATTGCTGTACTTGTAGTCCCAATTTATCTCTAGGGTGGAAGCCTACCTCTAGGCAGATCCTCACTGGGCTCCAATATTGAGTAGATTAGCAGTAGTAGACAAGCATAGCTGAACAGAAAAGGCTGCTACTGATTCCTTTTCGCCAGTGCTTCCTCCTACAAAAGGATATAAGATTCGAGGAGACTTTTGAGATGGCTGAGCAACAAACACCCGGACGTCCTGAGGAGCAATCCGAAGACTGGCAAAAGGATCTGAATCCCCACCCTATGGCTGGTCGAAACGTTGGGCTTGAGGGAGAACATCCTGAGAAAGACGCTCCTAACGCTTCTGAGATCAAAGAGATCCAGCGCCAACTTCCAGAGTTAACCAACGATGAGCTGAAGCAAATTCCGGTGCTTCCCGCAGGCAGTCGTCTGGAACAGGGTGCAAAGTACATCAATCTTAAAGACGCAAAGCCCAAAGAGTTTGTGGCGATGGGGGTGATGGAGGCTGGCCCAGATAACTGGTACGTGCCCAAAACTGAGGTCGGCTACCAACTCTGGAATCGACTGACTGGTGTACAAAACCCTGAGCGGACAGGAGAGGGCAATCAGACCTAAGCTTGCCCTAGGTTAGACTGGCCCGCCAAAACTTCCGGTGTCAGCAGGAGAATTAGACGATGAAGGTGAAAACAAAGCTAGAGGCTGATACCTGGGTAGCGGCGACTTGGAATGGCTACGTTCAGGTAATTGAAGACCCTAACTACGAAAAAGCAAAGGGTTACTACTACAACGGGAAAATGAGGGTTGAGATGTCACCAGTGGGGTCTGATCATGCTGATGACCACTCAATGATTACCTTTGCTGTCAATCTCTTCGCTACCCTCAAAGGAATTCCCTACCGGGCGAAAGATAACTGCACCTACCGAAAGGCAGGAGTTCGAGAATGTCAGCCTGATATTTCTTATTACGTCAGGGAACAAGCCCAAGTTGTACCTTGGGGCACAACCATAATTGACTTAAGCAAGTATCCTGCCCCCGACTTGGTGATCGAAGTGGCGAGTACTTCCCTAGTAGATGATCAAGGTGCAAAACGGTTGCTCTACGAAGACCTGGAGGTAAAAGAGTATTGGATCATAGATGTGAAGAGTATCCAAATTCTGGCGTTTGCCATCGCGAATCGAGGCAGTCGTCGCGTTACTGAGTCCCAGGTATTTCCAGGGTTAGTACTCTCTGTGCTAGAAGAAGCCTTACGCCGTAGTCGGCAGGGCGATCACGCTCAAGTGGGTACTTGGTTATTAGCCCAGTTTCGGCCTTAACAAACTTCTACCGCATGTCGTACCCAAACAAATTTGGGTCCACTTCCCCCAAATGTAGATCGGCCAAGCCATACTCAGCCCAGCGCCGCTCTACCATTGCTGCTACATCCGGATCGGATTCTAACGCCTCTCCCCAAGGGTGGTCAGTTTCAGGGGGCATTTTGGTCGTGGCATCAATCCCCATCCGGCCCCCCAGACCAATTTTTTCGCTGGCAAAGTCCAGGGTATCAAAGGGGGTTTCCGGCAAGATAAAGACATCGCGGACCGGATCGACCTTAGAGCTAATTGCCCAAACGACTTGACGCGGGTCACGAACATTGATTGTTTTATCTACCACAATCACAAACTTGGTGTAGGTGAACTGGGGTAGGGCACTCCAAAAGGCCAGGGCAGCCCGACGAGCTTGACCCGGATAGACTTTGTCAATGGAGATAATCGCTGCTTTATAGCTAAGAGCTTCCATTGGCAAAAAGAAATCGACAATCTCTGAAACCTGTTGGCGCAGAATCGGGGTATAAATCCGGTTGAGGGCGATCGCCATCATTGCTTCTTCCTTCGGCGGGCGACCACTAAAGGTCGTCAGGTAAATTGGGTCGTGGCGATGGCTTAGGTAGTGGAAGCGAATCAGCGGCGAGTCTTCCACACCACCGTAATAGCCCATGTGATCGCCAAAGGGGCCGTCTGGTAAAATTTCTCCAGGGGTGATTGTCCCTTCTAGGACAAACTCCGAGTCGGCAGGCACCTCTAAATCCACCGTTTTACACTTGGCTAGGGTTACCCCAGAGCCGCCATAGAGTCCGGCAAATAGCCATTCTGACAAATCAATGGGAATGGGGGTGGCCGCGGCCATCAAGATTAAGGGGTCAACACCCAGGGCGATCGCTACTTCTAATTTCTTACCCCGTTCTGCCGCTTTTCGGAGATGCCGGGCTCCGCCTCGCACAGACAGCCAGTGAACAGTCATCGTATTCCGCGACTGGAGTTGGAGGCGATAGACTCCAACATTCGGCGTTCCAGTCTCACAATCCTTTGTAATGACTAGACCCATAGTGATAATCTTGCCGCCATCTCCTGAATAGGGACGAATCATCGGAACCTGATTTAGGTCTAAGTCAGGGTCTTTTGCAGCGGCTTGCTGGCAGGGAACCCGCTGCAAAAGACCCTGACGGCTTGGTTTGGCTCGAAGCAGATCAAATAGCACCTTACCAAATTCAACGGCTTGAGTAATTGTCTTTGGAGGCTTGGGTTGCTGCAACAGACTTAGCTTTTTACCCAGTGTCTCTAGCTCCTCTGGGTGTTGCAGGTTCATGGCCCAACAGACCCGCTCTACTGTCCCTAGCAGGTTTACAGCGACAGGGTATGCCGCGCCTTTAACATTTTCAAATAGCAGAGCTGGGCCACCCCGCTGCAGCATTCGATTTGCGATCTCAGCAATTTCCAAGTCCGGATCAACGAGGGCTGAGATCCTCTTCAACTGACCCTTTTGCTCAAGTTGTTTTAGAAATTCCCGCAGATCCCTTGCCATTGTCTAGAGCGTTTGAAGCACTACTCTTATTATGGGGAGGTAAGAGGGAAATTTTTAGCGACAAAGCCTTAAATTGTAGATAGAACTATTTATTCCAGGCTAACAGGAGGTTCTGGTTGTTTCCCAGGCAAGACGGGAAACACTTGGTAAGTCTAAACTTCCTGACTGTTCTGCCTGAACCATCATTCGCACCACATCTGGCATCTGGTATTTCACATGCCATCCTAGCTTTTCTGAGGCTTTTGCTGGATTCCCCTTTCCGACTGCAAGATCAGTAGGTCGAAGTAATCTCGGATCGCTGACAACATGGTCATGCCAATTTAGATCCACACAGGCAAAGGCCATTTCGACAAATTCTTCTAGCTTGTAGGACTTACCAGTCGCAATTACGAAATCATCGGGTCGTTCTTGCTGCAAGATCAACCACATAGCCTCAACGTATTCAGGTGCCCAGCCCCAATCTCGTTGAATCGAAATGTTGCCCAAATGAAGTTTTTCTTGGCTACCAGCAGCAATCCGACAGGCCGCAGCAACAATTTTCTTGGTGACAAACCGCTCCGGCCTTAAGGGAGATTCATGATTGAAGAGAATCCCAGAACAAGCAAACAGGCCATAGGCTTCGCGGTAGTTGGCTAACTCCCAAAAGGCCGCTGCCTTGGCTACCGCATAGGGACTTCTGGGACGAAAGGGAGTCACCTCATCAGCAGCCATACCGCCTGCATCGCCAAAGCACTCGCTAGAATTTGCATTGTAGAATTTGATCGGTTGGCCTGTAAAGCGGATGGCTTCTAAGAGATTCAAGGTTCCGATGCTGATGCTCTCCAGCGTTTCAACAGGCTGTTGAAAAGAAAGACCGACTGAACTTTGTCCTGCTAGGTTATAAACTTCATCAGGATGAATCTTCATCAACACCTGTAAGACACTGCGGAAGTCATTCAAAGCAACTGACTCAACTTTGACTTGCTCACGAATGCCTAAACGGACTAGGTTTTGGAACGATGCCATTTGGGCATCACGGGACGTACCCCAAACCTCGTAGCCCTTACTCAAAGCGAAGCGAGCTAGGTAAGCTCCATCCTGACCAGATATACCGCAAATCAGGGCTTTTTTCATAACCCTTCTCTTACCTTACCTTACCTTTTGCACCTTTAAATCTCAATCATCAGTATAGTCACAGCACCGATTAAGAACTTTCTATGCTCGAAAGCATTACTGAATTATGTCCTAATCAGTCTAGCCGTCTTTGAAATTTATGCCATGCTTTATCAATGTAACTTCCCATTTCATCCCGAAACCGCTCCTCGCTGAACCGTATAGCGTTTGCTCGGCAGGCAGTTGGAAAAATAAAATCGCAGGATTTTTCAAACAGCATCACTGCGTCCTTGAGGCTGTTGACGTCTTGATGCTCAAAAAAGATACCCGTTGGTTGTTCACGAGTTAGACCACGAATCGTCTCCAGGGCTCCACCTTTACCGAAAGCGATCACTGGCGTGCCACAAGACTGTGCTTCTACAGGAGTGATTCCAAAGTCTTCTTCTGCTGCAAACACAAAAGCCTTTGCTCGCTGCATATAGTTCTTTAACACATCAAAGGTTTGATAGCCCAACAGGACAATGTTGTCTCCCGAGTGGGTATGAATCTTCTCAAAGTCTGGTCCATCACCAATCACAATTAATTTTTTATCGGGCATCTGAGAAAAAGCCTTCACAATCAGATCGATGTGTTTGTAAGGCACCATACGTGATGCGGTCAGGTAAAAGTCTTCTTTGATCTCACACAAGGCAAAGTTCTTAACATCTACTGGAGGGTAAATCACTGTAGACTTGCGATGGTAAACTTTCCAAATTCGGCGAGCAATAAATTTTGAAATTGCAATAAACTCATCTACACCGTTGGCTGTTCGAGCATCCCACAAGCGCATTCTGTGAAGGAACCACTTCGCTATCCAGCCTTTCACGCCTTGATCTAATCCTGTCTCTCTCAAATATTGGTGCTGCAAGTCCCAGGCGTAACGAATTGGGGAGCAGCATATACATAGATGTAACTGGTCTGGTCCTGTTAAGACACCCTTAGCGACTGCATAGGAGTTAGAAATCACCAAGTCGTAGCCAGATAAATCAAACTGCTCTACGGCAAGCGGCATCAGCAATAGATACTGCCGATATTTCTCTTTAGCAAGGGGTAGGTTTTGGATAAAAGAGGTTTTAACAGGCTTGTTCTGAATGAAATCACGCTGATCTTGAGGCAAGAAATCTACCAAGCTAAATAAGTCTGCATCGGGGAAAAGCAAAAGAATATGCTCCAGCACTCGCTCGGCGCCGCCATAGACCAGTAGCCAATCATGAACAATGGCGATTTTCATCTGAGTTTGCAGCAAGACACTCCAGAGCAAAGCTGAATCAAAACAAGCATGCTGGCCTCTATATTAAGTTACAGCTATCTTGTAACCTTAGCGCAACCCAAAGAAGATTCCGTAAAGCTATGTTGTAGCAGTTGCAGACTCGACGCTAAGAATTATCTAGCAGATCTATGAGTGTGCTAAATGAATACACCATCACACCTACCTTTAAAGCTTCTTTCATGAGAAAGGCAAAAATCTTCAACTTTACCTACTTAGCCATCAAGAGCAAAATTTATCAACTTGAATTTAATTTTTAAGCTCAAGGCTTCTGTAGAAGTAGCTTTTGTACAAGCCTAACTGCTTGCAGGTTCTTGCAATTAGAAATCAAATAAACATAATTAGGTCCTTTTGTAACAACAAACTCCTATAGCTTGAGGAAATTTAGTTGATTATCACTTCTTAAGTCTTTAACTAAGGGCAAAGCAGTAAAATTGAGTAAAAGATTAGGTCTATCTAGTTAAAACCACTTGAAAGCTAGAAGACTTGGTAGTTCTGATAAGTAAGCCTTAAAAGTAAAAAGCCTGCGAAGCTAGGACTTTTTCGATTACGGCAAAAGCCTCTCTAGCACACTTCTGCCAAGTAAACTGTTTAGCACGTTCCAAACCTTTTTGCCGTAGCTCTTCACGAAGTTTGGTGTTATTCATCAGCATAACCAGCTTGTTGGCGATGTCTTCGAGGTCATAGGGGTCACAATACAGAGCTGCATCAGCACATGCTTCAGGTAGGGAGGCAGCACCAGAAACTATTACTGGGCAACCACAGGCCATTGCCTCAAGTGGGGGTAAACCAAATCCCTCGTAAAAAGAAGGGTAGATAAAACAGCTTGCATACTCATATAGAGCTTTCAGCTCAGCATCACTTACATAACCTAAGTACTTAACACTATTGGGCAGGGATATTTGCGTCTGGCTAAAAATTTTTGGATTAGCACCCCCCACAATCACAATATCAAAGTCAACATCACCCAATATTTCGATAGCTCGAACGATAGAAGAAAAGTTTTTATTAGGGTTTAAGCTACTGACTGCCAACGCATACTTCCGACCTACTAAGCCATGTTTTAGAAAAACCTTTTCATCTGACTGTATAGCAAGGATATGTTCTTTTCCTGCATAGACTATCTGCAACTTTTCTTGGCTTATCTTGCAATGCTGCATCAATTCTTTTTTTGAGAATAGTGAAGTTGTCAGTATCTGTTTAGCAACTACCCCTAAGCTCGGCCAAAGTAGTTGGTACCAAGACCGGAAAATGAAAGAGTAAGCGTCGGGAAAAGCATAAACTACTGCATCATGAATGGTTACAATTTGAAGACGAGTTAGTAACGGTGCTGTATTACACAAGTTAATTAGCAGAGCACCTTTAGCATAAAAAGGTAATTCTAGCTGCTCCCACAGATGACCACTAAATAGCCCCACACATTTAAGAGGTATATGCTTAAGGTTAAGACTATGCTTAACATTTTTTGGAGCTAGTAACTCAAAGGAGAATTGTTTGGAGCTTATCTCTCCAATGTCGATTAAAAAATCCAAAGCCTTTAGAAGTTCAGTTGCATATCGCTCAACTCCAGTGACAGGCCTAGTTAGAAAGCGAGCGTTGAAAATGCAAGTTTTTTTGGTGACTTCGTTTTGCTTTTTCCTTATCATATCTTTTCAGTAAAAAGAATAGAAAGTAGGCAGGAATAGCAAGTGTTGCGTAGTATTTTACAGTTTGATGAAACAAGGTTTTTATGAAGACAAATGCAAAACCAGAAGAGTATAAATAGTATGTTAACTCACTAAAATTACTGACTGTAGCTTTACGCATAGAGTTTTCTACCCTGACAGTTACTCTAGCAAAAATATAAGTTACAAGTAGTGGACCCAGAAATGGTAAAGCACTAGAGGCTTGAGCGATGTAATGAAAACCTCCGACTGGGGCATATTTTTCGGCTAAGTAGCGATCATAAGAAGCCACAAAAGTTTCAAATATTCCTACACCATCTTTGTTTATTCCAGAGAGCATAAAAATGAATCTCGGCAAAAGATAAATAATTGGATCAACCAGGTAATCTAGAAACAGTGTATAGAAGTCAATGACCCCTTTGTAAACTAGATCGTAGGTTTGTAAGATCATGTATGATCCATAGTCGCCTTCTATATAAAATGGATTAAGAAAGATTATGAAGTCTTCAATTTTAACACCAGACCTTGCTAATGCAACATAGGATAAAAGTACAAAGGATACTAACAATAGAGCTATCATTTGCCTATTACTTAGCTTTCCCGTCTTGACACTACTGATAACTTGCAACAAGCCGTTAGTGCTTATTAGTGTTTCTTTCTTAACTTCTTTTGTATTCTGTAAGTAAAGCAAACTTGTAACTAATACCATGACAAAGTATATTCTCGACTGTTCAACAAGCAGCAGAAAAACATAGCCAAAAAACATCAGAAGTATACGGTAGCTCAGTCCATATCTGACGATAAAGAACACATAGACTGATGCTAATATCGTCTTCGCGTTTGATATAATCGAGTGTACTATTATTCCTCTATTAGAAGTATAGCTATACTTAAGTCCAATAAGTATTAGCGCTAGGCACGCTATTGTATAACTGATAAAGATTAGGTTTTGATAAATATCCTTTTTGGCAGCCTGAGGCCTGACAGCGGAGATATTTGACTTTCTATAGCTTGAGTAGAAAACATATGCGAAGATGATGTTGCACAAACTCATGATTAGAATTTGTGTTGATACTAGTAATTCAGATTCATTGAGCGTGTAGTGACGAAACCATATCTGCGGTTCTATTTTGAGAAAAGTTAGGGTTGGGAATACAGAGTAAAGAACAGTAAAAAAAACATATACTGTGTAGTTTGATATTAAATTTATCTTCTTGCGAAAGAAAACGATTAGTAGAATTGCAAATGAAGTTACTAGTAAACTTGTAGCAATAGTAATCATCTTTAAAGTTTACTCTTGTATACTTTCAGCGTGTACTTAATTTTTTTGACTTATTTCACTAAGCTTGCCATACACCCTGTCTGCTGATTTGTCCCAGCTAAATTGCTTTGCTCGGTCTAGCCCAACTTGAGATAGATGCGATCGCAAACCTCTATCCTTGATGACTAATTGAATAGCCGCTGCGATTGAGTCTGGGTCACAGGGGTCCACAAATAAAGCACTTTCTCCGACTACCTCAGGTAGTGCAGTGTTCCTACAGGTAATAACTGGTGTTCCACAAGCCATTGCTTCAAGCGGAGGTAGGCCAAAACCCTCGTACAAGGAGGGGTAAACCAGCCCCGAGGCTGCTGAGTACAAGGCTGGCAGATCTTGATCAGCTAGGTAACCTGTAAAGATTACCCCTGGTATCTGACTGATCTGAGAACGGTGGTCTTGCTCCGCGAAAACGTCTCCGCGATCGCCGGTAACTACAAGGGATACGTTATCATGAACTTCAGGTGGCAAGCGCTTCCACGCGGCAAGAAGATTACGGATGTTTTTACGAGGTTCCAGAGAACCGAGGGACAAAATATACTGCTCAGGCAGGTTATATCGCTGGCGCAAAGCAACAGCTTCACTGCTGGTACAGGGATGGAATCGAGCATCAACGGCACAGGGAATTACGCTGACTTGGGCTTCTGGTATCTGAAATTGCTTGAGAATGCGGTTGCGAAAGTATTCAGAAACAGTCAGAACTACCCTGGCCTGTCTAATTAGACGAGGAAGATAAAATCTGTATACTGCTACCACACTAGGACGAAACCACTCTGGATGGTCCAATGGAGACAGGTCATGAACGGTAACAACATGGTTGACAATCCCAAGGGGTCCAATGTTTTCAGGACTCCATAACACGCTGGAGCCAATATAGCGGGGGAGATCAAATTGGTTCCAGGCTTTTGTCCCCAAAATCTTTGTCGCCCAACTCTGGGGTACATGAAAGACTTTACCAGGCTCAAGCTCTGGGTGAGCTGCTTGATCACAAGCTATAAAGATGTTTTCTTTCTCCAAAATTCGGGTGGTAATCTCGCGAGCGTAGCGGGCTACGCCCGTCACACGACGCTTTAAGAATGACCCGTTAACAATAATTTTATTCATGCCCTGTCTGATTAAGCAAAGTTTTTTTGAAGCATGGATTTAAGCGTACGATATATACGCAGTAATACTCTTATTACTTGCCACTTGCTAATCAGTCGAACAGTCGTAACTCTACTAAAAGATAGAGCAAACCGAAAAAAGGTATAAAAGGAAGCATTATGCTTAGACAAAATTGCTCGAATTTCTCTCATGCCATGAAGGTCTTGTGTGCTTACTCCACCTGCTCGCATTTGTGCAATATTTTCATTTAAGTAATAAAATCTAACTTTAGCCTTCAGTAGCCGCAGCATTAGTTCATGATCGGCAGAGAGCTGATAGTTCAGATCAAAAGCTCCATACTTTTGGTAACAATCTTGGCGCACAAAAACAGTTGGATGCATAATCGGCATTGAGCAAAAGTCAGATTTTTTCAGCGGATGTTTAGAGCGAGAAATAAGTAGGGGATAGTCTGGCAGATCATAAACAATGTTTCCGTAAAAAACGTCAGAATCTGGATGTTTAACTGTTGCTGAAATTATTTTATTAAATGCTCCCTCTAAGTAAAAATCATCCGAGTTTATGATACCAATAATTTCTCCACTTGCCATCTTTATGCCTTTGTTCATAGCCTCATAAAGGCCGTTGTCTTTTTCAGATATCCATTTAGTAATACAAAATTGGTAGTTTTGAATAATAGTAATTGTTTTATCGGTTGAACCGCCATCAACAATAATGTATTCGAGATTTGGATATTGCTGATAAATAACACTTTGAATGGTTTGCTCCAGCGTTTCAGCAGAGTTATAAGTGACCGTAATGATACTTAACTTTGGAGATAGTTTTGCTCGGTCTAAATTAGAGTGGTTAGTCTCTAAGTTATTCATCGCTTCAGCTTGGCGTTGTTGGTCCCGACTAACTCACCAAAAAGGGATAGGTACCGCTGAGCTTGCAGTTCTTGCCTGAACTCCTGTTCTGCTCTTTCACGGGCGCGATCGCCTAATCTTAGCTCCCCTCTGTTCTCTAATACCCAAGCTATTCCTTTTGCTAAGTCTTCCACATTGTAGGGTTGAACAAGATAACCATTGTGCTGATGTTCAATCATATCTGGTATACCGCCGATGTTGAAGGCGACACAGGGAGTACCACAAGCTAGGGCTTCCATGACTGTATTCGGTAAATTCTCTTGCATAGCTGGGGCGACAAAAACATCTGCTGCCGCATAGACTAGCGCCAGTGCCGGATCATCACTCAGCTTGCCTAAGTAGTGAGATTGAAACCCAAGTTCAGACAAGTTACGAGGCCGGGATGAACCAAACACAACCAGCTCTATGCGGTCTTGCCACCTGGAGTTGCTAAGTTTTTGCAAGGCTGGTTGGAGTAGATGAAAGCCTTTCCTTGGATCGCTAGTTGCCTCCATGGCCCCAAATAGAACAAGCTGCTTCTCTGGGTCTAAGTTGAGTAGATCGCGGGCAACTTGCCGAGAGACTGGCTTATATCGCTTAGTATCGAGACCATTGGGAATCACCTCAACGCGCAAATCTTGGAATAGTGAACTGGCGGTGGCACATTTGGCCAGCCAGACACTAGGTGTGATGATCGTCAAATTCAAATTTTTCCAGGCTTTAGCTTTGCGCTGCCATACCCAGCGTGACAGATCCCAGTTTTGATCGCTGCCAAGTTGAGGACAGGCACCGCAGGACTTCAGGTAACCATCGCAGGCTTGGCTGTAGTGACACCCCCCTGTAAACGGCCACATATCGTGCAGGGTCCAGACTAGTGGTTTTTTCAACTTTGCGATCGCTTCAACTTGCAGGTATCCGGCACAAACCCAGTGAAGGTTGATCAGATCTGGACACTCAGCCGCTTGAGAGCTGATCCCGGTGGGGAACCACTGGAGTGAGTAAGGGGTGCGATCGCGGTTGGGGTAAAACTGTAGCGGCAGGCTATCTAACGCTGGTCTTAGCTTGGCGAACCCTTTCAGGAGTTTTTGCTGGGGAGCAAATACCGCTCCATCATCACTATATTTAGTTTGAACCAGCATCTGGGAAGGAACTTCTAGACATTGTAACCCTTGATGCAGGCGATAAGCAGCACGAGCAGCTCCTCCCTCAATATCAGCGGTGCTGAGCAGGAGAGGTTTAATCATCAGCTCAAAGAGGAGAGAAAAGCGCCAACTAGAGGTTTGAACCTCAAATCACCTGACCCATTTAACGCAGATCGTCTTTGACCAGTCGCTAAAAGTGGCGATAACGACGAAAAGATAAACTCACGCGTAATCACATCCAGACTCATTTGGGGAACACAGTGCTTTTCAGCTAGAGATTTCACTTTTCCACGCCCTAAAGTATAGTCCACGGACACGCTGGGAAGCCCAACTGCCAAAGCAAAAACAAGGGAGTGAAACCTCATCGTCAAAGCTACTGAAGCAGCCTTAAAAATCTTCACAGCTTCAATCGGATTCAGCTCCGCGCCTAAGCAGGTGAAATCAAGGGCTGTTTGTAGTTTGGAATGACCTCTGAATAAGTCACGGTAAAACCAGCGATCGTCACCCCCAATATGATTCGTACACATGGGGAAAGGAATAATTCTAAGCGTGGGGTGCTGAACAAGCAGCAGCTCTAGGGCGGCGATGACTTCTCTGGCAAAGCGTAGCTTCAAACGCTCAGCCTCAGTACTGGTCAATTCTGGAGCATACTGATGCTGAGGCCAATCCCTCAGTCCAAGTAAGAGCTGAGGATTGTTCTCAACGGGTATCTGGGCTGTTAAAGCAGGGTTAGTGGACAGACCACTTAACCAGGTAAAGGCTGGATCTTCTGCTACTTGGTCATTTGTAGTATCAACTCCGAGGGATTGGGCCAGCTCCAGAGACTTCAAATCCCGATAAATCCGATGAGAGGCATGCAGCAGCAAAGTCTTAATTGCTTTGTTGTAGTAGCCTGCACCTAAGGGACCGACCCCACACCCCGCGATTAATGTCGGGACGCCTGCCTCGACCGCTTGCTGGAAAATAGCGATCATCTCAGCCAGCGGCTCAATTGCCATCACAGGTCCTCCACCAAAGACGACCAAGTCCATTGAACCTGCTAGACTTCTCGCCTCTGCAACAGCGTGTAGATGGCATCCCCGTAATTCAGGCATTTGGAGAATTGTCATCTGGGAGACGTACAGCGCTTCTAGGGATGCTAGGTAGAGTTCAACATCTCCTAAAGAAGTTTGAATTGAGTTAACCACGCCGCCAAGGATGGCCTTATCTCCTAAGGTTTCAGTTCCGTACCAGCCACAAATTAGAACTTTACGTTTGCTAGTAGAAGCCTGAGGAAAACGAAAAGCAGGTTGCGGATTCAAAAGAGTGGCTTGATCAACCCCTGCCCTGATCATTTGCCTCTGGAAACCTAACTGCTGTTTGAACCGCTTGAGAGGTTTCAGGGCTTTCGAGGTTTTTAAGGCGGAAATGGAAGATTCCAAATTTTTGAGCCTCCCGGATACGTTAGCCTTCAATGACACAGGAGCTGGAGTAATTACGGAGCCAGGGGTGCTATTTTCAACCACGCAATCTTGACCCGCTTTAGTAGAGAGCGTGACTTCTCGATGCTGCCCGGTATGAATTCCAAGAGGCTTCCTGTAGATTAATTGATCCACAGAAGATCGATAAAATGATCTCTGTGAAGTATGAGGTTCATAAAACTTAATTAAATTTTCTAGAAAAATAGAGAGATGATACTTTTCCTCAAACTTAAGATCAGCAAAGTTATGGTTACTTGAGCGGGATTGTGGATAGAGTGTTTCAAAGGTGTAATTGATATAGATATTGTTTGCGATCGCAAACTCTAGCCAGTCATGTAAAACGTAAACATTTTCTTTGGTAACCCTGCATCTAAATCTACTACTAAAAACTAAGTTAGAAGTTTGAATAAACCCAATCAGTTTGACTAAGTTTTCAAAGTTTGCTTCTCTGTCTTGTGCCTTACTGAAGCTACTCTCACTTCCGCTCAGAGACACAACGATATCTAAGCAAGCGGTATGAGAGTTGATTACTTGACCAATTTTAGGAATACTTTCGACAACTCGAGCACTGTTTAAAGGGTTTGTGATCAACGAAACATAAGATAGCTTTGGTAGCTTCTTAAACAGAAGGCCTACGAGTTCAGCTACCTGATAAGTAGCGGGTTCTTTTGCATCAATCTCTACGAGCCTAGCATCAGAAAACCAAGGACTTGAGAGCGTCTGTGCTACCTGATGTAAACTGATTGAGTCATCAATCAGAAACCTCACAACACAGGGTTGCTCAACCCAAAGCTTCTTTTGTATCGTTGGGTAGAGACCCCGTAGTCTTGAGAAAAGCCACATAAAGCTATATTTGAAGTTTTTTAAGTTGTTAATCCTCAGTTGGTACGGATAGAGTAAGCAAACTAGTACTTATACCCCTATACCAGGAGAAACTGTTACCTGTCCTCAGTGTCATAGCGCAGGATAGAAGGCTGTTTGCTCAAAATGCTACCCATAACCTAGATTAAGATGCCCTCGCTCTACAGGTGCTATGAAACCCTTGCACTGCAAGGAGATGCAAATCTCATGCTCCCAAGTTTACCTCTACCTCATCACCGCGTTGAAGGCAGTCAAAGACAGGTAGCTGACGCAACGATTGACAGGGGCTAGCGCCATTCTCTAGGTCAAAGGGTAGATTATGCCAAGGACAGGCGATACACCCATCTCGCAAGTAGCCTGCTGCTAGATCAGCTCCTTCATGGGGACAATACCTGCTGAAGGCTACTACGCGGTGCTTCTCTGGACGTGCAACACAGACTTCTGGTGACAGGGGGCGGATCTCACCTATCGTTAACTCAGAGGAGTCAAAGATAAGCTTAGTCTTATCTTCAGCACTCTTAGCCTGGATCGTTTTAGGGAAGTCAACTAATGTATTTTGAAACATTGGAACATCGCTGTTGGTCTCTGAGCCTTGCTGCGATGGGCTTGATTGCCTTCCAAGTGTCAGAAACTTAGTGTTTAATCTGCTCTGAAGTAGTCTTACAAGGCTGCGGAACATCTTAGCCGCAGGAAGCTGAACCAGTCCTTCCATTAGCCCACCACTAGACCCAGAGTATAGATAGTTGTGACAGGATTGATTCAGAAATTTAGGTTTTTCCAGGGTGATTCGGAAACTTACGACGTGTCGAGTTGTACCCGTGCTATTCAGCTCTGAGCTGTGCAGATGCTCGCCATGAAAGACCAGGGCATCCCCAGGTTTCAACTCAAAATTTAGGGCTGGCCCAAAGTACTGATCGCGCATGATTACACCATCTTTTGTACAAGGAAGACGCTTTCCATACACCTGAGGATATAGACTTAACCCATTACCAGTCTTGACAGGACCAATAGCAATCCAGATATTGATGCCGTTGCTGGGACACTGATACCAACTGTCGTGGTGTGGTCCATGGGCCGTAATCTTTCCATTCCCACGTCTTTGCAAAAATTCACTAAATTTTTGCTTCTTCTGTACCCCTACGTCGTAGGGAACATGGAACCGCACGTTAGGGTAGGCTTCGTAGTAAAAGGGTCTATCTCTCAGAAGCACTTCTTGTACTACCTTTTTGACCAAGATCGGCGCAATTGAGCCAAAAATCTCGTAGGTACAGTCAGTAATCGGGATCAGTTCATCCGCATCAATAACTGAATGAATCGCTTCAAACCCCTCGCGTTCAACTTGTGCGGCTTTCTCCTGACCAACCACCCGGCGAATTCCTTCCAGACTGGCCTGCTTTAATTGCTCGAAGTAGCCAATAGCTTGCATGCACCTGGGTACAACGATGATTTCTCCGTCTATGACTCGCTGGGTGATTTCACAAAGTGGTATTAACTCTGTATGCTCAAACCCCACACTTTCAGCTCTAAGATCTAGATGTGGCATATTGAAATCTATCAGTTTAAATAAGCTACTTGCAAGCGTTCAAAATACCTGAATCACATGTCGAGTCGACAGAGTTTTACTCAAGATTCTCTCACTAATTACTAGTCAGTAATACTCATTTCTAAAAATTCGAGATAGTCACAGAGAGCTAAAGAACGATTCAGTGATTGTTCCTTGATTTAGTAAAACCTAGTTGACAATAAAATCACTTCAATGCTTAATTCAAAGCTTGAATCTACTTAGGTATTTGAACTGTCATCTCAATAATCTATTTCCTACGCAGTACCAGTTTCACACTAACACTGTTAGTTGATTCGAGGTAGCTCAAGCTTAAATGCTGACTTGAGCCTGGATGCTACCTTTTTAAGTTTTATACTAATTTTATCTGTAAGTCTAGGACTATATAGCTGTCTAAAATATAGGTTGTAGGCATAACTATCTTTAGCAATAAACTTGGGATGGGTAAGGGGAAACTTCATCTCATGGGTCTCTAGATTTGCAAAAGGGCTAGTTGAATCAACAGTATGAGTACTGTCTTGATTGAAACCTATATTAGAAACAAGATTTCTATTGGGTACTACAGAGTATGCCCCTTGGCACAGACAGGCGAGGTGCCACTGATAGGACCATGCGTTAACATCTCCTGCATAGACTTTGCTCCAATATCTATATCGGATTTCAGCTTCTTTCTGAGAGCCCAGCATATCCACAAGCCTGTTTTCTTTTACTAGTGTAGGCCACTGACTCATGTCTACATCGAAGTACTGCCATGCTCTACGCCAGCTTGCCCAACCCCAAACGGCATTCGCCCTTGAAAAGTAGTAGCTGTCATCTAGATTTCTACCTGAAATATTGTAATTGTTACCGCCAATATGCATAATTCTAGTATCGTTTCGATACTTCTCCAGTAATTCCTTGCAGAAGCGAAAGAAAGTAGCGTGTGGTAAACAGTCATCTTCAAGAATAATTGCTTCTTCTACGGTATTAAAAACCCAGTCCAAACCGCTTGAGATGCGTTTCTTACAACCCAAATTGACCTCAGAATAATTGGTCAATACTTTGCAGTCCCAATCAACCCGCTCAATAATCGACCGCACAACGGCACAGTTTTCTGCTTCATTGGGTCGCTCTAGACGTGGGCCGTCAGCAACGACTAAAAGTTGGGGTGGTTTTACTTGGCGAATAACTTCAAATACCTTTCTAGTCGTATCAGGCCGATTGAAGATTAGAAAAGCAATAGGAGTTTTCATGAGGATTCAATAATGTTCTGCACAGTGCGATCGCGCTTAGAACTGTTTGCAAGTACTTAAAGTTTTACATATTACCCTAACCATTCTTCTCCATAGGGTTAGGTTAGGTGAACAGCCGCTAAAATAGATCGAAATGCTCCACAAAGTTGTTCAGTAGAGTGAAAAGCTCTGTAACCCTGAAAGTTTGGCTGGACTTGATGGCTATTTAGCTTAAGAGAATGAAATAGATAGTGCAATGCCTCAATACAATCTGGCACATTGTTCTCGTCGATTCTACAACCTAAGTTAAACTTGTGAACTCTCTCTCCCATGCAAAATTTGTTGCTGACCAGTACAGGCTTTTCAAAAACTGATGCCTTAGTCAATATGTTACTGCTATGAAGAAAGTTTATGTATACAGCAAACAAGATATCACACACATTCACCAAGGCGTTGAACTGAGATTCACCAGGAATGTGATCAAAGTGAAAGTGGCAGTTGTCGGGAGCTGACTTGACAACAGCTTGAATTTTCTCCAAATCCTCAGGTAGAAAAGTACGCTCAACTAGCTGGCCAGCAAAAACAAAAAACCAATTCTCTTGCTCTGTTTTTTGGGCTACTTCCAACAAGGTCAGAAATCCCTTTCGCTTCGCAAGTGAGCCAAGTAAACCAATAACCTTTCTTCCACAAGCTTTATCTTGAATTTGCTTGACAACAGAGAAATTAGAGTCAGGCGGTGATGCATCGGCAATATCAGGAAAAACAATCACAAGTTTTCCCTTACTTTTAGCACAGAGTTTTTCAGTAATCCCTTCGTCTAGCACAGCGACTGCTAAACAACGGCAGGACTTAAGCACTGCATCAGGATTGAGAGGACCTCGACGAATCGCTGAAAGTTTCTGCCCTAGACGGAGGTGGCCGGGTCGAAAATAGAGGCCGGACCAGTTATAGGGGAAAATCCGATCTACGACGTGATGGGTCAAGTAAAGACTTAAATAACTATCAAGCCAGGCAAAAAAAACCAGATCAGGTGACTTTTTAATCTTTTGTGAAGCTCTCAGAATTGCAGCCGCAGCACACTGCCAACGGGCGATCGCTCTCAGTGTTAAGCGAAACCTGCCCAGTGGAAGAGAGTATGGCTCAGGTTCTTGAATTTCAAAGACATGAAACCGTTCAGCTAAGGCAGGACAGCTAGAAACAATCCACTCGCTCAGTTCTTGGGGCTGAGGGCAAAAAGCCATAACTCTACAGTCAAGCTCCAGTAGCGTTTTAGCAAAAAACTTGAGGTAGGTTGGATGATGGCCACTCCAGAAAGTGTCAATCAGGGCAATAGTTTTCAACTTTTACGCTCTTTCTAGCTTTGTTGCCAGGTTCTATCACTGAGCTAGACTTGACCAGTCCTAACTACTTGCCTACTACAAATAGTTAGAGCCTGCTCGTAGGAAGTTTTTGGAAAAACCTCTAGTTTACCCCCGACCGTGGCATCGTAAACCTGACGACCGGCTTGACTGAAGTACAGTTTTGCAAGATTATAGGCTCGCTCAGATGCCTCTAAGTCTGGTAGGTGCCATTCTTTGTTGCCAAAATAGCCAGGTGCAAAATGGTTAGGATCTTCTCCTTGAAGAAACTGTTTTTCGTTGGGATTTCCAACAGCAACAAAGTTATGATCGACGCCAATTAAAAAAACTTGGCTAAACCCCATGTAAAAGGCAATTTGCAGGGCTACATAGGTTACTGTATGGCCCTCACAAACTGGTTGGGATAAATCAGTTTGAAAAGTAAACGATTTTCCTGACAGGATAAAATACACGTGGTCGAGGTTATGAACAATTCTGCGCGCATGTCGATAGGATAAAAAAGATGGACAGTATAAAGATTCAAATTCTTTTGCGCTTTGCTCGATAACCAGCGGATTCATTGCTACATGGTAGCTAAGATTCAAATCAACTTTATCAAAGAGTAAATAAATTTTATTTAGACCAAACGTATAGCAATCTTTAAGTTCAGAAAGATCCATCTTGTTCAGAGAAGGACCATTACCAATAATGAAGCAACTTTCACCTTGATGAGCATCCTTGAACTTCAATAAATGTTTAGAGTGCTCTAAGTACCACATCCAGCGTAGTGAAGTGGAGTAATAATTTAAGTACGCTTTTGTTACTACTGCTTTAACTTGGTGAAGGGGTTTCCTCACTAAATCGCTCACTATTTCTTCCAATCAAAATAAGTACCTGAAGCAGTTCTAACTCTAGCTTAAAAAACTACTGCTAGCCCAGTTGAATAGTTACTCAGTACTCAATCTTGTTGTGGCTCCTCCATCCACAACCAATGCTTGGCCAGTCATGAAGGAAGACTGTTGAGCACTAGCCAAGAACAGAATTGCTTCGGCAATTTCATCAGGTTTACCAACTCTACCAAGGACCGTTTTCTTACCCAGCTTATCCATCTGCTCATTCAGTATTCCTGAAATGTGTCCTCGCTGCAAGCCTGCATGCAGCATTGGCGTATCTACAGCACCAGGCAGTATAGCATTGACCCGAATCTGCTCAGGTGCAAATTCAATTGCCAAGGCGCGAGTAAAGGCCACGATCGCTCCCTTGCTGGCTGCATAAGCTGCAATATTAGCAGAGGTTGCGATCGCATGGACAGAGCTAACATTGACAATACTCCCTTGAGTTGCCTTCAGCAGGGGGTGAGCGGCCTGAGAGCAGACAAAGGTGGAACGTAGATTAACCGCCATAATCCTATCCCACTCCGCCACACTCATCTCAAGGATGGGCTTACAGATTTGAATCGCTGCGTTGTTGACTAGTGCATCCAACCTGCCCAGGTTTTGTCCAACTTGTTCTACAACATTAGAAATTTGTTTAGGGTCAGATGCATCAGCTTGAATATAGTAATCACTGCCAGTCCCCTTAGCAGATTTCTGGTCAACGCCAACCACGTACCAACCTTTTGAGGAAAACAGGGCTGCGGTGGCAGAGCCAATACCCCCTGCTATGCCCGTGATCAGGACAACTTGCTTCATCATTCACTCTAGCTAGCATCTAGCCAGTATTTTGTCTCAAACCACGCACTAAGTTGTCAATCGCAAGCTGATTGACTCGCAAGACCGCTTCGCGGGTATTAGAACTATTATGACTGCCGACAATAACTTGCGGATAGTTGAGTAGAGGGTGTCCCAGGGCGAGGGGCTCGGATTCAAATACGTCCAGGGCGGCTCCCCCTACTTTTCCAGTCTCTAAACTTGAGACTAGGGCTTTTTCATCGATCAGGGGTCCACGCGCCACATTAACGATCCAGACGCCGTTTTTCATGCTTGAAAAGGCTTGTTCGTTCAATAGATGATAGTTGTTGGAATTCAAACTACAGGAGAGGACAACGCAATCAACCTGACACAGCAAGTCGTCTAACGCTACCTGGTGCAAACCCGTTTCCTGGCAGAAGGCAGGATCAATCGGGTAAACGTCATAGCCAAGCACCTGCATGCCCAAAGTATTAAAACGGCGGGCGATCGCTTTGCCAATACTGCCGACACCAACAACCCCTGCCACCTTACCGCGCAGCGATGTACCCTGAACTTTCAGCCATTGACCCTGACGAATAGCTGCATCAATTTGATGAAGTCGGCGAGCCAGGAGAATTGTGTAACCCAAGGCAACATCAGCAACTTCGTCTCCAAATACATTTGGGGTATTAGATGTATGTATACCCAGTCTTTGTGCAGCAACCAGGTCAATCGCATCGACGCCAATTCCCCATTTCGCCAGGACTCGTAGGCGTCCTTGCCGACCTTTCTCCAAAACCTTAGCAGTAAAGGGATCATCCCCGGCAATCACCCCGTCAAAATTAGAAATAATTTCACAAAGTTCTGCCTCGCTGAGCTGTTGTACGACTTTAGGCGCTACTATTTCCAGGTTTTCTGTGGTGAATCTTGCCTGGCACTCTGCTAAAGTCAGTAGCATTGGTGGACAGGTGATCAGAACTCGCCAGCCCATGTTTTTCTCTCCGCTGAAGGACTGGTTTGTCGATCCAAGTAAAGTAGCTCAGCAATCCGAAAATCCACCTCTTCATCTATATCCCAGGCCTCGTGGGGGTCAATTTCAAACAAAAGTGGCCTCCTACCAACGCGATTCTTTCGCTCTAACAAAGTATCTCGCCTGAAGACGTAGAGGTTTGAATTTTCTTCATAGACTGGCGGCAGATCCTGCGTTCGCAACAAAACCTTGGGGTCGTGATTCATTGCTTTACCAGCGGCATCGTACAGCCGCGTCTGTAGTCTGGTCACCCCAAAGAGACTGTCGTAGTCAGGGCTATTGAGCAGCAGACTGATTGCTTGGGAAATTGTTTTAGCCCGTAGCAGGGGATTGGTACTGTGGGTCTGCAGAAAAACATCACTATCAACCTGAGAGACCGAGTTTACCAGCACGTCGTTCATGGGAGTTGTCCCAGCTCGCAGGTGCTCAGGTCGGAGCAAGATTTTAACATCGGGGAAATGCTGGCGAGCATCCTCGATAATCATAGAGCTATCTGTGTCAATACAGACAAGCTTAATTTCAGGGCAGTTGAGTAAGGTTTCGATAATGTGATGATAAAGTGGCCGTCCAGCAAAGGGTCGGTAGTTCTTACCAAGAACCCGTTCACTAGTGTGGCGCATGGGAACAAGGGCAGCGACATTACTCATCTAATCTCCAAACAAGTCAAAACTCTAAATGTTTATCTAGCTACTCAATGCTACTTTGACCATTTTGCCTGAAATAGCTCAATTTCGTTCTGAGTGTAAAAATGTTGTACATACTTAGACTGATACATATCTTCTATATAAGTTTGAGGAAGATGCAAAGATTTTCGAAATTCTCGATAAGCCTGAGAATATTCCTTCTCACTTGAGTCATTCGCCTTCTTAAGCGTGAATTCTCTTGTCCCTAAAAACTCACTAAAGGCTTTAAATGAACAGTCGGCAAGGCTTTCTAGTCTTAGCAACAGCAGGTCTATATTATTTCTATGAAATATTGTATAGCCATCAGACTTTGGAAAGTTAACTGAAAAAACATCAATACCAAACACAGCTTTTATTTCCCAGTCTAGCCAGTTTAAAGGTAGCTCATGGGGATAATCAGCGAGGAAAACATTGACAACTTCCTGAATTGAGAGCGAACCAGAGTGATATCGCTGCAGAAAGTTAGGAAAGATTTTATCAATATTTTGAAACAATCCTGAAACATTCCTGGAAATTGGCTCTCTAACAAGGGTAATGACTTTCCAATTTATATCACTAATGCCTTTGTTAATTACTTCTTGGAGGCATTGACTCACTACCAAATGACCGTCGGGCTTCTGACCTTTTTGTCTCAATACTTTTAAATGTGCTTCTAAGCGTTCAGAATTTAGAAAGTGGGTACCGTAAATGGGCATACTCAACTCCAAATCCTTGAGGGATTTTCTAATCGAAGATGAACCTACCTTACCCATCGTGTGGACCAAAATAGCTTCTTTTCTCTGCAAACTATGCTTTAAGTCTACCCGAAACTGGTGAGTACTATGTTGTTCTTTCAGATAAGAATAGAACTGCCTCATCACCTGTTATCACTCCTCTCTAAAACTACTTTCTCAAAGGGTTTCTTTCACTCCTATTAGCTTTAGAAGTTAGCTTTATGAAGGTAAGTGTAATAATTCATTCTGTTCAGTCTACACCAACCATACTTGGCCCTCAACAAGCCAGCTATAGCTATCAAACAAGGCTTTTTCTCAACATCTTCATTGCTTCAACTCGGCAAAAACAAATGCTCTATTTTCCGCTTAGTCTTAGTATAAAGTTTTGTTATTTCTACTTGAATTTTGTCAGAGTGACTTAAACTGAACTTCTGCACTTTCTCAAGATCTTGATCCATTTTGGCATCAAAATGATTTTGCCAATCTCCTATAACTCCTTTTCTAAAAAATTTTGAATCATCACTCTGGTCACTTTCTCCGTACCTATTTCTTAAACTATCAAGGGTTGTCTCAGTTTTAATTTGTTCACTTAGCTGGTCGGATACTTGAATTCCCAAAAAGTCTCCTATCTTCTTTGTTTCACTGTTAAAATCAGAATGTAGTTTTTCATAGGATGCAATAAGAATTTTAGTTGATTGAACATCCCAATTTCTTTGATAACTACTAACGAAGTTAGCAACTTTTTTGCCTTTTTTCCAATAATAATTTTTGAAGCTTTCATCGTATCCCTTGCGGCGATGATGATAATATGCTGAAACAACTACATCGCGAATATCTCTTTTTATATCTAAAATAAAAACGTTTGGAGAAGCTAGCAAAAGATCCCTCTGGTATTTTCCACCGAAGTGATTTTTACACAAATAGTTTTTGTGAGAAAAATCAACCTCTTTAAGAAATTTTGTAAGTTTTTCTGGATCAATTGAAGGATTTACCCAGTTAGGGTTTAAGAACTCCTCAGGAGGGGGAGGAAAGCCTGTCATACAACGCAAAATATTATATAGCCAGGTAGATCCACTCTTGAACGCCCCATTTGAAATGACTAGCATCTCTACCACTCTCCTTTAATTTCAACTTAGAAAGCTCCGTAAAATGGCTCTTGCTGGTGCTCCCTCAACCCCCTTTAGCATCACTGGCAGGCATATTAGCTCGTACTCTCCTGCCTGGACATAGGCTAGATTCAGTCCTTCGAGAATTACGACTTCGGCTTTGAGTAAATTTAAGTGAGTTTCTGGCCCGTCGTGAAACCGCTGTACGGAGAGATAGTCTACACCGATCAGTCGAATCTCGTGATCAACAATCCACTCGGCTGCATCGGCAGTTAAGGCAACAAAGTCTGGCTGAAATTTTTGCACGTCTGCTTGCCATAGACGGGAATTACGAGTACGAATCAATAAGCGCTCCACACCTGGGGGCAGCGGCAACTGCTCTAGAATTTCTGAAGATACTGCATTCGTATCTGGCAAATCGACCACGACTGCTGGACCGATCAGAACTTCTAGCGGTAGATGTTCAACGCTGTTTCCCTCAGCTAAGAAGTGGAGGGGAGCATCAACGTGAGTGCCTGTGTGGACACTGAAATGCAGGGTTGTATCGTTAACGATATCGCCTTGCCCTAGATCGAGGCGACGCTGAAGTTCTATAGGGGGACTACCCGGCCAGGCAGGTAAGTCAGGAGATACGGGTACTGAGATATCAATGTACCTGCTCAATAGATTGCTCCTGGGTGGATTTGTTGTAGTCAATCGTGGGTCTGTTGTGAGAAGCTGTCAAAGGGTTGATCGGACGTGCTAGGCCACGGGGATAGTAGAAGGTATGCTTGAGCTGGCTGGTAATCGGACCCTGTTGGGTAAAACCCTGGTAAGTTCCCCAGAATTGCATACTCCGAAAAGTGGGGATAGAGAGAAGATTTTTCGTCAAGACTCTATCATGCTTGGCATGGTAGTAGTCGCTAGCGACATTTGTAATCAGTAGGCGGATAAAATCCCAGAGGTTAAATTGTTCCTGCGGAAAAATATGCTTCAGGGCGATCGCTTCGCGCCGATACCGATTAAAGATTCGCCGGGGGGTTTCGTTGTGTACATGCACAATCTCAGCCTCTGAGGCGTAGGCAATTTTATAGCCTAACTGGATGACTTGCTTGGCCCAGTGTAGGTCTTCTAATCCCGTCAGGGCTTCGTTGTAGGGCAACCGTTCCCACAGCGATCGCCGGATAGCAGCGTTGGCATTGTTACAGAAAGGATAATCCTGGCTCAGGTTGGATTCACTCGGAAACCATCTGGCAAAAACTTGATGCTCGGAGTACTTCGTGATCTCATTGCCTCGCTGCTTGCCGTAGGCCAAAGCAACCTGTGGATCGGAAAACGGGGCTAACAATCGCTCCAGCCAATCTTGATACACCGGGTAAACGTGAGCGCTGGCAATGACCAGAAACTCGCTGGTCGCTGCCTGACAACCCAGGTTGAGCGATCGCCCAAAGGAAAAGTCTTCTGGTCGAATCGAAAGTACTTTGACTGGATAGCGCGATGCAATCAGCAGGGTGGCATCAGTGGAACCGGAGTCCACGATAATAATTTCTACATCTTGAACGGTCTGCTGAATAATACCACTGAGTAGACGACCGATGTGTTGCTCTTCGTTGTAGCAACGAATCACAATAGATACTCTGGAATTAACCATCTCTAGAGAACTTAGTTCGTTTTATAGCAATAGTGGATCTGAGCATTGCGTTGCTGCTCCCAGACCACCGAATAGCCCTTGCTCAATAGAAACCGATGAACCTGATCAGAACTAGAGTTAAATGAGGCAAGTAAGTCTGGATATAGTTTAAGAAAAATCAAGCGAGGCTTGTCTCCTATCTCTGCGTTCAATAATTTTGACCCACCTCTAAGACACAAAACTACAGCCCCCTCAATGTCAATTTTTAGCACAGTTGGCAGGGGTAAATCTCCACTCAAGATGGCGCTGTCTAGGGTTCGTGCTTGCACCCTGGTCTTATCATTCGAAATAACTGGTCTGTCTTCTCTTGGGCCTGAGACAAAACCAGCAGCTTCAGGGCACAAGGTTGCTTGGCCTTCTGTATCACCAAGTACCCAGGGGACAAAGTCAACATGGGAAAACTTGTTAAGACCGAGGTTGTGCTTCAGATAGCCTAGCGTATCAGGGTCGGACTCAAAAGCGATGACTTGACCATTTTCTGTAAAGGCAGCAGCGTACACAGTCGTCAGACCAACATTTGCGCCAATGTCGAAGACGATATCATCTGCTTCTAGTTCGCCTGTAAAGCGAACTAAGAAATCTTTCTCATAGCCGTAACTTGCCGTCTTTAGTCTATAGTATTCAACTGGGCTGCACGCTTCTAAGTAAATACTTCCTTTAGAAGTCTGCATTTCAATCTTGACCGGATATTCTGATTTTTTAGCTTTAAGCGTCTGGAAAATTAAACGGTTCAACTTTTGAAGGGCTCTAGGGAGCAGCGCTGGCTTTTTACTTCCCCCTACCCCATTCTTTTGATACGCTTTCAGTAGTTCAGGGCTAATAGATTGAGGCCGAACGGGCAGCTTAGTCGCTGTGGGTGGAGACACATTTACCTGGTAACCCAGTACTTCTAGGACTGAGCCAGCAATCTCAATAAATCTTTTCTGCTGGTATTCGTTCATAAAACTGGACCAGTTCCCAGATTTTCCCTTTTTCAAATGGTCGGGGCTGTCTTTTTTCATGGTCTCAAAACTGGCTAGGTTTTTTACCTGAGCCTTATCCTCAGCACTGAGGTCTATCTCAAGGTAATTGAGTAGACCTTCGATTTCACGATCAAAGTCATGGAGGAGTCTTTCGTAGAACACCCAGTAAATATCAGGACAGATCAAATATCCTGCACAGTGCTTGGCCCAGCTTCGTGCCTTTCCATCCAGGCAATTCTCTAGGTACTCTTCGGGTGTATTAAACCGATTGGGATAAAAAGTCTGCTTGTAGGGCGTCATCGCAAATCTCGCTGCTGATACAGCCACATCGCGTCCATCCCGGCAAATGTATACTTTCTTTGAAAAGTGAGATAGAACCTGCAAAGAACGAGTACAAAAAGGAGAGTGCGTCCAAACCAAAGAGGACTGGTCCAGATAGTTAGCCAAATTCGCAATCCGGTGGGGAGGAAGGGAGCTGATCCGATAGTAAACTCCTGTATCCTCAATATTCATTACGTCAATGTCAATCTGATCTTTTACACTTAGCGTTAGCTTCTTGGCTTCTGCGTAAAGCGGTTGGTTCTGAATGAATGATCCTTGCCACTGACCCGACAGGCTGAGGATTTGTTTCAAGATTGTATAGAGCCAATAATTACCGCTCTTTGCCATGCCAATTTGAATAACTTTCATTTATGTCCGCTCACAAGTGATTACACAAATGACTTTCACAGGTAGAACCTAGTCAACTCTAACTGACAAAATCACCCTGTCTTTTTCTGGACACCTTAAGAGGCTGTTTGAGAATCGGGGCAAGTTTGGCAAAGGATTCCACTTTTCAGACCTCCTCCAAAGAACATCATCGACATGACTTTTGTAATAGAGCCCTAGCTTGTTTGGTATTCAGTTTCACTAGAGCTTTTTAGACCGTTAAAGTTGTATCCAAAGAACTCGATGTCTGCTTTGAATGCTTCTGCAACAAGTGCCGCTGTTTCCGGCGTATAGTATGACCTGTAGTCTTTGTGGGCGGAGCGGTTAAGGTGAGAAAGCTGGCAGTTAAGGCCAAGGCGATCGCAGACCAATGTAAAATCAGGCTCAAGGGTTTCAAGGTGACCGACAAAATCTACGATCAAATTGCCCCCTTCATCAGCCACAAAATCTTTCTGCAATCGCTTATTATTGACGCGCCAGTGAATATACTGGTCAAAGCTTTCAAATGATTTGGCAAGTTCATACTGATGGTGGGATTCTTCTTTGAGCATGTGGTGATAAAGCGAGACCTGCCAATCCCAAGGGTTCCGCACAAATGCAAACTTGTAAAATTGCTCAAATTCACCAGGTGTAAAGGCAGCTTGAATTTGCCTGGCAGAGGAATGGTGATGAATTGCCATTAAAGGGTTCTTTTGGGCGAGTTGCTGGGCACCCAACCGTCTTAAGACCCGTAGGCAAAGCGGACGCTTGAGCGGCTGAGCATAGGCTGATAACGCCTGCCTGATACTGGTACCGGCAGTTTTGTAAACGTGCACAAAGATAAATTTGTGGCTGTCAGAAATCAACATCGCGATCGCAAGCTACCCTGTTTACAATAATTAACTGCTAGGCTGACCCTTATCTCCGTCAGGTCGCTTGATTAGAATTCCTCAGTTAGTTTCCTTCCCCCTATGGTTATCCCATGTCTGAGTCTGAGTCAACTGGCATTACGAGTTTAACGAACACCTCCGTAGGAATGAGCGATTTTTGGACAGCTATTTTAGCCTTCGCTCAGACTACAACAGCACAGGTCGGTCGTCAGCTATTGATTGATTTTGGTCAAGTAAAGGCTGCAGAGAAAGCAGATGGCAGTCTAGTTACCCAGTCTGATCGCTGGGCCGACCAGCAGTTCCGCCAAGCGATCGCCACGGCCTTTCCTGATCACGGGGTTCTGAGTGAAGAAGAAGAACATATTTTCCCGCCGACAGAGTGGTGCTGGGTCGTTGATCCGCTGGATGGTACGACTAACTTTGCGCGTGGGATTCCAGTCTGGGGAATCTCTCTGGGGCTGCTGTATCAAGGCACACCCGTGTTTGGCTATGTTCACCTGCCGCCCTTGGCTCAGTCATTTCATGGATTTTGGTCAGCCTCCGCTCAACCCAATGGTGCTTTTCTAAATCAACAACCCATTCAAACCAGTGCCGCTTCCCTGAACCCCAATCACTTCTTCAGTGTTTGTTCTCGCAGTCTCTCTGTGGTTCAACAAGTTCCCTGTAAAATTCGGCTTTTGGGTGCTGCAAGCTACAATTTCCTCATGGTCGCAGCCGGTGCAACCTTAGGAGGAGTTGAAGCCACCCCCAAAGTTTGGGATCTGGCAGCAGCCTGGTCAATTGTTCAAGCCGCCGGAGGGGTGTGGATCTCCTTGGGGTCAGAAGACGTTTTTCCCCTACGAGTTGGAGAGAACTACGGTGATCGCGCCTATCCAACCTTGGTGGTTAGCCGGACTGAGCTAGCGCCAATTTTTCAGCCGCTGGTGCAGTCCTTAAGTCAGAGTCAATCACCATCATTCAACCCTGCTCTTGAGACTGCCAGTTGAGAAGCTCTTAGGAAGTACAACTATGTTTATGCGCCCGCAAAGAATCGAGCCGCAACCCGGCCAGGAATCTGTCTGGGATTATCCCCGCCCCCCTCGTTGGGAACAGGTGTCAGAACAGGTTGAGGTTGTCTTCAATGGCCAAGCGATCACTGAGACAAACCGGGCAATCCGGGTTCTAGAAACTAGTCATCCGCCCGTTTACTACCTACCTCCAGCGGATGTTCGCCTGCAGTACTTCAGCCGCACCCCCCGGAGCAGCTTTTGTGAGTTTAAAGGCAGTGCCACCTACTGGACTATCCGCGTTGGTGAGCGTGAAGCACCGAATGTTGCCTGGAGTTATGAGTCACCTAGCAAAGACTTTCAAGCCTTACAAGGTTACCTGGCAATCTATCCCAGCCAAGTAGATGCTTGTTATCTAGATGGAGAGAAAGTTCAAGCTCAGGCCGGTGACTTTTACGGAGGCTGGATCACCTCCAAAATTGTTGGACCCTTTAAAGGGACAGCCGGAACCTGGGGATGGTAAAACAGCAGTAATTCACAAACACACAAAGCGGGCAGGGGGAATCGAACCCCCATCATTAGCTTGGAAGGCTAAGGTTTTACCACTAAACTACGCCCGCGGGCCATTGTTTTCAGGGAAACCTAAATCAAGCTAGCACAGAATAGCGAGAGTCAACCAGACTTGAGGCGAAGTAACTACTTCAAGCCTTTGACAGCTTGTTTGCCCCATCAGTTCCGGCCAGCTTTAGAGCTACTAATGTACTTCGGCAGACCTATGGGTTTCAAAGCATGTCTTAGCTTCAAAGCAGAAACCTCTCTAACCAGAGACAGAATTTCAAAATCGTAGTACACCTAGGCTTAGAAATATCCCTTGATTGGGGGTAAAATTTTCAGTAAGTTCTACAATCTGTCTGCCAATTTAGCCAGCGAAATATCTACTGCCGACTGTTTGAGAAGACACCGTTGAGTGCACTTTAGCTGTTCTGGTCAAGGGATTAGGTGTGTCTTTTCTTTGCTGCTTAGGAAATCAGCGACTGCTAGCAAGTGCCTTTCCTAATGCATGTGATTAATAACACTTAGTTCTAATACAGACGCACTCAAAAATTGGATGTGACTTCCAAGCCTTCCAGTTTTTTAACGGTACTGTCGATTTTTTGCTGTCCAAGCAGTCAAGTTAAAGACGAATTAAGGCGTCTATTTCAAGCTTTGATCGGCAGCTTAGGTACTTGGCAAGTTTGTTAAACCGCTAGTGCATCACGGTGATTCGAGCCGTTAGCAGGTAGGTCTGGGGGGTGGAAGTAAGAGGTCCCTGCTCACCTACGTTCAACCCGTGTTGGCTGACGCCGTTACTTAAGCAGTTCTAATGCTTTTGGCAACGGCAGCGGTGCCCTTACGATTCAATTCCACCCCTCTTGAGATCAGGGAAACCTCTAATGCCTAACAAGCCTAGTCAGGGTAAAAAACCCCAACACTTTCACTGCATTTACTGTGAGCGACGATTGTGGCGTGTAAGTAGCCCTAAGCATTACTTGCTTTTCAAAGCAGTGTCAGAGATTAAACAACACATGATATTTCGTGAAAACGCAGGTTTCCTAGCCAGTGAAGGCATCTACTTTAACGACAATACTTGGATTGAAGAATTTTGCTGTGGAGAGCATGGCAGGATGTGGATGCTGATCTCTAAGAGAACGAATGGTACGCTGATTGCTGCGCCGCTGCTGCGAGAAGACATGGTTGAAACTGCAAAACCCGTAAGATCAATCCAAATCCTCCAAGTCACACCGTAAGTGAATGTACAGTGCTGTGACGCTTGATTCTCTCCTTAAACCTTATGAACGCTTTGGGGTTCATCTTGGTCTAGAGCGAATTCGCCAGCTTTTATTTGCCTTGGGAAATCCCCACGAGCGGATACCTGTCATCCACGTGGCGGGGACAAATGGTAAAGGGTCGGTCTGCGCCTATCTCTCAGCTATTCTAACCCAGGCAGGTTATCGCACAGGCCGCTATACCTCCCCCCATTTAGTCGATTGGTGCGATCGCATTTGTCTAAACGAACAGGCAATTTCCTTAGCAGAGTTCCAGGAATTGCTTCTACAGGTTCAACAAGCGATCCGGCCTGGCCCTTCTCCAACCCAGTTTGAAGTGATTACTGCCGCAGCCTGGTTATATTTTGCCCAGCACCAGGTCGATGTGGCCGTGATTGAAGTGGGATTGGGGGGCCGCCTGGATGCCACTAATGTCTGCGATCGCCCCCTGGTCAGTATAATCACCTCGATTAGCCGGGAGCACTGGCAGCGCCTGGGATCAACCTTGGCTGAGATTGCTCGAGAAAAAGCAGGAATTCTGAAACCGGAGTGTCCAGCCGTGGTGGGACCCTTACCGACTGAGGCCAGAGCAGTGGTGGCGCAACGAATCGCCGAGTTGGCCTGTCCTGCGGTCTGGCCTCAGCCCGCTGTGGATCTGGGTCAGGACTGGGCTGTTGTTGAAGGGATTGAGTACCCCCTGCCGCTGCTGGGAGCAGTCCAGTTGACCAACTCAGCCCTAGCGATCGCCGCCCTTCAAGTCCTGCGGCAACAGGGTTGGGAGATCTCAAAAGCCGCAATAAGCGCAGGGATGGCAAAGACGACCTGGCCTGGTCGAATTCAATCGACAACCTGGATCGACCAGCATCAGGTGGCACGACCTCTTTTGATCGATGGAGCGCACAACCCTGCTGCTGCCCAAGCCCTGCGCCAGTTTATGGACGAAAGAGTGGTCAAGCCAGATCAATCCGTTACTTGGGTGATGGGAATGCTGGCAACCAAGGATCATGCCGATATCTTCAAGGCCTTGCTCCGACCCGGTGATCGGTTGTACGTCGTCCCGGTCCCGGACCACGACACTGCCGACCCAGAAGACTTGGTGACCTTAGCCCGGGCAATCTGTCCAACCTTAGGACACTGCCAGACCTGTACCGACTTGGTCACTGGGCTGGAGATTGCCATTCAAAACAGCCTTGAGACTGTCAAACCAGCCCCGCTGGTTCTCTGTGGGTCACTCTACCTAGTCGGTCACTTTTTTAAATACCATCAGGCACGACCCTGATTCCAGGTTTGGGCCGCATCCGCGATCGCCTGGTCCAGGGTTTTTTCACCCAGCATGGCTGCCTGAAGACTGTCGTAGATCGCTCTTTGCAACACCTTGACGTCCTTCATGGCTGGGATTAGCACCTCGGCGGCGTCCATCTGGCTGGCACTGACGATCCGGGCCTTTTCTATCGGCGAAGCCTGGTCACTCACGGTTTTAAAGTAGTCGTCTTGCAAGGCGGCCAGGGTTGAGGGCAACACATTTGCAGCCTTGGCAAAGCTGAGCTGGTTTTCATTGTTCGTGACAAACTGGGCAAACTTGAGCGCTGCCTCCGGCTGATCGGTAGAGCGAGGAATAACCAGATCCATCACGGCCACGTTTTTCTTACCCGTCTTGCCAGTAATTTGGGGAGCTGTAGCCGAAACCTGGGCAATGGACGGGGCATTTTTGGCGATCGTTTCCAGAAACTCTGCCCCAGAGGCGAGGACAGCGGTTTGTCCTTGTTGATAGAGTTCTACGGCATAACGATGTCCCTGGGTTAAGGCTTCGCGGGGGAGTAAGTCATTCTTGTAGAGATCCACCCAGTACTGGAAGGCTGCTTTCCCTGCCGGGGTGTTGAATGCTGCCTTGCCTTGGTCGTCCAAGAGAGGCACCCCCATTTGCACAAAGGATTCCAGCACTTCTGCTGAATCTTCGGGAACCAGGGTGGCGAAAAAGGCGTACTTGCCCGTTCTATCCTTGATTTGCTTTGCCGCTTGGGCCAGTTCTGCATAGGTGGCGGGGGGCTGGGTAATTCCAGCTTGCCGGAGCAGATCCTGGTTATAAATTGCCACTCGCGCGGTCAAGTACCAGGGAAAGCCAAAGGTTTTACCGTTCAGGGTGTTTGCTTGCCAAATACTCGGTAAGTACTGCTGGCGGACTGGCTCAGGAACTTTGCTGTCTAGCTCCAGCCAGGCGTTGCGCTCTGCCAGTTGGGAGGCAAAGCTAGGGTTCAAGTTAACCACGTCAGGCGCAGTTTGAGCCGAAACCGCCGTAAGAATTTTTCGCTCCATATCTGACCAGGGCACGTCCACCCAGCGAACCTTGATATCGGGATTCTCCTGCTCAAAGGTGGCAATCAGTTGGTTGAAGTAGTCCGTATGATCGGGCTGAAGCTGCATGGTCCAAAACTCAACTTCTTGAGTGCTGCCCTGCTGGTTACCACTGTCAGTAGGACCGGGACTACAACTGACCATCCAACTGAGGAGTAAACCGAATAGGGCAAAAATTCCAAACTTCCAGGTTTTGATCTTGGTCATAGGTCTAATTTTGACTCGGCAAATATTGTCACCACACAAGGGTTCACTTGGCAAAAATTATTGGTTTTTGCATAAATTTTGCTGGTTGTAACTACACACAGTGGTGTGAATGCAACGGTAGGGAAGTTGGGTACTCTGCCATCAGGGATCGCACTGATGCTTAATGACTTTCCTGGTCCCAATCATATCTCTTTAGCGAACTGGAAAAAGCTGTGGTCGCCTCACTGAAAAATTTATTCCCAAAAGCTGCTAAAGGGGTAGGAATTGAACTGACTCCTGAGCGCATCAATATTGTTCAACTTCGCAAGCAGAACCAGGCGATCAAGCTAGCGGCGTTGGCCTCGGTTCCAGTCCCTCCCGGTGTGTTTCAAGAGGGGCGGGTGGTTGATCCGGCAGCGATGGCAGAGGTAATCCGCTCCGGTCTAGAGGAAAAGAAGCTAAAAGTGAAGCAAGCAACCAGTTCAGTACCCTTGGGGGAAGCGATTGTGCGCCTAATTCCGCCAGTACCGGCGGAGATGGATGATCGAGAGTTATGGGAGCATGTGAACCGGGAGGCTGGGCTTTACTTACCCTTTCCGCGAGAAGAAGCGGATATTGACTTTCAGAAACTCAGTACCTTCATTGATGAAGATGGGATTGAACGACAGGAAGTTTTACTCGTTGCCACGCCCAGAGAGGTGACCGACTCCTATTTAGAGACCTTTCGCCAAGCAGGACTGAGCTTGAGCGTGCTGGAGGTAAGTAGTTTTGCCCTGCTCCGCACCCTGCGAGACCAGTTGCTTCAGTTTGCCCCCCAGGAAATCATTGCGATCGCCGACATTGAATTTGACAGTACGGAAATAAGTATTGTCATGGCTGGGATTCCGCAATTCACCCGCCGGGTGCCAATCGGCACCTATCAAATTCAAACCACCGTGAGCCGGGCCATGAACCTTCCTAGTTCGATGGGCAGTGATTTGCTCCAGGGCATAGAAGTTCCCCTCGTGCTTGGTGACAATGCCAATGCGCCCAACCCCAGTGTTGCAGCAATTTTGCGGATTGTCAGCGAACTGGCCGATGAACTGCGCCGCTCCATCGATTTCTATATCAATCAAGGAGAGAACCTGGAAGTTTCTCAGCTACTCCTGGCCGGACCGGGAGCCGGGATTGGCCAACTGGATGAGTTTCTGACGCAGCGTCTGGGTTTAATTGCCAGTCAAGTTGATCCCGTTGAGGCCCTGTCGCTGCAAGTCATGGAAGAAATTCCCGCTGCTCAGCGACCTGGATTAGGCGTTGTCATGGGTCTAGGATTGCGAGAGGCTTAACCAAAATGTACGCAGTTGAAGTTAATCTGCTTAAGGACCGGCCCGGTTACAGGCAGGATGCACCCAGTCGTCCAGGAGTTTTGGCGGCGTTTGACCAGGGACCGCTGCTGTTGGGTGTTGTGGCAAGTGGCGGTTTTCTCGGCTTAGCCCTGGCCTGCCTGCTGGTTCTGACGCTGCTGAATCAACGGCTGACGGCTCGTGAGCAAGAACTAGATGAGCAATTGGCGCAGCTCGCCCCGGCATTAAGCCAGGTTGAGAGCTTCAAGTCCCAAGAACAGCAAGTGACGGCAGAAACCAATGCTCTGGCCAGTGTGTTTAACCAAGTCAAACCCTGGTCGGCAACCTTACAAGACCTGCGCGATCGCGTTCCCGCCGGACTGCAAATTACCAGCATCCAGCAAGTTGCCCCCGCCGCCGTCCCCGCCGGTAGCCCTGCCCCGTCACCATCTCCCAGCCCTTCACCAGCTCCAGCGGCAGGCGGGGCTCCCCCCACAGCACCACCGGGAGGATTGACGATTCAGGGCAATGCCCTTTCCTTTAGCGCTATCAACGACTTCGAGTTGGCCTTACAAAAGTCGCCCTTCTTAAAAGAGGACGTGACCCAACTGACGCAAGCTCAACTTCAAGAAGACAATCAACCGGGGGCAAAGCCCTTAGCAACTTATCAAATTCAAAGCAGCCTTAGTGATGTCCCAGCCTCCGAACTGTTGCGGGAATTAAATCGCAAAGGGGCCACGGGTCTAGTTGTGCGGATTCAGACCCTGAAGGAGAAAGGAGTACTTCAGCCATGACCTTCAGTGGAGAGTTCAGTTCAACCGAGACTCAAGTTGCAGAGCAAGCTTATCCCACCGTGTTTGGTGTCACCTTCACTCCGGCGGTGAGTGGGGTTTTAATTGCGATCGTGGGTCTTGGGGCAGCAATTTATCTTGGCACTAAATTTGTCGCCCCCGCCTATGCGCGTCAGCAGGAACTGAGAGCCAGTATTGAGACAAAAGAGACAGAACTAACACAGAAGCAGGAAACTGTCAGGCGGATCAACGAAATCAGAGCTAGCCTTGATCGGGCCAAAGCTATAAACACGGACGTGCGCTCGTTGTTCTCAACCCAGAGAAGCTTAGATACCCTCCTGCTCGACCTGAATCGTTTAGTCAGCCAAAGTGCGGCCCAACTCGTTACTTTTACACCGGACTTTGGGGCTTCAGGACCCATTACTGATGGATCTCTAGGCCCAGAGCTAAATGGCAAGCTGAAGCGTCAGGTGAGCACTGTCGCCTTTAATGGTACGTTCAGTCAGACTTTAGCAATCATGCGTAACTTGGAGCGACTACAAACCTTGCTGGTCGTCAAAGACTTCTCAGCAACGCTACCAGAGGCAAGCGACCAGACTCAACCGCAGAACCGGGTTCTCTCTTCCTTTAAGCTCCATGCTTATGTGCCCTTAACACCAGAAGAAGCTGCGGCAGCGGCCAAGGCAGCCCAACCTGCTGAGAATCCACCTGCGGAAGGTCAACCAAATCAATAAGTCCAATTAAGTTTTGACCAGCTTGGTGCGAGTGAAGTAAATATCAACGTATTTCTGTGGGGGGTGAAGGATGAGATATCAGGGATTAACCGGAATACCGATCGGCGCAGTAGTCCTAACGCTGATCGCCCATCCTGTTTGGGCTGCGCCAACAGAAGTGACCGCGATTCAATTAAAACCCACGTCTCTAGGGATTGAACTCGTTTTCCAGACCCAGGGGAATAACCGCCCGCCCATTTTTACCGTTAGTCGCGGCAACAACTCCGTTGCTGACATTGCCAACACCCAACTTCGCCTACCCGGTGGCAAGCCCTTCCGCCAGGAAAACCCCGTCCCCGGTATTACCGCAGTAGAGGTGCGCCAGCTTGATGCCAACACCGTTCAGGTCGTAGTCAGCGGTGCCACCAGAGCTCCGATTGGGCAAGTCATCCGCCGAGATGGTCCCGGCTTGGCCCTCAACTTCATCAAAGCGCCTGACACTGTAGCCAATCAACCAGCAACCCCTGCACCCTCCCAACCCCCCAGTACCGGGCAAACACCCAACGCTACACCGCCTGTGCTCCCCCGCGCCGTCGCCCCCCCCACTGGAGATATTGCCGTTGCTCCAATTGAGGTACTTCCTGACACTATTGACCTAGGCACGACTGAGCGTATTCCCAAGCTATTGCTCAGGGAAGCCCCCGTACGAGAGGTTTTAACTCTTTTAGGACGGGCAGCAGGTATCAATATCGCTTTTGCTGAAGGAAACGGGGAAACATCTACTGGAGCAGTCACAGGAGGACCTAAAGTTTCGTTAGATGTCGAAGACGAACCAGTTCAGGATGTTTTCAACTATGTTCTCCGATTAAGTGGCCTTCAGGCAAATCGAGTCGGCAACACCATTTTTGTGGGTCAAGCCTTGCCAGAAATTGCTCGAAATCGGATTGTGCGGACCTATCGGCTAAACCAAATTAAAGCTACTTCTAAGACAACTACCATTGACACAACCATCACTACTGCTCAAACAGGTGGTTCTGCCAGTGGAACCTCTGGAGAAGCACAGATTAGTGAGGAAGGAGGTCAATTTTCAGCAACCGGATCGGAAGGGTCATCCTCACTTGCAGTAACTGCACTTAATCGGGGTACACAAACGACAGAGGTAATTCGGGGACTTGGAGCCAAGGAAATGCTGGAGTCCTACGGAGCCAACGGTGGTGGTGGAGCAGAAGCTGCTAGTAGTACCAGTGAAAAAGCTGCTAGTAGTACCAGTGAAGAAGCAAGTGGTACCCTCCTTGAAGGGTTAGAGGTAGTTGCTGATTCTAGGGCAAATACGGTGACACTTATCGGCTCTCCCCGGACGGTTGAAATTGCTACTTCCTTGCTAACGCAAATGGACATTCGCCGTAGGCAAGCAGTAATTGAGGTCAAAATAGTAGACGTTGATTTGCTAAAGCAACGTAGTGCAAATGCCGATATTAACTTTAATTCGACTGATACGGTAGTATCTGGGTTTATTAACGGTGTATTTCAAATTGGTGCAGTCCTGGGTAATAGCTTCTTGCTCAACCTAGCCACCTCTATTCGAGATCGATCTGCAAAAATTCTCACAAGCCCCACGCTGATTGTTCAGGAGGGTAGTGCAGCTCAAGTTAACCTAACTCAGGAAATTTTTTCAGGAGTTAAAAGAGAGACGACTGCTGTTGGTGCAACTGGGGCGCTACCTACCATCACAGAAACGCCGATTATTCGACCTGCCGGAGTCATCCTCAATGTGACTGTTGACCAGATTGATGACAACGGATTTCTCTCTTTAAAGATCTCACCAGAGGTAAGTGTTCCCAGCGGCACATTTCAGGTGTCAGGAACAACAGGTACGCTGTTACAACAACGTCGCTTAGAGACTGGACGGATGCGCTTACGGGATGGTCAAACCTTGGTCCTAACTGGCATCATTCAAGATGAAGACCGAGCTGACGTTAGTAAAGTACCTATTCTCGGTGATATTCCTTTACTGGGGCGGCTATTCCGCCAAGAAACAAAAGACAGGGAACGGAGAGAGTTGGTTGTGCTTGTCACACCTCGGATCATGGATAATTCTGACCAGTCAGCATATGGCTATCAATACAGTCCTAGCCCAGAGGCCCAAAAGCTGATAAAACCTCAGCCTCCCCAGCCTCAGCCTTAAATAGAGCTGACATACTTGAGTCTTTTCTAAAGACTAACCGCCCTACTAGGCCTGACACTGTAGCCAGGAGTGGGTTAGTTGTGGCGTGCTCAAATAGGTGCTTGTAGTTCTGAATTTCGGCTGGTTTTGATAGATGGGCGATCGCGATAATCCTGCCCCAAACACCGCATCATAGAACTAAGGTCTTAAGCTAGAGCCACGCTATGCCCTCATTGACCCTGCCAATTATGCTTGACTTAAGTCGAGTTAATCTGACAGACGAGCAATTCTATCAACTTTGCCTTAGCAATCCAGATACTCCTCTAGAACGCAATGCCCAGGGAGCCTTGATTGTTAGGTCACCCGTTGGCGGAGATAGCGGCAACCGCGAAATGGAGTTGGGAGCAGACTTAACCATCTGGAATCGTGAAACACTGCTTGGTAAGGTATTTAGTTCATCTACAATCTTTAAGTTACCTGGTGGGGGCGATCGCTCTCCCGATGTTGCCTGGGTAGAGTTATCTCGCTGGCTGGCCCTCACACCAGAGCAACGACAGAAGTTCCCGCCCCTGGCCCCAGATTTCGTCATCGAATTGAGATCACGTACGGATAACTTGGAAACCCTGCAAGCAAAGATGCAGGAGTATATCAATAGCGGGGTGAAGCTGGGCTGGCTATTTAACCCCCAAGTGCAACTAGTGGAAATTTACCGCCAGGATCAGCCTAAAGAAGTTCGCCAACTCCCGACTGAACTCTCTGGTGAATCAGTCTTGCCGGGACTCTTCCTCAAGGTCGATCCGTTTGAGGAAGACCAATAAAACCACAGCGCTAGTCAGCTTGCTGACGGTCGGGCGCTTAAACAGGCATGATAGAAGAAAGATTCATGCCAGTGGACAGATAAGGTATGGTTACTCCTCTAAGTGGAGCGCAAATTCGGCAAACGTTTTTGGACTTCTACGCAGCCAGAGGGCATCAGGTTTTACCCAGTGCTTCGCTAGTGCCGGAAGATCCGACCGTGTTGCTGACGATCGCCGGGATGTTGCCCTTTAAGCCAATTTTCTTAGGCCAGCAACTGCCAGAGTTCCCCCGCGTCACCACCTCGCAAAAATGCATCCGGACCAACGACATCGAAAACGTCGGACGCACAGCGCGACATCATACCTTCTTTGAGATGTTGGGTAACTTTAGCTTTGGCGATTACTTCAAGTCCGAAGCAATTTCCTGGGCCTGGGAGCTGATGACCCAGGTTTATGGCTTACCTCCAGAACGGCTAGTGGTCAGCGTGTTTCAGGAAGACGAAGAAGCCTTTGCCATCTGGCGTGACGAAATTGGCATCCCGGCGCACCGGATTCAGCGGATGGGGGAAGCCGACAATTTTTGGACGATGGGTGCTACGGGTCCCTGCGGGCCTTGTTCAGAAATTTATTACGACTTCCACCCAGAGAAGGGAGACGAGTACATTGACCTGGAAGACGATACCCGGTTCATTGAACTCTACAACCTGGTATTCACGCAGTACAACCAGGATAGCGACGGCCAGCGAACGCCCCTGCAAAGCAAAAACATTGATACAGGCATGGGCTTAGAGCGAGTGGCCCAAGTCCTGCAGGGCGTCCCCAACAACTACGAGACCGACCTGATCTTGCCAATTATTAAAACCGCAGCGGAAATTGCCGGGATTGACTACGCTTCAGCAGACGAGTCTACCAAGGTTTCCCTCAAGGTGATCGGCGATCATATTCGGGCAGTCGTCCACATGATTGCAGATGGCATTAGCGCCGCGAACGTAGGCCGGGGTTATGTATTGCGGCGGCTGATCCGGCGGGTGGTCCGCCACGGGCGTTTGATTGGCATTGAAGCTGAGTTCACGCTCCAGGTGGCCGAAACTGCGATCGCCCTGTCTGAGGATGCCTATCCTAAGGTCCGAGCCAAAGCTAAGAGTATCAAGGCAGAGTTACAGCGAGAAGAGCAGCGGTTCCGACAAACGCTGGAACGGGGCGAGAAACTCCTAGCAGAGATCTTGAACCAGGAATCCACTCGAACTAGCAAAACCATCAGCGGCAAAGATGCCTTTACCCTGTACGACACCTACGGCTTCCCCGTGGAGCTGACCGAGGAAATTGCCCTAGAACAGGGGCTATCAGTGGACCGGGACGGCTTTGAAGTCGAGATGGAACGCCAGCGATCGCAGTCCCAGGAGGCCCACGAAACCATTGACCTGACCGTGCAGGGAACCTTAGATGAGCTGGCAGAACAGATCCAGGAAACCCAGTTCTTAGGCTACACTCAGCCCGTTACCCAAGCCCAAGTCACAGCTCTATTGGTGGATGGCAAATCCGTGGAGTTTGCCGAGGCCGGCACAGCGGTGCAGGTGGCCCTGGATCGGACGCCCTTTTACGCCGAGTCTGGGGGACAAATTGGTGACCGGGGTTACTTGTCAGGCGATACGGTACTGGTGCGAGTTGAAGATGTCCAGAAAGAGTCGCGGATCTTTGTCCACTTTGGCCGGGTAGAACGGGGAATTCTGCGCGTCGGCGATCGCGTCACGGCTCAAATCGACCTGGCCTGTCGCCGCCGAGCCCAAGCCCATCACACCGCTACCCACCTGCTGCACGCAGCCCTGAGGCAGATTGTGGATGACTCAATTTCTCAGGCCGGTTCCCTAGTCGCCTTTGATCGACTGCGCTTTGACTTCAACTGCCCCCGGCCAGTCACCCCGGCGGAAGTGCAGCAGATCGAAGCCCAGATCAACACCTGGATTGCCGAAGCCCACCTGGCCCATGTGAGCGAAATGCCGATCGCCGAGGCCAAGGCGAAAGGGGCGATCGCCATGTTTGGAGAAAAATACGGTGAGCAGGTACGAGTCCTGGACGTGTCCGGTGTTTCGATGGAGCTTTGCGGCGGCACCCATGTCACCAACACCGCCGAGATCGGCCTGGTGAAGATTATTTCTGAGACGGGCGTGGCCTCAGGCATCCGGCGAATTGAAGCCGTAGCGGGTCCAGCCGTGCTGGAATACCTGAACCTGCGGGATGGGATTGTCCGGGAATTGAGCGATCGCTTCAAAGCAAAGCCTGAGGAGATCCCGGAACGTGTTACTGCCCTGCAAACAGAACTGAAGACGACTCAGAAGCAGCTTGAGACCCTGAAGCAGGAACTTGCTCTCACCCAAGCAGACAGTTTGTTATCCCAGGCGGAAGTTGTGGGCGATGCCAAGATTCTGGTGGCTCAGCTTGCGGGGGTTGATGCAGAATCTCTGAAAACTGCGGCACAGCGGCTGCTGCAAAAGCTAGGTGAAGGGGCAGTCGTACTAGGTTCGATTCCCGAAGCGGGAAAAGTCAGTTTAGTCGCTGCCGTCAGTCCTCAGCTTAACCAGAGAAGGATTCAAGCCGGAAAGTTTATCGGTGAGATTGCCAAACTCTGCGGCGGCGGCGGCGGCGGACGACCCAACTTGGCTCAGGCCGGAGGTCGAAATCCAGACCAGTTACCTGCGGCCCTGGAAGCTGCCAAAGCTCGTCTCAAAGAAAGCCTAAAATAAGAGTCTTGAGTTTCAAATTTCGAGTGTTGAGTTAAGAAAACGCTCTAATTCAAAACTCAGACCTTAAAACCTTCCTACTTCGTAGAACACCTACCAATGTTCAATTTACCTGATGTCTGGGTTCCCCTGGCACTGCTCAGCTTAATTGTTATTGCAGCAGTTTACTTTAGCCGGGTTGCACCTTGAAAGTAGGCTATTAGCTCTGCCCTTTCTCCCGGAGTTGTGGCAGGATTGACGCCTGTTCCGGGTTCTGATCCAGTCTAGTGTACCACCAGGCCCAGGCAATGAAGACCGCCTGGAAGGGGAGTCTGACCCATTGAAATAGGGGAGAGTCCGGTATTCCGTCGATGTGGATGTGGTTGACGGCCATGTTGATATTAGCCGGGAACACAGCAATGAACAAGGCAATCAGCCCCCAGGCAGCAGCATGACTGACTGGGGGAACTATCAGACCAATACCGCCAAGAATTTCGAAAAAGCCACTGATATAGACCAGCTCTAGGGGATAGGGTAGGAAGGACGGCACAATCTTGACAAAGGGCTCTGAGACAGCAAAATGGAGCACTCCGACGACCATAATAGAGATAGCAAGTATGACTCGGAGAATTTCCTTGCGCTTATGCATAAATTCTTCTACCTACCTTATTCCTCAACAATACTCTTGACTTGATATTGACAGAACAACAGGTAGACAGGACCGGCACTCCTATCCATTTTTGAGCGTCCTTGAGACCTGAATCCCCAGAGTTGCCGCTCGTGCTGCCATAAACAGGGATAGGGCCAGCCATAGCAGTTGGCTACTGTGGAACTGCCAGGCGACTACAGCAACGGGAGCAAATCCCACCAAAGCAGCAGTGATGCTGGACCTACGTAGAATTCGCCCCTCAGTTAAGCCTAGGAAATACCCATCCAGCATGTAAGCGACAGAACCGAAGCCAAGCACGGGTAACAGCCACCAGACATAGCTGCCAATGCGCTCAAGGACTTCAGTATGGCTGGTCAATAGCCCGAACCAACCCGGTAGTAAGGCAAACACGAGCGCAAAAGTAAGCCCTAAGCTGAGACTGATACTACCGGAGAGTCGCAGGAGAAAAACTAGGTACTGACTACTTCCCTGACCGCGAAAGTTCCCGGCAAAGCTCTCCGTAGCAAAGGCCAGTCCGTCAATGAAGTAGGCTGCCAGCGTCACGACCTGTAGCAGCACCGTGTTCGTCGCCAGCACGACGGTTCCTAGAGCCGAACTCAAGTTAGTGAACACGGCAAAGGTAGAGATTAGCGCCAAAGTACGCACGAGAATATCGCTATTCAGTCCAAAGCTAGCTTTTAGAGCCGAGGGGTCGAGGATCTGCCCTGCTACTGCCTGCACCTGTTTAAACCGGACCTCTTGGCAGACGAACATCAGCCCCACCAACGCCGTCAGGTACTGGCTCGTGGCCGTGGCCCAGCCAGCTCCTGCACTTTCCCACCCAAAACGGACAATGAACAGGTAGTCGAGTGCCACACTAGCACCACTGCCGACTGCCGACATTACCAAAACTCGTCGGCCCTGCTCACATCCCAAAAACCAGCCAATCAGCACAAAGTTGAGCAGCGTGGCGGGAGCACCCCAAATCAGGGCGTTGTAGTAAGCTTGGCCAGAAGATTTGACCTCTGGTGTGGCACTCAGCAGGGTAAATCCTAGCTCTCGCAGGGGCTGCTGCAACACTAGGATCACGAACCCTACTCCCAGGGCGATCGCACCATTGCGTAAGCCTATGAGCAGCACTGCTGCCTGGTCCCCCCGCCCTGCGGCTTGAGCAACTGTCCCGGTCGTGCCCATGCGTAAAAACCCGAACGTCCAATACAGGTAGTTGAACAGGACGGTAGCCAGGGCAACCCCAGCTAGGTGGCGGATTTCGGCCAGGTGTCCGAGGAAGGCTAAGTTGACTAACCCGGCCAGGGGAACCAGGAGATTAGAGAGAACATTGACAATCGCTAAGCGCAAAAAGCGCCGACGGAAGCCCTGTCGCTGCCAATTAGCTGCTGAGGGTAAGGTCATAGGCAGATTTCTGATCCAAACAGCAGTGGCCGCGACGATGCCGATAGGGCCCTGATAAAATTCTACCTACCTTCTTGCCTCGACCTAGAGGATGCCCCAGCTCACATACTACTCTGAGGTTCACTACTTGTTGATGACGCTGCTTGTCAGATCGGTACAAGCGCTTTCACCTTGGCTTTGTGCCTCTACCCTAGTAGGACACTTCATCAGGTGTCTACTTTCCGTTGATTTTCTATCCCTCACTGGTAGCATTACATTAATCTTTGGTATGAGACAGATGACCCCGGAAGCCTGGATGCGAAGTTTGGAAGTTCAGTTCAAACCTCCCAGACGACCCTGCCGACTCCATATGCTGCAGATGGCGATGGAATTAAGAGGACCACTAGCCCCTTCCCTAGCCTATGACTATAGCCAAGCAAGGTGGTACAGATACACTGATGGCAACTGGGCAGGTACAACTGAAGCGTCGGTAACGGAGACAATTGGGTACATGCTAGATGTACGGTTCCCGGACAGGTGGGGTCATAGCCACCAGCGAGCGTTTGTAGGTTTGCTAAGGGTTGAGTTGGCCTGCAGTGGGTTTGGAGCAACAGGCCCAGTCTATGCAGCGACATACAGTTAAGTTGAATCAGGTCCCTGGCATTTCTGAGAACCTTTCTGGGCAACTGCATGAGCTAGATACCGTTTGCAGCGATCGCGATCGCAACTCTAGCCTGCCTTAAAAAATTCTCAAGCTTGTTACAACTACTACAAACTAGTTATGACAACTAATCTAGCCTAGGGCAAAGCTTGAGCAGGTGATTTGCTCCTAAGTTTCAAGCCGTTCAAGGTTAGAGGCAGTTATGACAATAACTCATCAACTAGCTGATACGTCTGCTCCATCCGCTTCAGGACAGCATCCGCTAGAACCCTTAAGTGCCGAAGAAGTTGCGGCGGCGGTTGCCATTGTCAGGGCAGAGCGTCACCTGGGGGAGCAGACTCGCTTCGCCACGGTTGTCCTAAATGAACCGGAGAAGCAGGCCGTGCTCGGCTTTAAAGCGGGGGATGAGATTGAGCGAGAGGCTTTTCTGATCATCCTCGACAACAGCGATGGCGCTACCTACGAGGCGATTGTCTCCCTGACAACCGGAACCGTAAAGTCCTGGTGCATCGTTCCAGACGTCCAGCCCTCGATCATGCTGGATGAGTTTGTGGAGTGTGAAGCAGCGGTTAAGGCAAGTCCTGAGTTTCAGGCAGCGGCCCAAAAGCGAGGCATCACAGATCTAGATCTGGTCATGGTTGACCCCTGGTCTGCGGGCAACTACGGCATTGAAGAAGAACAGGGACGCCGACTGTCCCGCGCCCTCTGTTGGGTCCGCTCCAGCCCGACGGATAACGGCTACGCTCACCCCATTGAAGGGGTGGTTGCCGTGGTGGACCTAAACAGGATGGAAGTGCTCAAGATCGAGGACTACGGGGTAGTGCCCCTACCCCCGCGTTCCGGCAACTACACCCCGGAGTTTGTCCGCGAGTATCGCAGCGACCTCAAACCTTTGGAGATTGTGCAGCCCCAAGGTCCCAGCTTTCAGGTAGAGGGTCACAGCATCCGCTGGCAGAAGTGGCAGTTTCGGATCGGCTTTACGCCGCGAGAGGGCTTGGTGCTCTACACCGTCGGCTATGAAGACCAGGACCGGGTGCGTCCAATCCTCTATCGGGCCTCCTTGGCCGATATGGTTGTCCCATACGGCGACCCTAGACCTCACCATTACCGCAAAAATGCTTTTGACGTCGGGGAGTACGGCGTCGGCTCCCTGGCTAATTCCCTTAGGCTGGGCTGCGATTGCCTGGGGGAGATCTACTACTTTGATGCGGTGATGACCAACAGTCGCGGCAGTGTGGTTACCTTGCGTAATGCGGTCTGCCTGCATGAGGAGGACTACGGCATTCTCTGGAAGCACATGGACTGGCGTACGGAACAGACAGAAGTCCGACGATCGCGCCGACTGGTCGTGTCGTTTATCGCTACGGTCGGTAACTATGAATACGGCTTCTACTGGTACTTCTACCAGGACGGCAGCATCCAGTTTGAGGTAAAGCTGACCGGAATCGTTAACAGCAGTGCGATCGCCCCTGGGCAAACCCCCAAATACGGCTCTCTGATTGCCCCTCAATTAAATGGCCCGATTCACCAGCACTTCTTCAATGTTCGCCTGGACCTGACGGTAGATGGGACAAACAACTCGGTCTACGAAGTCAACACCGAGGCAGAACCCCTAGGACCGGAGAACCCCCACGGCAACGCCTTCTTCGCTCAAGAGACACTGCTGGCAACAGAGGCGGAAGCCCAGCGCACAATCAACCCCTTCAGTGGCCGTTACTGGAAGATTGTGAACCCCGCCGTTCACAACAGCCTAGATCAGCCTGTGGGCTACAAACTGGTGCCAGGAGAGAACATCCTCCCCTTTGCCCATCCTGACTCCAGCCTACTCCGGCGAGCCGGGTTTATGACCAAGCACCTCTGGGTAACCCCCTACCGACGCTCAGAACAGTTTGCTGCGGGCAACTACCCTAACCAGCATCCTGGAGACGAGGGACTGCCCGCTTGGGTTCAGGCGAACCGACCCTTAGAAAATACCGATGTAGTCCTGTGGTATACCTTTGGACAACACCACGTTGTTCGGCCCGAAGATTGGCCAGTGATGCCGACATCATACATTGGCTTCATGCTCAAGCCTGTGGGCTTTTTCGAGTCTAACCCAGCGATCGATGTTCCGTCAGCAGCTAAGCAGGGAGCCTGCCATCCGGCTTAGCTCTAAGATTCATGGGCTGGGGGTTGAATCGGGTTTTGACCTCAAGCCAAGGCATCAGAGAGAAAAGACAGCCAGCCTAAAGCCCTTGGGCAAAGTCAAACAGTTGGTGGGCCATCTGGAGCTTGCCGCAGGGGCCAACCTGGACTCGGCGACCCTGATGATCTAGAAAAATTGCCTGGTTTTGATCGCTGCCAAAGCCACTGTTGGGTTGATCGATCGGGTTGGCGGCGATCGCATCCAACTGTTTCTCAACCAATTTCTGCTGAGCGGGTGCGAGAATGTCTCCCGTTTGAGCCGCAAAACCAATCAAGCGCTGGTGAGGCTGCTTGGACTGGCTCAGCTCGGCAATAATATCCGGCACGAGTTCTAGGGGTAGGTCAGCAGGTAAGGATTGCTTAGGTAGCTTTTCTGAACTGCAATAAGCTGGCCTGACATCCGCCACGGCTGCTGCCATGATGGTTAAATCTGCTTCAGGGAAATAGGTCAGGAGTGCCCGCCGCATCTGCTCAGCACTGACCACCGGTAGGGCTTGAACTCCCGAAGGAACAGTCCACTCAACTGGCGCGTGAACGAGCCTGACCCTAGCCCCCCGGTGCAATGCTGCCTGGGCTAAAGCCAATCCCATTTTACCCGTGGCCGGGTTGCCAATAAACCGGACTGGGTCTAGGTATTCTTGAGTGCCCCCGGCACTGATCAAGACTTGTTTACCCGCCAGGTCTTTGTCACCGGAAGTATAGAGAAGCGAGGTGAGGTGGGGCAAGATTTCACCAGGTTCTGCCATCCGGCCTGTCCCCACGGTGTCGCAGGCCAGCATCCCGGTTGCCGGACCGACCGAGTGGTAGCGCGGATTAGCCTGAACTTGCTGCCAGTTTCGTTGCACAGGTGACTGGCTCCACATGGTCGTATTCATGGCCGGGGCTAGGAGCAGGGGGCAGATTGAGGCCAGCACGGTGTTGGTGAGTAGGTCATCGGCTAGGCCGTAGGCCAGCTTTGCCAAGAGATTTGCAGTTAAGGGAGCCAGCAGCATTACTTCTGCCCATTCCCCCAACTCAATGTGCAGGGGGCGGGAGTGGGTGGGCTGCCAAAAGCTTTGATTAGTATAGGCAGGATGGCGGCACAGCGTGGTCAGGGTTAAAGGGGTGATAAACTGCTGGGCCGACTCAGTCAGAATTGCCCGCACCTCGGCTCCAGCTTTAGCCAAAGTTGAGATAATTTCACAGATTTTATAGGCAGCAATTCCGCCACCAATTCCAATTAAAACTCGCTTACCCATACTAGGGACAGCCATGATCTCCGAGGCCCACAAGCGCTTCAGGGCTCATCGTAAGCTGCCAGATCGAGTAAGTAAAAATAAGGTTCTGTTAATTTGGGACGGTGAAAGGCCAGCGATCGCAGCAAATGCCAGTCATCTAGACCTGCAAACGGATCGGCATAGTCATCTTCCTCCAGACGCTTAGCCAGCTTGGCAACGTCTGCCTCAGTCAAAGTCGCAAAATTCTGGTAATTTCCACTGGAAGCCTGCATCACGCCCAGCTCCTTAGACAACACCTGAATTAAGCAGGTGCAATACTTTAGTCTTATCTTATCTGGTCTGACGGCTTAGATTCGAGAATAGTTCCAACAAAGCTACGAATCAGCGCCAGAACCCCAGGCTTAATTTCGTGCCCCATATCTAACTCCTGGTACTGGACCGTTGCTCCTAGGGTTGTTAACTGGTCGCGAGCCGTATGGGCTGCCTGAACTGGCACTACCTGATCCTGCCGACCATGCACGATTAAAACCGGAGGTAGGGCATGCCTGGAGGAATCGGTAACGGGATGTAAGTAACCACTCAGGGCGACCAAACCAGCTAGGGGCAGGCTCAGTCCCAGGTCTAGGGTCATTGCTGCTCCCTGGGAAAACCCCATTAAGATAGTCCGCGATCGCGGCACTCCTGTTAGGGTTTCTAAGGACTGGAGCCATTCACTCAAGAATTGGCGACTTTCGCCCAGGCCAGTGTAGCCCGCTTGCAGGTCGTACCACATCCAGCCCCCTGACACGTGGGGGTGTGGGAACGGCGCATCTGGCAGCATAAACTGATAGTCGGGCAGGTTTAAGAAGGGCGTCAAGGAGGCCAGATCTTGGGCATTAGAGCCCCAACCATGCAATGCCACAATCAGGCCCGCTGGGGGTTGACCTGTTTTGGCTGGAATCGTAACAACGTTGAAAGACAGGGTTGTTCTCCTAAAATGCAACTCGTCCCATTGATCATATTGGCTGGAGCCTTTTCAAGGGAACCCATTTCGCCAGCGCTGCGATCGCCTTTGCGGCTATCTTTCTGAAAAGCACTGTAGCAGAATAGACTTTATGCTGAGAGGGGCAAGATTACTAACTATTTGACGACTTAATGATATCGAAACTTCTGATTTATGGCGCGTCTGGCACTTCTGAGCACTTCAAACAAAACCGGGTTGGTTGATTTAGCGCACACTCTAGTTACAGACTACGACTTTAGCTTGATCAGCAGCGGTGGCACAGCAGATACGCTGCAAGCAGCCGGGTTGCCAGTGACCAGAGTTTCTGACTACACGGGATTTCCGGAAATTTTAGGCGGTCGCGTCAAAACCCTGCATCCCTGGATTCACGGCGGCATTTTAGCCCGCAGAGATCTCCTTGAAGATCAGCAGGACCTGAGAGCAAACCAGATCCAGCCGATTGATCTAGTCGTCGTAAATCTCTACCCCTTTGAGCAGACCATTGCCAAGCCTGAAGTCACAATTGCAGCGGCGATTGAGCAAATTGATATTGGCGGTCCGGCGCTGATCCGGGCAGCAGCTAAGAATTATGCTCATGTGTGCGTGCTCTCTGCACCCACCCAGTACGAGCCTTACCTAGAAGAGCTGCACCAGCAAAACGGAGAAACCTCTTTGGCCTTTCGTCAAGCCAGCGCTCACCAAGCCTTTTTACAGACTGCCAGCTATGATCGGGCGATTGCTGACTACCTGGGTAATCAGCTCCCTGGAGAGACAGACGACGGCGGATCTCTGCCCTGCCAATTGACGCTCTCAGGCCAGCAACTTCAGCCCCTGCGCTACGGCGAGAACCCCCATCAACCGGCTGCCTGGTATCAAACAGGTTCAACCCCAACCGGGTGGACAGCAGCGACAAAATTGCAAGGCAAAGCATTAAGTTATAACAACTTGGTCGATCTAGAGGCTGCTCGCCAAATTATTGCCGAGTTTACAGAGCCGGATAGCCCGCCTACTGCTGCGATTTTGAAGCACACGAATCCCTGTGGGGTTGCCCAGGCTACAAGTCTACAGACTGCCTACCAAGCAGCGTTTGATGCTGATCCGGTCTCAGCCTTTGGCGGCATTGTTGCCCTGAATCAGGCAATCGATCTAGCAACGGCAACAGCCCTGGGCCAAACCTTTTTAGAATGTGTGGTCGCCCCGGGTTGTGAACCTGCCGCCGTAGAGATGCTCACTGCTAAGTCAAAGGTGCGGGTCCTGATTTTGCCCAACTTGAACTCTGGTCCTGATACAACTGTAAGGCTGATTGCGGGGGGCTTGCTGGCCCAGACGTCTGACCACAGGCTGGAAGATGGGCAGCAATGGCAAGGGGTGACCCAGGCTCAGCCGACTAGCAAGCAATTGGCAGAAATGCTGTTTGCCTGGAAGGTTGCCAAGCATGTGAAATCTAACGCGATCGCGGTTACCCGCAACAAAATGACGCTGGGGATTGGCGCCGGCCAGATGAACCGGGTGGGCGCTGTTAAGCTGGCCCTGGAACAAGCAGGAACCCAGGCTAAAGGCGCAACCTTGGCAAGTGATGGCTTCTTCCCCTTCGATGATTCTGTCCGTACCGCAGCCGCAGCAGGAGTTAGAGCAATTATTCAACCGGGGGGTAGCTTGCGGGATCAGGACTCTATTCAGGCAGCAAACGAATTGGGCTTAGTCATGGTCTTTACCCATGTCCGTCACTTCTTACACTAAACGGAAGGCTGAATTGGAACTTTCAGCTTTTTTCTCGGAGGGTCAGGCTTAGAACTCGGAAGATCAAGCTCCCAACTCGAAACTTTCAGCCTAGAACCCGGAAATCCGAGCTTCGAACTCGGATAGTCGAGCTTTTGGCTCGGCAGGTCAGGCTTAGAACCTGGAACTTCCAGCTTTTTTCTCGGAGAGTCAAGTTCACAGCTCGGAGCTTCCAGCTTTTTTCTTGCCAAGTCAAGCTTAGAGGCCGAACGAAGGTGTTCCTCAACCAGCCCATTGCTCCCTCAGATCCAGAATCCCAGCCTGGAGCAGATGAGAGGTCTGTGAAGTCTCAAAAAGTAACTCTACTCAGGCCTTGCGGTAGAGGATAATTGAAGAATACCAGTCTAAAAAGCACGGACAGTCAGATGACGGGACAAAACAGCGATTTAGCAACGAGTCAAGACTTTCACTTTGCTGTGGTGAGTGACTTGCATATCGCCCTGCCCCCTACCGTTTACAAGCATGCCAATCGCTTTCACCTGACTGAGATTAGTATTCCAGTTCTAGAAAGCGTCCTAGAGCACCTAAGCCAGCTCGATTTAGACTTTTTGCTGCTACCAGGAGACCTGACCCAAAATGGTGAGCCGGATAACCATACCTGGCTAAGTGAGCGCTTAGCGCAACTTGCCATCCCGGTCTATGTGATTCCGGGTAACCACGACGTTCCCGTTGCGATCCAAGCTAGCGATGCCATTGGGCTGGCCGACTTCCCCCACTACTACCGTAAGTTTGGCTACCAGGACCCCAAGCAGCTTTATTACACCTGTGAGGTGCTGCCAGGCGTGCGGTTAGTTGGCTTGAATTCTAACCAGTTTGATCGGCAGGGGAAACAAGTTGGCTATCTGGACCCAGCCCAGTTGGAGTGGCTGGAGCAGGTTTTGGCAACTGCAAGCGAAGAACTCGTCCTGGTGATGGTCCATCACAATGTTGTTGAACACATGCCGGATCAAGCGCGGCATCCTTTGGGGCGTCGCTATATGCTGCAAAATGCTCCTGTACTGTTGGAGATCTTGCGGAACGCCGGTGTTCAACTGGTATTTACGGGGCATCTCCACGTCCAAGATATTGCCTGTTGCCAGGGGGTGTACGACATTACAACAGGCTCTTTGGTCAGCTATCCTCACCCCTACCGGATCTTGCACTACTGTGCCGATAACCGGGGTCAAAAACGATTGCGGATCGATTCGTCGCGGGTGGAGTCCGTTCCCGGTTGGCCGGAGTTACAGCAGGTATCGCGGGAGTGGATGGGCGATCGCAGCGTCCCCTTTATGCTGCAATTTCTGACTCAACCCCCCTTAAATCTCTCTAGCAGCGAGGCTGCAACCCTGGCTCCGAGTCTGCGGTACTTCTGGGCTGCGATCGCAGCGGGTGACCCAGTGTTTCACTTCCCCCACTTTCCTGAGCCGGTGCGCCAGTATTTTGAAAGCTTCAGCGATCAGCATGACAACAGCAGGGCTCCGGCTTTAGCAGACAACTGCACAACACTATTGCTTTAATTGAGTCGATTGTTGTACCCCTGTGCACCAGGCAGAACTCGCAGTCTATGAGCAAAGCCTCCATTCTCCAACCCGGTCAATCGTACACCTTCAGAAGTTACTTCGAGATGCCCTTTGAGCCAGAAGACATCCTGGCTGAATGTGGTTATTCATTGCAGCGATCTTCCCTGAATCTAGAGCAGTCCAGCGCAGAGCTAGATCGGCTCGCCAACCTCAAATCTCGGATTGAAGAGAGCTTGCCTTATATTTAGTCTGACCAGTGCAGCCCGTCGGGAGTTGCTCGCTCCCATCTTGCCAGATTTGGTGCGCTATACTCACGCCCAGCTTAGAATCGAATATCCCCTTACCGTTACTACCTCTACTCAACCCGTAATCTATTGGTCGTAGAAGCTAAGGATGCAGATTTGTCTATAGGGTGTTATGCACTTTGAGTGAGATTGTCTCCTAGAAGGAGTTTGAGCCTTGCCCCAGCCATCCTGGTCACGACTCCAATCCCGCTCTTAGAATGGATTCCACAAAAGTCAATAACACCCTCTAGAAATAGACTAAGGGTGAAGGCAATTTTTCTTTGAACCTATGGCAGTTGAATCCTCATTGGGCGAAGTCGCGATTGAAGCCAACCTGAAGCAGTTTCTGCTGGTGCTCTCGGTTTCGTTAAGTGTGGCGACCCTGCCCCAAGTTTTTAGCTGGTTTCGCCACATTCCTTATACGTTGTTGTTAGTCATTGTCGGGCTTGGGTTAGCGTTTGTAGAGGTGCGCCTGGTCAACCTTTCACCTGGGTTGATTTTGTCTATTTTTCTACCGCCGCTGCTGTTTGAAGCTGCCTGGAATTTGCAGTGGTCAAAATTAAAACGCGACCTGATTCCCATTTGCCTCTTTGCGATCGTGGGCGTGCTGATCTCCATTGCCGGGGTGACATTTGGGCTACACCAACTGGCAGGGTTATCCCTAACGACAGCGCTCCTGGTGGGGGCAAGCCTGTCCGCCACCGACCCCGTTTCTGTGACGGCTCTGTTTCGCGAACTGGGGGTGGAAAAACGCCTGTCCGTCCTGATGGAGGGAGAAAGCCTATTTAACGATGGAGTGGCGGTCGTTGCTTTTGGATTTTTAGTGGCATTTTCGCTTGGAACGGGTGAACTGGCTGTCCAGCCTATTCTGTTTCAGTTCTTGCAGGTAGTCGGCATTGGTATTGGCATCGGTTGCTTGATTGGATTTGGTATCTCTTACTTGACCCAGCGCTTTGATCTGCCCCTGGTGGAACAATCTTTAACGCTCGTTTCGGCTTACGGTACATACCTGATTACCGAGGATTTGGGCGGATCGGGCGTGATTGGAGTCGTCACCACAGGATTAATTCTGGGCAACTTTGGGTCTCGCATCGGCATGAATCCCCGAACTCGAACGATCGTCAGCGAATTTTGGGAGTTTCTGTCGTTTTTTGTCAACTCGATTGTGTTTTTGCTGATTGGCGATCAAATCCGGTTTGCCATTCTAGGCGAAAACCTAGGTACGATCGCCCTCACCATTGGCGCAGTGATTGTGACACGGGCGATCGCCATCTACGGGTTGAGCTTTTTGAGCAATCGCTTTGCCAAATCAGACATTCCTGCTCCAGACCAAACAATCTTGTGGTGGGGCGGCTTACGGGGTTCGGTTTCGATCGCACTGGCGTTGAGTATGCCCGTGATTTTACCAGAACGAGAAGAAATTATTGCCACAGTATTTGGCGTTGTCCTGTTTACCCTACTGGTTCAGGGCTTAAGCATTCAACCGTTATTGAAGAAGTTGAACCTGTTGGGCAATCAAGCTCTACGTCAGCGCTATGCAGAGGCGATTGCTCGTCAGACTGCCCTCCAACGGGTGCTGCAATACCTGGAAAAAATTGAAACCCGTCCTGGCCTTGATCCAGAGTTTTATCGTTACCAAACGGCATTGGTGCAAAGTGAATTGACCTGTCTTCAAACAGAAATTGATCAGCTTTTGGATGAACATCCCGATCTGCAAAACTTTATCGTCAGGCAAGTGCAATCAGAACTGCAAGCGATCGAGGCGGAAACCTACGCTGAGTTTGTCCGGGCGGGGCAACTTAATCGAGAGCTTTCACCCTTTTTGCAACAAACGGCAGAAGGTGAAAATAAATAAGCGGTTTTGGCAGTGCTGATTGTCGATCTGGAGCAAAAGCTTTTAGGGGCAGGCAACTTAAGCAACCTTAGCGCAGGAGCCGAGACCCTGGCCTTCAACGTCTGCTTGGGAAGAAGAGCACCGGACACCAGCTTTGGCGCAGCAACCCTGCCGCAAAACTAGAAACAAACCACTCCTGGAATTTACCGAGGGTTCCTGAAGCGATCGCGATCGCGCTAATCTCATCCATTTGAGCCAGTTCTAAAATCTCAGTCAGCGCAGTTCCCCGGCGAAAGTCTACCTCGACCTGTAAATTTGCGGCTTCTAAATCGGCTTTAACTTGGGATAGAGTTTCGCGCTCTAGCTGAGTGGGCAGGCTATCCATAACCCAGCAAAGCCTACAGCGCTCCAGAAAACGACCAGACTGTTTTTGAGCCAACTGCTTTACCTGTTGCACCAGAAAATTAGCAGCTTCATAGCCATCGTAGGGAATCAGCAAATAGCGCAACAGATGCTGGCAACGGAGGGTCAATTCCTCAGAAGTGAAGGCAGCGATTAACTGAGGACGAAGTATGAGTAGCGGAATGGTCGTTTGGCAAGATAGGTCAGCCGTTACACTGCCGATCAGCTTTTCGGTGACTAAGCTATGTCCCTGAGAACCCAGCACTATCAGCTCAGATTGATAGCTTTGAGCAACCCTAAGAATTGTCTTAACGGGTCGTCCCGATTGAACCTCTACTTTAACGTCTACTCCAGCAGGGCTGTCGCCAAATGCCGCTGACAGTCGGGCTTGAGCTTTCTCTATTTGCTCATGATCAATCTTGGGAATCGTCCCTTTTTCTAGCAGAGGGACAACATGAAGAAAAACAACTTGCTTCATGCCTCCAGCAGCTAGACTGGCTACAAAATGGGTGAGACGATGCAAGCCATCAGCAAAATCTGTACAGATCAAAATCTTCTCAAACATAGCAAGTTAGGTATAGGAGCAGTTAAGAATACTGACTCTTCGGCTAAGAGCATTGAATCTCATACAAATATAGATCCCTTCCTAGCTTAATTTGACTGAGCTAACACTTTAGTAGTCAACGCAGCGACTTTCCAGGTGGCAATGGTTCAGAGCCAATCAAACAGTCCACTTTCAAAAGGTTGAAAGTGGCCGAGATCACGGCAGCGAGGTAGAAATTACTGCTGGGTCAAGCGGCTAGGAACTCCCGATCACCAACCCCACGGACGACATCTAGGAGGGTACCCAGGTGCAATGGTTCGCACCCAAGCAGCAGGAGCAGACTTGAGCCTACCTGGTAGTATGCCCCAGTGAATATCCTCACCGATATCCAGAGAAAAGCGGGTCGAAATAGTCTAAGCGGCCAACCCCGCCAAGGCAGACTGGGCCAGTAGTTTAGTGTAGAGATGAGCCAACCGTGAGGCCACACTGTCCCAGCTAAAAGCAATCTCTGCCCGCTGCCGGCCTGTTTGTCCTAGTTGGTCCCGCCAGTCTTGATTGGCAAGGATGCGGTCAATCGCTACGGCTAACGCGACCTCATCTTTGGCAGGAACTAGTAACCCAGTTACCTCAGGCACCACCGTAAACTGGAGACCGCCAACACTGCTGGCAACCACAGGCGTACCGCTCGCCATTGCTTCAACGGCAATGGGGCCAAAGGGCTCATAGTGGCTGGGAATTGCACAAACATCGGCTGCTGCATAGTAAAGCGGTAGGTTAGTTTCATCCAGGTAGCCTGGAAAGGTTGTCAGGTTGTCTAAGCCTAGGTCTGTGACAATGGCTGCAATGCGATCGCGCTCTATACGATCATCGTTCAAACCATCTTGCTGACTAGGACTACTGCCGCCAGCAATGATTAACCTCAAACCTGCATTGTCGCGAAACCTAGATTGAGCTATTGCTCTGACGAGGGTTTCAATTCCCTTAGGCTGGCTAAACCGACCGACGTAGAATACGAGCTTTGTCTCCAGGGGAATACCCAGTTTTAGCCGGGCATCCTGACGCCGAATTGAGCCAAATCGTTCTAGATCAGTGCCGCAGGGAACCATCTCAATGCAGCCTTTATGAGAAACCAGGGTCTGCATCTGCTGCTTTTCCTGGGGGCTAGTCGCTACAATCCGCTCTGCGGTTTCCAGACAAGCTTTCTCTATGGCCAACCGCGTTGTGGCAATCTTCGGCAGCTCAGGAGTAACTTGATACTTCAAAGCTCCTAAAGAGTGATAGGTATGCACCTGAATTGTAGGGTGGTGTTTCTTAAGTTCCATGCCGACCCAAGACGACAACCAGTGATTTGTGTGAATTAAGGGATACTGAACTCCTTCGCGCTGCTGAAAGCCCTGGAATTGTCGAACAAACTCTGGCAGATGAGCAAAAAGGTCATCCTGACGGACAAAGGCTTTTGGACCAGCCTCTAGCCGGATAGTGCGACAATTTAGGCCATGCTGCACAACGGCAGCTTGATCAACACTACTGCGACGGGTGAACAGGTCTACTTGCCATCCCTGCCTGGCTAATGCTTCCCCAATTTGCCTAACGTAGATGTCGCGGCTGCCTGCCTCAGCTTGAGCAATTTTTACCGCCGGATCTCCAATGATAGAAATAAGAGCAATGCGTCTTTCTTCGGTGACAAACATAAGTTAGTTCATACTTGAATTGAACAGAAGCTCTTGGATAGAGCAAATCCTTCTCTATTGGGTTGAGTAAGCAGAAGAATTGAATCTCTTCAAAGCACTGAAACGCTGACGCAAGAGTAGCTTGCCTGAATAGCAGTTGAAATAAGGTGGGTTTGAGCTTTTTCTGGACTTGTCTTGGTTAATCTTCAGAATAAAAGAACTCTAGCTAGCAATGGCAGCGGTAAGGTTGACTGCTGTCCTGTCCGAAAAGTTCCATACTTAATCAAACTATAAACCTAATTCATTTCTCCCCTGGCTCCCACAGGATCTCCAGAGGAGTCACAGCCGCAATGAACGACCAGTCGCTGGAATTGAAGTTCAAGGGAAGTATCTAGACGACGCGATAGACGAAGCGCAGGCTGGCCCAAGCGTTAATATTTAGGGCAACTTCGCTCCTGATTCCGGCAGCTTGAGCTGTAGTGGTACTGGCCTGGTGCAAATCTTGTAGAACGGATTGGGCAACCTCCAGGATGTTGGGCAAGGCGGCGATTTGTCGAGCGTCACTGTTTTGGCGCAGTACGGCTTCCAATAGCGCCAGAGTTTGATTCAGGGGTTCGCGGCTCAGAATCAGATAGGTGGTGCTTAAACCAGTCGGACCGTGGAGCACCCACTCAAAAGCATCAGTGACCTTAGGCACAATCAGGGTTTGACCAGGGGTAATTATCTCATTTTTAAGCAGTGGTTTTGCTTCTGGATTGTCTGCCTCGAAAGCAGTCGGGTAGAAAGCGAACGGATTGACCCCACTATCTAAACCCAAAAGGACGGCATAAACCGGGCAATCGCTGTAATTGTGAAGCCGGTACTGAATCCGGCTACTCGCCGGGATGGTTAACAGGTTACCTTCCTGCTCAACCTTGGATAGCGAGTTTGCAGCCACTCTAGAAACCAACCAGGGAGCCCGGAGAGTTTCGTGGCGGACCAGGACTTGCTGCTTGGGAGCAGTCGTTTCTAAGGTAGCACTGACGCCGAGACACGAGGAGCTTTGGTTGACAGTTAGGCCGAGTAATTTATTGGCGAGGAGGGCTTGCAGCTTGGGCGTTAACCGTCGCACTGCGGCCTTAATCGCCTCTCCCACTTCTCCGATCGTGTTGGCAATTGGACTTCGGCCCAGGGAAAATAGGCCATAGCGGCTCTGAGATACAGAGGAGTCACTGACGAGCGTAGGTTGGGGACTGGAATCCTCCGGCTGCTTTACTGGTAATGGTGGAGTTTCTGTTGCTTTAGCAAATAGGTAATCTGCCGGCTGCTCACCTGCGACAACTGAGGAGATTTTAGCCAGGGCAGAGAAGGCACTGGTAGCATCCACCCGCTCAATTCGCTCTAAGCTGGTATCAAGGGCAACAATGAGGTTGATGTTTTGGGGTAAAACCCGGACTGCTTCTTGAACGTGTTGACCCACTTGAAGTTCACCCTCACCCAAGAGTTGCCCTTGAGCCGCCAGGCCACTCACAGAACTCAACTGGAGACGGGGTAATTGAGCTAGTCTAGGGACACTAACCTGAGGGTTCACACCTGACTCGGCGGGACTCGTTGCGGGCCTATGAACGGATGAGCCAACACTACTTTCTGGAGGTCCAGGCTGCCCTACAGGATTGGATAGTGGCAGCAGCGTCAGGATGGAATTGGCCTGATACTGCTCCAAGAGTTCTACAGGTAGACCAGCCAGCCATAGCGTGCAGCTTTTGCCATTATTTGCGATCGCCGTAACTGCCCCATCTGCTCCCACCCCCGGCGGGAGATTGTAGGCTGAGAGAAAAGGCTGGCGGCTTTTTTGACCACTTAATTCAGGCTGCTGGTCTTTCCCAGCTAGCTGCTGCACAGTCGTGGTGGCCTGACTGAAGCTGACGCGTATGGTGCTTGCAGGGGTAGTATTCCAGAGGTGCTGGGTCAAGGCGTAGGTGAAAAGTCCGGCACTAAAGCCATGCCAGTGAGCTTCTGTGGCAAACTGAGCTAGTCCCGCTGCTGAAAGGATAAGGCCTGGCATTTGCCGGGAGCGGAGTTGGGCTGCAACTTGCTCCTGGGAAAAATCAACTTGCTTGAGCAGGTTTGCCTGAAATGCCAGTTCTGCTGCGGCGGGTTGGCTCTCAGGGGTGTCAATTCCAGGCTGGGCCCGCACCCAGAGATTACCGCGCAAGGTTGAACCGGGATAGGTGTAGCTGGTATCTAAAATTGTCGTAATTTGGTCAGTCTGGAGCGATCGCAGCAATAGGAACAGGGTATCTTCCAGGACATCATTGATAGTTTGTAAGACCTGGTTTGGGGTCGGCAGCAAACTATCCACAGGAATTAACGTGTTCTGCTCAATCAAGCGGGTAGGAGAAGTTCCATCCGCTGATAGAGTTCCGATGCGGACACGGCGACCGTAGCCACTGTAATGAAAGACAACTACATCATCGGGACGGGCCTGCTCCACAAGGTGGGCCATAAAAGCTGTCTCGATGTTCTGCCGGGTTGCTTGTTGATCGCTCAAGACCACTACATCACTGGCCTGAAACCCAAACCGATGCAGAAGCAGTTCCTGCTGGAGGTCCACATCTGTTAAGCAGCCACTCAGGGCCGCTCCCTTAGGCGCTGAATACTGATTGATACCGACCAAGAGCGCTAGCTTACGACGAGTAGACTGGGCTAAAGCCTGCCGATAGTGATCCCCAGCCCAGCATAGTCCAGCCTCACTAGCTCCTAAGCCCACCAACATGAGGCAAGCTTGTTGTAGAAAAGCCCGTCGCTTAAACGCCATTCCCTATTTTCCTGCTGCACTCAGCTTCCCAGGCAATTTATTCTCAACCTGAGAATTCTGTCTAGTCCCAGTATAGAGTTAGCGTTAAGGTCAGAAAACAGCGCATTTGATCGCTTTAGGCTTCAACCGTTAGCCTGCATGACTCGCGCCAGTTCCGCTGCTACCTCAGGGCGTGAGAACTCAGGGGGCGGTAGTTCTCCTCGCCGTAGCATCTCCCGCACTTTTGTGCCGGACAGATGAACCCGTTCTTCCGGCAAGCTCGGACTGGTTTTAGTCGTCGCCATCGTTTGGGTCCGCTTGCAGTAGAATGCGTGCTCGAACTTCATGGGGAGAATTCCCAGCTCACCGGGGTCAAATTGGTCAAAAATATACTGAGCGTCATAGGTTCCGTAGTAATCGCCGACTCCGGCATGATCCCGGCCGACAATAAAGTGGGTGCAGCCGTAATTCTTGCGAACGATCGCGTGGAAAATTGCCTCTCGCGGGCCAGCGTAGCGCATTGCCGCCGGGTTGATGGCTAAGATGACGCGATCGTGGGGAAAGTAATGCTCCAGCATGATCTCATAACACCGCATCCGCACCTCTGCCGGAATATCATCACTTTTTGTGGCGCCAACCAGGGGATGGAGGAACAAGCCATCCACGGTTTCTAGGGCACACTTTTGAATGTATTCGTGAGCCCGGTGAATTGGATTGCGAGTCTGGAAGCCGACCACGGTTTTCCAGCCTTTATCCTTAAATAGGGCCCGAGATTCTACTGGATCGATTTGATAGGTCGGAAATTGAGGGTGCGATTCCCGCTGAAGTAGCCAGACTGGACCTGCCAGGTTAATATCTCCTTGTTTGTAAACAACCTGGACCCCTGGGTGCTTTTCTTCGTTAGTCCGGTAAACGTGCAGGGCTTCGCGGACTTTGTCATTGCGATACTTCTGTCTCAGTTCTAAAACACCGACGAAGCGCCCTTTCGGGTCATCTAGGCGCACTAGGCTGCCTTCTTGGAGTGAGGCTGCCACTTCCTCGTCTACGGTAAGGGTAATCGGAATAGACCAGGGTAGGCCGTTAGCCAGACGCATCTGGTCAACAACTTGCTGGTAGTCAGCTTGGTCCATGAACCCTGTGAGGGGACTGAATCCACCAATCGCAATCAATTCCAAATCAGAGGTAGTTCGCTCGTCTATCTGGATACGAGGTAGGAGATTGGCTTGCTCTAAAAACTCCTGCCGTTGAGTTGGTATGGCAACTCGATTCACTAAATGACCACCATGAGGCGCAATGGTCTCTGACTGGGCGGGGTCCCCTACGGGGTGGGCCAATACATCCTGCTGCTGAATCAAGACAACCTCCCTAGACTGAGTGCTGGTGAGTACAAAATTGATAGACTGTCTATACCCTGTCCCAGTGTCGTCACTGGTGTATCCATGCTTGGCTACTAAGACTTATGCTAAGCACAGCGTAACAGTAGTTCATTTACAGCTAAACAGTCAACCTTAAACGTGGGTCGCTTCTCTGTAAAGGCTGAAGTGGAAATGTGTTGCCTATAATGCGATCGCCGCTCAGTTCACTTGATTCACTACTTGACTAGAGGCGGCTCTAAAATATTTCTGACCCTAAACGCTAGTCAGGTAGCTTAATACTTGTGGCTGATCGAAATCCCACCCCAACTGTAGACATTATCATTGCTATGCGCGATCGCCCCCATCGTCCAATCATTCTGATTGAGCGCCAGAATGAACCTTTCGGCTGGGCCATTCCCGGAGGTTTTGTAGATTACGGCGAACCTGTAGAAGCTGCGGCCCGACGAGAAGCGCAAGAAGAAGTAGGGCTGGAGGTCGATCTAATTGAGCAATTTCAGGTTTATTCCGACCCTGGCCGTGACCCCCGCAAACACACCCTCAGTGTTGTTTTCCTAGCAGAGGCAAAGGGAGAACCCCAAGCCGCAGACGATGCCAAAAACCTAGGCATCTTCGAATTTTGGCAAATACCTGCTAACCTCTGCTTTGACCATGACCAGATTTTGCGGGACTACTGGCGTTATCGACACTATAGATTGCGACCTCGGCTTGTCTAAACTTTCCGGCCCTCAGGAAGGATCTCCTAAATGGAGGTTGGTTCAGTCCCTCTACTTCATCTCCGCCGCAGCCACTCTGACTCGCTGGAGCCATCTCAGTCATGCATTAACCGGGAACTGACAGACTCTGCCTACGGTTCGTCACGGTCCTGTGTGGGAGCCTGGATGCTGCTACTCGGTTGAGAATCATCCGTTTCCTTCCCTTGCCTGAGCGTTTCTGTGTAGAGGACTTTCCCGTTGCCGGCATCGACATAAATTTCTTGCAACTGAATCACCACTTCGTAGACGAGGTTGCCATCCTCATTCTCAAGCCCCACAGTGTGAGCCTGTCCATTTGTAAAGCTTTCAGCAGCTTGCAGTGCTGCTTGAATGGGGATGGTAGCAAGCTGTTGCAATTCAAGGGCTTCGGTGACCTCTTCGATATCTTCGCGATCGCCTTTTTGATAAAGGTCTTCGATCAGAACAATCTTGCCACTTTCAGCATCGACGAAGACTTCTTTGCCATCAATGCTTACCTCAATCACGGGTTTGCCATCTTGGGTTTCCCGCTCCATGCCGTAGGCTTTGCCCTCAACAGCCGTCTCAGCAATCCGTAATGCCTCTTGAAACTTTATCTTTGACCCCTGCTGCGTCTCCACAGCTTCACCTTCCAGGGTCCCTGTAGTGTCTACTGCGGCAATGTTGCTGTTAGCCTCAGCCGTTTGCCAGGGAAGGCGGTTATCGATCGCCAATTTTCCTAAAATACCCCCCA
>JBGTDT010000029.1:0-57967 GCA_041748155.1 Thermosynechococcaceae cyanobacterium | reverse complement strand
CAGGGGACGGATATCTTTATCGGTCAGCGTGCTGGTCTTGCGAATTATCGGGAGTATTTCCTTAACAGCGGGGTCTGTAGGTTTAGTGCCCCCTTGAATTCCGACCAGGGTTTGCCGTTTTTCTGCTTTGTTTTCCCAGCCTTGGGCAGCCTGCTCCTTACTGAAGCGTAAGAAGGGCTCACATTTATCAAAGGTGGTTTTGATCTGCGCTTCCTGCTGTTCCACGGTGGGATACTGTTCCAGGAACTTGCGGGCAGTGGAAGTTTGCAGTTGGGTGCTGCCGACAAATTCATCCAAAGTGCGATTCAAGATCCGCTCAGACAGATCCTTGATCCGCAAGGTATCGAAGGTGTAGAGGTCAAATAGTTTTACCCCAAGAGCGTCTAAGACCTGCTGGGCGATCGCCTGGCAGATAGTTTCCTGCTTGTCTTCCAAGGTTTTGGTGTAAACCAGGTCGATGTCTTTGGGGTCATACAATAAAATGCCATTGACTGTTAGCGTTCCAGTTTCACGCACATAGGTTTGTTCTCGCTCTAGAAATCGCGCCTGGAGGGTTTCTAAGTTGCGCTCCAGGGCCGTGAGATCTACTAGCAATCGCTCAATTTCTGCCTTGAGTTCATCTAACAGCGGCACTCCCAGGGTCCGGGCTTTAACTTCTACCTTCGACACATAGAGAGATTCCAGCGCCTGAACAATGCCCTTAAAGTCTTCTTCAATCACCCCTTTACGGTTGATCATCAGGAACTGCTTGGCATGGTCATCGATTTGCTTAAGCAGTACCTGGAGAGCATTCGCCGCCGAACGCTCCTTGGGCAACCACTCTTTTTGCCGGTCCTGGTCAAACCGGCTGCGGTACTCGCTAAAAACTTCCAATAGTACTTCCAGAAACTGACGGGCAAACTTGGGTCCGCGAAAGCGGTCCTCAACGATCTTGGAAACCGTCTGACGCAACTCTTGCCGTTTCTGGGGAATTAGTTGGTTCAGGTTATCCCACATTTTCTGGAAGTAGTCACTCCAGCGCCTGGGGTCCGTGTCACTGTCGTTGAAGTGCGGGTTGTACTTTTCCTGCTCTACGGAGACGAAGCGCTGAATGTTTTCGTAGGGAATATTCAGGTCGTTGCGGCGTTTGCGAATACTTGCAACCCAATCTGCCACTTCCTTGTTGTAAGGCTTCATGTTGTCGCCCAGGCCAATGCTGTCGAGCAACTGGTGTTCGTTGTCCGATTCCGCCAGCCGCAGACCGGGCAAAATTTCTGTTTTAATCAGATCGCGCATGGCTGTGGGTGCGGGAGTCGGGTTAGACCACCAGGCGATCAACTGGCCCGCCAGCCGCAGGGCACAGGCATTTAGCACTCGCTCGACCGGAAATTGAATTCCGGAAAGCCCAAAGCTGATAAAGTTCTGCGGGTAGCCCAGCGGGTCGGGGCTGGCCCACTGCTTGCGAATGTTGTCCCGCACCAGTTTTTTATACTGGCTAAACCCGGAGTTAAAGTCCAAAAAGACGTTCTGGGCCACCATTTCCAGCACAGAACCCAAGTTGGCGAAGGTCACTTTGTCGTTGCTGTTACCCACCAGGTAGCAGAAGTTAAACGGTACATCCTGGCTACTTTGGGAAGTGATGCGATCGCTCGCGCTGTTGCTGTACTGAGTCTCAAACCGGGTGCCGCTGCGCGAGTAGTGGTTTAGCTCCATCAGGGCGGCGTAGGCATTGGCGACGACGCGATCGCCGAGCCCGGAAAAGGCCCCTGGCAGCACTAAGTAAGCAGAAGATTGGGGCAGATCTGCAGGGGGAATCCAATCTCGCAGGTTATAGGCCATGTCAAGCACGAGGCCGGAGCCAGTACCGCCTGAGAGGGAGCAGACAATAAAAATGTTGATCCCTTTATCTAGCTGCACGCCCCAGCGGTCCAGCATAAACTTTTCGTGACCAACAATCCGGGATTTAGCGTTGTTAAAGCTGGTTTTAATCGCCTGGTAGTTGAGCGTGAAGGCAAACTTTCCCAGGGCTCGGATTTGTCCGGCTCCTGCTAAAATTGAGTCAGTGCCTTTAAGTTGACTGGGAAACCATTCAGCTAAATACTCGAAGGTAGAGAGCCGGTTCAAGATTGCCTTGGCGTCTTCTACCTTGGCCCACACCTGCTCAGCGGGGCGCAGGGAGATATCTTGCTTCAAGACAACCTGTGGCTCGGAAACCTTGGCATTCTGCTCAGTGTCAAGGTGCAAGAACGACACGATGGGTAAGGCATCCAAAGAGCCATAGGACTCAACAATCATCCGGCGAACTTTGACCAGAATTTCCTTGCCGGTTCCTCCCAGTCCAATGACTACCGTGGGGGTCATTCCAACGTAATCGGCCATTTTTCACCCTTATCTTGCTTGTGCAACCTGTACTACTGCAACGTTCATCTGCCACCGCATGCCAGCAGTTCAGTCAAGTACTCAACTAGCTTTCCCTGAGGACTTTATTCTATTGCATTGCGCTAAAACCTTTAAAGACCTCCGACGCAGCTAATCCCACCGTTTCAAGAATTGTTGAGCCAACCAGATTTTTTCTACCTTAAAGAATAGCTAAGCTTGTAGTGTGAGTTAGCTAGGCAGAAACACCTTGGGTGATTCAGAGTTATCGGGAGGTGCAGGCGTTGCTGTTACTCATGCCTGTGAAGTTGATCAGAACGACACTCGGTTGGATCGCTGGTTGGCCGAGGAATTACCGGAGTTCTCGCGATCGCGCTTGCAAAGGCTGATCGAGCAAGGACAAGTCCAACTCAACGGTCAGACTTGCACTTCAAAAAAGCAACTAGTCCATCCCGGCGATCGCCTTCAGGTTCAGATTCCCGCTCCAGAGCCCCTAGAACTCTGCCCGGAGGCAATTCCGCTGGATATTCTCTACGAAGATGACACCCTCTTGGTTGTGAACAAACCCACAGGGCTAGTGGTGCATCCGGCACCGGGCCATCCTGATAGTACCCTGGTGCATGCCCTGCTAGCCCACTGCCAGACTGCGACAGGAACTTCCCTCTCTGGGATTGGCGGCGTACTGCGGCCTGGAATTGTTCATCGCTTAGACAAAGATACCAGTGGCGCGATCGCGATCGCCAAAACCGATCAGGCTCACCAACACCTGCAAGCTCAACTTAAAGCCAAAACTGCCCGCCGGGAATACCTCGGTGTCGTCCACGGTGCCCTCAAAACAGCACAGGGCAGGATCGATCTACCGATCAGCCGTCACCCGGTAGACCGCAAGAAAATGGCTGTTGTCCCAGCAGCCCAGGGCGGTCGTGAGGCTGTCACCCACTGGCAGGTTCTAGAACGGCTGGGGAACTATACCCTGGTCCACTTTCGCCTAGAAACGGGTCGGACCCATCAGATTCGCGTCCACACGGCTCACCTCGGCCATCCCCTGGTCGGCGATCCAGTCTACAGCTCAGGCCACTCCGTTGGGGTGAAGCTACCCGGTCAGGCTCTGCATGCCTGGCGACTCAAGTTCCAGCATCCCTTGACTCAAGTCTGGCTGGAAGCGATCGCACCCCCACCGCCCGTCTTTACCACCCTGCTAGATGTGCTGCGGCGACGAGCCACTCCTCCCCTAACTCAAGCCGGCACCAATGGATAGTCAAGAACTGGCCCGCTACATTGAGGCAAGCAACGGCATCGCCAAGCCCTGGTTGCTGATCCAACTCCGGATCAAGAAATTGCAGGAACAGCAGGCGACGCTAACGCCGGAAGCCTATGCTACTGCTCTAAGCGAGTTACATCGTGATCTGATGGCGCTGGGAGAGTGGTGGGTCGGCATCGAAGCAGATGTGTTCTAATCTAAAGATCAAATCCCAACGCTTTTAACCCCTGGCGCAGTCGCTCTGCCTCGGTTGGGTCTTGCTGCTGGTGCAGGGCGATCGCCTGACGAAAGGCCGCTAAACTTGCCGGTGGATTGCCAACTTTGAGCAGGGCAACGCCTAGATTCTGGTAGGCCACGGCGTAGTCAGGGTTTAGGGTAATCGCCTGCTGGTAGGCAGCGATCGCAGCAGTGAGGTTACCCTCAGCCTTCAACGTCATCCCCAGGTTGTAGTAACCAGCGGCAAAGTGTGGGTCGATCTGCAAGATTTTTTGATAAACCAGCTTGGCTCCAACCAGATTCCCCTTGGCCTGGAGTAAGTTTCCCCAGTTGTTATAGGCCCCCAGCTTCAGCTTTGGCAGAATGGGCTGCTCAGCCGCCGCCTGGTAGTGAATTTCTGCTTGGGCCAGATCGGGTAGTCGGCTGTAGGCAAGGGCTAAATGGTAGTGCAGCTCAAATAGAAGGGTCGGATTCTCTGGAGATGACCCTAATCCCCGCTGGAGTAGCTCTAAACCCCGCTGGAGATCACCAGTTTGCACATATAGGGCTCCCAGTTTGCTACACCCGTAAGGGTCGCTGGGATGACTGGCTAAGAAGCCCTCCATCGCGGCCTGAGCTTTCTGAAATTTATCGCGTCCGGCGATCGCCTCAGCTTGGTAGCCTCGATGCAAAATTGCCACATCTGGCAAATAACTAACCTGCCACTGGGGTTCCTGAGTCAAAATCAGGGAAACACTCTCGTCCACCATGGCGTGGTAAGGCTGCGAGAAGTAAATATCCGGGTGACGGCGAAACAGCCGTGAAACCAGAGAATAGGGAGATTGTTTAGCCCCCACTTCCTGCCGGACTAAGTTAACCAGCAGGCGATCGCGGTTCTGAATTGCCTGCTTCAGCATCGGCACAGCACCAGCCACCAGGACTTCATCCGCATCCAAAACAAGCACCCAGTCCCCCTGAACATACTTGAGGGAGTGGTTGCGGGCGGCTGAAAAATCGTTGCACCAGTCAAAATCGTAGACTTTAGCGCCAAACTCCTGAGCAATTTCGCGGGTCTGATCGCTGGAGCCGGTGTCTACCACCACCATTTCGTCCACCACGGCCTTAACACTCTGCAGGCATTTGGGCAGGGCCACCGCTTCATCTTTAACAATCATGCAGAGGCTAAGGGTGATCATGCCAAGTTTGCGGTAAAAAACTGGGGTGAGTCAGCGTTGCTGACAGTTCCAGATCCATCCTGATCGGGCTGAAGCTCCAGGGGAGAGCCGTCTGGAGCTTCCAGGACAAAGCCAGCATCACGAATCATTTCTAAATCAGTCTGGGCAGCCTGTCCAGGTGTCGTCAGGTAGTCGCCAATAAAAATGGAGTTTGCCGGGTAGAGCCCCAGGGGTTGCAGCGATCGCAGATGCACCTCCCGCCCGCCGGCAATCCGGATCTCCTGGGAAGGAAGCAGAAAGCGAAACAGGCAAAGTACTCGCAGGCAGCGGCGCGGATTTAGTGCCTGGACCCGCTCAAGCGGCGTACCGGGAATTGGAATCAAAAAGTTGACCGGCACACTGGTTACGTCGAGCTGACGCAAAGATAGGGCCAGGTCAATAATGTCGCTGTCTGATTCGCCCATGCCGATGATTCCCCCGGAGCAGGAGGTAATGCCTGCCGCCTTGACCTGCTCCACTGTGGTGATGCGATCGCCAAAGCTGTGAGTTGTACAGATCTGTGGGTGATACTGCTCTGAGGTGTTCAAGTTGTGGTTCACCCGGTCTACCCCCGCTGCGGCCAAGCGATCCACCTGGGCCTGACTCAAAAGACCCAGACAGGCACAGATTTTCAGATCGTAGTTTGCCTTGACCGCTTGTACTGCCTCTAGCACCTGAGCAAAGGTCTGTTCACTGGGGGAGCGCCCGGAAATTACCAGGCAGAACGTTCCTGCTTTCAGTTCAACCGCTCGTCCCGCCGCCGCTAAAATCTTTTGCCGGGCTAACAGGGGGTACTTGGCGATCGCCGCCGTCGAGATCTTCGACTGGGAGCAGTAATGACAGTCTTCTGGACACAGGCCACTCTGGGCATTCAACAGGAAGTGTAGCCGCACCCGGTTGCCCCAGTAATGCCGCCGCACCCGGTAGGCTGCTGCAAGTTGGTCCAATAGCATTTCATCGGCAGCCTGGAGGACTGCCTGGGCCTGGGAGTAGGTAATTTCCTCCCCTGCAAGGGCGCGATCAGCAAGGCCATTCCAGTGTAGAGAATCGACGAAGCGAGTTGACATCGTGGTTCAAAGCTTAATTCGGCCAAAGGACTAGGCTTATGTGAAATTTCTTTAACCCAAAAACCTAGTCATTAAGGTGCTGAAGATTAAGTTTATGAGCAACGATTCATTTTGGGAAGCGATCGCGACAACCCGGAGGAGAATCGCACCGTTGAACTCTTAACCAAGTTAGTCAGTAGCCCATTTTGAGAGCATCAGCTCAAAGTGTCCACTCCACGCTTAAGCTATTTTCTAATTTAGCTGCTGCGGCAGCCAGTATCAGCGCAGAGAAGTTTCTTTCGATTTTTCAGTTGGCTGGAAGGCGGTATACTGGCCTTCTAGGGCCTCCACAATCGTGCGGGTATTCGCCACCATCATCTCGACATAAGTTCCTCCCTCGCTGCCCGACGCACCAATTGAGTCCGAGTAGAGTTCTTGCGGCGCTAATTTCACTCCAGATTCCTGAGCCACAGTTTTAATTAGCGCTGGGTTAATTGTTGTTTCTGCAAAAATGGCTGGAACACCTGCCTCTTTGACGGAATTTGACAAACTTTTCACTGTCTGAGCACTGGGTTGCTCCTCGGTGCTGATGCCAATCAGGGTTCCTGCAATATCTAGTCCATAGGCTTGGGCATAGTACTGAAACGCATCGTGGGTGGTTATTAGCTGGCGTTGGTTGGCGGGGATGGTTTGAATCTGCTGGGTGATCCAGGCATCAAGTTGCTGCAATTCATTGGTGAGCCGCGCAGCATTCTCAGTAAATTCTGCTCGGTCTTCGGGGGACAGTTCAATCAACTGATCCCGAATTGCATTGACCATCTTGACCACGTTTTCGGCGTCCCCCCAGATGTGGGGGTCCGGCTCTCTTCTGCCCTCGTAATCAAAGTCAGAAGGGGGTACCACTTCCCCGACGGCAAATTTCTTGGCGTCTACCCCAGCAGCATTTATCAGCTTAATCAGTCCTGGCTCTAGATTGTAGCCGTTGTAGAAAATTAAATCTGCCTCCTCCAACACCTGACCATCTTTTGGCACTGGCTCATAAATGTGGGGATCGTCTCCGGGGTCCAGGATACCCATCAGTTGAATCTCGTCTCCCCCGACTTGTGCTGTCCAGTCCGTAATCATGGTGCTAGTGGCAACGACATTGGGCTTGTCTTCAGTGCCAGATCCTGTCTGGTTTGGACTCCTTGCATTGCACCCACTCATCCAAAGCCCCAGGCTGATGACTGCTGCCGCTAGCCACGGGTGCTTTCTACCTTGCGACTGAGGGATCGCTTTCATAAAACTGATACCTTCTTTTCATATTCTTTTCATTTTTGCAGTATATTGTCTTCATATTTATTTCACTTTTTCCTTAGAGAAACTTCACGATGGAAGCCCCTGCTTTCCGTAGCGTCGGTTTAATTCAGTAGAGAACACTAACGCGGAGACACCTGCATGGATTACCAACCGAATTACACAAGAACTATTGCGATTCAGCAACTGAGTGTGCAGTACCGCTTGGTGGAGGCACTCTCAAGTATCAACTGTGCGATTAGGCCGGGGCGGCTCACTGGAATCATCGGTCCTAACGGGGCTGGCAAAAGTACGCTGATGAAGGCGATCCTGGGGTTAGTTCCTCCGACTAGTGGCACGGCAATGTACAACGGGAAGCCCTTGATGGAGCAACTGGAAGCAGTGGCGTATCTGCCGCAGCGATCGCAGGTTGATTGGACTTACCCCGCTACTGTCTGGGACGTTGTGTTGATGGGTCGAGTGCGGAAAACCGGCTGGTTTCGCCGCTTTTCAACAGTATCGCGGCGTCTAGCGGCAGATGCCTTGGAGCGGGTTGGTATGAGCCGTTACCGCGATCACCCGATTGGGCAGCTATCGGGGGGACAGCAGCAGCGAGTCTTTTTAGCCAAGGCACTCTCCGAGGAGGCGGAGATTTTCTGCTTGGATGAGCCGCTGGCTGGAATTGATAAAAAAACTGAAGCTGTGATGTTTGACATCTTGCACGAACTCGCCGACGCTGGCAAAACTGTGCTGGTCGTCAACCATGATCTAGGGCAAGCAATCACCAACTTTGACGATTTGATTTTGCTGAATCGGGAGTTAATTGCCAGTGGTCCCCGCGAACAGGTACTGAGTGAAGAGAACCTGCAACGCGTCTATGGGGGCCAGGTTGTGTTCTTCTCAGAAGCAGCTTGAGAATTTTAGATTTTGACTCCTAATTCCTGACTCTTGTAGTCTTATGCTGGAAGCCTTAATTGAACCGCTGCAATACAGTTTTATGCAGCGATCGCTGATCACCGCTGTTTTAGTCGGCATTGTCTGTGCCTCGGTGGGTAGCTACTTGATGGTGCAGCGGCTGGCTTTACTGGGAGACGCCATTAGCCACTCTCTCTTGCCGGGGCTAGCTATCGCGTTTGTCGTAGGGGCCAATATCTTTGTGGGGGCGTTCATTGCGGGTGTTCTTAGCACCGTTGTTATCACTTGGATTCGGACGCGATCGCAGATTAAAGAAGATGCAGCCATGGGTATTGTCTTTTCCGCCTTTTTTGCGCTTGGCATCACCTTAATCACCATCGTTCAGAAAAATAACAAGATTGACCTCAACCATTTTCTCTTCGGCAACATCCTGAGTGTCACCCGTGGGGATGTGATCAATACCGTAGTGATTACAGTGATTGTCCTGACAGTCGTCGTGCTGCTGTACAAAGAACTGCTGTTTTACACCTTCGATCCAGTCGGAGCCCAAGCTGCCGGGCTACCGACCAGTCTGCTCGACTTTGGTCTGATGATTTTGATTGCCCTGACGATTGTCGCTAGTCTTAAGGCAGTGGGTCTCATCCTAGTTCTAGCCTTGCTAATTACTCCAGGCGCGACTGCTTACTTGTTGGTCAAGCAGCTCCACCAGATGATGTTCTTGGGGTCGGGAATTGGCGTTGTTGCTAGCATTAGCGGCATGTATCTAAGCTACTTTTTCAATTTGCCTTCAGGTCCAGCCATTGTCTTGGTTGCCTTTAGTTTTTTTATGCTGGCCTTCCTGTTAAGTCCCAGTCAGGGAATCTTGACCCAGCCTCATTCCAAGTCGTCAGGTCAGCTAAAGATTTGGCAGGAAATCAAAGGTCTGATCCAAGCCCTCAAGCAGCCGCGATAGGTCAGAACTGTACGCGGAGTCGTTACAACTCACTGTACGCATACCCTCTGGCTTGCAACTGTCTTGGTTGACTATCACTCAGGTTGCTCCAACAGCTAGGTGGTTTTTTTGAGAATCTTCTGTGGTAATTTAGTTTCTCAGCACTAGCTAATTGAAAACTCATCTCAAGAAAAACCCATGACAGTTCCCAGACGCCAGTTTCTGCAAATTGCCGCAGTTGGTGGCACTAGCACGTTAGCACTATCTCGCCTTGCTGGTTGCAGTGCAGCAGAGCCGACAGCAGAGTCTCCTGCCCCAGTGGAGCCAGAGGAGAATCATACCCTGCCGCAGATAACCGCTATGCGGAGCAGATTGATGCCGGATTGAGCTATTTCTAAAGATCAGGCCCGCAAGCAGACCACTGGTGGAATCTCTCTTAGCTGCGATTCAAAGTGGTGACGTAGCAAAGGCTAAGGCTACCTGTGTTGAATCGCGTCCTCCCTATGAACAAATTGAGGTTTTGGCCGCAAGCTTTGAACAGACAGACTCAGATATCGATGCGCGTCCCTATGCCTTTGATGAAGGAGAAGCCAGTCCAGACTTCAAAGGGTTTCACCGGATTGAAGCTCTTTTGTACCGAGATGCTAACTTGCAAGAAGCCTTACCCTAGGGAGTGTCATCAATTGAGCCAGATGACAGAAGCAGCCAGGTAAATCGCCCCTAAGAAGTTGACTGCTCGTTTATCATACCGGGTGGCAATTGCTCGATACTGCGCGAAAGTGGCCGGCGGAATCATTCCCCCGGCACATTTCGCTTTGAGTTTGGCGAAGAAGTTTTCAATCAGGTGTCGAGCTTTGTACAACTCTTTGTCATACTCACGAGGAGTGGTGCGATTGCGCTTGGGCGGAATCACCGCCGTTTTCCCTTGGGCTTGGAGGGGCTCAATCACCCGCTTGTCCGCATCGTAAGCTTTATCGGCAAGCACTGTATCTGCCACTAAATCTGGCAGCAATTTGTCGGCTCCATCCAAGTCACAGGCTTGTCCTGGGGTCAGGTGAAAGCTCAAGGGGTTGCCGAGGGCAGCTGTGGTCGCGTGAATCTTGGTACTCAATCCACCCTTGCTTCGACCAATCGCTTCTGCTTCTGGCTCCCCCCCCTTTGCCCCAGCACTATGCTGGTGAGCACGTACAATCGTGGCATCAATCATGGCGTATTCGTTGTCAGCCTCATCTGCCAAGTGTTGAAACACACGCTCCCACACCCCCGTATTTGACCAACGGCTGAAGCGGGTGTGAACCACACGGAAATCCCCAAACCGCTCTGGCAAATCTCGCCACGGCATACCGGCTCGATAGCGGTACAACACCGCTTCGACAAATAACCGATTGTCCTTTGCAGTGGCTCCCACATAGCCTTCACGTCCTGGCAATAAGTCTTTGATCCGCTCCCACTGGTCATCTCGCAGTGCGTATCGTCGAGTTGTCATTTGTTCTGGGTTCATTTCTAATCTTGCTGTTTCCAGCTTAACTAACTGATGACACGCCCTACGCTGAAGGATTAGTCGAGAGTGTCAAAACACTGATTGCCGACCTGGACCAGCGGCAGAACTTCAATGCTAAGTCGCACTTTGAGGGCATGATTGCGCTAGCGACCGAGGTAGCAGCAAAGAAGACATCCAGTGAGGAAGAAACTTGGTCTGACCAGAGTCTCTTAATCTTTAAAGAGAACTGGAAGGGTATCTATAGCCAGTTTGAAGCATTCACTCAGGAGGTAGCTGCAAAAGACTCCCAAGCTTCCACTGCGGTTAAGGAAGCCTATGAAGCAGCAGTCGCTGTGGTCGAGCCCTATTTCCAGTCAGGTCAAACGGCAGCCAAGCCCTACAGCTTCCTGAATGCTACACAGCGCGGAGAAATTACCCAAGCTAGCTATCGACTGCGAGACACCTTAGTCAAAGCTGGGGAAATCCTGCAGCTCACCTAAGGTTTTACCAATTCGATATTCTTAGCAATCGCCATTAATGAACAGACCCCATTCCTGCCAGGGCTAGCGCTCGCGCTTGTAGTCGGGGCCAAGGCTTTTGTGGGGCATTTATTGCTAGTGTTCTCAGCGCAGTTGTGAAAGCGGTGGGGGGTAAGTACACGCCCTTTTAACTTATGAACCAGACTGCAAACCACTCGAGTAATTCAACTCAATGAAGAGCTTATGGAAAGCAACCTGAAGCGAGCAGTTAAGGCTATGCTTGACCCCTCTTCAGAAAATCTTGAAGCCTCTGCCTGTCGCTTACTCGCCAGCGTAAGTCAGTCCGGAAGTCAAGTTTGATTACGCAAATGGGAGCGCTGGGATTAAGGATGAAAGAATGGCTGAGGTAGTCCTGACTATGCATAATGTCAACTCTCTATGGATAGGCAAAAATATGCGTAAATATTTTTTAGCAGAACTAATTGGAACTTTTGTGCTGGTATTGGGCGGTTGCGGCAGTGCCGTCCTAGCGGGAGAGGAAATTGGCTTTGCCGGAGTATCCCTGGCCTTTGGTCTCTCACTGCTGGCAATGGTCTATGCCATTGGACCAATTTCAGGCTGTCACATTAACCCTGCTGTGACGGTGGGTTTGCTACTGACTAAGAAGATGGAGGAACCCAAGTATGCGGTGGGTTACATCCTAGCGCAGATCTTAGGAGGCATTCTGGGGGCCGGGTTACTCTTGCTAATTGCTAAAGGAGTCTCAGGGGGGTACAACCCAGGTGTTGAGGGTTTGGCGGCAAACGGTTACGGGGAGCACTCACCAGGGGGCTACAACTTGGGGGCCGCTTTCCTAACTGAGGTCGTCCTGACCTTCTTCCTGGTGTTCACGGTGCTGGGTGCCACTGATCTGAGGGCACCTGTTGGCTTTGCTGGTATCCCAATTGGATTAGTCCTAACTCTGATTCACCTGGTCGGGATTCCAGTCACCAACACCTCGGTGAACCCGGCCCGCAGCATTGGACCGGCGATCTTTGTGGGGGGCTGGGCTTTGGGCCAACTCTGGCTGTTTATTATCGCCCCCTTGATTGGTGCGGCGATCGCGGCAGCAGCTTATCAAGCTATTGGTACGCAACCTGAAGCAATCAGCGCTCAGCGAGCTGAGCAAGCGTTGGATAGCCAGCAAGCTGACAGGCAATATTAGAAACAGTTCCGCTGAGGCGTTGCTGTCGAACTGAGTCTCGTTACGGGTCCCTAGGTGTGCTCCAAGACATTGGAACTTGAGGGGTAGTGAACTCGCTAAGATTGGCTGTGGGCTGGGTTTCTTGATCGAGTACCTCAACCACTTTGGTGTAGAGTGCTTCGGCGTGCTCTGGAGAATTGCCAATACTCGTTAATCCCAGTTTGCCAAATTCTGAGAGGGAGCCCAACAAGTGAAAAATTGTCCCGGTTTCCGTTCTAGGGTCAAAGTGAAGCTGGTGGGTAGCAATGATGTCGATTAAGTCACTGGGCAACAAACCCCGGTACTGGTCTCTTTTCAGGTTATCTAGGGCAACGTAGTACTTCGGCTCACCGTTTTGACTATAAAATAAGCCGCTGGCCGGATCGTAGTGACCTCTGGTCATGAGCTTGAGCATCATAAACGGGTGGGTGGTGCCGCCCTTGCGGATGTTGGCCTCGATCGCCTGAAGATCCCATCCGCTGGGAGAGTTGGGCTGGCGGACGGCCAAAAAATCAATTCCAAAGCGCTCAAGTACGCCCTTTTCTGCCAGTTTTTCACCAATCTGTAGGCCCAATTCTTGTAAATGCAGACGATAAGCAGCGTCTGCTGGGAACTGGCAGCCCAGAAAGATCTGGTCATCTAAAACTTGGTCATGGGTGGAGAGGATTTCCACCTTGCCGCTGGGGGTAATTAAGCCCTGAACGCTAGGCGATCGCTTCTCCTCTCCGTCCACAAAGGCTTCCACAATTGCTCCCAGCTCTGGAATGCGTTGACTGAAGTGTTCCCAAGTTTCCTGTTTTGATTGAAAGCGTAAATGTCGAAAATGCTGTTCAATGGCAGCAATGCGTTCGGCATCAGAGGCAGTACTCGGGACAACGGTTTGGAGTTTCTCCAGATCCAGCAAGGCGTTGCCCTCACCAGAGATGCCCTCGTTGAGTTTAACCACCAACTTGCGTGCTTGAGGCTGGCGCTCCCACAGTTTAGTAGTTGCAATCGCCAGCTCCGAGACATTGTGGACAATTTCACTGCCGTCAGGGTGAGGAATTCCCACTTCGGCAAACAACTGGCGACTCCCCCCCTTAGTCCCCAAGTAAATCAGATCCGGGTCTAGAGCAAACAAGGGCAAATCTAGCTGCACGGAAAGCTGCCGCTCCCAGGGTGAGGAATTGTAGCAAACCATGTAAGCTCGGGCTGGCCGGAGAGCCTGGCGAATTTGTTTAAGTAAACGAGGCCGCTCCAAAATTTTTTCAGTCAGGGGCTTGGCAGAAAAATCGTAGGTTGAAAGCAAGAGCAGGCGATCGCGGGCATGGGAATAGGGAACACCGTGCAGCAGTTGCAGGTAATAGTCAATTGTGCTGGGGTGGATGGGTTGTGACGCGACGTAGATCAGTCGCATCTTAGGGTTCCGCAACTGGATCAAGGTATACAGTAAGCGTTCTTCGTAGTAGTGGGACGCCTCAATCTTCTGTAACTCCTGCTGATCAATACTCAGGGAGGGAATCACCAAAACGTCACAATCGTCGGGTTCAAGCAGGTCAGCTTCCTGCCAGTGATCTCGTAGCTTGGCTTGCAGGGATCGAAACCGCTCCCCTGACTCAGAAGCAGGACTATTCAAAGCTTGCATTACCTTTTCTTAACCCCAACAACAGTAATATTAACTAGCAACTAGTCAGAAACCCCTGATTCCCAGGATTGATCTATCCTGGCAGTAGAAGGCAAAAGTTTCAGTTCTGCTTGACTATTCTTGAATTTTCAAGGCATGATTAGAAGCGCAACAAGGGGCTATAGCTCAGTTGGTAGAGCACCTCAATGGCATTGAGGGGGCCAGCGGTTCGAGTCCGCTTAGCTCCATAGACGGTATGTTGCTGGCGATCGCTTGTAATCTGAAAGATCCGGACAAAGAACCCCCTGCCACCCTCGGCGACAATGATGAAAACGGCGCAGGAAGGCTAGGGAAACACATCGTGTACAGTGACTTCACCCGGCAAAAACTGAAGCAAGACTTCGGGTTAAAAGTTGATGAACAGCACCACATGTTTGCAGCGGTTGAACCTGGGGGGTAGTGTCCTAGAGCGAAACTGGGCTTACTAGCCGTTGGCGATCGCAGCGCTAATTGTAATCACCAACGCGATCGCCAGCAATACCAGCAGGACAATTGCCAGCCAGTACTGTAGCGCGTAGAGCTTTCGTAGCTCTCTGAGGGCTCCAATTAAATTTTCGATATCCCTGCCTGTGGTGTTTACGACTCGCTTAAAGGCACTCGCAGCATTTCTGGTCCAGATTCCAAGAATCAGCAAGAAAGCCCCTTGAACAAGACTGCTAAAGTCTAGGTGAACCCCCTCAGTGGTATTGGCATTAGTGCTGCCAACAAATAAAACAATGACGCCTGCAAGGATGCCTAGTGCTCCTCCAGCAATCATTAATATCGCCACGAAGTTCATTTTCCTGGCCAAATCCTGAATCAGTGTGTTCTGGTTGTTGCTAAATTCGTACTCGGTTGATTCCACCGTCCCTTCCTCTTGTCTAAGCTGGCTTGATCCCTACTTAGGTATCACCAGTAGTACTTCTGTAGCTGAGCTTATCACTGCCAGGGCTCCCCAATTGCCGGCAAGCAAACTCGCTCCACAACTGCTGCTTTGGCAGACCTAGCATAGGGCTGGGACTCGCCTCTGGAGTGAATCTCTGTCAAACCTTGGAACTTGCAATGACCACTGAGGTCAGAATAGAGTGATATCAAGAGTAGTGTTGTGAGGGAAGTGGGATGAGTGCCAATCTGCAAGATGTTGAAAAGCCGGTTCCTGAGAGTACAGGCAAGAGAACTCCCTATATCCCGCGTAATCATCGCCGCATTCTTTGCCTCTTTCCCAAGTACAGCCGCTCATTTGGTACGTTTCACCATGCCTATCCGCTGATGGGCAATGTCCAGGCTTTTATGCCGCCCCAGGGAATTCTGATTGTGGCGGCCTATTTGCCCCAGTCCTGGGAAGTTCGCTTTATTGATGAAAACATCACGCCAGCAACTCAGGCTGATTACCAGTGGGCCGATGCCGTGATTGCGAGTGGAATGCACATCCAACGACCTCAAATTAATCTAATCAATGCGTTAGCTCACCGCTGCAACAAAATCACCGTAGTGGGGGGTCCCTCGGTTTCAGGCTGTCCAGAGTACTACCCAGAGTTCGATCTGCTGCATTTGGGGGAGCTTGGCGATGCCACAGATCGGATGATCGAGTACCTAGATCAGCAGACAGAACGTCCAGCTACCCAAATCCGGTTTGAAACTCAGGAACGGCTGCCCTTGAGCGAGTTTCCCATTCCTGCCTACCACCTGACTGACCTCAACCAGTACTTTTTAGCGAATGTGCAGTTCTCCAGTGGTTGCCCCTATCGCTGTGAGTTCTGTGACATCCCTGAACTCTACGGTCGCAATCCCCGCCTCAAGGCACCAGAGCAGGTGCTGGCAGAACTCGATGCCATGCTCCAGTCCGGCAATCCGGGGGCTGTATACTTTGTCGATGACAACTTTGTCGGTGATCGCCGCGCCGCCATGCAACTACTACCCCACCTGATCGACTGGCAGCAGCGCAATGGTTACCCGGTACAGTTTGCCTGCGAAGCGACCCTAAACCTGGCCCAAAGCCCAAAACTGCTGAAAATGATGCGGGAAGCTTATTTCTGTACCGTCTTCTGTGGGATTGAAACCCCTGAACCTGACGCATTGCACGCGATCGCCAAAGACCAGAACCTGAGTATGCCGATTTTAGAGGCGATCAAAGTCCTCAACAGCTACGGCATGGAAGTGGTATCAGGCATCATTCTGGGGCTAGATACCGATACCCCGCAAACTGTTGACCGGATCTTGGAGTTTATTCGCCTGTCCCAAGTTCCGATGCTGACGATCAACCTGCTCCACGCCCTGCCCCGGACTCCCCTGTGGCGCAGATTGGAACTAGAAGGACGACTGGTCTCTGACGAAACCCGCGAATCCAACGTCCAATTTTTGATGCCTTACGAACAGGTGATTCAGATGTGGCGTCGCTGTGTCACCACAGCCTACGAGCCAGAATTTTTGTACCAGCGGTTCGCCTACAATATGGAGCATACTTATCCGAACCGGATTGCCGTTCCCAACAGTCCGGCCCGCACCTCCTGGAGAAACATCCGTAAAGGGCTGACCCTGATGAAGAATATTCTCCTGCGAGTCGGTCTTTTCGGTCACTATCGTAAAACCTTTTGGCAAATGGCTAAACCCGCCCTAAAAGCTGGCCAAATCGAAAACTTAATCCACGTAGGGCTAGTCGGTCACCATCTAATTCAGTTTGCTCAAGAGTGTGCTAGAGGTGAGGAGTCTGCCTCGTTCTACTCTCAAAAACTTCCAGAAGTCGAATCATCCGCAGCGCAGCCAGTTCTAGACCGCTCCTGATCAGTAGGAAATTTGCAGCTTAGAGCTTGCAGGTGATTTCATCAGCCAGTAAGTAGATTTAGATCACGGCAACGCTCGCTTGCCGATGCTTTTTAGATCAAACTTAAAGCTGGCAACTCGGCAGTTGGACTTCTAAGCTTGGACGTTGGAGTTAGAAGCTCGGAACATTAAGACTTTTGCTCGGAAGGTTGAGCTTGGAGGATCAACCACCATAACAGGGCTGGTGATAGAATACCTACACTTCGATGGGCAGATTAAAAAGCCCAACGTGATCCAGGTTCCCTTTTCCTCTGATTCAAATCTTAAATCAGCATTGTGTCTCCCTTTGATAAACTGCTATGGGTTTTCATTGGCTTATTGCTAACGGTTGTAGGTACGTTTGTTCAAGTTTCAATTCCAATTCCAACTTCAAACTGGAGTTTAAGTGAGACTCAGACCTTATCTCTGGGGGTAACCTATCAAATCGGCGCAGTTCTATTAGCAGGTTGCCTGGGCGGAAAGAGTGCTGGTGCTCTGTCCCAAATTATCTACCTTGGCCTTGGCCTTAGCGGCTTACAAATTTTTGCCTACGGAGGAGGAATTAACTATATTCAGGAGCCAACCTTTGGCTACTTACTGGGTTTCGTTCCAGGTGCCTGGATCTGCGGTTACTTGGCGTTTCAAAAAGCAGCTCGTTTAGAGTTCTTGGCTTTAAGTTGCTTGAGCGGTCTATTGGCAATCCATCTGGTTGGTCTGATCTACCTAAGTTTGCTCATGCTGGTGCGTTCCGTTCAGGAAAGCTGGTGGTCAGCAGTCTTACAGTACTCAATTCAGCCGCTTCCCGGTCAACTGGTGCTGGTCTGTTTGGTGGCGGTTATCTCGGCTATTCTGCGACGTCTATTGTTCTATTAAATGTAGGCGCTGTAGAACATGATTCCTAAGTTTGTCAAAATAACCTAGAACAGTGAGCATGAACTTGAAGAACTTCCTGTTCTGGCTAGTAGCCTTGGTCAGCCTGCTGTTAGACCGCTTGACCAAGTACTGGGTGATTCAAAACTTTACGCTCACTACTCCTCCCGATTCTTTACCCCTATGGCCGGGCGTTTTTCATTTCACCTACGTGATCAACAAAGGTGCTGCTTTTAGCCTATTTAGCCAGGATGGGGTCTGGCTACGCTGGCTTTCTCTGGTGGTTAGCCTGGCCTTAATCTGCCTTGCCTGGTGGGGACCCCGTTTGAATCGATGGGAGCAGGCCGGGTATGGCTTTCTCCTGGGTGGGGCGATGGGGAACGGGATTGATCGCTTCCTGACGGGAGCCGTGGTAGACTTCCTGGACTTTCGCTTGATCAATTTTCCCGTATTTAACTTGGCTGACATCTCGATTAACGTGGGTATTGCCTGCCTACTGATTGCCAGCCTCCGCAATGGCTCTACCCCCAATCGCCGGTCTAAGTCCAGCCAAAGATCCTAGCCAAGAGAGCGACCTGGTGCTACTGTGCCTGTACCAATGCGCTGAGAGGATGTCTGAGAAGTCACCTTTGTCATTCTGAGTGGAGCATAGCGGAACGTTGGCGAAGCCTGTTTGAAAGACATAGAATCTAGGGCTGATGCCCCGAACTGAGATGCTTCACTCTGCTTCGCGCCGTACCCTACGGGAAGCAGAGTGAAGCATGGCATCATAGACACTTTTCAGACAACCTCTGAGTGATTCAAACACAACAGTGCGGGTTGGATAGCAAGACGCCAGGGTGTTTTTGCAATTAGATCACAATCTGAATTCCTCTTTTCCTTGATACGAATACCTAAAGTCACTCCTCAGTTAGAGAAAGTAATGGAATTGTAAGAAGTGTTATGAAAGACCCAGATTTTGGGAATAGTGACCTCGAAAGCGAGCAACAGAAAACCCTCTGAATCTCTCCAATGACTAGAAAGTAGAGATTGAGAAGTTCTAAAGGATTTCGTTGCAAATCTAGCCCAAACACACTGATTTGAATACTCACTTTGCATACTCCGTAGAAAGTAATGGTCTATGAGTATGTTGAATCAAGTTACCAGTCGCTGTTGCAAGTTCAGTGTCAATCACGTTAAAGACAAACCACCTTTTGCACCCTGTAGGAAGGAAACTTATGTATAAGATTGGTTTTATTGCCTTAGGCACACTTTTGGCTTTGGTGTCTAGTACCCCTGCCCTGGGATTACAAATAACCTTCACTGGAAGTAACAACCCAGATCCTGCCTTTAATAACAATCTGGGAGGCCAACTTGCAGGAGAAGCCAACATTGGTAATTCGACACTCAACACCAATACAGGTACTAGTGGTTTTAATAGTGAAGGTGGTCCTAATAGTCAGGGCGTAACTTCCATAGTTGGTTTTTTCACAACCAACTATGGCCGCTTAGGGGCACTAGGCAGCACTCAAGGAACCCCAGCAAGCGAAAGTGGTACTTTTCGGCGTATTAGTGATCCTTTTGAATTCCTTGCTGCTGACCTAAACAACTTTGGTTTTCAGAATGTGACATTTGACTATGCCTTTGATGGAACTTCCCCTGCGGGTACTACCACTCTTGATACGCTTACTGGGTATTTCGCACTGGCTAGCAGCCCGAGCCAGGCTATTGCTGGTGGGACGTTTTTCTCTACCAACCAACTGATTAACCTAGGGGGCGTAAATGATGCTAGTTTCAACACTGCTAGCAGCCTCTTCTCTACAAACACTGACTATATAATTGCCTTCCAGCTTGATGAAGCTTTTGACAGTGGGAACACTGGGGCAGGTTTCGACGATGTAAGACTCACGAGTGTACCCTTTGAGTTCTCTCCAGGGGTAGGTATTTTGGCGCTGTCGGCTTTGGGTGCGATGGCTCAGCTTAAAGGCAAGCTAAAAAATAGAAAACCTCTGCAAGTGGGTGCTCTCAACAGTAATGATGGATAAGCAGAATCAATTCGAAGCCCAGCATCACGCTACCCAGCCTGCTTCTAGCCAACCAGTTACGCCATCAGAAGATCAAGAACAGTTGCCTGCTCTGCCGCAAGGCTGGCGGTACACCTCTCAAGGGAAGAATCCCTTAGAGGGTGCGTTTTATCTTTCTAAACTAGTTGAGCGGCGTTCCCGATTCCTGGTGTCATTGCTGGGCTACGGACTTTTGGTGTTCACCTTAGTTGACTTTTCTTTCATCATTATTCCCCCGCATCTAACCGATCCTGTCTGGGAGTTCCAGACGATTGGGGAGTTGGTAGAGCATGTGGCAGCTCTCTTGCTGGGGCTATTGTTTATCTTTTACCGCCACGAGGGCTATGTCGGCAAACGGGAAAGATATCTCTTGGTGGCCTTATCCTGGGGTTCTTTGCTGATTGGGTTGCTCTATTTATTGCTGATTCCCTTGGGTATCACGGATACCTGGCGGATTTACCAGCGCAATAATACTCAAGTCACTGCTCAGCTCACGCAACAAACTCAGCAGTTCCAACAGATTAAAGGTCAGTTGAGTCAAGCATCTGATCAACAGCTTCAGCGTCTAGTAGCTTCCTTTGCTCCCCAGGGTCGCTCACCAGAAATCAAAGATCCGTCTGCCTTTAAGGATCAATTTCTGGATCGTGTTGCCCAAGCTGAGCGGGAGACTCAGGCACAAGCTAAGCGGGTCCGAACTGGTCAGAACCAGACGTTAATCAAAAACTCTGTGAAGTGGAACCTTGGTGCCTTAATAGCTGGAACGCTATTGATCTGGATTTGGCATCTTACCGGTTGGGTACGAGTGAATAAACAGAATTCAGTCAAATGAAAGCACTCTCTCTTGACCCGGTTAAACCGCTGTACAACTCCAAATTTTGCCTGTTCGGGATTGCAGTTGGCTTAGCAGCGCTGCACTTGAACTTGATTTGGAGAGTGATTGGTGACGTTGACCGGCTGATCATTGGTGCCTTATTTTGGGGAGCTTTGCTGTACCTGTTGCGGCGAAAGCAGAATTTTCTCGACTTAGACAGTGGCATTTTCTCCAGCTTTTTTGGCCTGCTCCTGATTGCCTTGGTCGTGCTTAAGAGTACTTCCCTATTCTGGTTTGAAACTGATTTTCTCAAGCTTGCCCCTTTGGTAGCTGCCCTCGGTTTGGGGTTGCTGGCCTCTGGTGTCAAAGGACTCAAACAGTACTGGCGAGAACTGTTGATTGTAGCGCTGCTATGCTTACCTGAAAGCTCACTCACCTACGCGATTGATGGGCTTCTTAAGATCACGACTTTGACAACCCAATTTGCTGTCTTTATCCTTTGGTACTTGGGGTTCGAAGTTACCCGCCAGGGCCTTAGCATAATTCTTCCGAATGGTTCTGTCTGGGTTGGTGCTGACTGCACTGGCATTAGCAGTACGCTCCTGCTGTTAAAACTTTGGGTTCTTTTTATCTTGGTGTTTCCTGTTGGCTGGACTAAACGAGTCTTAATCTCAATAGCTGCTGTTTGGATTCCCTTTGTTGGTGGCGGATTTCGAGTTGCGCTGATGGCAGGGGTTGTCTCTAATCAAGCGGCGTTTGACTACTGGCATGGTCCAGAAGGGAATCAAATATTTTCGACTGTCTCAATCCTACTTTTTGGGCTGTTTTGTCACTTCTTGCTTCAGTCAAGGAAATTTGCAAGCGCTGAGATGGAGTTGCAGTAGCCGTGATCCACTGGCGAGAATACCGGCAAATACTGATTGCGATCGCGTTTGCTGGTATCTTTTTTACCCTAGGCCGATTTGGCTTGGACTCCACTGCTGGTAATCGATCCGTCGCTGCTTTTGCTTTTCCTGCCGTTGTGCCCCTCTCAGGCTGGCAGCTTTTAGAGAGCGGCCCTGTAGCCAAGTCGATCCCTAGTCGTTCCGACTCTTTTGAAGCTCTCCTAGCCAGTCGCAAGTATCACTACCGGCAGAAAAATCAGCAACTAGTGATTGAGACGCACTACGTGGCTGGTACCTTGGGGGATCTGAAGAATTACTTGCAGGACTATGGATCTATCAAGTTAGGAGACGCTCAGCTATTGCAAAACTTGCGCCAGGAAGAAGGGGTTGGTTTTTACAGCCTGTTTACCTACCAAGGGCGATCACACTTGAGTGCCTGTATCAACCCCCGTGGCGGTAGTACTGTTACCTCTGCTCAATTTTTTGCCAACCGACGCACCTACGACCTCCGGTTACAGCGTCTCGTGCCTTGGTTACTCGGTCAAGAAAGCCTGCGAGACCGGCGTTGTCTTTGGCAGCACCTGTCTATTCCCCTCAGTCACGGGTCTGCTGAGGCGACTTACCCAATTTTGGAACAGACCTGGCTGGCTTCCTATCAGTGGTGGAGTCGCCGCTTTCCCCCTCATTGAGTTGGGCTTAAGGGTTATGAATTCTTGCCAAAAGCTATTTCACCTGGCCGGAGCAGCATTGCTAGTCCTGGGAACCGGGGAGTATACAGGGGCAGTAACAACTGACTTTTCCTCCACGCCTTTTCGAGGGGTCACGGACATCCACCGAACGGTTACTGGTGCCAATCCCCTTGACATGCACATCATCAAGATTAGCTTGTCAGATCCTGGGATTAGTTTTGCCGTAACTGAATCGAATGATCCGAATAATACTGCTAGCTCCTACGATACAAAGGCTGAAACAACCCTTGAGTACATCGACCGGGTAGATGCTCAGATCGGTACCAATGCTAACTTTTACGATCTTGGCGGCATAGATCCGTTTACCCTCAACACTGAAGTTCGCGGGTTAGCAGCCTCGAATGGAAATGTATATTCGCCTTGGGAGGACTATCTCTATGGGGTAAATATCAGTGCTAGCAACGAGGCCAGCCTAGTTCAGAGTACTGACCCACCAGACTCGCTCTACTACAATGCAGTTTCCGGCGGCCCACTGCTTGTCGAGAATGGCAACAATGTAGCTCAGGATGGTGATCCCAGCAGCCTAAACTACCGGGCTGCGCGCACGGCGATCGGCCTGACGGCAAATAATCAGCTTTTATTGTTTACGGTTGACGGTCGGCAGCCCAGCTACAGTGTGGGGATGACCCTGACAGAAGTGGCGACTGTCCTGGATGAGTTCGGAGCCATTGATGCCGTCAACCTTGACGGGGGTGGCTCAACCACACTGGCCTTCTGTGCCCCCTCATGCGGGCTGGTGAACAGGCCGTTTTCCCAAACATTTGGCCCTGGCGATCGCCCTGTGGGTAATAGTCTTGCAGTCTTCGCCGCCCCAGTCACCCCTGTACCCTACGAATTCTCCCCGACGTTAGGTCTGATTGTACTAGGTGCCTTTTGGAGTGCTGGTGAGGTCTCTCGACGTTTTCAGAAACGAATCGGGCGAGGAAAATGCATATTGACTTCCTACCAGAAGGATTAATGGCGTTAGGAACAGTAGGGGAGAACAGTCCCTGTTGCACCTACCAATCTGAGCCTGAGACACGTAGATGTCATCCGTAAATGAAATTCTCGATTTCTGGTTTGGAACCTCTCAAGCAGACTCTGGAAAAGCTCGCAAGGCTTGGTTTATTAAAGACCCAACCTTTGACCAGACTATTCAAACTCGCTTTGAGACAGACTACCAGGCAGCAGCAACCGGAAAGCTTGACTCCTGGCAACGGTCAGCTCAAGGTTGTGTCGCCCTGACTTTGCTACTGGATCAGTTTCCCCGCAATTTGTTTCGGCGTCACCCCCGCGCGTTTGCCACAGATGCCCAGGCGTTAATGGTGGCTGAGCAGGCGATCGCTGGTGGCTTGGATCAGGAACTACTCCCACTTCAGCGCTGGTTCCTTTACATTCCCTACATGCACAGCGAGAACCTCGACCACCAACGCCAGTCAGTTGAACTGTTCCATCACCTTAGAGACGCTGATCCAGAAACAGCCAGTGCTTTTCCCTACGCCATCAAGCACCTAGAAATAATTGAATGGTTTGGGCGTTTTCCCCACCGCAATCAGATTTTGGATCGAGTCTCAACCCCAGAAGAGATAGATTTTCTCAAACAGCCGGGTTCATCGTTTTAGGCTAGCTTGGCTACTACTCAGTCTGAAATTTTTTAGCTAAGAGGTTGATGAAGCCCACGGCTGGCATGACTGAAGCCCTTGACGGAACTCTAGCGAGGTTAAGAAACTAGAACACGATCAGAATTCTCTCCACAAAATAAATAGCGATCGCCCTACTCACAGTAGTCGCGATCGCCAACCATTAGGATTTTAGGTGTAACAGGGTGGGCAAGTGCCTAGGAAAACTGCTTGGACTCAGCTTCCAGCGCCCGGATCAGATCTGGGTTGCCCTGGGTTCTGGCAACTTCGAGACGATGCTCTAAAGACTTACGGATGTTTGCACGACGCGCTTCAGTATACTTTGTCAGAACTTCCCGGTTAACATTCTTCATTTTGTTTTTCCTGAACAGTTTTATGTAGCAAAATATGTAGGTCACACGATTTCCAGACTAACACGTTCGCAGCAGGATTCAAGTCTTTTCAAACTCCTGGCAGTGGGAGGATATCCCTATTGCTGGAGACGGGGTTTCCACAGTCTGTACGCTAGAGCTAGAGAAGGATATTGCTTGATTCATCTCAACGAACCTATGCCTGGGAGCCCGCTGCTAACTCTTCTGAGTGATTTTGGCTTGCAAGATGTCTATGTGGGGGTGATGAAGGGGGTGATTGCTCAAATCAATCCCTGCCTAAAGGTGGTTGATTTGACCCACCAAATTTCACCCCAAGATATTGCTGCAGCTCGCTTTAGCTTAATGAGTGCCTATGCTCACTTTCCGCTGGGGACAGTTCACGTGGCCGTTGTCGATCCTGGAGTTGGCGGTCCTAGACGAGGGGTAGCTATCCAGACGGCGGCGGGGTTTTTGGTTGGACCTGATAACGGTCTTTTTAGTGGCGTCTTGAGTCAAACTCTAGCTGTTCAGGCAGTTGAGCTAGCTAATTCTCAGTACTGGTACACAGCCCAACCCAGCATGACCTTTCATGGACGGGATATTTTCGCACCTGTGGGGGCTCATTTAGCGAGTGGTGTCCCGTTAGAAGAATTGGGACCTGCGATCGCCCTAGAGACTCTGGTTCAATGGTCACAGCCTGCTTGTGCTCAAACGGATTTGGGGGTGTCTGGTTGCGTTCAAGCGATCGACCACTTTGGTAATCTGATTACAAACATTCCGGCAGCTTGTGTGCAGGGGAAGTCATGGTTGATTGAAATTGGTAGGCTGAGAGTACCGGGAGGACAGACCTATAGCAATGGCAACCCTGGAGAACTGGTTGGCCTAGTGGGTAGCCACGGGTGGGTTGAAGTCGCAGTCAATCGAGGCAGGGCTCAATCCTACCTCCAGCAAAGATCAGCTCAGGCAGGCAGTTATGGGACCCCAGTCCGAGTTATCTTCCAGTCATTCAGTCCTAAAGTCAACCCCACGAGTGAACAGTAAATAGGAGACAAGCTTATGAATCACCTCACAACCGAAAAGCCTGAGGTCTACCAAGGCCAGTTTGGAGAGTTTACCGTTACCGAGGCGGATCGACTTGGTGTTATTGTCTACCGCAGTGCTCTGGCTGTCGCAGCTTTGTGTTTTGCGATCGCCACGGGTGCGGTACTCTGGCAGGGAGATAACCCAAGTGTTCTCCCAGCATTGACTCTTCTCTATACCTGTTTCTGGGTGTCATTAGGGGTCAGCCTTGCAACCATTCACATTTACCTGGCTCCTTTGCACCGCCTGCTGCAAGTTTGCTGGGCGATCGGTGGGGTTGCAGCACTATTGGTGGCTGTACAGAGTCATGAGCCTTTGGCGCTAACAGTTTACGCTCATCCAGCAACTTTGCTCGGTGTGGGCTTCACCTTTGTGGCCCTGACTGGCATTTTCTTCAAAGAAGCATTTTGTTTTAATCGCTTAGAAACTAAGCTGTTAACCCCTATTATTCCCCTGCTACTGCTTGGACACTGGATAGGGGGATTGCCAGTTCAAGCAGAACGAGTCCTTTTAGGTATCTGGGCGCTGCTGTTTCTCGTCTTTGCGCTCCGCAAAGCAGTTCAATCTATTCCCCCAGACATTGGCGATAAAACAGTTTTTGCCTATCTCAAAGAACAGCGCTCCACCCCGCCCAAGTTCACTCCCCAAAGTTAGTTGCAGGACGGTACTTTGGTGAGGTTACAAATTGTATTTACACAAATCTGTAGAAGGAAACGCTTAATCCTGCAAAGGGATTGATCCTGGTTTGTAAAGTGGCAATATTCCTGAGCTCATAGGGTAAACTGGCAAGGAACCTTTCTTCGATTAGTGAAGAGTAAAACCAAATGAAATTGACAAAAGCAATTATTCTTTCTCTGATGCTTGGCCTGAGCGCTGTCTTAGGTGCCTGCGGGGGCGGCGAGACGGAGACGGAAACTGAAACAGAGGGATCTCCGGCTATGGAATCTCCAGCAATGGAGTCCCCCGCTATGGAGTCCCCCGCAGAGTCTCCCTAGAATCTCCTTTGATCTCTTCTGAGTTGAACTTCTGAGTGTTATCAACTTTGCGGTGAACCTGGTAGGGTTGCTTACTTGTTTTTATACCTCTGCCAGCCCTTTTTGATCCAGGAGCCTCAGGCTCCTGTTCTTTTAGTTTCTATTTCCCTGGCTAATTGACCTTATAGATCTTCATCCTGAACTTGCAAACGAATGGTACGAGCGGCTCCTCCATCCTTTGGATTACCAAGCTGAACTTCTATGACCTTCCCTGAGAGACGACTCAAGCAATTTAGGAGCGATCGCAGGTGTGGGGTACTGCTGCCACTATCGAGATATAGCCGTTCTACTAGAGTATTTACTCGCTTCCAGGTCAAGTAGAGCTTAGTCACGGTTTGCTCAAGCTGGGCGGCCTGATTCACGAGTTCGGCTGTCGAATTCAAACAGTCTAGTCGCAGCGCTTCGGCCAAGGCCGATTCCAGGTCAAGGTTCTCCTGGTCCAGGGCTTGAACCTGGGTCGTGGCTGTCAGATACCTAGCAAGATAGCGGGCTTCAACGGTAACTTTTTTCAGCGTATCTACATCCGGCTGTTCAGAAATCGCCCTGGTCAGTGGGGTTTGATGCGTTTCGGGTAGTTTCTCCAGTTCTCGGATCAAGGGGGCTAAATAGCGGCTGGGAATGGTCTGGGTAGTCACTTTTTCCCTGATTTCCGCTGGCAGTAGTTCTGAGGTCATGGATGTCCACTCGTCCGCAAGTTGCCGTACTTCTCGCCGGGTAATCCGGTCCCCACTTCGGGCTGACTCGCTGATCATCTGCTGGACTTCCGGGGCAGCCTGGGCCGTTTCAATAAAAGCTCGTTTGCTGAAGCGCTCTAGGGTGTCTGGATCAAGATCTTCTTGTTCTAGGAGGACATCGGCACTGTTTGCCAGTTCAATTAACGAGTAGGCTTGGCTTTTGCTGATCTCGTGGGCTTGCAGCCAGTTTAAGAATCCATTGCCCCGGCGATCGCCCTGAGATTTTTCCCGCTCCCGCACAGCCCGCAAAGTTCGCCCCCGCCAGATCTCGGTTTGCAGATCGAAGCGATCGCACACTTGCCAAACGGTCTCGATCTGCTGCTGAAACTCCGACTCTGAAATCTGCTCATCCGCTGGATCTGGTAACTGGAAATTGAGTTCTGTGTCATTCCCAAGTGCAGGTGCGGTGAAGTCGGTTAGATCGGGTGCCTGAACCATTGAAGCTTCTCAAAACAGCCGGATCATTATGGCACGATCCCGACCCGTTCACTAGGGCCAGTCCACCAGAGATAAAGTCAATTGTCACCTAACACCAAGTTCTGCGTGATGTCAAGGTCTGGTAGATCTTCACCAAGGGGAACGTTGGCAGCCGGTGTTTGAGATTCAGCTCCACTCTCCCAGGGCAGCAAGCCCTGAGTAATATCAAGGTCTGGTAAATCTTCAGGCAAGACAGAGTTTTGGTCGACCGGAGTAAAGTGTTCTGCCATAGCGCCAGCACCAGCTTCAGGAGTAGGGAGTATTAGGATATTAAAGCTATTGACTAGTATTGTAATTAGTACAGCTTTACCAAAGTTTTTTCTCCCTTTTCTAAGATGGCAAAGCGGTAATGGACTTTCTAAAGATGGAGAATTAAGCTGCTTGATTTTCATAGCCATCCTGCTTTTACTTTGACGATGTAATTCGTGAAACTATGTGCCTAGCTGAATAATTACATTCAATCTATAGCTCTACATCACTTTATTTACTGAACATACTGTTTTCTGGGGATATTTTTTGCGAGAATACACTGTTTTCTAGCATAGAAAGCTCTCTGAAGCTCTTACAGGCAAGCCTTTACCTGGATTGTGATAACAGAGATTCTCTCGAAAGTAGGCAAACAATTGAAAATAAAATCTGTCTTTAGACATTCATAAATTATTGATTCAATCTTGTCAGTGGATAAAAGTAATAAAAAGTCAGTTGTATTAGGTGATAACTCGGTTGATCTCCACCCACTAAGACAGTCAAGATCTGAACAAGCATAACCAAGTCAAGTCAGAACTTGTAGCGCTTAAGGTATGTAATGATTGGAGGGGCAACCAATGGATGTCGAAGAAGCACTAGCTATTGTGGATCGGGCTCTTTCACAAGGCAGCTTGAGCAATGTTCAAGAGGTGGTGTTCCGTCGAGCTTGGCAGGGTCAAACTTATTTCGACATTGCCCAAACCTTTGGTTATGACCCCGACTATGTTAAGGACGTTGGCTCCAAATTGTGGCAGTTGCTTTCAGAGGCGTTTGGAAAGAAAGTGACAAAAAGTAATTTTCAGTCTGTTTTGAGGCAGCACGCACCAGGAGCTTTCACAGAAGCATCTCATCCAGCACCCATCATACTTTCAGATCCGATGGACCCTACTGCTAAACGCCCGTTCTCTCAATCAGGACAATTGAGCACAGCCCCCCACGAGGACAGAGCTTCGACTGCCTACAAGCGCCAGGACTGGGGCGAGTTACTGGACGTCTCCAATTTCTACGGACGTACAGAAGAATTGGCGATGCTAGAACACTGGGTTGTCAGCGATCGCTGCCGACTGGTGGCATTGCTGGGGATGGGAGGCGTTGGCAAAACAGCCCTGGCTGTGAAGCTAGTCGAAAAAATTCACGATCAGTTCGACTGCCTGATCTGGCGATCGCTCCGCAATGCTCCACCTGTAGAAGAACTCTTGACTAGCCTGGCCCAATTTCTAACCGGCCAAGCGGAGATTAGCCTGCCAGATAGTTTGGACGGTAAAATAGCCTGCCTGTTGAACCATTTGCGTCAACACCGTTGTCTGATCATTTTAGACAACGTCGAGTCAGTCCTCCGGCGTGAGAGTCGGGCCGGGCATTACCGGGAAGGATTTGAGGGTTATGGTCAACTGCTTAGACAGGTTAGCGAAGCCTCTCACCAAAGCTGCTTAGTCTTGACTAGCCGGGAAAAACCTAGAGGATTGGCATCAAAGGAAGGAAAGTCGCTGCCGGTTCGATCCTTTCAACTGATTGGTCTAACTCCCACAGAAGGGCAAGAAATCCTTGCAGCAACAGGTCTTTGTGGCTCTGATAGTGAAAGAGAAGTTTTGATTGAGTGTTACGCAGGCAATCCCCTGGCCTTAAAGATTGTCTCGACAACCATTCAAGATCTATTTCACGGCAACATCTTCCAGTTCTTAAGCCAGGGTACACTCGTTTTTGGTGATATTCGCGATCTTTTAGATCAACAGTTTCAGCGCTTATCAGGGTTGGAAAAACAAGTTCTTCGCTGGCTGGCAAGCGATTCCGAGCCAGTTTTGCTACCAGAAACACGAGCCAGTACCATGCCACCAATGCCGCAGTGGGAGCTGCTTGAGGGGTTAGAGTCTCTGCAACGGCGCTCCCTGATCGAAAGTAATTTAGTCCGTTTTACCCAACAACCAGCCATCATTGAGTACCTAACCAAGCAGCTGACTGAACAACAGCTTCCGGCAAAAATCGCTACCCCTGAAACTGCCCTGGGTCATACTCAGGGTCGGTCTTTAGCGAAAGATTATGCCTACGAGACGCAAGTTGATGTGATTCACAAGTTGATTACTGATCGATTACTAACTACTGCAAAGCATCAAGGCAACGCCAAGGGTTAGCCAATGAAAAGATTTTCAGCCGCCACTAACAGGTGGAATTACAACTACCTCATCCCCATCTTGTAGGACTGCATTGGGTTGAGCAAACTGGAGGTTGATGCCGTAGCGAGTCAGGTGCTGCCATTGCTTTAACTCTGGATGCTCATCCTGCAAGCGATCGCCTACGGCTGTTACCGGAGTCCCCTGAGGAAACCTCAACGTTAGCTCCGATTGGCCGTAAGCTTCTTGATAAGCAGCAAAGAGCTTCACCGTAATTGTAATAGTCATAGAAACTGGTATAGCGGCAAGGTCCTAGATGTGCATACCACACTCAGTCTTGACTGTACCCCGCCAGCGGCCTGCTCGTTCATCTTCGCCCACACCGACCGGGGTTGTTAGAGGTTCATCTCCAATGCTGGTATAGCCTTGGTCGTGGAGGGAATTGTAAGGCACATTGTACTTAACGATATATGCCCAGGAATCTTTGATCGTCCAAGTTGCAAGGGGATTTACCTTGAGCCGTTGTTTTTTATCCAGTTCGAAAACGGCAAGCTGAGAGCGGGTATGAGCTTGATCCCGGCGACGACCCGTCATCCAAGCAATCGTATCTAGCTCGTCGAGGCCACGCTCTAGCGGTTCCTTTTTCGTCAAGTAGTGAAATTTCTCAATATCTCTATGCCAAAGGGCTACCCCATAACGGGCTGCGAACGCTTTGCGAGACTCTACTTCAGGGACTTTGTAAACCTTCAAGTCCAAGTTATAGGTTTTTTCGGCCCTTTGGACCAATTCTAAAGTTTCAGAGAAATGGTGTAAGGTATCTAAAAACAAGACGGGGACGGGCCGGGTCGGCTTCAGATCTCGGTAGAGCATATCCATGATCACCATGCCGTTGATGTTAAAGCCGCTGCTTTGCACGAGTCCTGTTGGAATATTGTTGAGGCACCAGGACAAAATCTCCCTGGGATCGGCGGCTTCGAACCGCTGGTTCAATTCTGCTAGATCAAAGGCTACTCCCTCTCTGAGATCGGCAGCTTTAAATTGACGATTTAGTTTTTCTCGATCAGAAACAGACATTTGGATCTGAGGCGTCAGGCATCGGGTCATATTGACTCCGCTGATTTCAAGTTTTCTTTACTTTTCTGGATTCTACACCAGAATCGCCTAAATCCCTACCGGATAACCGGAGTTTTATCAGTGTAGACAGCCGCACCTAGGGTACTTTATCGTTTAGCTGATTAAGATAAAAGCTGACCTGATCAGCGGCGGCTAGAGAGTGCAACGAATGCGACTAATTCTGTATAGTAAGCCCGGTTGTCATTTGTGCGAGGGATTGGCGCAAAAGCTGGCAAAAATTAAGGAATTAACCTTTGAGCTAGAGGTTCGCGACATTACCACTCGTGAGGATTGGTTCCAGGCATACCAGTACGAGGTCCCAGTCCTGTATAGTATGCCCAACGCTAGCGAACAAGTTGTTGTGATTCTGCCTCGCCCATCTCCACGGGCAACGGTCCAGCAATTGCAGCGAATGCTACAGCAACACCTGTTTGAAAATCCCTCAAAATAAGGCAATTCTGATTCCAACTACAGCGTTCTATTCCATAGAACCTGAAGACCCATTCCAAGAAACTACCGTACTGAAAACCACTGTACTAGCCAATTAGAAGCAGAACTTTCTGGAAGCGATAGTGCAAGGAGCTGCGGCGATGAAGTTGCGAGACCTGCTGACCGTAATTACCTCAGAGATTACCCATGATTGGCATACATCTCCTAACCTGGCCCTAGAGGAAGAGGTGACGGGTCTAGCGACGAACTCCTGGGCCTGTCAACCCGGAGATCTGTTCATTGGCCTGCCTGGTACTCGTGTGGATGGCGGTAACTTTTGGCCGAGCGCGATCGCCGCCGGTGCAGTTGCCGCCCTAGTTTCAGCCCAGGTCAAGTTGCCCGCAGACCCGAAGGAAGCTTGTGTGATCCCCGTCGCCGATATGAGCCGTGCTTGTGCTGGGGTGGCAAGCGCTTTTTACGGCTATCCAGCCCGACAACTCAAGCTAGTAGGGGCTACAGGTACCAATGGCAAAACAACCACCACCCATTTGATTGAGTTTCTCTTATTACAGGCCCAGAAACCCACAGCTCTAATGGGGACCCTTTACACCCGTTGGCCTGGCTACCAGCAGACAGCCGTGCACACCACCCCCTTTGCGGTGGAGCTGCAACAAAAATTGGCCGCCGCCGTTGCCGCAGGATGTGAAGCGGGGATTATAGAAGTCAGCTCCCATGCACTAGCTCAGGGACGGGTTCAGGGCTGTCTCTTTGAAGCTGCCGTGTTTACCAATTTGACTCAAGACCACCTGGACTTCCATGCCAATTTAGAAGATTATTTTGCCGCAAAAGCTGTCCTGTTTAGTCCTGCCTACCTGAAGGGCAGAGCCATCGTTAACTTAGATGACCCTTACGGCCAGAAATTGATTGACCAACTGGACTATAAGCAAGTTTGGAGTTACAGTACTTCAGCTCCAACTGCCGACCTGTGGCCGAGCGACTTGGTTTATGAGCCGACAGGGGTTAGGGGTGTGCTTCACACGCCTGAAGGGGAAGCTGAGTTTCATTCACCCTTGGTAGGCCAGTTCAATGTGGCAAATCTGCTGGCAGCAACTGGAGCTGCTTTACACTTGGGGCTTGACTTAGAGTTTATTACTCAAGCCTTACCTCAGTTTTATGGTGTTCCTGGTCGAATGGAGCAGGTTCAGGTTCAACTCGACCAGGACATCAGTGTAATTGTTGACTATGCCCACACCCCAGACAGTTTGAAAAACCTGTTGCGAGCTGCCCGACCATTCGTTAAAGGTCAGATGATCTGTGTATTTGGCTGTGGAGGAGATCGCGATCGCAGCAAGCGGCCTCAGATGGGTAAAATCGCCTCTGACTTGTCCGACTGGGTTGTTGTCACCTCCGATAACCCCCGGACTGAGAACCCAGAGCAGATCCTCCAAGACATCCTGGCTGGAATTCCTGCCCAAGCTCAGCCCGTGGTGCAAGTAGATCGGCGCAGTGCAATTCGGACTGCAATTTTGCAAGCTCAGCCAGGAGATAGTGTGTTGATCGCCGGTAAAGGCCACGAAGATTACCAGATCCTTGGCACAGAAAAAATCCACTTTGATGATCGCGAAGAAGCCTGCGCTGCTTTGGCGGAACGACTGGCAATCCCAAGTCAATCGAACTGAACCTAACAGGATGAAGTTGGATGGTTTAGGCCGAGGTAGGTGGGGCAGACTGATTCAGGGCAGAACGCGCATTCAACGACAGCATGACGCGGGAGATGCCGCTGAAGAGAATGCTGACACCTACCAGCGTCCCGATCAGCCAGGGGGCATCAAAGGGCCACTGAAACCAAACTAATCCGCCCAGCAGCAGGGTAACAATGCCGTTAGTCAGTGCCCATGTCCAGTTCTGTTGCGGACGTAATCGGAAGGCCAGGATAAGCTCGAACACCCCTTCAGTTAGCAGGTAGCTAGCGAGCAATAGGGTGAGGGTGAGGACACCTGTTAAGGGATAAGCAAACAGCATTAGGCCCGTTCCGATGTAAAGAAGGCTCAACAACAGCTTCCAAATGAATCCTCCGTCGTTGCGGGTTTGGAATGCGTAGACCAGTTTAGCAGCTCCCGCAGAAACCAGAATCAAAGCAAACCAAGTCTCAGCAAAAATCGTTGAGATAGCAGGTAGAGCAATTCCAACAATTCCCAAAACAATCAGGAGCACACCAATTAAGAGCGGCCCATTTGTGCCCTTCTTAATTTCAGTAGAAACATCAGTGGTCATACAATTTTTCCCTGTTTAAGTAAACCTTATGCCTAGCCTAGGCAGTCTCTCAAGACCTTGGTAGATACTTAAGATAGAGGTTGGGCCGAGCTAGCGTCAAAAAGCGATCTTCTCCCTAGAGTGATACCCATGCTCCAGAGCACCGAATGTCAAGCCAGTCAGCGAACGCAACGCGGGGGGAACAAGCCTCTACCGCATGCTGGCAGGACGGGCACCTACTCCGCTACTGATTGCCAAGCAGAAACATCACCAAGAGCGAGCCAAGCCTTTCCTAGGGCCTGATGCTGCTGGGAAAGAGGGTTGTGAGAACTATAAAGCGAGCATGGAGGGATTCGAACCCCCGACCCTCAGGACCGGAACCTGATGCTCTATCCACTGAGCTACATGCCCTTGCCTCGGCTGCTCCAGCCAGCCAACGCACACAACAGTATAGCGCCTATCAACGCGGGTGACTACAATTGCAGGCTAAGGATTATGAGTCCCCGATACTATAAATAGGCCAGTGGGTCTATAGGCGCTCCATTCTGACGGACTTCAAAGTGCAGGTGCGGTCCTGTAGAAAGTCCCGTGGAACCTACAGCAGCGATCGCCTGTCCCCGCTGGACAACTTGCCCTTCAGCTACGAAGAGCTGGCTACTGTGACCGTAAAGGGTCGTAATCCCGTTGCCATGATCAATAATCACGGCATTGCCATAGCCACCATACCAACCGGCAAAGATGATCGTGCCGCGATCGGCGGCGCGAATTGGGCTACCGTAGGGTGCGCCAAAGTCCATGCCCGCATGAAATCGGTTGTAGCCGAGCACAGGATGCAGACGCCAGCCAAAGGTGCTGGTGATTGGACCAATACTGGGAAAGCTCAGTTGGCCTGTACCAAAAACCACAATTCGGTTTAGATCAGTTTGCTGGAGCTGGCGCTGTTGAATTAGGGAGCTAATATTATTAGAGTCCATTGCCAGTCGAACTTCAGCAGCTTCCAAAGCTTGCCGATCAGTCTTTAACCGCTTAACCAGTTGCCCCTGTACCTGAGCCTGGGCTTCGTAGTTTACTTTTTGAGCAAACAACTGTTGACTTAGCAGAGCAACTTGGTTTTTCTGGTCTTCCACCTGGTTTTTCTGCGCGTCTATCTTCTCGGCCTCTATCTCAAGGTTTGCTAGAACCTGCTGATCTGCCTGGTAAACCAGTTTTAGCTGGTGTCGACGGTCTAGAAACTCCTCCAGGGTTTGACTTTGAAGTAGGGCTGCCCAGCTATTAGTTGTGCGCTGGCGTTGTAGGAAGCGAAGTCGGGCCACTGTTGCAGCTTTTTTCTGTTGATAGGATTGCTGAGTTGCTGCTAAGTCTACTTCCAGACTTTCCAACTGCTGAGTTGCAGTGCTAATTTGGGCTTCGTTCACCTCGATCTGAGTGTCGGTTGCTTGAATATTTTGCTGCAAGTTGTTCAGCCGACTTTGGGCTGCTTTTTGAAGCTGCTGGAGTTGTTGGCGCTGTTGCGAGACACTGGTTTGGTCTTGCTCTAGCTTTTGTTGCTGCTGTAAATTCTGGGCAGGTGTTGAGGGCGATGCCTGGGCTGAAGGTACCAGCAGATGTCCAGATAATAGGAGCAATAAATTCAATCCTATAGCCAGCAGGATGACTCTGAATCTAACGGTTAGACCAGGGCAAGCTTGCCAAGGAAAATTTTTTCGCCGCTTTAGGTTCAAGAGCACGGTGTTTAGATACGTCCGCAGTTCACTAGTCTATGCACTTGCGATCAGAATTTGCAGCTTGCATCGCTCAAGTTCCGTCAGCTATTCCTTGATTTTTTGGCTGTGAGGATACCCTCAGTACGTTAAAATACAGCCCGCAGTCGCTTACTAGAAACTATGCAGTCTGTCATCCATGTTAGTTTACCGCAGCAGTCTTACGACATTGCGATCGCCAGCGGCGGCCTAAGTCGGTTAGGCCAATTTATGACAGCGCCAACTCAGCCTCTGGCTTTGGGACGCAAGGTGTTAGTGGTTTCTAACCCCCAAGTTTTTCGTCACTACGGTCAAACCGTAATTGATTCTCTCTCCAAAGCTGGATTTGAGATTGCCAGTTGTAGCTTGCCAGCCGGAGAACGCTATAAAACGCTCAACTCTGTACAAAAGATTTACGACGCTGCCCTGGAAACCCGGCTGGAGCGGTCTTCTACCATTGTTGCCTTAGGAGGTGGGGTTGTGGGAGACATGGCTGGTTTTGCTGCTGCGACCTGGCTGCGCGGGATCAATGTGGTTCAGGTCCCAACCAGTTTGCTGGCAATGGTGGATGCTGCTGTTGGCGGCAAAACAGGAGTCAACCATCCCAAAGGTAAAAATCTGATTGGTGCGTTTCATCAGCCCCGGCTTGTTTTGATTGATCCTGAGGTCCTACAGACCTTACCCAAGCGAGAGTTTCAGGCTGGCATGGCTGAGGTGATCAAGTACGGCGTGATCTGGGACAAGGAGCTGTTTAACCGATTGGAGCAGTGCGATCGCCTGGATCAACTTCGTTATCTGCAGCCGGAACTTCTGCTAGAAATCCTGCTCCGGTCTTGCCAAGCGAAAGTGGATGTGGTGACAAAAGATGAGAAAGAGGAAGGCTTAAGGACTATCCTCAACTACGGGCACACGATTGGCCACGCGATCGAGAGTTTGGGTAAATATCGCCATTTCAACCACGGAGAAGCAGTTGCTCTAGGGATGGTTGCAGTCGGTCAAATTGCAGTTGACCTGGAACTCTGGGATCAGCACTCTGCTCTCCGCCAGTTGTCCCTGGTTCAGAAGGCAGGTTTGCCTACCCAACTACCTCAAACCATTGATGCTCCAGCAGTTTTACCTCTGCTGCAAACCGATAAAAAGGTTGAGTCCGGCCAAGTCCGATTTATTCTACCCACTAAGATCGGAGCAGCTACAATCAGCAATCAAGTTTCCCCTGAGCTGATTGAGCGATCGCTACATCGGATGCGGGTGTGAGGGACTGACTCGTTTACGTCAGGCATCTGTCAAATTAGAAGTGCTGCTATGTCAGATTTGCAGAAAAGCTAAAGAGTTTTCAGTTAAGTATTCCCGGCACTTCCTGCTGTATTCAGTCGAGCCACAGAAACGGTTTAAACTCGCTCTACTGAGGTGGAAGCATGCTCTAAGGGTCCGGTTTGGAACCTAACCAAATCAGCTAACTCCTGAAGTTGGCTAATTGCCTCAGCTCCCTCTAACTTCATTAGTTCTCGATCATCACGCAGCTCTGTCCAGGTGATGCCGTAGTCTGATACTAAAAACCGGATCAAGTGGTTTTCGCCTAGGCTTACCATGAAGGAGGCGCTGTTCATCTGGTTACCACAGGTGTAGCAAGAAGCAAGGTACCTTCTTCGCTCTAGCACAATCGCTAAAGCTTTAAGGTTCATGACTAGATCTTGAACAAACTGGCGATGTTGATCTGCAAGTCTTGAAAACACGCTAAACCTCCCACTTACACCTTTAGATCTTAAACCCTTTAGAGTTTCTTAAGCTTTCGTCCTTGATATCAATAACTTATGCTTACCATGAGAAACTGCCAAGACTCGGAGCTTTTGATGATTTTTTCCGCTTAACCCAGCGATCGCGTCGTGTTCACCATCCATCACCTTAGTCTTGACAAACTTAGTATAACTCTGGTAAAGGCAAGCGCATCAAAATTAATTTGTGTTCGCTTGAACTGCCAGGGCTCCTCACTCTGAGCATGAGCTGGGTCGAATTCCAAAGTAGAATTTATGCTAGCTATTGTGGAAATCAGAGATTGTAATCGTTTCAATCTTTTTCCTTTTTCTTGAAATGGAGATATTGCCTAAATGGATGAATCAACCGCTTCCCATCTGCCTTGTCTACTACGGGCTGCTCGCGGCGAAGTGCTCGATCGCCCCCCTGTGTGGATGATGCGGCAGGCTGGTCGCTACATGAAGGCATACCGCGACTTGCGGGAGAAGTATCCCTCATTTCGCGATCGCTCTGAGCAGCCAGAACTAGCGATTGAAATTTCTCTGCAACCCTTTCGAGCCTTCCAACCCGATGGGGTGATCCTGTTTTCTGATATATTGACTCCGCTGCCGGGTCTGGGGATTCCTTTCGACATCATTGAAAATCGAGGACCGATCATTGATCCGCCGATTCGCACCCAGGAGCAAATTGATCAGCTTCATCCCCTAGCGCTAGAGAAACTGTCCTTCATCCCAGAAATTCTGGGGGCGTTGAGGCAAGAAGTTGGCGATCGCGCAACAGTACTCGGCTTTGTCGGTGCTCCTTGGACTTTAGCCGCCTATGCGATCGAGGGCAAAAGCTCTAAAGACTACACCGTGATCAAAAGCATGGCTTTCTCAGAGTCCACACTGCTGCACCAATTCCTCGGCAAGTTAGCAGATTCAATTGCAACCTACGTGCGCTATCAGATTGACTCTGGGGCTCAAGTCGTGCAGATGTTTGACTCTTGGGCAGGTCAACTCAGTCCCCAGGACTATGAAACTTTCGCGTTGCCTTACCAGCAGCAAGTGGTAAAGCAGGTCAAAGCTACCCATCCCAATACTCCATTAATTCTTTACATCAACGGTAGCGCCGGGATTTTAGACCAGATGCCTCGCTCAGGGGTTGACATTGTTAGCCTGGATTGGACTGTAGATATGGCAGCGGCGCGCCAGCGCCTAGGGGCAGTGTCTGTGCAAGGCAACATGGACCCCGGCGTACTGTTCGGTTCTAGGGATTTTATTCGCGATCGCATTCTGGACATTATTCGCAAAGCCGGCAACAAAGGTCACATCATGAACTTGGGGCACGGTATTTTACCTGGCACCCCAGAGGAAAATGCTGCCTTCTTCTTTGAAACAGCAAAACAAGCTGACCAGTTGCTAGCCGTTCATGCCTAAAACCCTCAAGTTCCCTCGCTACTATGCCTCTAATGCGTATTTTAGTCACAGGTGCCAGTGGTTGTATTGGTCACTACCTTGCCGAGGCTCTAATCCAGGAGACCAGCCATGAGCTGTTCTTCTTGGTGAGAAACCCCAGCAAGTTAAAGTTTGACTACAACGCCCGTCCTGGAGTTACGCTACTGCAAGCAGACTTGCGAGAGATCAGCCAGTTCAGGGATCTACTCCAGACTATTCACTGTGCTGTACTGGTGGCTACAGCTTGGGGCGGTCCACAAGAGGTGTTGGAGATTAATGTAGACAAAACAATCCAGTTACTACAGCTACTCAACCTAGAGGTTTGTCAGCAGGTGATTTACTTCTCAACTGCAAGTATCCTGGATCGGGATAACCAGTTGTTAAGGGAGGCAGGTGAGCTCGGCATTGATTACATCCGCTCTAAATACATCTGTTTCCAGCAGCTATCTCATCTAGCGATCGCCCCTAAAATCACAACAGTCTTCCCAACCTTAGTTTTAGGAGGGAATGAGCAAAAACCCTACTCCCATCTCTCTGGAGGACTGTCCAAGTTTCTAGCGTGGATTGACTTAATCCGGTTTTTAAAGGTAGAAGGAAGTTTCCATTTCATCCATGCTCAGGACATTGCCCAGATTATTAAATATCTGATTAATCATCCCCACAATCAAACATCCCGAAAACTCGTACTCGGTAACTTGCCGATTACTGTGAATCAGTGTGTCAGGGAGTTTTGCACCTATTTAAACAAAAAAATTTACTTTCGCCTTAGCCTATCTCCCTGGCTAGCTAACTTCATCATCACTGCATTTCAGATCCAAATGGCTGCTTGGGATCGATTTTGTCTAGAGTACCGGCACTTTAGCTACAAAAATCCAGTTAGTCCTGCTAGCTTTGGCTTGCCGACCTACTGTGCAACCCCTAGGGATATTTTGAAGGTTAGCGGCATTCCTGAGAGACAGCAGAAGCTTAATTGAGTCAGTTAGGGTCACTGTGATAGGAAACTTCCTGACTCAATATAAGGAAGGGCTCCTGGGAAAGGTAAAGTCTTGTCCCAGGTTTTAGGAAGCTAGAGCAACTTCAACCATTTGCTGCAACTCGCCTTGCTGGTAAAGCTCAATCAAAATATCTGAGCCACCAACAAACTCACCATTGATATAAACCTGAGGGATTGTTGGCCAGTTAGAGTACTCTTTGATTCCTTGTCGAATTTCGTTGTCTGATAAAACGTCAACAGTCTCGTAGGGAACCCCCAAGGTGTTAAGAATTTGAACAGTGTTGTTAGAAAAGCCACACTGAGGCATTAGCTTCGAACCCTTCATAAAAACAACAACTTTATTCCGATCCACTAATTGGTCGATCCGCTCTTTCGTTTCTGGAGTCATAGTTCCTCTTGTGTTGATACGGTAACCCTAAGCTTTTATGGTGAACTTGACGGCTTACAGCAGGGTCAAGTAAGCAGTCTTTAAAATCTAGAACAAGCTTTAGGTTGTCTCCTGTCCCAGCAAGGTCCAACTTTCTGGGGTGTAGGTTTTGAGCGCCAGTGCGTGAATTTGCTCAGTAGACATAGCTTTTTGTACCGCGCTATAAACTAACTGGTGCTGCTGAACCAGACTTCTGCCCTCAAACTGGGATGACACAACGACAGCTTGGTAATGGTCACCACCACCCGTTAAATCCTGAACGTGAATTTTAGCATCAGGTAAGGAAGCCTGGATCATTGCTTTAACCTCATCTTGGCTAATCATGGCTGTTCCTCATTCCTGATTCAAACATAATTCTTATTCGGTGTTTTTTTTAGAGTGCAAGTATGTCAGAGAGTGGATCAAGGACCATTTCAGTCTAGCAACCCTAGTGAAGTAACTTCACGGCAGGTACTCTGGATTTCAATTTCACTTCTGTAAGGGCACTAATTCCATCTGGCCTGATACTAATGATCAGGAGGAATCGTAGGTTTACCCTAGAGAACCAGCTATCGTGGAGCTGGAGGTTGACTTGGAGGAGCTACGGGTTGGCCTTGAGGGGCTGGCTGCTGTGGTGATGCCTGGGGAGAATTTGGTGAAGCAGGGCGATTACGCTGTTGCTTTGGATACTGTGCATCTACAAAGCCTAGCTCGAACAACTGCTGGTAAGACTTTTGGCCTAGGTCACGGCTGGGCTGCTGGCTACGAATAATCTGGACCAACAGTGGTACTGCTTCTTGAGGCTGGTTTTGAGCACGGTAAACCAGTGCCAGTTGATAGGTTGCTTGATCTCGCATCTGTGCTGTCTCTAGTGCTTTAGTACGAAGGCTGTTAGACGTTTGATTATCAATCCCTACAAAGCTTGCACTGAGCTCTTGATAAGAGTTGGAGAGTTGATTGAAAACTTGGCGGGCATCTTGTAGTTTCTTGATTGCAACTGTGTAGTTCTGAGCTGATATGGCACGCTCAGCTTCAGCCGTTAACTGCTGCCCTCCCTTCATACTAAACGTACTGCCAGCCGGGGCAGAGGGACTCAGGGTATTGGGAGTATTGGTTGACTGAGACTGATTAGAGTCTTCACTTACAGGTGTTTGGGCTTGAGTCGCTCTAGGGAGTACAAGGATAAACGCGACCATTGCTAGCCATGTACAAGAGGACATTGATCGGATTAGGAAGCGTGTAGGCTCGAAAACAACCATGGAGCAACCTTTCTATGAATACAAATGTGCAAATTTAAGCTTCGGGTATCTTATCATTAAGCAGTCTCAGTCCAACTTCAGGGATACCCTAGCTCCAGTCCCGGTCATAGCTGAAAAACCACACTAGTTCCTTGGCAGAGTATTAGGGTACTTGATCAAAATCTTGCCGATCGCTTCTACAGGTATGCACTACTCTGAGTCTGAGTTAAATCAACAAAACTTGGCTAACTTCATGAAAAACAGAAAGCTCAGAGTTTATAAACTAAGATCAACCATCAGTCTTTGTACTGCTCTAGAGGTGGAATGACTAAGGTCGTACTAGACTCACAGTTAGATTCTGTTCTGCATCGACGCAGGCATCTGCGTTATCAGCGGCGATTGAAATTGCTTCAAGCGGGCTGGCGTACTTTAGCAATTATCAGTCTAGCTGGTGGACTTGCATGGGCTGTTAGCCTACCTGACTGGGTTATTCGTCAGCCCGACCAGGTATGGATTAGAGGTAACCGGCTGCTTTCAACTTCGGCTATTCAGTCTTTACTACCGCTTTCATTCCCTCAGTCCATAATTCGCTTGCAATCAGAGCCAGTTGTAAAAACGCTTAACTTAAAAGCACCAATTGATAAGGTAACGGTTGCCCGTCAGCTTTTTCCTCCAAAGTTGATCGTTTCAGTACAAGAACGTGATCCAGTTGCTGTTCTTCCTTGTAATCCTTCTAAGTTAGCTAAAAGCTATGACTGCTCTTCAACACAGAAATTATCAAAGCTGTTTTTTACCAAGCAGCGATCAGCAAACATTTGGTTACTAGACAGTCATGGGATTGCCATGCCACTGGAGAGTTATCCCACTCTCCAGCAGTCTCGACAGCTACCTGAGTTAGCCATACTAGGATTGCTTGAGCCTGGCGTGTATGGTCAAGTAGCTAAAGATACACCCTCAGTTCAAGATGGTCTGAAGACTAAAACACTTACTTCTCAATCAGAACAAAGCCCAGCTATTGTTGACCAGCGGAAGAAATCGCAATGGCCCCAGCTTTATGAAGCGGTGAGGCGAAGTCCTGTAAGAGTCTCTGAGATTGACTGGCGAGACGAAACCAATTTAATCCTCAAAACTGAACTAGGAATTGTTCATGTTGGTCCTTATAGTTCAAAATTCTCAAGCCAACTTGAAACTCTCGGTCAGATGCGCAGCTTGCCAAAGTACACGAATCCTAAACAGGTTAAATACATTGACTTAAAGAATCTCAAGAATCCTTTACTTCAAATGAATAACGCAAGGTAGCTATAAGTAGAAAATATAAACAGATTTCACAGTTTTCGTATTAGTTCTTTTGCTGGAGCTTCACGCCAGCCTAACCCAAGTTCTCTAGGCTTGAGTGAGAGATGAACTCTGTACTAGACCAAAAACCTCTCAAGACTTGCACAAACTCCAATAAAATATGTTTGAAGAGTTACGGTCAAGTACTCGTGGTCAAACTACCTTGTAGGTAATTGGTCATTAGTCCAAGAAAGCCAACGTATATATTAATGCCCTAGTTATTGAATGTGACTCAGAGTAGAGATGTATCCACAGGGAAGTTTTCGCTAAGATGGCTGCCTTAGATTTTGGTTTGAGGGTAACAGTGCGACAGCACCAGGTTACTAGTCTTTCATCTACAGTTTTATTGCTGCTCTTTACCTAAGAACTACTCGATAAAAGCTCTTAATGCCAGAAGTTTTCTCTGATGTTCAAAACAACACTTTTTTGTATGTATTCCCGAACCTCCGAATACAAGGTCTTCAACTTGTTTGCAGAACCTATCGTGATCATTGGTTTTTCTAGGAACTTGCCCTATAGTGAACTAGAAATACCCAGAGTTCAATCGTTGTATAAGATGCATTCTAATGGAACTGAATAACAAAACAGAACTTCAGACGCTGAATGGCAAAGGGGCACTTGAGCACTCAAGCTCCAATTCTGAAGAACACTCAGACTTTTCAGTAATGACTCAAGGCTCTAATTCATTCGGTAACTCTGGGGTATATCTAGCTCATTCTCGTAGTTTAGGCAGCATTCCCGCTGAAGAATTCAAGAGTGAGGGCATTGTGCCGAGCAGCACAGCCAAGATCAAAGTGATTGGGGTCGGCGGTGGCGGCGGGAATGCTGTCAACCGAATGATCGCCAGCAATATTTCGGGTGTTGAGTTTTGGTCGATTAACACTGACGCCCAGGCCCTTACCCAGTCTGCTGCCTCTATGCGCCTCCAAATGGGGCAAAAACTGACGCGGGGCTTAGGGGCAGGAGGAAACCCAGCGATCGGGCAGAAAGCCGCTGAAGAGTCCCGTGATGAAATTGCAGCAGCCCTAGAAGGCTCGGACCTAGTATTCATTACGGCTGGGATGGGTGGAGGCACGGGGACTGGAGCTGCTCCAATTGTGGCTGAGGTTGCAAAAGAAATTGGAGCGCTCACGGTCGGTGTGGTCACCCGGCCTTTTAGCTTTGAGGGGCGTCGCCGCACTCACCAGGCAGATGAAGGAATTGCCGCTCTTCAAGGTCGTGTAGATACCCTGATCGTGATTCCCAACGATAAGATCTTGTCTGTGATCTCAGAACAAACCCCCGTTCAAGAAGCTTTTCAGACAGCCGATGATATTTTGTGCCAGGGGGTTCAAGGAATATCAGACATCATCACAATCCCTGGATTAGTCAACGTTGACTTTGCTGATGTACGCGCTGTGATGGCTGATGCAGGCTCTGCCCTGATGGGAGTTGGCGTTGGCTCTGGTAAATCAAGAGCTAGAGAGGCAGCCCTGACCGCAATTTCTTCTCCCTTGCTGGAATCATCAATTGACGGAGCCAAAGGGGTTGTCTTCAATGTGACAGGTGGCGGTGATCTGACCTTGCACGAAGTCAGCGCAGCAGCAGAAGCAATCTATGAAGTCGTTGACCCCAGTGCAAATATTATATTTGGTGCAGTGATTGACCCTCGCCTCCAGGGTGAGATTCAGATCACAGTGATTGCTACTGGCTTTAGCCATGAAGGACCTACTGTATCTTCTGGTCGCACTGTCACCCATAAGCGATTGAGTCCGACCTCAGAAACTCCAGTGCCTGATCTCAAGGTCAAAGACGGCTTAGATATTCCTGAGTTTCTTCAGCGGCGGCGTCCTACCCGATAGCTTAGCTGCCTCCAGGTTACTCGTTAAGAAGTATGTCGAATTTTCCAGGTTCGCTCAGTCTGGATCTATTTTGCCTGCGGGTTTTGTACTAGTTCAGGTTGAATAGGTTAGGAGATTCTGAGAACGGAATGCTAAGATTGCCAGGAAAGCGCTTTGGGGAACTGCTGTGATCCAGCCTGTGATAACTCTTCAGCCCACTTCACCACTTGTTGCCGAGCATAACCGTCTCAGGCTTTTTTCTGGCTCTGCCAACCCCCAGCTTTCTCAAGAAGTGGCTCGATATCTTGGAATGGATTTAGGGCCGATGGTACGCAAGCAATTTGCGGATGGGGAACTCTACATCCAAATTCAGGAATCGATTCGTGGTTGCGATGTTTACTTGATCCAGCCCACTTGCCGTCCAGTTAATGCCCACTTGATGGAACTGCTGATCATGATCGATGCTTGTCGTCGAGCCTCAGCCCGGCAAGTTACAGCAGTCATTCCTTACTATGGTTATGCCCGTGCCGATCGCAAAACAGCCGGTCGTGAGTCTATAACAGCAAAGTTAGTTGCCAACTTGATTACTCAAGCGGGCGCAATTCGGGTGCTGTCGATGGACCTGCACTCGGCTCAAATTCAGGGATATTTTGATATTCCAGTAGACCATGTTTACGGTTCACCTGCTTTGCTGGATTATCTAGCTAGCAAACGCTTGTCAGATCTAGTTGTCGTCTCACCAGATGTGGGCGGTGTTGCCCGGGCCCGTGCATTTGCCAAGAAGTTAAATGACGCGCCCTTAGCAATTGTTGATAAGCGTCGTCAGGCCCACAATGTTACAGAAGTCATGAATGTGATCGGTGATGTTGCTGGTAAAACGGCAGTCCTGGTCGACGATATGATTGATACTGCGGGCACGATTTCAGAAGCCGCTCGCTTGCTGCGAGAAAAGGGAGCCGACCAAGTCTATGCCTGTGCAACTCATGCAGTCTTCTCACCGCCTGCGATCGAGCGCTTGTCCAGCGGTGTTTTTGAAGAGGTTATTGTAACTAATACAGTTCCAGTCCCAGCAGAAAGCCATTTTCCCCAGTTAACTGTGCTTTCAGTCGCAGCAGTCCTTGGTGAGACAATCTGGCGAGTCCACGAGGATAGCTCTGTCAGTAGTATGTTCCGCTAGGTGCTCCAGCCTGACCGGATGTTAACTGTTATGACAATGGGCTATAGATAGTGACTAAACTCCTCTGGGAGTAAGAGCAATTCTTCAGACTTGAAGCGATTGATATCTACCCAAAGTGCTGTTTTCTGGCGTTTACCCTCGGCGAAGGTTAAGCATTCAAGCTGGTAGTACTTGGGATCAACAAAGTCACATTGATAGAGCTGAATTAACTCGTGGCCCGGTTGGTTGTTATAAATAAACAGGTTTTCCAGACAACCCAGGTAACGAATATTTGTTAACTCGGCTTGAATTTCTTCTTTGAATTCTCGCTCTAAGGCCACCTGGCTAGTTTCGCCAAAGTCTATGCCACCGCCCATAGCCCGGTAGAAGGTCTGCTGCTTGACGGGATCATACCCTTCTGAAATGAAGGTGCGATCGCCATCCCTAATCAGACCCAGGGCTAGAACTCGTATTTCACCAAGTTTATGCATTGTATTGATCTGGGCAAGCCTGCATTGACTGAACCTGATTAGTTGGGGTGGTCCTGGAAAGTAGAGCGATTTCTGCTGCCCTCAACCGGCCAGTCTTCGTTTTGACCGCCAATAATCAGCGTTTCAATGTTGACATAATCCTGGCTGAATTGTCTCAGGGCGTTAATCAATACATCCAGGGCGATCGCGTCAGTAGTCCCCAAGTCAAACCAGCACCGGGCCCAGACTCCTTCGTACTCCACATCTGCCATGTTGTGCATCAAAGCCATTAGAGATTGATCGCCAACATCTTCGTCGTACTGCATATAGCTGATCTCCAAGCCGACTTCCTGAACCTGGAGATTTTCGGCATTAAACCCGCCCAGTTTACCCAAAAAAAACCAGGAGTCAAAAACCTCTTCTACATACTGCTTCTCGCGTTCAGAAGGAACATTGGAGAACTCTAGCCAGATCCAGACATCAAAGGGGTCAAACTCACGAAATTGGATTTGCATTCCCATCGGTGATCTGCTGGTAGTGGCTTAAGGAATTGCTGAGTTAGAGATACTCTAAGCTCTAGAATATCGCATTCAAACTCAGTGCGCTTTTAGCGGGACTGGACCGACCGATTCATCCTAATTTTGTCAGAATTAAGGTAGTACTGACTTACAGGTAGATGCTGTATGGTAGAACTCGCCACCCAATTTCCTTAGCTTTATCTAAGTACTTTGCCTGATGCTCTATCTGAAAAATTTGGTCTACCACCCGGCAGCAACCCCAACCGCGATTCTCAAACAGATCAGCTTGGAGCTTGCACCCCAGCAGTTGGGACTGGTGATTGGCCCGAGTGGTTCCGGTAAAAGTACACTTCTAGAGATTCTGGCGGGCCTTTCAGAACAAACAGCCGGGCAGATTTTCTGGCGAGAACAGGAACTCGATACCCTGAATTTACAACAGTTGGGTGGCTTGGTCTTTCAATTTCCCGAACGGCACTTCTGTGGCGGCACAATCCTAGAGGAAGTCCGGCTTGGACATCCGGAGTTGAAGGCAGAGCAGATCAACCAAGCCTTGCAGGAAGTAGGACTGACCCATTTGCCGTTGCATACTTCACCCCAATCCTTAAGCGGCGGTCAGCAACGCCGTCTGGCCTTGGCCGTACAGTTGATCCGCCGGCCCCACCTCTTGATGTTAGACGAACCGACGGCTGGGCTGGACTGGTCGATGCGGCGACAACTCGTAACGCTACTTGCCAAGCTTAAAACTCACTGGAGCTTATTGGTTGTCACCCATGATGCGGGAGGACTGCTGGCGATCGCCGACCGTTGCTGGACCTTAAATCAGGGTGAACTGCGCTCCGTTGATCCCCAATCTCTGATCAAACTTGAACCGCAGCCGATCCCTTAAAGTGGAGTGTAATGGGGACAACGCATCAGCGCTGCCCACAACCGGATGGCAGCAGTGCTGGCAGCCGGATATGCAGCAGCAGCAGCAGTTTCAGCAGCTCTATGAACAGGTTCTAGAGGGTAACCGCCAGCTCAATTTAACCCGGATCCTTGACCCGGCAGAATTTTGGGAGAAACACCTGTGGGATTCCCTCCAAGGTATTGCGCCATTGTTGCAATTAGACGCCCAACGGGTAATTGACATTGGCACTGGGGGAGGATTCCCGGGTATTCCCGCTGCGATCGCCAAACCAAGCTGGAGGGTCTGCTTGTTAGACTCAACTCGTAAGAAAATTGCCTTTCTCAACACGTTGGTCGCAGCCTTGAAGCTGGAAAATCTGACCACGGTGTGCGATCGCGCCGAACAAGCCGGTCAACACCCCAATCACCGTGAGAACTACAATATTGCCCTGATCAGAGCCGTTGGACCCGCATCGGTTTGCGCTGAGTATGCCTTACCATTGCTGCAAGTCGGTGGTTTGGCAGTCCTCTATCGCGGCCACTGGAGCGCGAGTGAAACCGAAGTTCTGCAACAAGCTACCGAAAAATTAGGCGGTGAGGTTGAGTCAATCTCTGGATTCTTGACGCCGATCACTCAGAGTGTGCGGCACTGCCTGTACTTACGGAAAGTTGCCTCTACACCCAAGGAATTTCCCCGTTCTGTGGGCATACCTGCTCATCAACCGCTATAGCAACACTGCAGTAATCCCGGCAACTATGCCTGCTGATCCTATGAGGTAGAATTGCAACTTTGACACGGGGGCTCAGTTTCTTGCAACTTGGCTTGCGCCAATTCCAGCATCTTCACTATCAGGGGCTTGTCGTTACCCCTGTTCCAATCGCTACCTCGCCAATTCACCACCCGCTAGTGCGTCCCATCGTAAACGTGAAGTCTGGGCTCGTCAGATTGAGTTTTCTCGGGCTACTGTTTTCTCACGTTGAGTCTCAACTTATTTTTCTACACCACTAAAGACCCTATACTGTGTCTACGAGCTTAATAGGTAGGGCGTTAGCCGCCTTTTCATCTCAGTCGCATTTTGGGACTCCTGCGAAGGGTTGTTATGCGCGCTCACCACTAGTCGAGTAGCTACTTCAGCTAGCCGCCGGGTCAAGAGAGCGACCACATTAACGTCATCCATGGCAGAGAGTAGGACTGCGGGTTGTTCACGTCGCAGATAGCCTATCAGGGCGGGAAGACTTAGCAACAATCACCGATCCCCTAGGCTCACTAATCGCACCTCTGGAGACACCTGAGCCAGGTAGGGTCCTTCCGCCCTAACTAAAACTGTCCACATCTAGCCCATGCTCAGCGAAACTATAGGCCAAGTTGAGCATTACCCTTTCGGCCCCACTACCGTAAAGGTTGGGGAGGAGAATTGCCAACCTACAACATATTAAATTCTCCTAGAGGGGCAAACTACCTATAGTGAAAAATCTTTGGCCTCTGCAGCACAAAGGGTGCAAGAAAACACAGACTGTGGATCACTCCATTTAATGCTATCAATACTGCTTCCTCCTCAATCGGCTACACGACGAAATAGGAGCTAAGTTTGGTCTATTTTCGAAACATTTCAGAGATACAAAGCTGCATTGCAGGCTTTTGCTCCAACTCGCGGCACAGCCGGATCGGACCGAAAAGTGTCTGTATCTCTGTCAAAATAGAACACGATAGTACATGGTGCTCTTACCCAGCGGAAAACCCAGACTCAGGTTGTGCTTTTCGATGACCTAGGACCGGTATAGAAAGAACCACTGCTACATAGAGCGCCCAGAAGATATCGTTCTGACCTAGGATATTGCTTGCGTCCTGGCTATCTATCAGCATAAATGGCAGAAACTCGAGCACCCAAAGAGCTTCAACACTTTTGGTTAAGCGTAACCACCTTAGCCCTCGTATATAGCTCATCAGAAATCCGAGCAAAAATACCGATACTCCTAGAAAGCCCAAATCAATCCATAGATCCAGGAGACCATTGTGTGCGTTGGGGGCACCCTTCCAATCGATATTCTTCAATACATCCACAGACTCGCTATCTTCACCCAACCAAAACCCACTGTACCCAAATCCTAGGAGAGGGCGCTCCTGAATCTTCTCAATTACAGCAGCCCATATATACGTACGTCCAGTAAGTGTAATATCCTTCCCCATAGAATTCAGCACAAACTCTAGGTTATCCAAAAGCCACATAGCCGAAACTCCACTCACAACCACCGCAATGAGCAAAAAGGGCACTGCTATAGTATCTTTCAACTGCATTCCCCTGTAGATGGGTAAGAGGGCCAGAAGGATTAGAAAGAGCACCAAGCCCGACTTTGAAGTTGACAGCAAAAGAAGGCCGACCGAGAGGCCGAAACTAGTCCATATCACCCAGCGGTGTCTGCGGCTGCTAGGAACCAATAGCAAAAGCGTTGCTGCATTTAGGGCCATAAGGCGAGCTAAGAGATTTTTATGTCGATAGATACCCCGCACGACAATACCGCCTTGATACGCCATCAGTCCGTAGTTTGGCAACACCAAGACAAACACTACGCTAAGTAGCGCTCCTATACTGAACGTCCAAGCAAATAGCCGTAGTAGCTCACTTGGAGTATAGCGTGTGGCTAAGTACATCCCGAACAAAGTTGTCCCTATCAGAGCCACACTACGGCGTAGAGTAACATCAGGGGCAAAAGACCAAGAAACCGAAACCAGAGCAATTCCCACTAGGAGCAGCAGGAGTTTATCTCTCGTAGCAACACGGATGAACTGTTTCCACTGCCTAAGAATCAACAGGAGGGTAATTCCGTAAATGCTGACGAATATAATCTGTGCCTTGGGGTCGCCACTTACCTGATCGATCTCAGTTTCACTTAGTTTACTCTGAATCCCTATTACAGCCCCTGAGAAAAGCTGAAGTGCTAAAAAAACAAATCCATTGTGTAATATCGCGGCCGGTCTAACTTTCAACGCTCACCCTCCATCTATCCTCAAATAGGCCCCACGTTGCTCAAACCTGCTCCTTTTAAGAAGGATACGATTGCGTTCTCTATTTCCTTAGGGTCAAAAGAGTACCCGGTCGTGGCTCAGGGAATTGGTATACCTGGAAAAGTAACCCCTCTCCAATACAACTCCCTGTCGTTAGAGTCATCATAGTGTCCATAAACAGGATCAAACCTGCAGAGGAAGCCAAGGTTTTTCTGCCCAGGCTACACAACTCAGCCACAATGGTAGATAAAGTTGCGCATTATTTAGTATAGGATCCTCAAGGAAGGTTTGTATCAGGTTAATGGATTGCTGAAGTGACTCAAATAGATTGAGTCTCTACTACAGCAGGGATAGGTGGGGCAGCCAGGCAGGTGTTCGCCGATTAATCGATGCAAGCAAGCCCAAAAATTTTGTGGCTAGCAATAAGCATCGCTCTCGATTTGTGAATTACGACTATTTCCAGGCAAAACAATTGGGTAACTGGGTTCCTTAACTTTCGGGCAGTAGAAGCTGTTGTCGAGCAATTTGGTCTTCTAAAAGTCACAGGACCCCAATGAAAACTAGAATGCTCTAACTCAGCTACTTCAAGTGTCCTAGTTTTACATGTAAGAGTCTGCTGCCGACTCGTTGTTTTTGCAAAGATAGGATGCGACCCATCAGCAGATGAGTGTTTAATTATTTCCTGAACTTTTCTTTCTGTAATGAAAAGATAGTTCATATTTTTATACGTTTCGTCACCTTCGATTTGTTCTTTCTTAACTAGGCATTCACTCAAAATCCAAAAATACTTATAACCCGTGTTGCTCAGAAGAGAGTATAAAAATTTTTCTGTTATCCCTTTTAAAACTTCACAAATTATTACAGGTTCATCTCTCTTCAGAACATCCTTTGCACCCTCCAAAACTAAATGTTCGGTTGCCTCTGTGTCTATTTTCATCAGATCAATCTTTGGTCTATTATTCATAGTAATAAAAGAATCTATAGTTAATGCTCGAACAGAGATTTCTTCGCAGTCTTTTCTAAATCCCTTTCGTGTTGAGGCAGACTTAGGAATCACTCTTGGAGGAAGATATAGCTAATTTCACCATCATAGTTAGTAACAGCACTAGAATAAATTTGTAAATTATCTGCCCTATTTAGCTCAACATTCCTCTTCAAGTAGTTGAAAACCCTAGGTATCGGCTCAAAAGCATAGATCTTTCTAGCAGGATTATCAATTGATGCAATTAAAGCATAGATTCCTACATTAGCACCAACGTCTAAAACAACATCTGCAAATTTTAATAGCTCAATAAAAAGCCAAAGAGTATCTCTTTCAAATCTGTCTATTCCTTCCCAGTATAAGCGGCTTGTTTTCCTATCGCTTCCGTCTACTTTGAGACACAGCTCCTTTGAGTTTGGTAGTTGTATATTAATTATTCCGGAAACAGGTATTTTCCTTTTAATTTCTTTAGGTATTATCGAAGAAATATAACTCGAATTTAATCTCTGAGGGTCAATCTCTGAGGGTCAATCCCCACCGCTCTGCGGCGTAAAATGCAGCGATGAGCGAGCACATCCATAAAAGTCATAACGTCACAGTTTTGCTATACCATCTTGTATTTCCAGCAAAGTACCGACGGGCTGTGTTCGATGAACAGGTCGATGCGGTCTTGCCAGAGGTGTGCCTAGAGATCGAGAAACGCTGCGAGATCAAGTTTGTGGAAATTGGCGTAGACAAAGACCATGTGCATTTTTTAGTCCAGTTGGTACCGACCTACAGTACGGCAAATCGCGGTGGAGGACTCCAGACGCGATATTGCCTTGTGACTAAACTGGTGACAATGCTCAAGAGCCTGACGGCGCGCGAGGTGTTCAAGCGATGTCCGCAGGTGAAACAACAGCTCTGGGGTGGGGCGGCAAATTCGAGTGGAGTACTCCAGCTCGAATATTGCCTTGAGTTTTGGAGCGGCGGGTACTTTGCGAGTACGGTGGGAAAACATGGCGACGAGGGCATGATTGCCAGATACGTCAAAGCCCAAGGCAATGACTAGAGGATGTCTGAGAAGTATCAAGCACTATGCACTTGCCCCCTAAATCCCCCAATTCTGGGGGACTTCTGATCCGGTTCCCCCCAGAATTGGGGGGTTAGGGGGGCGGCTCGGGCAGCGGTTGCTACTTTCCAGACATCCTCTATAGCGGTTGCCACAAAGGTTAGGACACGGCATCTTTAAGCACAGACTCCATTGCCTAGCGTAAGGAATCAGAGGTAGATAAGCCCTTGCGAATCCGACTTTTGAGCCAAGCCCAGCACTTTTCAATTCGGTTCAAGTCTGGAGAATAAGCAGGTAGATACAACAAGCGACAGCCAACCGCCTCAATCAGCTGTGCAATGCGTCCGCCACGATGGAACGTGCTGGGGGGTTGCAACAGCCTTCCCAGCATGGGTGGGTCGAAAGTGATTAAGCCCCTGCAGACCCGTGTGGCAAAGCTGAGCCTAGTTGTAACAACCTTCCTAGACATGGACAAAAACTTTCCTATCTATCAGGCTAAGAACAAATGGCAAACTCTAGAGGGTTGAAAGGAGCACACTCTTGGTAATCTACTCATCTATAAAAATATATTTACTATGAGCGACAAATTAATTGACAAATCGTCGTTTTGACAAATAATTTGTCGCCACGGTCAAATAGCTTGTCGCTTTACATTTGATGAAAGCCCGTGATGAGGATTGAACTCATGACCTCACCCTTACCAAGGGTGTGCTCTACCACTGAGCCACACGGGCAAAGAGATATAAGGTTTTAAATCTTAGCATCGAGCCAAAATCACTGTGGTGGGCCGGGCTGGATTTGAACCAGCGTAGGCGTAGCCAGCGGATTTACAGTCCGCCCCCATTAACCGCTCGGGCACCGGCCCCCTCCATCCACGAGTACTGATGGTAGCACAACAAGCCGTTGGAGTCCAAGCTCATTAGTGTCTGAACTTTATGCTTTGGTAGGATAAAAATTGGACTCAGTTGCTGGTTACCAACCATTGATATGCCACAGCCCAAAGTAATTCTCTTAGATGCAGTGGGCACCCTGTTTGGCATCCGTGGCAGTGTTGGGGAGGTCTATGGGGAACTAGCTCGTCAAGCTGGAGTTGAAGCGGCGACTGACTCACTAAACCAAGCATTTGTACAAAGTTTCCAGATGGCTCCAAAGGCAGTATTCCCTGAGGTATCTGAAGCAGAAGTTCTCAGTTATGAGTTTGACTGGTGGCAAGCGATCACCGCCCAGAGCTTTGAGCGGGTAGGAGTCTTGCACCAGTTTTCAAACTTTCCTGGTTTTTTTGCCGAACTTTATGCTTACTTTGCCACATCTAAGCCCTGGTTTGTCTACCCTGACGTGCATGATGCCCTTAAATATTGGCAGATGGCAGGGATTAAACTAGGCATTCTCTCCAATTTTGATCGGCGGCTGTATCGAGTGTTAGAAGCCTTAGATTTAGCGAAATTCTTCACCTCGGTGACGATTTCAACCGAAGTAGGGTTTGCTAAGCCAGATCCGCAAATCTTTGTTGCAGGTCTCAAGAAACACCACTGCACTGCTAGCATTGCATGGCACATCGGGGATAGCTTGATTGAAGATTACCAAGGCGCAAAGGCAGCCGGTTTGGGTGCTATTTGGTTGAAGCGAACGGGGGTCGCGACTATGCCTGAATCTATTTCAACCTTACTGGCCTTGTTGCCAACCCCGCCAGATCAAAGCGATTCCCATCAACAAGGCTGGCAGGAGAGCGGCAGTTAGGGCAACAGGGGTCGTTGCTGGAATCGATAGAGTTGGTCCACCCTGCTTAATTAGGACTGAAAGCAAGGTAGAAAGGGCCAAAACCTTGAGGATTAGCCCAATTGTGCCGAGAAAGCGGTGCTTAAGATTGTGTAGTTTCATCTAAGAAAACAGCGCTTGGCAACCCCCACTAAGCAGCTAAATCACTAGAGAAGTAAGCCTGGCGAAACCTAGAACAGTATAGACACGGACACAAATTCTACTTGTTGTTGATGAAGCAAAGCTTGCCAATCCCTTAAGTCGGCTGTTGAGTCGTAAGGGATGCGGAGTTACTAGAATACTTAGACAGTTCATTTGGTTGAGTTACCAACCTATGGGGAATCTATCACCCCTTGTGGTGGACAGACAACAGACCTAGCAGTAACGTCTTGACACTTAAATTTAGTTGCTGTGTCGTAAGACCAAAACAGGGCAGGGAATCTAGCTGACTGATACCGTTAGTGGCAAAGATTACGGGTTTAGTACTGTGCCTGAACGCACTGCAACCAGATTTTCTATTTCTGTGGTCTGAAACATCGGATCTAATACAGCTTTAAGAGGGAGAAGGAATGGGATCAAGTTCGGGAGCAAAGTCAGGACTTGGCTTACTGCCAATCTCAGGATCTGGCTTCTCTGGGTCTGGTTTAGGTTCAAGATCCGGTTCTGCAGGAGATTCGGGGGAAGGAATTGGATCAAGCTTGGACTTAAAGGTCATTGGAATTAGGTTAGATGACACACTCTACCTCAAAAGCGACTGCGCTGTGTTCTGGCTCCATCATCCTCTTAGAAGTGGGTAAATGAACTGAGTTCTGTGTTGTAAAAAGGCCGAGAAGCTTACTTGATGAATCATCCCATGGTTTTGCGAACGTGCTCTATGATTCGCTGTTTGCGAGGATCTGTGGGTTTTGTTGACTGCCCGATGTCGATGTCTGTAGTACTGGCCAAGTGTGCTTTGATTTGCTCCTTATCTGCCATAAACTTTACCTAAATCTCCTAGAGTTCCACTAGTAGTTTAATCTGGCCCGATTCATGCTGTCACTCAAAGATGGTGAAACCTGACTAACTTGGCGTTTAAGGGCATAACTCCTGATCATACTTTCAAGCCCCTAGGTTCTATGGCTAGCGTGTTCGGGGCCACAATGGCGCTTACTGCCTGCAAACTATAGTAGCTGGCGGCGACATTTTGCAATCGCTTTGCAGTAAAAGCAACAGCGATCGCAGAGACACTGTGAAATATGCCGGGATCAGTCGTCTCAAAACACAGGTTGGTAGACTAGACCCTTCAGCCAAATCGCTTCAAGGCTGCCTGGTGTGCCCGCTCCTCCAGGGCATTGTCTAGGGTTCGCAGTTCAGCTCCACCATGACGCCGTTTTATGGCTCGGGTGATCAGCCAGTCAGCCAGGTCTGGATTTTTGGGTAGCATTGAGCCGTGCAGGTAGGTGCCAATGCTGTTTTTGTAGACAACTCCTTCAGTAGCGTCCGTACCGTTGTTGCCGTAGCCTTTACGAACCCGACCCAGAGGTATTGCCCTTGAGCCTAAATAGGTGCAGCCTGAGTGGTTCTCAAACCCTACCAGGGTGCTTGGACCCACCAGTTCGGTTTCGACGACCACATTACCAATCATCCGGGTAGTACCGGCTTCAGTCCAGACGTCAAAAATTGAGAGTCCAGAGAGCCGTTCGCCAGTTCCGGTGGTGTAGTACTGGCCCATTAACTGGTAACCTCCACAGACAGCCACCAGAACAGCGCCATCCTCCACAGCCTCCTGAAGAGCGTGGCCCTTGACCTGCTCAAAATCGTGACAGATCAGCTTTTGTTCGCGATCCTGGCCGCCGCCGATGCAGATTACGTCAAAATTCCTAAAATCGACTTTCTCCCCTAAGCAAACGGGTACCACCTGCGGCTCAAATCCATGCCAGCGAAAGCGCTGCTCTAGGGTCAAGATATTGCCCCGGTCCCCGTAGAGGTTCATCATGGTGGGATAGAGATGGCAGATCGTGACGGGTAGCTTCATGGTTAAACCTGCCAAAATGCTTTTACTAAACCCTGCTTGTGTAAAATCTCTCGCAAACTGAGCATTGCCGTGTAGGTTGGCAGGACATGCAGCAGTTCACCCGGTGCCACATGCTCCAGCGCCAGTTCGAGTGCCTGTTTAAGGTCGTTCTCGATTTTCAGCTTCTCCACATCAATCCCCGCGTACTTCAGTCTGAGGGCCATGTCCTCGGCCCGGAGACCAGAACAGACAATAAAGGGAATTTCATCCTGCTGAGCGGCGAGCTGCTCAAAGTCGACATCCCACAGCCAGGAAATATCAGTGCCATCGAAGTAAAGATCGTTGATGCAGATCACCAGGTATTTGTGCAGCGCCTTCCCGACCAGGATGGTACGGATCACCTCGTTAAAGCCAGTTGGATTCTTGACTAAAGCGAGCGTAACCTGCCTTCCCTGAATGTACAGCCGTTCCATGCGGCCAAAACTGGGAGAGGTGTCCTCCAGACCCGCCCGGATTGCCTCTAAACTGAGGCCCATTGCTACCGCTCCTGCGGCTGCCGCCATGGCGTTGTAGATGTTGTAGAGTCCCGGTACCTGTAGACGAAGTTTGGTTTCCCCAACCGGAGTGACCAGATGGATCGTGCTGCCCGACTCATCCTGATCGATTACCTTGTTGACATAGACCGCAGGTTGAGGTCGATGACTGCCACACTGCGGACAGTCGTACTTACCGAGGTGAGCGTAGTAGTAGAACTGGTATTCATAGGGATGACCACAGCGGCGGCAGTTCTTGGACTCGCCCGTCTGCTGCATCTCTGGAAAGCCCAACGCCGGATCTTCTAGACCATAGAAAAGAGTTGCAGGTACCATCTCCCCTAGAGATGCGACAAAGGGATCGTCTGCATTGAGCGCAGCCGTGCCGTGGGGTGAGAGGTGGGAGAGTCCCTTACCTACCAGGGCGACGGTAGTCTCCAGTTCGCCGTAGCGATCAAGTTGGTCACGGAAAAAGTTAGTGACCACAGCAGTGCGTGGTAAAAGCTCTGGGCCTGCTAGGGGCATTGTTGCTTCATCAACTTCTAGCAGCCCCACATCAGCCTTGATGTGTCCGTTCCAACGAGTACTTGAAATTAAGGCACTAGTCAGGCCAGAGAGCAGGTTTGCTCCGGCGCGATTGTGGGTAACCTGGTGACCAGCGGCCTGAAGGATACTAGCCAACATACTGGCCGTGGTTGTTTTGCCGTTCGTACCTGACACCGTGATTGTCCCCAGCGGTAGATCAGAAGCTAGACGCGCCAGCAAGCCCTTGTCTAGCTTTAAACCTATCCGCCCCGGTAGGGAAGAGCCACCCTTACCCGTTGAGCGTGAAAGACTCATTAGCACCTTACCAGTCCAGATGGCCGACAGGCTACGCAAGTTCATATCTGGGAAAGTTACTCCACTAGGGCGATCGCGATTTCTAGTATTCACCCTTTGTGGCACCGATCATACCTGAGATTCTTAGGGATGCAAGCTTACTCGGCAGAAAAACAAGTTATGCAATCCCCAGAGCTTATTACCGACGCTTAAGTAGATTGGTCTTTGTTAAACGGCTGGGGATTGACAGACTGATCTTTGTTAAAAGAGTAGGGATTAAAAGAGATCCCTCCCAGACCCGCGTCTAAGTGCATTCGCTGCTCCATCTGACGCAGGAAGTAGCCTGTCATCATTGCCGAAGCCAGTAGACCAGCTAAATTCTCACGGTCTGTTGTGACCTGGACATTAAATGCTTCAGAGGGTAGTACACCCACTAGACCTTGAACGTTTTGAGAAATAATTTGTTTA
>JBGTDT010000028.1:0-5055 GCA_041748155.1 Thermosynechococcaceae cyanobacterium | reverse complement strand
GTACTCACCCTTGGCATGGTTGATACCTAAGTTGCGCGCAGCACTCTTGCCACGATTGCAGTGGCCTTCGTGCTCCAGATAGCGCACTTTATCAGGATATTGTTCCGTGTACCGCTGGGCAATTTTGGTGCTGCTGTCAGTTGAGCCGTCGTCTACCAGTAGCAGTTCCCAGTTGTCACAAGTCTGAGAAAACACACTTTCGATGGCTTCTTCGATAAATTTCTCAGCGTTTAAGAAAATCATGATGCCAGAGACTAATGGCTTGCTATTCATTTCATTTCCTACTAACACTAAACTAAACTCCTGGTGGATAATTTCCTTCACGGACAGTAAATATTTCAAAAAAGTTACTGTCGAACTTATAGCTAAGAGCCCAAATTTCCTAAGTTCGGGTACTAAGATATTGCAGGTGATAAAGTTTGGCAAAGAGTCCATTAAGCTTCAATAGATGTTGGAGATTACCTTGTTCAATGACCTGTCCATCTTGCAGCACAATGATCTGATTGGCTTGTTCAATAGTAGATAACCGATGGGCAACGATAATCACCGTGCGATTTTGACTAAGGGCGCTAATTGCCTCTTGGATTAGGCCTTCCGAAACACTATCAAGCGCGTTGGTAGCCTCATCGAGGATGAAAATCTCTGGGTTGCGGACAATGGCACGGGATAAAGCGATACGTTGCCGCTGTCCTCCTGAAAGCCGAAGCCCTTGATCACCCACCATGGTGTTGTAGCCCTGAGGGAGTTTACTGATGAACTCATGAGCATTGGCTTGAATAGCAGCAGCTGTGATTTCGTCTTCTGTAGAATCCAGTCGGCCATAAGCTATGTTCTCGTATACTGTTGTACTGAAAATTTGGGCGTCTTGACTCACAATGGCAATTCGATCGCGCCAGGAAGCCAGATCCAGCTGCCTTAAAGGGTAATCATCTATGTAAATTTCCCCTTCTGTAACGTCATAAAAACGGCAGATCAATTTGATGAGGGTGGATTTACCTGCACCTGAAGGGCCTACGAGAGCAGTAGTTTTGCCTCGTGGAATATGAATTGAGAGATCCTGAAGTACAGGTTTTTCTACAGGGTTGTAGCCAAAGGAGACAGATTTAAAGACAATTGCTTGTTTAAGACCTTTGAAGGAAATTCGGCCAGACCGAATATATGGTTTATCAGAACGATTCAGGAAAGACATGACATCCTCCACAGCAGCTGTCAAAGCGACAAGCTCTACGCGGGCACTATCTAACCCTTGTATATGAGGTTGTAGGCGATAAAGTATAAAAAGGAAGCTTAGCAAAACCGATATGTTAAACTTGTTTTGCTGTAAAAAAAACAGAATACATATAAATAGAGCCACAAATAGGATTTCAGATAAGGGCCCTATGCTCCCGTTCAGCTGAGCAAGCTTTAAAGTAATGATACGCACTTGGTTTGATGCCCGATCAAAACGTTCTTGCTCGTAAGATTCGCGACCAAATGCTCGAATCACCCTCATTCCATAAAACCCTTCTAGCATCCGGATGGCAATAGCATCATAGACCTTCACTTCTTGTTGCCCCAGCTTACTTGCTAAACCTGACATTTGTCGGATAATAAACGAAATTAGTACTAAGCCAACAGCAACCAATAGGGTCAACTTCCAAGAGATAAGCAGTAGCAGAATAGAAAGAGCAAAAACCGTGCAGGCATTAATGATGAGGCCAACTATAAGCTCTATGGTCTCACTGACACTCCACGTATGATTCTCCAATGTGTTCAACAATTTACCTGCCTGGCTAGCGTCTAAAAAACTTTGGCTTACACTCAGAAGCTGCTTAAAAACCTCGGAGCGTAACCTGTGGCTCATATGTGCTTCCAGCCAAGATGAAAGAAATGTGTTGGCAAAGGTAAGGCAGTTCTTCAGAAAAATGCTCCCGAAGATGCACAAGCAAATGATTAACAGCCGATAATTCGGCGGGATGTCTATGAATAATTGGTTGAGAGACTCTAAAAATGGACTTTCGCTACTTAGTTGAGCAGTTGTTTGATCCAAGCTTTCAAGAAGAGGGATAAATAAGCTAATCCCTAGCCCTTCTAAGAAAGAACTTAAGAACCCTAATGTAGTAACTCCTAAAATTTTCCCAGGATAAAGCTTTAGCAACGGCTTCAGCAGTTGTAGTAGTTTTTTGATTGACTTCTCATTTCTTGTCATGTTGCTCTGGCTTAGAAGAAACATAGGAGAAAATCATCGAATAGCTTGTTACATTTTAGCCGTAGGATCTGAGGCCTTAGCAACAAGCGCTATTAGGCTCATTGTGCTTCTCCTTATGAGAACTTGATGAATAGAAAATTCATCAAACGCACGAGCGATAGCCTTCCACACAATTCAGCCTTTCATGCAAGGGTAGGGTTGGAGGAGTGCACCATCTTCTCGAGGGGAAACTTGGAGAGCCAGGTGTAGCGATTAAGTCCACTAAATCTAGTAACGTGCTGACCTGTCTGCCTGTATCAAGCATCTAAAGGTACCCTTGCTATTCAATTCTTAGTTTCCAGAATACCAGTGTGTCAAGGGACTGAAAGTTTGGGAACAGCTATAGAAGAACAAATATAGCAGGGGGACCAATTGAATATGGAAAGCTTTGGAGCAATCCCACTTAGTGGAACAGTTTTGCCAGAGCAGGATACCTTGGTGGGTTCTTTGTGGGATAGTGTCACTCCTTTGAATGGCGATGCCAGCCTTGTGAGTACACTTACCGCACTTCAATCCATTAACAGAGGTACCGGGACACCCAACTTTGCTGAATCATCTGAGTTAATACCTAGCAGCTTCCAACTCAATAAGGCTCCAAATGTGGCAGAGCCTGTCGGCAGTAGCGCCTCTAAGCATTCCTCTGAACCAGCCTTAAACAGTATAAACGTATTCAGTCATGCTACAATGGCTAGCCTTACTGCCGTAAGCGACTCTGGTCAAGAGGCCAAGGCAGCTAGCGACTCTCTTACTGGCGTTGCTATGAGTGCCCCTCTTGCTAGCACCTCGACTCAGGATATTATGATCAATTTCCAGCCGGATACTTCTGCCATACCTGCCGGATATATCAAGGACATTGGTGAGGCTTACGACAAAACTCGTGGCTTTGGCTGGGTACGCCAAGACAGCTTAAGTCGAGCAACCCATACACCAATTGACATCACACCTAATGCTCGAGACCGCAACCGCACAGGGATTTATCAATTTCAAGACACCCTCATGCATATGCAGTATCCTACTTATACCAATAACGCTTCAGCAGTGAAAACTCCTGCTGCATGGGAGTATGCATTACCTAATGGCACTTATGATGTAACGGTTGGTGTTGGTGATAAACCAAAATATGACAGCAAACATAGCATCAATGTGGAAGGCGTTAACGCTATCAATCGCTTCCAGAGTAGCTCTATACAAGAGTTCAAGCAAGCCACTGTTGAGGTTAACGTTACAGATGGCAAGCTTACTATTGATGCTCTTGGTGGCATGAATACCAAAATCAACTACCTCCATATCAAGGCAGAGCCTAATTCAGCCTTTGACGACTCAATAGAGACTATCATTAGCGACATGGAACTAAGCCATGAAGGCTTACCTCATGGGGTTCCCGATTACTATGATTGGGCGAACCAGCCTCGGATAGGAATGGGCAACAACCCTGGCAATTTTCTTGCCCTCACTGCCTGGGGACAACTCTACGAGGATAGTGCCGGTAATCCGGCGCAAAACACACGTGTTCAAATCCGGGACATAATGACCTATGTACTCAACAAGAGCGATGGTCAATGGCATCAGCTGCAAAATTCACAGCTCGTGGAAGGCGCTGCTTTCAGGGAAGATTTTGCTGGGGATGTCAATATTTCGCCCGATATTCGCAATGAATCCGATGACACTATCTCGGTAAAGACTGGAGGGGGGTATAACTATCATTTCTGGCCTTCAGGACGCGCTTCGATCAATCCTAATGATATTGCTGGAGTAATCACGACAGTCCAAGCACGTCTAATCGTCGATGACCTGAGTAAACCTGATGATCGCTCTGCAGCTCGTTATCTACTCAGCATGGGGGGGGACTACTGGAGCAGTTTGGATGCTCAGTGGGATAACTGGAAGACGAACGGTGATATTGGTATCGGACGGTTTAAGTATGTTGAGAAAGACTGGCAATCATTCAACATGTCAACGTTGTCAGCAGGGGCTCTTCGTCAGAATCCTCCACCCATTGAACCTGTAAATCTGTAGTTAGAGAAGTACCCTTCACGAGGCGCAAAGGATGCTTGTCAGATTCACCTAAGAAGGACGTCAATGCTGAGGCAGCTTGGCGTGAAGGCTTCTTACACTAGAGCTCTTGCATGAATTGAGTAATTGAGCCAGAAGTAGGTCAGTGTTGCTCCATGGATATGACCTACGAACAGCTTCAAGAACTCAATCCCGCTGCCTTCAAACGAGCCTGCGGCGTCAGCCGCGAAACCTTCTTAGCAATGGTCACAGTTTCAAGGCGGACAGCTCTTCGGGTCTGGCCCCGCACCAGAACAAGGTACGGACATAGTCCAGGTAGTAGGAGTGCCGAACCGGGCTGGCTGGGGAACAGAATCGGTCAGCAGCGATCGCGGCCAGAATAGTATCCCGCTCTTCCCCTGTGAATGCTTCTGGCTGAGCATTGCGCCGCACTTTCTTCAATTCAGCAGTCAATCCCTCAACTGGGTTATCGCTGACGATAGCCGAACGTTTTGCCCACTTGTAAGCTGCGTTCAGCTGCACGAGGGTGCGTCGAACAATCTCCCCCGAGTAGTGTTGCAGCAGCCAGTCACGAATTGCTGCACCCTCCAGGTTTGTGGGCATCTTCTCCAGGCGCTTGGTCACCTTACCGTAGTCCCGAACGATTGTAGAGGGGGCCACGGCTCCAGACCGCTCCCGGAACGCTGCGTACTGCTGCCAGACTCGGAAGGCATTCGGAGCAGTAGTCTCCTCTAAAACGGGTGCATCTCCTTGCCCCCGATAGCGCTTTAGGCTGAAGTCAAATCGCTCGTAGAATATTTCTCGCTCAATCGTCT
>JBGTDT010000027.1:0-34910 GCA_041748155.1 Thermosynechococcaceae cyanobacterium | reverse complement strand
CATCGGTTTTGCGCTCTCCTCGTTTGAGCGCAGCAAGGGCTTTGCGGCGCAGGTCATCACTGTAGGGGGCAGGCATAGACACTTCTTGTTGCGCTTTATCTTTACTACTATACGTCCTAACGCAACTTAGTAGAGCTATAACATCAGTTCAGGATAAAGAATCTTTGAAAGCCCTGAATTTCCCTGGCTCAGTCCTGTAGGGTCTCAAAGCTAAAGTCATTAAATAGTGCCCTATTGCTGATTAGCTTGTTACGTTCGCTAATTGAGCCTAAGATTCTTAGACTATGACTGACCTTGGGAGCTTTTAACGATGTCTGAAAACGAAAAGATGGAGCAATTCCGACAAAGACTTAGTACAAGTCTTGGCAATTTGGGAAAAGAAAGGCGCAAGCTAAAGCTGTACTACAATGCTCTCTTTTTCATCGCTCTAATTTCAGGGGTTAGCGCCACGCTTCTAGCGGGTCTGGCGACAGGGAGTAAGGGCAAAGTCATGCTGGGGAGCGGTCCTCAGGGCTGGCAGCTTACTTGCGGAGTTATTGCGCTACTGTCACTCACTGGCACAGTTGCTGGTAGCTTTCAACAAAACATCTGGGTCAAAGATAAGTTTTGGAAAGTTGAGGACAGTTACGGCTTACTCAAGTCCTTGTTGACAGAGATTGAGCTTGATCCCAGCCAGTACTCAGCAGTCCGTCGAGACTATCACCGGCTTGTTCAACGACATCCTGACATGCTTAGCTAATAGTCTCACCCCAGCGATCGCTATAGAACCGAGTTTCACAATAGGGACTCGTGGCACTCCCTGGTCCAAAGCCACAGTGATTAAAAAATGGGATGGAGTGTCCAAGCTTGTCACCCAGACTTAACCTACCTTTCTTGCTTTGATCTTAAAGTTTGAGCCACCGCTGAACTGAGGCTTGCTGCCGGACCAGAAGGACGCTGCACGTAGTCTCCCGCACGATCGCCTCCGGGATGGTGCCAAACAGCAGTTGTTGAAACCGGACACTGCGATTGGAGCCAATACAGAGGAGATCTTCCGATTGGGAGTAAGCAGCCAACCGATCAACCACTGGTCCGGGTTCAAGCAAGTGCAGGGGTTGGGACTCAACCCCCAAGGTGATCGCCAGTTCCTGCCAGCGCTCCTGCAAGGCTTGCGGATTACTAAACAGCGACCCAGACGGCTGCATGATTGTGACAAATTCAATCGGAATGTCCAGGCCACGCGCGATCGCCAGGCTGATCCCCACCGTCAGGCGGGTATTTGGTCCAAAGCCTACGGGTACCAGGACCCGGTGAAACTGATCATAGGTGAGTTTGAGCACACAGACATCGCAGGGGGCTTTTTGGACCAGGCTGCCAACGGCAGTGTCGTACAGCCGCTCCGGCATGGCCGAGCTTCTGGGCCAACCGAGGACAATCAGATTAGCACTGGTTTGCTGGGCCACATCCAGGACTGCGCCGACTAAACTGCGTCCGGCAACGTTGATCAGCTGCACCTGTAAGTCAGTTGCTGGATTGCCTGGGTTGGGCATTTGGGCGCTGTAAGTCCGGCTGGTCTGTTCCACATGCTTGCGAACCTGCTCTAACAGGGCCTGCTGGCTGGCAATCCGCCGCTGTTGGAAGAGCAGTTGCTGCTCTAGCGCTGCCTGGGGCGGGGTTTCGAGCACACTCATTGCCACAAGCTGGGCCGGGTTATCCTTCTGCCTTGCCTGGGACGATGTGAACGAGTCCTGGGGGTTCCCTTGATACTGCCGATCCAGGGCGATCGCCGTGGCTAGCTGGACCAAAGTCGCTTCCGTACGGGGATTGGCAACCGGAAGCAGAACCGTATAGCAGGCGTTGGCGCGACTGAGGGAATCGGCCACCGAGTCTAACTCTCCGGTAGAAACAACCTGGTAGCGGGCAACTTTCCAGTACCAGACACTGGCGATCGCTACAATTACCAGCCCCAGCAAAAAAATTCGCCCCGGCAAGCTCAGCAGCAGCAATAGGGTCAGTCCCAAGCCCAGCAACGGTGTCACCGGGTAGCCGGGACAGCGAAACCGAGGCCGGTACCAGTCGGGTTGGACAATCCGCAGCACGATCAGAGCCAGGTGGACCAGGCTGTAGGTCAGCAGGTAGGCAAAGGCGGCGATCGCGGCCAGCAGGGTGATGTCGTCCACCGAAATCAGCGTCAGGACCACTGCTCCCATCAAAACAATTGACCGTACTGGTGTGCGAAAGCGGGGACTGATCTGGCTGAACCAGGCATTGAGCAAACCATCCCGGCTCATGGCAAAGGTGAGACGATTGGCACTCACCGCCAGGGTGCTGGCACTGGTTGCTGTGGCAAAGAATGCTCCGACGGTGACGGCAATCACCCCCCACTGCTGCCAGAGCTGCTCTGCTATCAAGGCCAGGGGAACCCGGCTATAGAGAAAATCCTCCAAAGGCAAGGTTTTGAGGCAAGCGACTAAGACGAGAAAATAGAGACCACTCACCAAACCAATCGTTGCCAGCATCGAGAGGGGAATATTGCGCTGCGGGGCTTGCACCTCCTCAGCGACATCGGCGATCGCCTCAAAGCCAAGAAAGGCAATAAAAAAAACCCCCGCCCCGGCAATACCGTGATGCCAAAGCTGCCCAGGGGAAAAGGCAGGCGGCAAGCCAGCCAGGGTGGCCCTCAGGTCGGGGGCAATTCCTGGGGTCAAGATCCCCTGTAGAGCTGGAGCTGCGACCACCGTCACCAGTCCAATCGACAGCAAGAACCGCCGCAGTGAGGTACTGCGTGATCCGCCAATCTGAGACACGACCAGGAGCAGAATCCGGGCGATCGTGATCGGCAGGGGGGTCAGTTGCGGCCAAACATAGTGCAGGTAACCCCCAAAACAGACCGAACAAAATGCCATCGCAAACATGAGGCTAATCGCCTGGGTAATTCCGGCAACGCACCCCCAGAATGGACCCAAACTCCGGTTGATGTAGTAATAACTGCCCCCCGCCCGGGGCAAGCCCGTAGCAAGCTCTGAGAGGCTCAGGGCCACTGTCACTGCGACCAAGGCACACAGCACAGTGTTGACCAGAATCACCGTTCCCGTTTGGGCCGCCACCAAGCCTGGCATGACAAAAATTCCGGCCCCAATCGTGGTATTGATCCCCAGGGCGATCGCCTGGAGCAGGCTGATACCTCTGGCTAACACTCGCTGAGTCACTGGATCGCTCCCAATCCACCAGGCTGCCAGTTTAGCCTATTGATCTGCATACCATTTCAATTAAAGAATTTTGGATTCAATTTAAAATCCAAAATCGGTAGGCCAAAATCGCAACTCAGCCCTGTCGGCCTGTCGTTGACAACCCCTCCACAACCGCAGAAGGAGTATAGCAGGAGCCATTCCAGTCCCCATCGCCTCCTAGAGCGACAAGATGTTTGAGTGCTGTGTAGACATTGCCAGATACCATCGTATCCTTGACTCGACCGATCACTGCGCCATCCTGGACCCGGTAACCTAGATCAACATTGATGGAAAAATCCCCGGAGATGCTGGCCCCACCCCCAAGCATCTGGTCTACTACCAGTCCATCTTTGAGCCCAGCGATCAAGTCCAGCAAAGAGCGGGTTCCAGGTTCAATCAGGACGTTAAACAGACCGGGGGTAGGATAGCTGCCTAATCCTGGGCGGAAGCCATTGCCCGTGGTGCCACTCCCCAAAACCCGCCCAATGGTTCGATCCGTATAGAACAACTGCAAAATACCATTTTGAATAAAGACGAGGGAGCGGGTCGGGGTTCCTTCGTCATCAAAGGGACAGCTAAACGGCCCGGCTTCAGGCTGCTGGGACAGGGTGAGCAGCTCTGAGGTGACCTGCTGCCCCAGGCGATCGCTCCAGGGGCTGGCTCGTTCAATCACCTGTTTACCGTTCAGGGCTGCCTGGACAGTACCCCAGAGCATGTCAGCAGCTTTAGCCGTAAAGAGAACAGGGACTCGACCCGTTGGCGGGGGAACATTCTCCTGGGTCCAGTTGAGTCGCTGCAAAATCTGGTTGGCCAAGGCAACGGGATTCAGCCTGTCTCGCTGGATTTGACCATCGGAGACACTGAGGAAATCATCTCCCCGCACCCATTCCGCCGCCAGGTAGCAACTGAGGGTAGTGTCAGTATAGCTACAGTCCAGTCCCTGGGAATTGACCAGGCGAGTCGTCTCGGCCTCACACTCCCACTCGGCAGCACAAAGGATCTCTGGGTAGTCCTGCCGGACCAGGGCGATCGCCTGCTTGCCCCAGTCCACAAGCTGCTCAACGGCAACGAACTGGCCCAGGTTTGGATACAGTCCCTTCAGACCAGGGGTTAGCTCAATCGATTCTGGCTGATTCAGGCCACTAAGGGCGATCGCCCGCTCCACCAGAGCTTGAGGTTCCACCGGACCGTAGGCCACCGCTAGACCGGGACGCCCATCTTGCCACAGCCGCAGGGCAGTCCCTTCCGACTGAGCACTTTCAAGTTGCTTCAGCCGATTGGCCTCAAAAAACACGGGTCGAGACGTGGAGCGCGATTGAAAGACCTCGGCGGCTTGTGCCCCTGAGCGTTTGGCCTCCTCCAGCAGTTGCTCTGCCAGTATCGCCGGTTGTAGATCCCCAAAACCTACCATCCCCCTGATTCACCCCTCTGTCTTACCAGCTATCATTTTTGGGCAGCCGCACCTGCCAGAATACCTTCAAGGTTGGGTCAAACTGGTAGACCGGAGCGCAACATTCTCAATTTACGCTAAATCGAGCTCTTGCAATAGCCAGAATCCGGCAAAGGTGTTTGCTGCTGGGTCAGACTGGACGGCTAAAAAATGCACCTGTTGCGCTTGTTGCTTTGCGGCGGCAAATCCCTGGGCTTCTGCCTGGAGTTGGGCATCTTTCAGGTTGGCAAGGACCCAGCGATCGCTGGCACCCGTTTCTAGAATCAATTTTGCTGGCGGACCCTGGTCAGGACTCAGAAAAGCCAGTTCCAAGCCAGACATCCACGCAGCTAGGGGCTGGGCTCTGGGGGAGTAGATAATTACCCCAGGGATGGGCGTTTCCGGGGTCAGTCCGATCATTCCTAGGGAGAAGACCTCACCAAAGTCAATGCTCCACTCCGGCAGGTCAACAAAGGCACTGGCTTCTAGGCTGACAAAGGCCCACTGCTGCCCGATCAGGGCATCCGGCAACGGTTGCAGCGGCGATGACTCGTAGCGCACGCTCGGAGTAACCAGGGGTTGAAATCCAGGCTGGGTTGGATATACTATTTGAACCCGTTGCTGTAGCCACTGGTAGAGGGCGAAGGTACGGCGACTCGGTTGAGCCGGAATGCCCAGCTCTTGAGCTGCCCGCACAATCATGTTGTGCATCGGACGGCGGAAGAAGCGGATTTTTTCCGGTGCTTGAGGGGCGATCGCCAGCGCCTCCTGCAGCGCTGCTTGCAGCCAGCCTGAGTTGACCTGACCTCCCGGACAAAACTTGCTGTACTCAAAAGTTCGCTCCGGATCGCAGACCAAAACTTCCCAAATTTTCTTTTGTTGCTCGTCCACAATCGGACGGGAATAGAAATCTAACTCCCAAACTGTACCCATGCTGTCAACTCCAAATTGGTGTTGCGGCAACTCTGACGCTGCTGCTTCTCCAGTATCCCTGAGCACCGGGTGATTCTAAGTTAGAGGGATTAGCTCAAACCTTCCCCTAAAAAAGCTCAGTCCCAAGGACTTGGTCGGGTTCATTTTGACTAGAGTTGTTCCACTAATTGTATAGTCCTATACAGAACTCTCTTCGCTTGAACTGGTGCAATCTGTATCATTAGGTTACAGTTTTGGCCCGAAGTTGTATCTGAATTTTTGAGGGAAATTAGTTTCTACCTCACTAGGACGATTGAATCTATCGCTGATCGAGGTCTCACCATGCTGATGTCGAAGCCGAAGTTTAAGAAACTAAAAGCTAACCGAACCTTTGCCAAAGCTAGACTGTGGCTGTCTCCAAGTTGGTCTTCCTGCCTGATATTGGCGTCTATGATCCTGCTGGGCTGGGCTTATGCTAGTGTTGCCCAGGATGCCCCCCCAACCCCTGAAGAAATGGTGTCCGACCTCAAAGTGGGGCTGGATACGATGTGGGTGGTAATTGCCGGGTTTCTCGTCTTCTTTATGAATGCGGGATTCTGCATGCTGGAAACAGGCTTTTGCCGCCAGAAAAATGCAGTGAATGTTTTAGCCAAAAACTTAGTCGTGTTTGCCCTCTCCACCATTGCCTTCTGGGTGATTGGCTTTGGGATTATGTTTGGGGATGGAACGCCCTTCTTTGGCACCTCGGGGTGGTTCTTGAGTGGGGCTGATAACAGTCCTGCGATCGCAGACGACTATCAAGGTGTCTTTAGTGCCCTCAACTGGGCTGGTATTCCGCTCAACGCTAAGTTTTTCTTCCAACTCGTGTTTGCCGGCACAGCAGCGACGATTGTCTCTGGGGCAGTGGCTGAGCGGATCAAGTTTGTTTCGTTCCTGATTTTTAGCTTGCTCCTGGTCGGGATCTCTTACTCCGTTACGGGTCACTGGATTTGGGGCGGTGGTTGGCTGTACGAAAGAGGCTTCTGGGATTTTGCCGGATCGACCGTGGTTCACTCCGTTGGGGGCTGGGCAGCCCTGATGGGAGCAGCCTTGCTGGGACCGCGCATGAACCGCTATTCAGTGGGCATGTCTACTGCCATGCCGGGGCACAACATGGCGATCGCTACCCTGGGGGGCTTGATTCTCTGGCTCGGTTGGTTTGGCTTTAACCCCGGCTCTACCCTGGCCGCCGATCCCAGTGCAATCAGCCACATCATTCTGACGACTAATATGGCGGGGGCGTTCGGAGGCGTTACTGCGACAATTACGGCCTGGCTGTACCTGGGCAAACCTGATCTCTCCATGATTATCAACGGCATCTTGGCGGGCTTGGTGGGGATTACAGCCCCCTGTGCCTTTGTCGGCCTGGGCAGTGCGGCAGTGATCGGGATTATTGCTGGAGCACTGGTTGTCTTTTCCGTCACCTTCTTTGACAAGATCAGAATTGATGATCCGGTGGGAGCAACCTCTGTTCACCTGGTCTGCGGCATCTGGGGCACCCTGGCGGTCGGCCTGTTTGCCGTTGGACCCGATGTTTACTCCTGGTATAGTGCAGACCTCGGTCCACCACCGGGACTGTTCTCTGGCGGAGGGCTGGGCCAACTGGGGACTCAAATTCTCGGCATTGTCTCCGTCGGTGGGTTTACCGTTCTGCTATCGACAATCTTCTGGTTGGGACTCAAAGCAACCCTAGGGATTCGAGTTTCTCCAGAAGAGGAAATCGAGGGTCTAGATGTGGGTGAACACGGCATGGAAGCTTACAGTGGCTTCCTCAAGGAAGATGTGAAGTAGGGCAAGGGTTGCCGGAGGACGCTGGGCCTCCGGCTAAGTTTGCGAGTTTAGCCAGCGTGCCAACAGCACTCTAGATGATTCACTAAGGTATTTCGAGAAGATCTGAGTTGTCTGACCACACTCCAAAGCTGAACGGCTGCTACTACGGTATTGACTTCTACTTGCAATAGCTGTTCAGGAATACACTGGCAGGTGATCCCTAGCTCCTCCAGACGTAAACACACTGACCAGCGGTCTCCTCGACTTACTTCAACAAGTTTGCCCTTGCTCACTAGTTTTGGATCAAATGAATTCATTTGCTTGTGCTTAGTTGATGTGCTTCGCAGTAAACCTATTCTGGTTGGGATGCTCCTCTGGAAGAGATGCTCTGATCTTTCCTAATGATTAGCCTCTGTTTAGAATAAAATAAATGGGAAGAATTCTCAGATATCAGAAACACAAACTTTAAGAAAGTTTAAAGAGCGGCTGAGGTAAGGAAGGTACAACTAGGCTTTACACAGGTGACACTGTAGCCACATGCTAGACAAGCTTAAACAGTAAAATAGAGATACAACAGCAGTGCTACAGCAACAACAGGTCGCTTAACTAATCAAGGAGAACAGAAGAATGACCGAAGCATCTAGAGCCCAAACTGTACTGCGACCTTTCGGCCAGGTTTACGACAACCCAGTTTTATTGGAGCATAGTGTTACAGAACCAGTTTGTGAGGGCCTGAATCTTGCTTTAGCCAGCTTGCAGGGACTCTACCTGCAATATCAGAAGCATCACTTTGTAGTAGAAGGCTCTGAATACTACTCACTACACCAGTTCTTTGGGGAGAGCTATCAGGCAATTCAAGGCTACGTCGATGACCTAGGTGAGCGCTCGAATGGCCTAGGTGGTGTCCCACCGGGTAGCTTTAGTAAGTTGGCGGAGCTTTGCTGCTTTACGCAAGAGTCAGAGGGAGTTTTTACTTGCCGTCAGATGGTGGAGCACGATCTTGAAGCCGAACAAGCGATCATTCAATTGCTCCGTCGTTTAGCTGGGCAAGCAGAAAGTTTGGGCGATCGCGCCACCCGCTACCTGTACGAACAAATCTTGCTTAAGACAGAAGAGCGGACCTATCATCTCGCTCACTTCTTGGCCCATGACAGCTTAACGCTCGGCTTTGTCCAGGCGGCCAATGGTAGAGCTGCCAACTAGAGGCTTGGGCAGCACGAGTCCTAAATACTCAGCTTTGTGACCCGATCTCCATTGTGCAGCAGCACTATAGTAACTAGCAGGTTGACTCTCAGCTAGGGCAATCTAAACTACTTAAGCAGGGATAGTTGCTACAGCTTGTCAGTCTTAACCTGTCATTCTCTCTGCCAGGAGAGTACACCCTAGAGAGGAAGCTTTCTCTCTAGGGTTTTTTTCAAGGCGGGAAATATGGGATACTCTCTAGTCTTGTTGCATAATCCTCTCAATGTTTGATCCTTGGGATGGTTTTTCTCACGCTTGTGTCAGCGAACTACGACCTAGACCGCGCGCATTAAAGAGTAGTAGTTTGCATACTGGCACCTCGCCTGAAATAGGGAAGCAGCCCTAGCGCAGCCTGAACGTTTACAGGCCGAATACTTTGCCAGTATGACCGATAAAAAGATTCAACTTTTTAACTGAGTATTTTGTAAATTCTTTGGCTTTTTGCCTTACACTAAGTCTTGGCTTACTGAAACTATTTCTCAACAAGCCGACCTAGAGCTAATGTCCACCCACAGTCCATTGAGACAGAGCCATGCCATGACAACTCTAAAAGTGCAGCCCCTATGGTAAACATGAGCCTCAACCCCGCTAGATCCCTAAACTTGAGGCGGTGGATACTCAACCGCCGAGACCTAGTGCCACTGCGGTCAGGCACATTGTGGAAAATTGAGCAGGGGGTAGTCCGAACGCTAACCTGCTGTCAAGAAGGAACCCTAGTTACCCTAGGTTTTTGGAGATCAGGAGACATTATTGGCGAACCCCTATCTCGGATCAGTCCCTATCAGATTGAGTGTTTGACAGGTGTAGAAGTAAGTATCCTGCCCGCTGAATTTTGGCAGCAAGGATTAGACGCTGAGCTGAGGCATATTCAACAGGCAGAAGAACTACTAAGTATTGTTCACTGTAAATCAGCTCACTTCTGCTTGCTGCAATTCTTGCTCTGGTTAGCTCAGAAGTTTGGTTGTGAAGTCAACCAAGGCAGGCTAATCGATCTACAGTTGACGCATCAAGAAATTGCTGAAACCATAGGTATGACAAGAGTAACCGTCACACGCTTACTGAACCAGTTTGAGCAGGAGGGAAAGATTCGTCGGTGCCGCCAGCGTCTGGTTTTGCTGTGTGACTAGTCGGGTTTAAGTTCCTTCAAAACGTCTTGAGCGATCGCAGGCGATTGATCGCAGCGGCAAATTCTAAGGGACGGAACACAATTAAATCCCCTTGCGGAAAAGGGGTCAATCGGTCTAGTCCCTCAGCCTGAATGTCTGCCATCACCCGGTTCACAATCTCCGCTATAGTACGCTGCCCATCTAGGTGTTGCTGAGCATAGACCATAGCAACCGCGATTGCCCGCAGTTGTCCCGCTTCAGCAATTTGTTCAACCGCAGACAGGTCAACAACCTCAGTGCCATAAACGAGGGTGTTGATATCCCGAACTTTCCATTTCACAGGCCGACCGGGGCTAGCACCAAGGCCCTGACCAGAAACGAAGCGAGGGGTAAGCGGTCCAAATCTCCTTTCTAGTTGACGCTCACAGGGGTACTGCTGGGCGATCGCCCGCGCTTTGGCCGTTACCTCTTGGGGCTGAAAATCTTCCATCGCAATTACGGTATCGGCCACCTCGAAGTAGTCACCGCTGCCGCCCATGACCAAAATAGTGGATACGCCGTAGTCCTGATAGAGCTGGCGAACTTTATCCCTAAATGGGGTGATCGGTTCTTTGTTTTTGTGAATCAACATCTGCATGCGGCGATCGCGAATCATCAAGTTCGTTGCCGTGGTGTCTTCATCCAACAACAGCAGTTGAGCCCCGGCCTCCAGTGCCTCAATAATATTTGCGGCTTGCGAGGTACTACCGCTGGCCTTTTGGCTAGAAAACTGGGTGGTGGACCGCCCCTGGGGTAAGTGATTGATAAATGGCGAGATGTTCACCCCTGTAATGCTGCGGCCATCTTCTGCCCGAATCTTCACCGCCGCCGGATGGGTTACCACTCGCTCCCGCCCGTCCGCCGAAATGTGGTTATAGATGCCCAGTTCAATCGCCTTGAGTAGAGTAGATTTGCCGTGATAGCCACCCCCGACAATTAACGTAACGCCTGCGGGTATCCCCATTCCAGTAACTCGACCCCGATTGGGACAGCTAAACTCGACCCGCAGTGTAGGCGGTGACTGGAAAGCCACAGCCTGCTCAGAGGGATGCTCGTCTACACCGCTGCGCCGGGGCAAAACTGCCCCATCCGCGACAAAGGCCACTAACCCGTGCTGCACCAGGTGTTGCCGCAGCCAGTCCGCGTCTTCGGCAGTTTCGACCTGATCTTGAATTGCTGCGGCATCGAGATGATTGTATTTCAGCCTGCTCTCAACCATTTGCGGTAGCAGATCACAGAGCATCTCAATGGCTTGATCCGCAGCCACCCGACGACCCACAGCAGGCAGGCCGACTCGGAAGCGCACTTCCACCCAAGCAGGGGTAATCAGGACTGCGGTACGCGCCAAGATCGCTTGGCCTGGAGTTGCGATCGCAATCAAACCACTGTTACCCGTTCCCCGTTGCCGCTGACAAGATCGCGCAGCCTGATCAAACTGGCGGGTAAGGTAGTCCCGTAGGGCAATCTCACGGCTCCGGGTACAGTAAAGTTTTGCGGAAAGCCCGCGATCGCCTGGGGCATCTGGACGCGGCACTGACTGGGGGTAGCAAAGGGATCTGCTTGGACGCGATCAACAATCAGGATAAATTCTGGAAAAGCAAAGTCGGTCTGGATAGCTCTGTACGCCTTGTATCCCCGCTGGTCAAGTTCGAGTAGTTGCTGGCGCAGATCTGCTTGAGTTGCCATTAATACTTTCTCGGCTAAAGGCTGCATCAGATATTGGACTATTTTTAGAAAGTGGGCAGACCCATTCCCGCAACTCCCTAGCCCGCTCCACTAGTGTTGCCCTTCGCCAAACTGTGAAGACCATGCCTGGAGATAATTTCAAACCGCTGCCTCATTTACCGTAGTCAGGAATCTGCGGTTCTGATCAAACTGTCTTCCAACTCCATGCCGCCCAACGATTTCTCGTCCAACTAGAGAATCTATTTGCTTGGGGGAATACTCAAATTAGGTTACTACTGTTTGAGCTGTAACGCCCACCGTTGCATGGTATACACCCCATGCCTGAGGGTCATCTGCAAATAGACAATACTGCTGAACATCTTGCTGGGTTGCTGCACCCGTTGCAATATACTTCTCGGCAAGCTGCAAAGCAGACATTTTCATCACGGTTGCCAACCCTGAACCACCGTTCGCTAGGGGAGTATCGTTCTCCACAGATAAACGCTGTAAGCCAAGTTTCTGCAATATTGCTGGTAACTTAACCCCAAGCGCGTAATCAATTCCTTTGTTAGCAAACATCTGTAAGATGGCTCGATTGACTCGACTAACGGACTGCATTGCCGTTTCATCTCCAGCGATCGCCCTGGCAACAGAAAAATCAGGCTCCTCGACAACAAGCCAGCCACCTGGTTTCAGCAGCTCCAAAATCTTGGATAAAGCAACATGAAAGTCAGGAATGTGGATCAGAACAAAACGCGTATGAACCAGGTCAAAGGAGTGGCTCTTGAGGGAGCTTTGGCGAATATCAGCGTTTAGGACTTCGACGTTGGCTAAGTTTGTATCTGCGATAAAGCGAGTATCCAAATCAGCAGCAACAACTTTGCCGCTTTCCCCCACAGCCTCTGCCATCCACCGCATAATCGACCCAGCCCCTGCGCCTACCTCAAGGCAGCGCCAACCTGTTGTCAGACCTGTCGCCAAGATTCGTCTCCGACTTGCTGGATCGAATACTCTTTCAATAGTCTGAAGTCGTTCAAGTTCTTTGGAATGCTGAGTATCCACAAAGATGTACTTCGATTCCAACATCCTCCCTCCGTTATCCAACTCGATGGGCGATTACCGCGTAAAAAGGGTCTGCCGCAGCCGGGTTAAGCCACTGGAGAAAGCCGGGGGAGCTAGACAAATTTGCCACAACCTCAGCAGAACTAAACCCCGGCACTGAAGCAAAGTAGCGCTTCACCAAATCAACCCGCTCTGCTTCCGAGCTATCTCGCCATGCTTGGATCGCTTTTTGGTAAAACATGCGATTAGAAAAGCTGAGGATCGCCACGCCACCAGGTTTGAGAATCCGGTGAACCTCGGCAAATATGACCTCAGGATGTTGCAGGTACTGGACCGAAACGGCGTTGAGCACCGCGTCAAAGGACTGATCGGGCAGAGGTAACTTTTGGTTTTGATTCAGATCCTGGACAAAATAGTGATCCAGCCGGGGATTACGATCTAGTTCTTCCTGATTTAGACCGTGGCCTTCCACCTGGGCAAACTGCATCTCCTCCGGCAAGTGAGAAACCCAACTGCTCATTAGGTCAAGGATTTGGGTGTTGGGACGGAGACGGAGGCGGTACAGATCCTTTAACTGCTGGATAAAGCCTGCGTCTATGTGGGTGACAAATCGCGGGTAGTCATAAAACAGCGTGTCGTTTGTCTGATCTAACTTGGTGCGCTGGGCAGGTTGAAGCATAGTCGCTAAGGGAGGAGGTTAATGCGTCTACTTCAATTTTAGGAATATCTTACTTTTCCTTCATCCAGGCCCGGTATAACTTCTTGCAGCGGCGTTCTGCCCGGCGAGCAGCAACGCGGCGGCGATTGAATTGAATCAGGGGGAGACCCAGAAAATAGAACACTACTGCCACAACCGAGCCGACGACGAAGCAGCCAAACAGATAACTAATTACAAAATCACTGCCCAGCTCCAGCAGGCCATCAATCGAGCGGAGACTACTCCTAGAAAACGCGATCGCTTCGCGATCGAGCAACCGTCGCCCAACCTCAAAATTAAAGGCAGTCAGGGGAAGCGTAGTCAAAGGATTGCTGAGCCAGGTTCCGGCTGCCGCTGCCAGTTTGTTACTGCGAAACAGCGCCGCCGTCACAATCGCAGTCAGCATCTGCACACCAGGGAGGGGAAACATCCCCCAAAATATTCCAATGGCAAAGCCACGGGAGATGCTAGCAGGCGTGGCACGCAGGCGAATGAAGCGTAGGTAAGTATACCGTAATCCACGTCTCCACCTCATCCTGTTGGCTTCCTATCCGGCGTTAAGTAATCTACGCAGGGACCCAGGCAATGTGAGGTCAGCTCTGCTCAGAATCAGACAAAATAGTAACATCTACAATCCTGCTAGGTTATGACTGAGACAGTTGTTCTCCCTTCCGGCTTCCCCAACCACACCCAACTAGTCGGACGACAGACACCTTTGTGAAGACTAGTGGAATTTACAGGGATTGCTGCCGATTAGCCATGAACGAGCAGAACAAGAGCGACAACCCGCAGAACAACTAGCTGAGCAGTTAAGGACTTTAGCTTACAACCCTGATCAGGAGCAGTAAAAGGCTGATTAGAGAAAAGGTAGCAATTTAATCTCAAGAGCCCCTGCTCTAAATGGCTACAAACTGCAACAGGGTTGAGGTTACAGAGTTTCTGAAGCCCTAAACTTTGCCAGGGTGCTAAAACTAGTTTTTTAGGAAATGCTTCTGGGCACGCTTCTGGGCACAATAAGCTAGAAAGTGTTTTCGAAGGGGGGGATGCTTCAAGCATGTTGATCGAAGTTTTCAACCAGCTACTGTGGGCAAGATCTAATAACGAAGCTAACACTTGTGTAACCCAACCCTCTGAGTCCAGCATACCCGGAGAGCAGCTTACCCCTTCTACTCCCGTTAGCGTTGGCGATGGTCTAGAGGCTCCTTCGTTGCCAGAGATAGCCTTTTCTCAAGATACTCAGGATATAGTAGGAAGCCTTCAAACCCAGCCGACTTTAGAATCCCTTTTTCAAACGGTATCTCAGTTAGATCCAGAGGCACTGCTGAAACTGCGGACACTCATTGATGAGTTATCGGAAGTTCATAATAAACAGGGGAGTACTCCTCTAAAAGCTGTAGCCAATCAAGAGCAGATAGACGAAGAGCAGCTTGACCACAATCCCTTCACGTTACTGAAGCAAGGGGTTGAGGTTTGGAACAAATGGCGTGAAAAAAATTCTGAAATTAAGCTGGACCTGGGGGGAGTAGATCTCAGTGGAGCCAACCTTGAGTGTGTTGACCTCAGTGGCGCAGACCTCAGAGGAGCCTACTTTAGGGGAGCCCACTTACGGGAAGCCAATCTCTACATGGCTGACCTTGTAGGGGCAAACTTTGAAGAGACTTGCTTGCGTGGGGCAAACTTACAAGGGGCAGATTGCTACAAGGCAAACTTCCGCAAGGCGGATCTTGGAGAGGCAAACTTGGCCCAAGTGAACATCCGCAGGGCAGATCTTGTCGAGGCAACGCTTGAAGGCGCAAACCTCTCCCAGGCCGATCTTCTACAGGCAAACCTAATGCAGGCGAACCTTCACAAGGCAAATCTCTACAGGGCAACGCTTGAAGGCACAAACCTAATTGAAGCTAACCTAGAAGGGGTGGATCTGCTAGAAGTCAATCTGAGTAAGGCAAATATCCGTAGAGCGAAGCTTCACAATACCAGCTTCAAAGGCGCGATTCTTAAGGGAGCTATCCTGCCTAACGGCATCATGCACAGCTAACTTGTGGCGTAGCTGGGGCTCTAGGACAATTTAGTGTGGTACTGGATGCTTATGCAGCACCAGTCCTGCTGCTGCTGGAGGGCTGAAACAGTCCAGCCATGCTGCTCTAGAGTGTGAGTAACCAGTCTAGATTGGTTTAACAAAATACCGCTAAGAATTCCCCAAGTTGTGGGCTTGGCGATCGCACTCATCTGAGGAATCAGGTTGATAATCACCTCTGCCAGAATGTTGCAGACAATACCATCTACGGGAGCGTCGATCAATTCCCCTAGACGCTCAACACTGCCTTGCTCAACCACCATCCGACTGGGGTCAATTCGGTTCAGATCACGACTTTCCTGAGCTGAGGTCACGGCCAGTGGGTCTATGTCCACCGCGTAGGTTTTGTCGGCACCGAGGAGGAGGGCGGCAATGGATAGAATTCCTGTACCACAGCCAATGTCGGCGATCGCAATCTCACCCCCTGTCTCTCTGCCCAACTGCCGTTCGATCGCTGCTAAGCAAAGTTGGGTTGTGGCGTGGGCTCCGGTGCCAAAGGCAAGGCCGGGGTCTAACCGCAGCAGGAGCCGATCTGTTGTTTCCGGTAAAGGTAGCCAGGCGGGGTAAATTAACAGGCGATCGCCCACTTCCTGGGGATGCCAATACTGTTTCCAGCTATTGGCCCAGTCTTCTTCATTCACCACCTGCCAGCTAACGGTAGGACTGGTAAAACCAGCAACCGTTGCATCCTGAGACAAAAGTTTTGCCAGGGTCTGCAAGTCTGACTGCTGTACCTGATCTTGAGGTAAATAAGCTTTAACCAGGCGCGCTGTTCCCTGAACTTGACTGCTAGAACCACGACAGCCAAAGTTCTGCGATCGCCAAAAGATCAGGTCCTCTAGGGCAGGGTCAGAGAGAACTTGAATTTCCCACCAGCGACTAACCAATATAACTACCTTATGTAATGCCTGTTAAGGGGGATAGGTCACTTGATTTTAGATTGATCTATAAAGCTAAATCCAGGGGCTTGCAACTGACCTATAGGCCCCTGACTGTCTTATTAGCCACCTAAATTGGAGTGTTATACAGAAAGAGCCTGCCAAATACTAAGTTAGCTAGCTAGAAGTCTTTCACTTGTTCTTGAGCGTAATTGGTGGTACCTGAAGTCTTCCAAAAGCAATTGAGAGCAATGTAGATGAAGAGCGGTTATCTCTTATCTAGCTCTCTGATTTAGAATATTAGACATAAAGTTTCGATGCCTAATAAATCAGTTTGCTGCTCACTAGTACTAAACGATTCGATAACTAACAATACGGAAATGATATGGAACTTCACGCATACACTAGAACGATTTCTGATCTATTTTCTGTAAAACGAAAGTACGTTGTTCCTCGCTTTCAGCGTTCGTACTCTTGGTCAAAAGAGCAAGTTAAAGAGTTATGGGACGACATCGTAACTAACATTCAGGTAAATAGTGAAGAAGACATAAATCATGAGGAGTATTTTATTGGTGCTCTTGTACTCGTAGGTGATGATAAGTCAAATATTTTACAAATCGTAGATGGACAGCAGAGGCTCACAACAATTACTATTCTCCTGTCTGTTTTGTGTGAAAGATTTAAGGAACTTAAAAAAGAGAATCTTGCAGAAGCAATTTTTAAGAATTATATAGAGGGTCAAGATGATGATGGGAAGAATTACTTTAAATTAGATAATGAAACCCCAAAGCCTTTTTTTCAAAAGAGTATCCAGTATATTAATAAGGAAAAATCTAATCCTCAAAGTGAGGAAGAGAAAACCTTGTTGTCTTCATATCAGGATCTCTGGAACTTTACTACCAGAGATAATCTTGCAAGTCGCTTTCGAATAGACAAAAAAATTAGTGACGAAAAGTATGAGATTCTACTTAGAGCAGTTCGCGATCAAGTTGTCAAGTACTTGAAGGTAATTTTTATAACCGTGACAGAAGAGGAAGAAGCATACACAATCTTTGAAACTCTTAATGCCAGAGGTATGAATCTCAGTTTTGTAGATCTCATTAAGAATAGACTATTCAAAGAACTAAATGACACCCATCCAGATGACAATGCAAAAACAACTTGGAAAAACATTAGATTAGTTATATCGTCTAGGGATACCGTGGGTACCCTAGAAACATTTGTTCGTCACTGGTGGATATCAAAGTATTCTTATGTGGGGGAGGAAAACATTTATAGAAACTTTAAGAAGCTTTGGATAGAAGATAAAATTGATGCGAAAGAATTCATAAAAGAACTTCATTCAGATGCTGAAATATATATAAAAATTGCCTCTCCGATTCAAGAGGACTTCAAGCAGCAAGAGGAAAAATCTATATATAACGCTCTCTCCGCATTTAAGATATTCAACATTACCCAACAAAGACCATTTCTGTTGAGCTTGTTTAAAGCAAGAGAAAGGAGAATTATTAAACTTGACGACCAAAAAGAAATTATGCAATTTCTTGAACGGTTTCATTTTATATTTAACGCGGTATGTTCGCTAAGACCTTCTGGTATAGAGGGGAGTTATTCTCGTGCAGCAAGGGATCTTCAGAACGCTTTAGATAGGCGAAGAGGAAAAGAGATACTCAACGTACTTAAAGACAATCTCGCTGCAAGAATACCTGATGAAACAGTATTTATAGATAACTTTAAAGAACTTCGGTTTTACAATGGGTACACACGCGACAAGAAGCTAATATAGTATATGTTCAATAAAATTGAACGAAGTAAATTAGTGACAAGTGAGCTAGCACCCGAAAATATTAGCCTTGAGCACATACTTTGTCAGTCCAATAATGATAAGGAAATTGTTGGTAGAATTGGTAATCTTTTGCCCTTGAGCCAAGAGCTTAACGAAAAAGCTAAAGATAAATTGGTTATTGATAAATTGTCTATTTACCAAGAATCACAATATTTCCTGCCAAAGGAATTTGCAGCAGAGTGTGCAGTATCGTGGAATGCTAATGGGATAGACAAGAGGATGGAAAACCTTGCTAAGTATTGCTATCAGAATGTTTGGGGAATTTAGCAAAATATAACCACTGTAACCTAGATAATTATTGTTGAGACAGTAGATGAGAGTGTTCGGGTTCTCTGTGAAGGTTGGAGGAGCGGAAGCATTTGTGTTCGCTAATGAAAGCAATCTTGCGGCTATGCAGTTGTATCAATCCACAGGCGGTAAAAGATCAAACCCAGATGATGTCGTGATGTTTGAGTATGATTAGTTGCAGAGAGTTACTAAATTTTAGACAAGGTATATGAAGTTCAATGTGACGATTGACCGGGATGAAGATGGTGTTTGGATTGTGGAGTGTCCCAGCATTCCTGGTTGTGTCAGCCAAGGTCAAACTAAAGAAGAAGCTCTGGAAAATATCAAGGATGCGATCGCTGCCTGCCTTCAAGTTCGAGCGGAGAAGGGTTTTCCCCTCACTGTAGAGACTCGTCAAGTAGAAGTTGTGGCATAGTTGTGGCATCTGCTCTTCCTGTTCTCAGTGGGCGTGAAGTCGTTCGTGTATTTGAATCGTTTGGCTGGGAGTTTGCACGTCAAAGCGCAAGTCACATCATCCTGGTTAAGGAAGGTGAAACAGCAACATTGTCTGTTCCAGATCATCGTGAGGTGGCAAAAGGAACTCTGCGTAGCCTCATCCGCACTGCTGGACTCACAGTAAGCGAGTTTGTTTCTGCAATCTAGATGGGGAGGGGTGCGTTTGAAAGGTTGTCTATTAGCGTTCAGTGCCAAGTTCGATCACTGGTAGATGATGGCATTAGAGAGCGCATATGGATGAGTAACTGAGCTAATGAAGTCAGGCAGTTTTACGCTTAGGTTTTGGTTGAACAGGGGTTCAAAAGATTTAGTTTTGCTCAGCCTAGTCTTAACGCATGAAATATTGACATCAGGCCAGAAGATCTTCGGGAATTCACTCGTAAGCAGCCCTTTGAACCGTACTGTGAAACTAAATATGGCTAGCACCAGGGAAAATGTCAGCCAGCCGAGTTACTAACTTTCGGCTCAAGTTTTGATCGAACAGTAGTTTCAAACACCACCTACTGAGGCAACCAGACGATGTTCACGGTCAGCCGCGAATTCTAAGCAAGCTCGAATATCTTCCTCAGTTAACTCAGGAAAATCTTCTAAAACTTCCGCGTGCGACATCCCAGCCGCTAGCCATCCTAAAACATCGTATACAGTGATTCGCATCTGTCGAATGCAGGGTTTACCACCTCGCTTATTCGGTTCGATCGTTGTAATGTCGCGGTAACTCATAGTGGGACTGAATATGCTATCCCTCCAAGTTTAGGTCAGCATAAAGGCGCTGCAACCGATACTCTCGAAAGTTAACTTGCTTCGTTGTCAGCTTATTGGACACAGTTGAGCTTAGTCATCAGCTTTTTTTAATTGATGTCTGAATCACATGGGCGGAGCTGACAAGCCCTAATCGAAAATTCTAGGTCTCATTCAGCTTGGTCAAATCTTCACCACATAGGCATCGCGAATGCCTGGAACTTTGATAATCTCGGCTAGAATGCCTTCCGGCAGGGGATCATCAATACTGAGAACCATAACTGCATCTCCCCGAACCATCTTTCGTCCCACCTGCATACTGGCGATATTGACATTGAAGCTGCCTAGGAGGGAGCCAATCTTGCCAATAATTCCCGGCATATCCCGGTGTAGGGTGATCAGCATGTAGCGGGTGGGCGCAACATTGACCGGGAAATCATCAATTTCAGTCAGGCGAATTTCTGCTCCTCCTAGCAATGCGCCCGTCATCGAGCGATCGCCCAAGGGACCCTTAGCGGATAGGCGAATTGAACCCGCATAGTCGCGAATCGAAGCGTCCCGCGTTTCAACCACCCGGATACCCCGTTCCTTCGCTTCAATGCCAGCATTGACATAATTGACTCGTTCCCGCAGGGCGGGAGAGAGTAGCCCTTTCAGGGCCGCAATCACAATCGGCTGACTTTCATTTGTCGCCAGTTCTCCCTGTAAGCGCACCGTTAAGGACTCGATCCGTCCCCCGGCTAATTGGCCGACCAGATTACCGAGAATTTCAGCCAATTGCAGGTACGGTTTCAGTTTTTCTAGTAAATCTGGCCGCAGGCCGGGAATGTTAACCGCAGAACGAGCCGGCAGCCCCAGGAGCACATCGCGGATTTGCTCCGCAACGTCAATGGCAACGTTGGCCTGCGCTTCCTCTGTCGAGGCTCCCAGGTGAGGTGTCAGGATCACTTCCCGCCCCAGCGATCGCAACGGAGACTCACCCAGGGGCTCTGTCTCATAAACATCTAAAGCCGCTCCTGCGATTTTGCCCTGAGCCAAAGCGGCAGCCAGGGCTGCTTCGTCAATAATGCCGCCTCGAGCACAGTTGACAATTCGAGCTGTTGGTTTCATTTTGGCAAGGGTCTTGGCATTGATTAAATGCAGAGTTTCAGGGGTCTTCGGCAGGTGGAGGGTGATGTAGTCTGCCTCGCTGAACAAAAGATTGAGGTCCACCAGGTGACAACCCAACTGCTCGGCTCGCTCACTAGAGAGGAACGGGTCGTAGGCCAGCAGTCTCATACCTAAAGCTTGGGCCACCGTTGCTACATGGGAGCCGATTTTACCCAGGCCGATAATTCCCAACGTTTTCTTGTAAACCTCAACCCCTGTAAAGCTCTTGCGGTCCCACTTGTGGCTTTTAACCGACTGGTTTGCCTCGGGGATATAGCGAGACAGCGCCAGCATTAGCGCCAGAGTGTGTTCGGCAGCCGCAATTGTGTTGCCCTCTGGAGAGTTGACTACCATAATGCCCCTGCGGGTCGCGGTGGGAACATCCACGTTGTCAACCCCAACCCCGGCACGGCCAATCACTTTCAGTCGAGTACCCGCCTCGATCACTGCCTGGGTCACCCGAGTACCAGAGCGGATCATCAGGGCGTCATACTCTAGAATGATTTGAACTAGTGCTTCAGGCGATAAGTTTGTCTGAACATCAACCTGAGCGACCTGAGAGAGAATATCAATTCCAGCTTGATCAATCGGATCAGAAACAAGGATCTTGGACATGGTTGGGGGAGGACTAAGGGGTGGAGACTAGCACTGGGAAAAGAGATGGAGCGTCAGCGAAGGCGTCTTTAGCAAAGCATACTGAATTGCTAACTTAAAGAATTTCCACAGTAGGACATTTTAGTGCAAAGTACCCCAGCATTCTTGGACTTTAGCGTTTTTAGCTTGGTAGTAGGAGTAGCATCCGTCTTCTGGTCTGACGTAATTCTGCTACTTAGCAATCCTACCGTTGCAAGATGTTCCTTTAGGTTTGGCTAATTAACTTTTGAACAATTTTCATACCGGTTACGGCTTGCCAGCTAAATAGCCCTAGAATCACCAGATTGATTGTGATATGAGTGTACCGGGCCCAGTCCTGACCTTTTTGAATCAAAGGAGCGAGGGAAGCTGAGATAGCGATTAACCCCGTCATCCCCAGTCCTGCCAGCAAGTGAGAGCCGAAGAAGAGCTTGCCATTGTTGATGTAGGTTATGGCCATCGCGCTCAAGGCACCTAATACCATCAGGGCCAGGAGTAATGATCCGGCCTGGTAATGCCTGACTCCGTATCTTCCTTGGATTAACTCTTTTTTGACCTCGCCTTCAGCGTAGCGGATGCGTCGGGATTTAATCCCTAGGTACAGGGCATAAAGGCCAAGGGCAAGTAGCAGCCACATCAAGACGGGATGAAAGTAGGGGAGGACAGATTCCAGCAAGAATGGAAGCGTCATAGTGATTTAAATGCTTGTCGGAGGAGCTTCATAGAAATTAGCATAGCAAGGACTGATAAATCTGCTCCAGCAAATTGTCCAGAAACCTTGAGGCAGTTGCTAACTTCCCGAAACTGTTTGCTCGGCGACTGGTGTCACCCTGTTCTTGATTTCATGGAACCTTCTAAAACTGAGTTAAATTCAACTTGGCCTCTGCAGGCTTTGATCTTTGATATGGACGGTGTGCTTTGTAATACAATGCCCTACCATCTCAAGGCCTGGGCTCGCTATATCGACCAGACCCCAGAACTCCCTGACTGGATGATGGACCACTTAGATCAGATGGGAGGTAAACGCAATAGTGAATTGCTCCGGGAACTGCTGGGAGAGCACCTTTCAGACGAAGACATCCAGCGTTGGGGCAGCGGTAAGGAAGCTGTTTATCGTGATTTGATTCGCCACGAGATTACCTGGTTACCAGGCTTGGTTGAGTTTCTAGAGCGTTCACACAGGGTTGGATTAAAGCTTGGCCTGGGAACTTCAGCTTGTCGAGGGAATGTCGATTTATTGCTCTCCCATCAAGACCTCCTAAAGTTTTTTAAGGCAATGGTGATCGAGACGGATGTGAGGCGAGGAAAGCCTGACCCTCAGTGCTATTTGCTGGTGGCAGAGCGCTTAGGCGTGGCCCCTCAGGATTGTCTTGTGTTTGAAGACGCTAGGTCTGGGGTAAGTTCCGCTCGTAATGCGGGTATGCGCTGCTGGGGCGTATTGACGACTCAGCCTGAATCAGAACTACTGGCCGACGGGGCAGAGCTATGTATTCACGATTTTACGGATCCACGTTTAGCAACCTTGCTGATCCCCATTTCATCTAGTACAGGTCGTTGAGCAACGCTCTTAAACATTTACAGCGGTTGATAATTGACGATTCGAGCCAGACTTTCACCCTTGAGACTACCACCACCCACTAGCACACCATCAACTTCTGGCTGAGCCATAATCTCATCAATATTGTCAGGTTTGACGGAACCGCCGTACTGAATTGTGGTATCAGTATTGCTCAATCGACTGCGGATCAGCCCAATTACCCGGTTTGCCTCAACCGCCTCGCAAGTATCCCCTGAGCCGATCGCCCAAATTGGTTCGTAGGCAATAACCAGATTTTGCTGGTCTATGTCGGCCAGGTCTTGCTCCAGTTGACTGAAAATGTGGGACTCTGTTTCCTCGTCATCCCGCTGTTGCTTCGTCTCGCCGACGCAAAGAATCGGCGTGAAGCCGTGATGTTGAGCCGCCTTCAGCCGCAAGTTAACCGTGGCATCAGTTTCACCAAAGTGCTGACGGCGTTCACTGTGACCCACAATCACATAACGCACTCCCAGCTCTGCCAGCATTGGACCTGAGATCTCGCCCGTGTAGGCTCCTGTGTCCTCCCAGTGAATATTTTGGGCCCCAAGCTGGACCCGGCTCCCCTGCAAGTGCTTTGACAGGCTGCCGATGTCTGTATAGGGCACGCACAGAACAATCTCTCGTTCCTCAGAGGTTTGGTTAAGTTGAGGGAGAAAGTCTTGCAAAAACTCCAGAGCCTCCGCCTGGGTTTTGTACATTTTCCAGTTACCAGCAATCACGACTTTGTGCACAGCTCACCCAGCTAAAACTTCAAACAGTATCAAGTGCACTCTTTAGTTTAAGGGGTTGGGTGACGATATTTTGTGGCGATCGCGGATTTTCAGCAACCGAGTTTTGAAATCAGTTTTCCTGCCTGCTAGCCAGAAGTTCTCTGAATCAATGGTACTAGTTGCTCAGTTAGACAAGCGGATCAGCATTAAGGGCTAAGGGGTAGCGAAAAACGATCCTCAGCGGCTCTGAACAGGTTGAGCGATCTGAATCGACAATTCTTGAGGACGTTGCTGGCGGGCGATCGCTACCGTCTCTGGCAACACTGCAATCAACTTAGCAATTATTTCATTGGGGATATTTCTAACTTCATCAACACCACACCACTGATTTAACTGGTTGACCATGGCACGGGCCCGGCGTAACGGTGTCTGCTCTGAGGTGATTTCCTGAAGCTGTTTAATATAACCCATGCGCTGCTGAAATGCCTGCTGGCGTTCGCTCAGGCTTGCCGGTGCTTGAAACTTAACCACTCCTAGCACGTAGACGGAGGTGCATTTGATGTCAAAACTGCCCCCTACCGCAGCACCAGGACCAGCAAACTCGGCAAAGTAAGGCTTTTGGATCAGAAGTGCTCCTTGACAGTCTGTCGTCAGGGCGAGTAACTGTCCGCTTTTTAGTAACTGAAGTGGTGGCGAAGAAGTCTGGCTCACGATACCCTCTTAAGCAATTGAGTCTGTTAGTAAATCTGGATTAGCGGATCTGGCGACCCAAATTTACATTACTTATCTATTGTTGGCTGCTTTCTCAGGTTTTACCTCCGTGGATTTGGTGATTGCTTGCACATAGACTACCCTCAAAGTCAGGGTTTACCAGTATTTTTTATGGATACTTTTATGACAGCCGCGATCGCGGAAGCAAAGCAGGGTCTCAGGGAGGGAGGTATTCCCATCGGTTCTGTCCTGGTCAAAGATGGCAAGATTGTGGGCAAAGGCCATAACAGGCGCGTGCAAGATAATGATCCAATCGTGCATGCTGAGATTGATTGCCTGCGTCAGGCTGGCAGAGTCGGCAGCTACCGGGAGACTAGCCTTTATTCCACGCTGATGCCCTGCTATCTCTGCGCTGGAGCTGTGGTTCAGTTTGGGATCAAGCGGGTCTTTGCTGGAGAGTCTGAGACGTTTTCAGGAGCGAGAGAATTCATGGCCTCTCACGGGGTTGAGGTAATTGACTTGAACCTGGACGAATGCAAGCAACTGATGCGCGACTTCATCCGGGGCAACCCTGAACTTTGGAGCGAAGACATTGGCGAGTTGTAAATAAGCTGGATGCTGCTGCCCTAAGGTGATTAAAGATCCAGCAAATATCACGATACCCACCAAAAGTAAGGTTTAGACTGACTTAGTCTTGCGGAGACATATCGATCTCTTTGTCCTGGCTAGTATCCTTCTTCCCTTGAGTGCCGTTGCTGGAATGTTTTAACCAAGCTGCAAGACCTTCAGCAAGCTGAGCTAAGGAGTCCTCCAGCTTAGGAGAAGGTTCTACAGGCAAGCTTCCCGATCGCAGGTGCAGGTCTTGTTGGGGAAAGGGAATTTCGATCTGGCGATGACGTAGAACCGCCTCAATCCGAAAGTAGAGGTCACTCTTGATCTCAAACTGTTCGCGGGGTTCTGTAATCCAAATCAGTAGGTCAAACTTCAGGGCGCTGTCTCCAAATTCCTGGAAGAATACCCGTGGAGCTGGTTCGCTCAGGACTTTGGGATGATCTTTCGCCGCCTCAATCAGGGCGAGTCGTACGGCGCTCAAATTAGACCCATAGGCTACACTGACCGGAAGGTTTAACCGGGACACCGGGCTACCATGACTCCAGTTCACCACCTCCGTCTCCAGAAAGCGGGAGTTGGGGACGATGATTGCCACCCGATCTAGGGTCCGAATTTCTGTACTGCGGACGCTGATCCGCTCGACGGTTCCCATCAGTTCTTTGCCGACTTCAACAAAGTCCCCGACTTGAATCGGGCGCTCAAAGATAATCACTAAGCCACTGACAAATTCCTTGGCGATTCCCTGTAAGCCCAGACCAATCCCCACGCCCAGCACACTAGCGAGGATGGTGAGGGAACTGAGGTCTAAGCCCCAGAGTTGCAGCAGGACAACAGTGCCGACAAAGATCAGACTGTAGTGGGCAATAAAGGCGATCGCTTCTTGAGCCCCCCGGTTCATCCCAGTCAGCCGGAGGATCCGCGATCGCAGTAGCTTTTTAGCGGAGCGGGCCAGGATCAGTAGCCCTAGAAACAGGCTAATCAGAATGATCAAGTCAACGATGGAGTAGGAGCTATCCCCCAGAGAAATCCCTGGGGAAGTCAGACTGACAAATAGCGAATCTGTGACTTGACGGTTCCACTGCCGGGTGAGGGGAAACAAATCGCCGATATAAATTGCAGCAGCCAGCCATACCCCGGTTCGTGCCAGCGTCAACATTGATTGCAGCAATAGCTCAATTCCCTCCGGCAGGGCAGCAGTCTTGGGGTCAACTATCGCTTTAGGAATCACCCGGCGTAGCCAGCGCTGCCAGACCCATCCCAGGCTCCAGTGCAGAGCGATCGCAGCTAGCAGGCTACTGGTGGCAAGAAATAGAGCACTGCGAAAATAGGCCGGAGTTCTTTGGTAGTGGGCTTGTTCAATTGCGCCCCTAAGGTGTTGAGCCCAGAGTTGGGCCTGTTCTATCGCCGTCCTTCCGGTTGGGGCATCCTGCCCAGTTACGGTCAGGAGGTGACGGCCATTGACTCGAATCACAGGTAATTGGCGGCTCTCTAGAACTTCCACTTGGGGAGGCTGCGGAGACTGAACTGCCGCCTCCAGAACTGAGTTGGCATCCTCGGCTCGGCTCTTAGCACTGAAATTTCCAGACTGGCTGACCTCAAACACTTGATAGCCGACTACCCTAATGGGAGAGGTTGGAGCCTGGGCTAACACTGGAGTCAGGGCAAAAACGCAGCTTAGGGTAGCAAGGATGACAAAGGTCAAGGACTGGGTAACTAAAAACCGTAAGCAATTCATAACATTAGATTGACTCGTTAGCAGCGTGAATCAAAAATCTTTAGCATCACATGTCCAAGCTGAGGGGATGTAATCAGCACAATCACCTGACTCAGCTCACGATAGTGTTCCACCGTGACTATTTTGAACGCTCAATTGCTGCTTTGGGTAGTGTTAAGTAAACTGCATTGTCAACGTAGCCTAGTCATTCTTTAGTGATGCAGACGCAGTCGGGTGGTGCGGTTACATCTGTTAGTCTTGACACTTCAAGCTAGGAGCGCGATGGTCTTCGACCGGCCATAGGCCATCGCTAGCTGCTGCGGAGCGGGTAGCTTGGAATAGAGGCCCTGCTGCTGCCCATGCCACAACCAGCCGATCTGATTGAGGAAATAGTGCATGGTGGAGATTAAGATTCTGCTAATTGTTGCGTTCAGTCTAACGCCCGCCCTGACTTCCCTTTGCTTGAAGCAGCGGCTAGAGGCGCGAGGACAGGCAAGACTACGGGCAGCGATAGAGGCTGGAACAGCCCTGCGGCATGTCCGGCTTCCGCCTGATGGCTACTATGTCGAAGGACTTGGCTACATCATCGGCGACATCACCTGCCAATTCAATAGTCGGTCTATCTATCTCCGCTGTGCCCTACACCCTGACGCTGCATCCTGTAATGGTTGCAAAGACTACACACCAGAGAGAAGCTCAATCACCATCAAGACTCCTGATGAATCAGTTGCAGGATAGTTAGGAGGAATTGGCCTGTAGCGATCGCTAGAGGGTTTCTGGATCAATATTCAATTCTCGTAGTTTCGCAGCCAAACGTTCTGCCCGCTGTTGAGCTAGTTCCTTTGCTTGCCGCTCCTGTTGCCGCTGTTGAGCTAACTCTACATAAGTCGCAAAGGGTTCCCCGTCGGGTCGGTAGAGTTGCAGCCCTGCTTCAGCTAGTTCAAACCGCACCCCTAGACGCGGGCTGATCCATCCGGTCATTCGCTCAATCACCTCTAACCGCTCCCTAGAGCGCAGCCAACCAGCTAGGTCCATTTGCTCTGGGTCATAGAGGTAGTACTCCTCAACCCCGTAGCGATCGTAAAACTGAAGTTTCTTCGCCATCTCAGCCAAGCTATTGCCGAGGGAAAGGACTTCAAATATAACTTGGGGGCTGACGCTCTCCTCTTGCCACTGTTGATAGGAACCCCGGTCCCCCTTGGGCCGGCCACATACAACGAGCACATCAGGCGCTGTGCAGATCGTATTATCGCCCTGAACGGGATACCAAAGCAGGTCTCCAGCCACAAAGACCTGGGGATCATCTAGAAATAGCCATTCTAGCCCCTCTTTGATCGTCACGATCCAGCGAAATTGCTTTGTGTTGTCGGCCATGGGCCGACTATCACTGTCAGGATAGGTGATACTTTTTGGGTAAGCTTGCGGTTGTCTGACCATCGCTATACCTCCGCAGGTCGCTACTGAAACTGAGTCTATCTCACAGTTGAAATCAGGGCAGGCTCTGGGAGTGCCCCCTGCATTTTGCTCAGCCAGTCAATCAAGTTCTCTAGTTGCTTATCGGCAGTTAAAACGCCTAGGCCCCGAACCGTCACCTTGCCAGGCGTGTAGACAAAGCGCGAGTACAGATGCCGAGGCAGGTTTTCCTTTAGAAGGTTCCAGGCTGGTTCTTCCATGGGAGTTTCCAGAACCACATGCTGAGCACCCTCCGGTTTGATTCGAGAGAAGCCCAATTTCTTGGCCAGTTGTTTGAGTTCGACGATCCGCATCAGTTGCAGGGCGGCGGCAGGAATGGGGCCGTAGCGATCGCTCCACTCCACGGCAATCTGGGTTAATTCTATTTTGGAACTGGCTAAGGCCACCCCCCGGTAGGCACTCATTTTCTGATCTAGATCGGGAATGTAATCAGCGGGGATAAAGGCGGTCAGATTCAGGTCGATCTGAGTGTCCTCCACCTGGGGAATTTCCTGCCCGCGAATTTCGTTGATCGCTTCTTCTAGCATTTCAATGTAGAGATCAAACCCAATTGCATCCATCTGGCCGGACTGTTCCGCGCCCAACAGGTTACCCACCCCACGAATTTCCATATCCCGCATGGCAAGTTGGTAGCCAGAACCCAGTTGCGTAAACTCCTGTAAAGCTCGCAGGCGCTGGCGGGCCGTTTCGGACAGCGCCGCCTGAGACTGGTAGAAGATCCAGGCATGGGCTTGAATCCCCGCCCGCCCGACCCGGCCCCGGAGCTGGTAGAGCTGGGACAAGCCAAACCGCTGGGCATCTTCAATCAAAATTGTGTTGACGCGGGGAATATCCAGCCCGGACTCAATAATCGTGGTGCAGAGGAGGAGATCGGCTTCACCGTTGTTAAAGGTCAGCATGGTGGCTTCTAGTTCTCCTTCCAGCATCTGGCCGTGGGCGATCGCAATCCGGGCACTGGGTACCATCTCCCGCAGTTTCAGCGCCACTTCCTCAATCCCCTCCACCCGTGAGACGACGTAGAATACTTGGCCGCCCCGGTCTAATTCCTGGCGAATTGCACTGCGAACCGTCTCTGCGTCGTAGGGAGCCAGGTGAGTTTTAATCGGGCGGCGGGAGGGCGGCGGTGTGGTAATCAAACTCATCTCGCGCACGCCTGAGAGGGCCATATAGAGGGTGCGAGGAATCGGCGTGGCACTGAGGGTGAGCACATCCACCTGGGTTTTGAGGGACTTGATCTTTTCTTTTTGATTCACGCCAAACCGCTGTTCTTCGTCTACCACCAGCAGCCCCAGATCTCGAAAGATAATCCCCTTGCCCAGGAGTTGATGGGTGCCCACCACGATATCCAGCTCTCCGGTTGCCAGTCGCTGCTGAATTTGGCGGCGCTCCTCAGCCGAACGGAAGCGATTGAGTAAACCAACCTGAATTGGATAGGGGGCAAAGCGCTCTTTTAGGGTGTGATAGTGCTGCTGGGTCAGGATGGTGGTCGGAGCCAGAAATGCCACCTGTTTGCCAGCGGTGACGGCCTTGAAAATAGCCCGAATCGCCACCTCCGTCTTGCCAAAGCCAACATCCCCACAGACGAGGCGATCCATTGGGCGATCGCTCTGCATATCCTGCTTGACATCTTGGGTCGCCTTAAGCTGGTCCGGCGTGGGTTGGTAGGGAAAGGACTCCTCCATTTCTGCCTGCCAGGGCTGATCGGTGGGATAGGGGTAGCCCCGCTGCTGCGATCGCTGAGCGTAGAGTTTCAGCAGGTCCACGGCCACTTTTTTGATCGACTTGCGGACCTTGCTCTTGGCTTTTTCCCAGGCTTTGCTCGACATCTTGTTCAGCTCCGGGACCGCATCCCCAGCCCCCCGGAACCGCGACAGCGACCCCAACTGGTCCACCACCACCCGCAACAGGCCGTCGGCGTATTGCAGCACCAGGTACTCGCGGGTCTCCTGGTTGATCGTCAGGCTTTCCAGTTTAAGGAACTTGCCAACCCCGTGGTTGCGATGCACCACGTAGTCCCCCGGACGCAGCTTGTTGGGATCAACCTGTTTAGAGGTGGCCCGGCGGCGCTTGCGGACATAGCTGGGGGTTGTCAGGGTATGCTGGCCGAAGAACTCCCGATCCGTGACGATGACCAAGCGGAAGGTCGGTAAAATAAACCCTTCCAACTCGGCCAGCCCAGAGTATTTCAAGGCTACTGGCGTGCGCTGGATTTGGAGCTTGTCAATCGCCGGGTAGTCGCGGGGATTGGGGACAAACTGAGCCGGGCAGTCGTGCTCTTGTAGGAGGGAAACCGACCGGGAGGGCTGAGCTGAGATTAACCAGACCGCAAAATTGCGCTGCCGCTCTTGCCGCAAGGTTTCCGCTAACCTGGCAAACTGGTGGGGAACGGCTGGAACGGGGCGACTGGCAAGATTTAGACCCCGCTCCTCAGCCAATTCAGACAGCAGTAAGCGCTGGAAGAGGGCCACTTCCTCTAAAGCCTGGTCGAAGCAGCGATGAATTTTAGCGGCTTGATCGAAGCCAACGCTTTGCCATTGCTCCTCAGCGTGCTCAACCCAGCGATCGCTGTGAGCCCGGCACTGCTCTGGTTCATCCAGAACAATCAGAGTGTTCTGCGGCAAGTAATCGAGCAATGAGGCGGGTTGATCAAAAGCGAGCCCTAAAAGTCGCCGCATGCCTTCTGGAACTTGCTCTGCATTCAGTTTTTCCTGATCTTGCAGCGACAAGATCGCCTTGACCTGTTCAATCTTGGCTGCCGTCAGCGCTGCCAGCGTAATCGGGGCAAAACTGGTAGGCGTTAAAGTCAGTCGCTCAATACTGTCTAGGGATGGTCCTTCCAAGCCACTGCGTGAACGCTGGGTAGCCGGGTCAAACTCCCGCATCTGCTCCAGCTCATCCCCAAACCACTCCAGGCGGATTGGCAACTCCGAGGCGACCGGAAACACATCCACAATATCCCCGCGCCGGCTCCACTGGCCTTCTGTTTCCACCAGAGAAACCCGTTCGTATCCCAACCGGGCCAGTTCAGTACCCAGCCGATCTAAGCTAGGGAAATCTGCCCCAGCCCGATCTAAGCTGAGGCAGTAAGCTTGGAAATCCTCAACGGGGGGTAGATGGGGTTGCAGCGATCGCTCCGTTGCCACAACTGCCATTGCCTTGTGAGGGTCAACCAGATCAGCCAGCACCTGGAGTTGCCCCCAGGTCATTTCCGCCTCTGGATCAAACGGTTCGTAGGGGGAAGCCTCAGAGGTGGGATAAAAGTGGACCGTCGGCCAACCCATTACTTCTAGCTGGGCAGTCCAGCGTCCTGCTTCTTCTAGGGTGGCGGTTACTACCAGCAGGGTTTGGGCTCTGCTCTGGGCCATCGCCGAAGCCACCAAACCTTTGGGCAGCCGCGGAACACCGTTCAGGTGTAATTGCTGCTGTTGGTCCAGTTTGGTTAAGAGTTCTTGAGTCAGGGCCGATCGCCCCAGCGATCGCACAATCGCAGAAAAAGCCATAGATTCTGGAGCTATTGAGGTCGTTTAGATCAGGAAATGGCAGGAGTTTACCTATCGTTACTATTTTAGAAGGCTTCCTGGGCTAAACCTTCATGAGGGCATACCCTAACAAGCAGCCGAGTTAGCGGCATCAGGACTTATCAGGTTGAGGACGCTTCCCTCGTTCGCTAAATAGGGGCTGAACTCAGAAAGTATTTGAGCAACACCTTGCTCGCGTAGCTTTGAGTACTCAAGTTTTCAAGTCAAAGACTGAAGTACAGAGCTAAATGCGCCAAGTTCAAAGCTCCACGCTTGGCATGTTGAGGTCGGAGTGCCGAGATTGAAGCTGCAAACTTCAAGTTTTGAGCTTGACGCACCGAGTTCTAAGGTAAAAGTTTCGAGTTCTAAGCTTCAAGTTCCAAGTTCTGAGGCCGGAGTGCCGAGTTCTGAACTCCAAGCTTGGAGTTTTGAGGTTGAAAGTCTGAGTTCCAAGCTGAAAGCTCCGAGTTCTTAGGTCGGCTTGCAGGCAGAACTTACGCTCTCTGGTCCCTCTAGTCCCCAAATCTAACTCAGCCAAACTATCCCACCCACGATCAGCCCTAGGGCGATGAGGGCAAGCCAGAGAAACTGGTTATCCTGAGTATCAACCTGACTCAAGTCAGCGGACTCAGGGGAAGCAGCCTGCCGAGGCGGGCGGATTTTGATGGAACTGGCGCGACCCTGAAAAGTGCTGGGATCACTGTCTGCGACACTGCTGAGGTCTGGGATCTGGCTGACCCACTCTGGGCGCATGGTCAACTGGGGTGCCTCTAGAATGTAGAGCAGACGACGGCTTTGCTGACGAATTTCTAAATCGGGATGGCGATTGAGCTGGCGACAGAGGGCGATCGCTTCCTGCTGCTGTCCTACCGCTTCGTAGGCTGTAACCAGCCAGATTTGAATTTCTCCACCTAGGCGAGAATTTTGATTTGCCAGGGCACGGGCCTTAATTAGAGTTTGGACAGCCTCACGATACTGGCCCCGCTCAAAGGCAGTTTTTCCGGCCTGGTAAGCAAGGGCAATTTGCTCAAGCTTTGCTGCTGCTGGTTCTGTCACGCTACTTTTCTCTCAGTGCAATCCTAAAACTTTTAACAGTTTACTCAGTACCCAGGCGATTAAAGCGCACGGGTCTTTATAGGTATTGTTTGGCGAGGCTAAGAAAGTAGTTGTTGAGTTCCTCCGCCCGGTAAGAATCTAGCTTGCCATTGGCAACGGCAGCCTGGACGTGTTGCTGCTGCAACATGAGAACTTCCCAGTCAAAAGCGGTGCTTTCCCGCCAGAACCAGCCCTGGGAAATGACGGTGAATCGAAAGGTGACGCGATCGCCATTGCGTCGGACTTGCAACTCTGAGAGCGCTTCTGTCCGTTTGTAGGTTTTATCGGGATAGGCCTGCTCTAGGGCATTTCTGCCAATTAAATCCAGATCTTGATTCAGCCGCTCCAGCGTACGAGTAATGCGTTGAGAGCGAGTTGCCGCCTCAGCTTGCTGTGCTGCCTGAGCCCTGCGCTCTAGACCTGCTAGCTGGGCTTGCCAGAAATGATTTTCTGAGGTGGGAGTGTCTTGGGCAAGCTGAATGGCTACCTGCCATTGACTTTGCTCAAAGGCTTGCTGGGCTTTGCGAAAGTGTGTTTCTGCAACTTGCCAGCTTTTCTGCCATTGCGTGATCGTGGTTTGAGCGGTTTGATAGTCAGGTGTAGCGACGGGAACTGATTCAGCATAGGCGATCGCCTGGGCCAAATCTCCCCTGTGATATTCCGCCCAACCTAGCTCAAGCAAACGCTGGGTCCAGGTTTCAATTAAGCGCTGAGCTTGGGGTTGAAGTTGACTTTGTTCTGGTATTTTGCTAGCCGAAGTAATGGCATTGACAAGTTTTCCAGTCGTGGCAAGCTGCTGGGCGGTTCTAAGCTTCTGCCCATCCAGCTCAATCTGGCACTGATTTAAGACTGTCTCGGCCTGACCGTGCAAGCTGGGACTAACTCCGAAGTTTTGGGTCAGGGTTTTGGCTTGTTCGAGACAGGCTTGATACTGTCCCTGCGATTGCAAGCGCTTAACTTTTGCCAGAGTTGCCTGGGCTGCTTGGTCTCGATTGTGGATGGAGATGAGACCGATGACAGTTAGACCCAACCCAAAGCTAATTCCAGCCGTGAGATGCGGGGAAATTTTGCCAGAGCGAATCTTGGTAATTTGCTCGGCAATTTGCAGGGTAGCAGTCGAAATCCTTGAAGGTTCTGCGATCGCGGTGAGCCTTTCCAAGCACTCACGGGCAGACTGATAGCGCTGACTGGGGCGGTAGCAAACCATCCGGTCTAAAACTGCGGCCAAGCTGCTACTGACCTGGGCCTGAGCTCGCCAGGTGAGTTTGCCAGTGCTGGGATCGATCAACTGGCTAGGGTGTACCCCAGTCAAAGCCTGAATTGCCGTCATTCCCAAGGCATAAAGGTCACTGTTATAACCAGGTTGACCAGCCTCTTGTTCTGGGGGTGTATAGCCTGGAGTGCCAATTCGAATCGTCGGGTCAGGATTCAGGATCTGAGTTTGAATTGCCTTAACTGCCCCGAAGTCAATTAAGACGATCTTGCGATCGCGCTTTCGCCGGAGCAGGTTATTGGGCTTGATATCTCGGTGAACCACCCGCTGATGGTGAATAAACTCCAATACCTTGAGAATGTCGCCCAGAAGAGCCACCACTTCAGCCTCAGGACGTCGTTGACCCGGAAGCAACTCATCACTTAAAGAATGTCCTTCAACAAACTCTTGGACGAGATAAAACTCCTCATCGGTTTCAAAGCAGGCTAAGAGTTGCGGAATCTGGTCATGAACGCCCAACTTTTCCAAGGCTTCTGCTTCAATCTGAAATCGAGTTCTCAACTCCTGCAAAAAGTTCGGTTCTTGACTGAAGGGCTGGAGGTGCTTGACCACACACTGGGGAAAACTTGGGCGTCGTATATCCCGAGCTATATAGGTTTGACTAAATCCTCCTGAGCCCAGAACGCTAGTCACTTCGTAGCGACCATCCAAGAGTCTTCCTAGCATTGTCTCCCTATGCCAAAGTGGAACCTGTTCCGCCCTAAAGCTTGACAATCCCGATTCTGACACAGAAGCAAAAACTAGAAGCTTTACAAACTGGAACCCGATACCAACAAAAAGAACGCCCCCTAGCGGGAGCGCTCTTTTGTTTCTAGGTTTCTGAGTATTATTTAGAGGATTCTATCTCTGCTAGAAGCATCAATTAGCCGTGGATGGCAGGAGCAGTCAGTGCCACAGGAGCAGTCTCAGCACTAGCCAAGTCTAGAGGGAAGTTGTGAGCATTGCGCTCGTGCATCA
>JBGTDT010000026.1:0-5700 GCA_041748155.1 Thermosynechococcaceae cyanobacterium | reverse complement strand
AGCATAGCGGCAATACCAACGGACATTGAGTAGGATGGTCTCAGATTGGAAATGTCGCCACCTGAAAAGCTCAGAAGTTTTCATTTGCGAGAGAGAAAAACACGGGCTCTCACATTATCATCAGCACACTGACTGACCCCTATTTTTGCGACACAACCAATCTTTGTAAAGATGATCACAGACTTGTAATCAGGACTGGCGCGCCCTTATGCCTCTGGGGCGATGTAGCCTGCTCCATCGTTACAGCAAGTTTTGAAACCAACTCCCTGGAACGATAAACCTCAGGTACTGTTATGGTTTGAGAAACGTTTCCTTGAGCATTCACCTTAAATACTTCCGTCAGGATGGCTTTTTTCTGATCTACTGTAAAGGGCGCCTCTTGCTCAAGCACTGTCCACAACACATAGACTTTTCCAGGCGGCAAGGGGGGCAGATTGTTGACTGTTAGCACAGCCTCCAAACTGTTCGGATTCACAACTACCCTTGCCGAAGCAGTGTTAGCCACTTTTGTTCCCTGAAGGGAATAGGCAAGGGTATCAGCTTGTTGGGTTTTGGCTTGCGTAGTTTGTAAGTCTTGCCAGAGGCGATAGTTATTAATTCCTAACCCAACGATCAGGGCAGCCGCTGCAACTCCCAGCACTCTACTCCATGAGAGTCGCTTTCTAGCTAAGTTTGGTACAGATTGTAGAGTGCTTCGATCGCTGGTTCTATTAATATTTGCATCCAGAATCGCTGAGCGCAGGTGATCAGGAGGTGCTACTTCAGGGGGAGCATAGGCCATTTCCAACGCTGTTTGTACCTGCGCTACTTCCGCCGCGATCGCTGGGTTGTCGCTCAAGAGCTGCTCAAATTCCGCTGCCTCACCTGGATCGAGGTCACCAAGAACATACCCCGCAATCAATAGCTGTATGTGTTCTGAAGGTGTAAACCGAGTCATAGTTGTGACGATCTAATTTAACTGGTGAGGGTTTGGCGCAACTTGAGCAGACCCCGCCTTGCTCTGGCCTTGACAGTTCCTAGAGGGATTTCCAGTCGCTCAGCAATTTCTGACTGGCTGAGACCCTCGTTGTAAGACATGTGTAGGATTTGTTGTTGGTCCTGTGACAGTTGAGCCAAAGCCCCTCGTACCTCCTGAGATTGCTCATTTTGAAACATTTGTTCAAAGGGAGGATTGGAGGCGACTTCCTCGCTTCTACTGGGTCGCAGATATCCTAGAGACTTACGGGCAGTGCTCCGCGATCGTACGCGATCAATGGCCCGCGATCGCGTCAAGATTGCTAGGTATGTTCTCAGTGTTCCCCGACTTGGTTCATAGGAACAGGCTCTAGTCAGGGTGAGGAAAATATCTTGAGTCAAGTCTTCTGCCTCTTGAGGATTGCCAAGGGTCTTAAGAGCTAATGCATAAACCAGTCCGGCGTGGCGACTATAAAGAACACCTAGGGCAGGAGTGTGACCCGCTCTCAATCTTAGGTATAGTTCTGCATCTGTCTGGCTAAGTAAAGATTTTCCTGGGCTACCAGGTTGCTCAGAATGCATGATGCATTGTGGGAGAGAGTGCTTGAGGAGAATATTCTAAAACGAATCGGTAGAATCTAGAAAGAAAACAGGAAACATTCCTAACCCCCGCCCCTACAAGCACATCTCAAACTGCAACGAAATGCCTAAATGGGCACTAGGTCGGGTAGAAGTAAACGCATGATCTGGGTGTCAAATCCGATCAAGGCTCTGAGAGGGATGAGTCAGCAAAGGAATAGACAGCGCGATCGCCCTTTCACTTGTACTCAAGAAGACGGCGAACATTGATCCAAGACCCACCAGAAACCGGAGAATGTTCTTCTTTGTTGCTCTAGTCATGAGTATCTCCTCCCAAAGAGTGAGGTAAATGTGCGGGGTATCGATACCTTACCTTGTTCAATTGATATCAGTAGTACGTCTCCAGCCGCGAATTGGATGCACTAGTCTTTGAAAATTGTCAAGGGGGTGATCTAACAGCCTCGCTATTCAACTTTTCAACCGGATTTAGTTCTCCCCTTTTGGCCTCCCCTCTTAGACAGATGAACCACCCACGAGAATGCGTCAGAGTGATCTCAAGACTGTATTGGAGATTAATTATGACAACCACTGGAACTTCACAAGCCTCACAGGTCATTAGCGACCTTGAGTACGACTTTCTCACCGTATTGCAGGAAAAAGCTAAAGGGCTTCAGGCCTATGAAGCCTACATCCAAGATGCTCAGACTGCTGGCTCTCAGCCTTGTGTAGAGCTGTTCCAGAAGTTGCATCAGCAAGACGCACAACAAATTCAAGAGATCCGCCATCACCTACAAGAAGTTATGCAGCACGGCAAGATGTAGCCCTAGGGGGTAAGCCAGACCGGCTAAATAACCTAGACCTGGCTTACCCCGATTTAGCAGTTTAGAGAAGCTAAGGTTTCTGCTTATCTGAGGCAATTCTGCTGTCGGCGTGATTTTGAGTAGATTTAGGTTTATGACCATTGCGAGGTTGAATTACGCCATACCCGCCGTGGTTACGCTCATAGATTACATTAATTTCCTTGGTCTCACAGTTACAGAACATGTAGAAATCGTGATCGACCAGTTCTAACTGCTCTAAGGCTTCACGCACAGTCATAGGTGGCATCGCAAAGTACTTGGTTCGCACAACTTCCTCCGGCAGCTCAGGCGTGCGATCACCGGTCAAGTCAGATATCAGTGGCTGCCCAGAGACAACCGGATCAATCTTGGGACGGGTATGAGTTTTACTCTGACGTTTTTCCTTATACTTCCGTAGTTGCCGGGCCAGCTTGTCGGCGACTAAATCAATACTGGCATAGAGGTCTTCATGACTTTCTTCGGCTCGAATTACAGTACCACTGGCATAAACAGTGACTTCAGCGGTTTGCTTGGTACTAATTCGTGGATTGCGGGCTACCGATAGATGTACATCTATTTCAGTCATCAAGGTTTGGAAGTGATTTGCTGCCTTCTCAATCTTATGATGCACGTACTCTCGGATTGGCTCGGTCAGCTCAATATTCTTACCATGGATAACAAGCTTCATAGGGTTCTCTCCCCCAAAATCCAAGTCTTAGCATCACCGTAACACTTTGTATTCTGCAGCACAGGGTATTGCCCCTTCTCTTTAAGATCTTTTGCATCCTGTGATAATTCTTGATGCTACATCGTTCAGTTTTGTCTGAAATTCTGCTTGATTTTAGGTATGAAATCTAGTACCAAGTTCAAACTCACAAAGCCTGCCCGCCCCTGCTGGTTTTACAACAAAGGACTCGTTCCTTACCAGGAAGCGTGGGCCTGGCAACAGGAACTAGTTCAACAGCGCCGACTTGACCCCAATTTACCGGATGTTTTAATCTTGCTGGAGCACCCGCCAGTTTACACCCTGGGCAGTGGGTCGCGTCTAGAGTTTCTCAAGTTTGATCCAGTTGATTCAGACCGGGAAGTCTATCGGATCGAGCGAGGCGGGGAAGTAACCTATCATGCCCCTGGCCAACTTGTCGGTTATCCAATCTTAAATTTGCACCACTACCGCCAGGACTTGCACTGGTATCTACGGCAGCTAGAAGCAGTGATCTTGCAAGTACTGGCAGCTTATGAGTTAGAGGGCGATCGTATCCCTGGCTTATCGGGGGTTTGGTTAGAAGGGCACAAGGTTGCCGCCGTCGGGATTAAAGTCAGCCGCTGGATCACGATGCACGGTTTTGCCTTGAACGTCTGTCCAGACCTGCAAGGATTCGAGCAGATCGTGCCCTGTGGCATTGCTGATCGTCCTGTGGGCAGCTTGGCCCAATTTATCTCTAACCTTGACCTGGGCGAAGTACGCGACAAGCTGGCGATCGCCTTTGCCGAGATCTTTCAAGTAGAACTAATCAATATTTGATCTAGGAGTCTTGTCCCCATAGCTTGGTGTCAGTTAGGGTATTGCCACCTGGCGTCAGGCGTTATTTCCTGAGTGAATTTGGATCGAGTGAGGTGTAAAAAGAAAAACCGTTGCATCAATTTGCAATGGGTGCCCAGAGATGGCATAGGTACAACCAGAGACAAAATCCAAAATCCGCTGAGCCTCTTTTTGCTCCAGGATGTCCAATTTCAGGATTACAACCTTGTTTTCCTGCAATGCCTGCACTGCTTGTGTTGTAGCGTCAAAAGAACTGGGCTCCAAGATCACAATCTCATAATTGCCGTTGGTAGTTCTCAGCAGCGGAATAATGTTGTTCATTGTTTAGCGTGACTAAACGTTGGCAAGAGAGCTTAGTATAAGATTCCCTAATTGACGGATAAAATTACATTACCCTAAACGGTAATTGTGGCAGGTTGCGATCGCAGCCCAAGTTAGCTGTCTTTAGCTAGACAATCCCAAGCCAACTTAAACCTTGTCGAGGAGCGTATGCTGATTAACAACAGTAATATCGTAGAGATTACTCAGATTATCCAAAAAATGATCAGGAAGGTCGAGAACAACCAGGAACGCCCTCTCTTTGGAAACTGAAAGAATCTTTTTAGCCTCTGAATACTTAGCGATATGAGCTTGATAAATACCTGTTTTGCACTCTATCCATAGCGGTTGATTTTCGATCACAAAAAACAAGTCAAGCTCAGAATCTTCACCGTTGGGGAATGAAATTCGAGTATTCATCATAGAGCTATATTTCAGGCGATTTTGCAAAAGCAAAGAGGAAACTTTCAAATACACAAATCGCTCAAGCCATGTACCTGCAAGGAAATTCACAACCTGTCCAGATTTCTGGGGAGTTGCGTGAATTGTTTTTGTGCTTTTGTTGTATCGATATTTTGCTAAATAAGCTTGAGAATACAAGTCTGTTCCAAAGGAAGTACAGGCAACTATCTCTTCCTGGTTACCAGCAGAAAGTTTTAAGCTAAAGCTACTGCCAGTTGAAGAATTCTGCTTGATTACGTGGGTGCATCCCAGTTATGCAATGAGTAGCAATGCTCAGGGATTCAATTGAGAATGGTTCCATTATGCTTAGGGTAATCGATTCATTGCCCCAGGATAGCTACCAATGGATACCGACAAACTCCAACAAATTGATGTCTCAGACATTCTCTTAGAACGCACCAATGGCATTGTCAGACAACAAACGGGGCGTTGGCACCGGCGGCAAAACAAGTTTGGCAAAGTGTGGGAGCCGACAGAGGTTACAGCGCGATTAGTGCTTAGCTATTTCAACTGGCTCTGGCAGCATTCGGAGTTCAAGACAACAGCGGCGCAGCGAGCCGGACAACAGCTCGTCCGTGGAATTGGGATGATTTAGCTACCTATCCCACACTTCTTTAGGGCATGACCAAATTTAGATGCGCTTACCTGGTATAGTGATCGCGCTCATTGTCTAAGCCATGACTGAAAATTAGCTGTATCTCTTGTTGAGTGAGAACTTTGGCTCGACCATGCCGATTGATTTTCATTGTCCCAACTGTAGACTCTGTATCACAGCGTACACCTGATCTAAGCCCCAGCGATACCAGTTTCTACGTCTAAGGATATAAGTTTGTTTAATTTTGAGATATTAATGAGATATTTAACTGAACAATTAATTCAGATAGAAACTTATGGCAACCGAGCAAGAGCTTCAATCTCTTTTCAATACCTTAGATCGCGATCAAGACGGCAAAGTCTCCATTAATGAGCTTTTTTTAAGTCCTGGCTTAAGCGCCATCATCTCAT
>JBGTDT010000025.1:0-11784 GCA_041748155.1 Thermosynechococcaceae cyanobacterium | reverse complement strand
TCAGGTTGAGCGTTGTTTCAATCGGCTCAAGCAGTTTCGTCGCATCGCAACTCGCTATGAAAAGAAGGCTGAAAACTACCTTGCTATGCTGACTCTAGCCTCTATCTTGTTGTGGTTGTAGTTTTAAAACACTCCCTAGGATTAGACTTGAGCAGTCGTTGAACAACTGAGAGGCCAACCTGGGTAGTCTCGGCGAGCAGCTTCGGGTCTACCTGCGTGTCCTGCGGGGAATGATAGTTGGGTTCTTGACCCCGGTAGAAGAACAGTACGGGTACGCCGACACTGGCAAAGGGAGCATGGTCACTACCACCCCGACCGCCGAAGGTGGTAATTCCGGGTTGGGCTAATTGGGCCAAGCCAGTCAGGGACTCGGTGCCCCCGACCAGGAGCTGGGGGTTGACCCCAACCATATCGAAGTTCAACATCCCCTTAAGACCTGGCAGGAACTGTGGCTTAGCCTGACTTACAAAGGTTCTAGAGCCGTGCAGGCCATCCTCCTCACCATCAAAGGCAACAAACCAGGCTTGTTGAGCCAGAGGCGTGTTGGCAGCGGCGCGAGCGATCGCCAGCACTACCGCAGTCCCAGAGGCATTGTCATTCGCTCCTGGTGAGCCTGCCACAGAGTCATAATGGCCGCCCAAAAGTAGGCTGGGCCGGGTTACCTCCGGCAGGTGGGCGACGATGTTTCGCCCAGTAACCGAACGCCGGCGGGTGTTGATACTCAGATTTACCTGGGGTTGTTGCTGGGCCTGTGCCAGCAGGGGGCTGCCTTGTTTTCCGGCCAGCGCCAGCACTGGAATATTCACGGCCCGGCCCAGGGTGCCAGAAAAATTACCGGGCTCGGTGTTGACAATCACCAATCCAACCGCTCCGGCAGCAGCAGCATTTTGCGCCTTTTCCAGGAAGCGGATCTCCCCGCGCCGAACCAAGGCGATCGCCCCCTTGACATTGACCGCAGCAAAATCGCTGGGCCGGCCCAGATTCGGGACAACAATCAGGGGGGCAGTGGGTTTCCCGGCTGGTGATCCGCTCAAAGCTTGGCCCTTGATCGGGGTTCCAGCAAGGGTGAGGCTGGAGCCTAGGTCCTCAAACTTTGGGTAGGTAAAGGTCTGTACTTCGGCAGCGTACCCAGCTCTGCGGTATTGCTGAATCAGGTAAGCGCTGGCTTCGTCCATGACTGGGGTTCCAGCAACTCTTGGTCCTAGCTGGACTAAGGCTTGAACATCTGCGTTGATGCTGGCCGCTGCGATCGCCCCAGAAGCCGTTACAGTTGGGCGCTCTTGGGCTTGGACCTCAAAGCTGCGGTATTGAGCACACCCGGCAATTCCCCCAATACTGACCAGACTCATACTGGCAACCAGCACCTGGATCATTCGCGCTAAACCCATTGCCCTTTCCTGCTAAATTCTGCTTAGGGGATTGACACGGACAGAGGGCTGCTAAATGCCTCATCCCTGTCTAAATTGTTCATAGTCCCTAGTTTGACGACTAACTATGACACAAATATGTCAGACTGCTAAACCCAACGAGGGCGTTGCCTGGAGACTAATCTCAACTCCTGTCCTAATTATCCAACGCCTCCACTGTTTACAGGGAGACCTCCGATTGTGGTTAGAAATTTAACTGGGAACAGCCTTCCCCTGCGGTGGCAGTGCGATCTCCGCGGCTAACGCGACGATTTCCTATAACGCCGGGTGTTTGGTTTTGCTAGCCTGTCCTAAAAGGTGGTTTGGAAAAGTATCGACACTAAAATATTGCCATAAAGAATGTCTAGAAAAATGGAGAAAGTTAATGATGGGTTGGAGCCAATTATCAGCACTTTTGAGAATACTGTTCTTGGGAATTTTCCCGGTCTTGAGTGCTCCAGTTCTTGCCAGTACTATTGAGCTTCAGCTTCATCGAGCCGGGGAATCTAGATCCACAGACTGTCCTGTCAAGGCGATCGCTTATCAAACACCGAAACCTTATCAAGAGGGTGGATACGAAACAGATGGCATGGTCAGTCTCCAGGAGATCGCCACTCAAATTTCCGTAGCGCAAACTGACCCCTTTAGCGTCACCTGGATAGGGACACTAAAACCGCAATTCCAAAACTGTCAGGCTACAGCCGGGATGACTTCTATAGATGGTCAGCCCAATACGGAACATTCATACCTGCGGATGCAGTTACTAAATGGCAAAGCCCACTTCATCTTGGATATGACCGGAATGCAAGATGCCAATGGGTTCACTCCTGTGATTGTTTATAAAGGAATGCAGCAAGCAAATCCCCGCTGGACCTGGGGTGGAACAGACTGATGCTTGATTAAAAAAGGCAGTATCCTCACTCGGAGGAAACATTGAAACGTTCGATCAATTTAGATAATTAGATAATAAGGACTATCTAGGGCAAGTAGGCTCCTGCCTTTTCAGAAAAAGCACGTAGGCTTGGGAAGTCAGGTTCGTGCCCTGAATATTTACACTGTGCAGACAGGATAGGCGCTGTGATTTTGGAGCTAAACCTGGGGAAATGACCCAAGAAGAGAAACGGTTGACGGCAGACCGCAAACGAGAGGCTTACTGGCGGCGCTGGGGTCCTTACTTGAGCGAACGCCAGTGGGGCACAGTGCGGGAAGATTATAGCGCCGACGGAGCTGCCTGGGACTACTTTACTCACGAGCAGGCGCGCTCCCGTGCCTATCGTTGGGGTGAAGATGGCATCGCTGGCCTTTGCGACAATCACCAGCGGCTATGTTTTGCGATCGCCCTGTGGAATGGTCAAGACCCGATCCTAAAAGAACGGCTCTTTGGCTTAACTGGCAGTGAAGGAAACCACGGAGAGGATGTCAAAGAATACTACTTCTACTTGGACAACACGCCTAGCCATGCCTACATGAAAGCGCTCTACAAGTATCCGCAGCGAGCGTTTCCCTATGAGCAGTTAGTTGGAGAAAATCAACGACGCAGCCGCCAAGACCTGGAATTTGAGCTGCTGGATACGGGTGTGTTTGAGGCAAACCGCTATTTTGATGTGTTTGTGGAGTACGCGAAGCAGACCAGCGAAGATATCCTGATTCAAATCACCGCTGTCAACCGGGGACCAGAAGCCCACTCCCTGCATCTGCTGCCCACCCTTTGGTTCCGCAACACCTGGTCCTGGAATTGCAGCCAAAAACCCTGGTTGAAGGTAAGTCAATCTAGCCAGGACTTCAGCGTTATCCAGGCGACTCATCCTAGCTTGGGCGATCGCTGGCTCTACTGCAACGATGCCCCAGAGCTTCTATTTACGGAAAATGAAACCAACTGCGAACGGGTATTTGGCAGGCCCAATTCTTCCCCCTACGTCAAAGATGGGATTAATGACTATCTCGTCCAGGCCCAACCAGCGGCAGTCAACCCTGAGCAAACGGGCACAAAAGCTTCAGTCCACTACCTGTTCGAGCTGGGGGCTGGTGAAACTAAAACGATTCAACTCCGGCTGTGTGACAGACCTGATTTAGCCGCTCCGTTTGGGACTGACTTTGCGGCAACCTTTCAGCAGCGGCTGCGGCAGGCCGATGAATTTTACCAGCGGATCACGCCCTTTTCTTTGCCTGAGGACCAGCGCAATGTGCAACGCCAGGCTTTTGCGGGGCTGCTGTGGAGCAAGCAGTTCTACCACTTTGTGATTGAAGATTGGCTCAAAGGCGATGGCACCACCCTGCCAGAGCGCCAACAGGGGCGCAATCATGACTGGGTTCACCTATTTAATGACGACGTGATCTCGATGCCGGATAAGTGGGAGTACCCCTGGTTCGCCGCTTGGGACCTGGCCTTTCACACCCTGCCCCTAGCGATGATCGATCCGGACTTTGCCAAGCAGCAACTGAATGTCTTGACGCGGGAGTGGTACATGCACCCGAATGGGCAGCTACCCGCCTACGAGTGGGACTTTGGCGATGTCAATCCCCCCGTGCACGCCTGGGCTACCTGGCGAGTTTACAAGCTTGAGCAAAAGATGTATGGCCGGGCTGACCGGGCTTTTTTGGAGCGGGTATTTCAAAAGTTGCTGCTCAACTTTACCTGGTGGGTCAACCGGAAGGATCGCAACGGTAAAAACGTCTTTCAGGGCGGCTTTCTCGGCTTAGATAATATTGGCGTTTTTGATCGCAACAGCCCCCTGCAAAACGGGGGCGAGCTGGACCAGTCCGACGGCACCAGTTGGATGGGTATGTACTGCCTGAATATGCTGGCGATCGCCCTGGAACTTGCCAAAACCAATCCCAGTTATGAAGACATCGCCAGCAAATTTTTTGAGCATTTTCTCTACATTGCGGATGCGATGAATCATATTGGCACCTCAGCCACAGAACTTTGGGACGAGACCGATGGGTTTTTCTACGACATGCTGCATCTACCGGATGATCATCACTTGCGGTTAAAAGTCCGTTCAATCGTCGGGCTGATTCCGCTGTTTGCCGTTGAGCCGCTGGAGCCAGAAACTCTGGAGCTGCTGCCAAACTTTAAGCGCCGGATGGAGTGGTTTATTCGCAACCGTCCTACCCTCAAGTACAACGTTGCCTGTATGGAAACAGAGGGGGTTGGGGCCAGAAGACTTTTGGCCCTCTGCTTCGCCACGCCCTTGGCTAGCGGCGCGCCCAACAAACTTCGCCGCATCCTGGCAAAACTGCTGGATGAAGACGAGTTCTTGAGTCCCTATGGCATCCGGGCCCTTTCCAAGTTCCATGCCTCTCACCCCTACATTGTGGATCTAGATGGTCAGCAGCACCGGGTAGATTACGAACCCGCCGAGTCAAGCAGTGCTATGTTTGGCGGTAATTCCAACTGGCGCGGGCCGATCTGGTTTCCGATGAATTACCTCCTGATTGAGTCGCTGCAAAAGTTTCACTATTACTTGGGAGATGATTTTAAGGTAGAGTGCCCGACGGGTTCCGGTCAGATGCTGACGCTGCGGGAAGTTGCCACAGAGCTATCTCGGCGGCTGATGCGGATTTTCCTCCAGGACGAATCCGGGCAACGACCTGTCTATGGCGGTACAGATAAATTCCAAACCAACCCTGACTGGCGGGACCTGATCTTGTTCTACGAATACTTTCATGGCGACAACGGGGCGGGAGTTGGTGCCAGTCATCAAACCGGCTGGACCGGGTTAGTGGCAAAGTTGATTCAGCAGTGTGGTGAGTCCTGCAACCAAAGCCAAGCACCAGAATTCATTAAACCATCAGTGCGATTGCGCCCAGATCAGGACCCAACTGCTAGCTCAGGGGTTTCCGGTTGAGGCTGCGTTTAGGAATTCAGCATTTTCTTCCGGGATAGAGGGGTTGATGTTGATGCCGGAACCAACCTCAAACCCAGCCGGGGTGGTTAGCCGTGGCCGGATCTGGAGATACCAGTGTAGTTGTGGCTCCCCCGCTCGGTAGCGGGCAGCCGTGTTGATGATGTAGTTGTAGTCAGGGTCGTGCAACTTTGACGCTAACCTGGCTAGGCTCTGGTGCAGAATCAGGGCAAGATCAGATTTCTCTCCATCCAACAGGTGGCCAAAGCTGGCCTGGTGCTGCTTTGGCATGATCCAAATTTCAAAGGGTACCTCAGCGGCAAAGGGGACAAAAGCGAGAAAAGATGAATTTTCCCCCACAACCCGTCGCCGATCTTGAAGTTCAAAGGCCAGAATGTCGCAGTAAACACAGTGGCCCCATTCATCAAAGTAACGCTGAGCCTCATCTTCTCGCCAACGAATCTGGTGAGGCACAACGCCAGTCACAATAATCTGGGAATGAGGATGAATCAGGGAAGTTCCGGCCCTCGCCCCGTGGTTACGGAAGATCAGCGTCATCATGCTCTGATGCACTTTCATCAGGTCCACATAGCGTTTGTGGTAGGTCTCGATGATGCCCCCAACTTCAATCGTAGACATTTGAGCAATGTCTCGATTATGGCTAGGACTTTCAATAATCACCTCATGTCGTCCATATCCCGACATTGCCACGTAGGGTCCTTGGACAGATCGGTGCGTATTTCCCTCAGACGTTAAGGCGGGAAACTTGTTCAGAATAACGCGAGTCTGCCAGTGATTTTGCGCTTGATTGGGCAACTCCATTGCAATCGCTGAGAGCAGATGCTCATTGCCTGGGCAGAAGGGACAGGCTGGATCAAAGGCAGGCAGATCTTTACTTCCGTTGTGAAATTGCTGGAAATCGCGGGGACGTTTATTCCGGGCTGGGGCAAAAATCACCCACTGTTTCGTTGCCTTGTTTTGCCGAATCTCACTCACCTTTATCTCCTTGTAAATGCCTGCAGGAAAGACCCGACAGGCATTCTTTCAGGATACAGGGAGGCCGTACATCAGGGCTGTTGAGATCAAAATTAGCGCCGTCTGCTACCACTGGAGGAGCGACTTCCAAATCCCGTAGAGCGCCCGCTGCCAAAACTGCTGGGGCTGCGTCTGTACTGACTAGATGGAGATCGCTGAGGTTGGCGCAAATTACTTGAGCCATAACCAGAGCCAGTAGAGCGGCTACCCGACGAGGTTGGGCTTCTCCGCACCGTGCTTGCTGCGGGGGAGCGGATACCCCCTGTTGTGCGTAGGCCAACTTGACGGTTTCGCACCGCCAGAGGCTGAGCTTGATAACGGGTTTGGTAACGCTGAACGGCCTGGTTATAACTTTGACCATAACCACCGAATCCAGTTAGGGGGCCGCCACCAGGCTGATAAACGGGCGGCACGTAATACTGGGGCCTGAACAACAAACTACCAATTGCTTGACCTGCCAGGGCTCCGGCAAAGGGCGTCCAGAAGCTCGATTGCTGACCAACGACAACCGTTTGCGGTTGCCCACTTTGGGGATCGGTTTGCGTTTCCGTTACGTTGTGAACATACTCAATTCTGAAGTCCTGGGGGATATGCAGCGAAGCTTTGCCCCCCTCAGTTTTGAGATAAGCCTTCTGACTTGAGGAAACTTCTGCCTCGGTCAAGGCCGCCATCTGTAAATCCGTCGTCCGAAACTGAGGCGGTGTACCGGCTGGGGTATTGAGCAAAAATAAACTGTACTCCCCATTGGCATCGTCGTAGGTTGCCTGCTGGACAGGATACTGCCCGTCGGCTAACTGGGTTTGAGTCGATGCACTTGGGCTCTGCTGGTCCTGTGGGGTGGGTTGCTGAGATTGCTCTGTGGTCGGACCCCCACAGGCATAGGTCATCCAGCACAAAGCCAGTGTCATTAACAGAGCGATAACTTTACGGGAGGTGATCGGGCGAATGTTGATCATAGTGGATCATTGTGAAATAAGTGATGAGCGATCTGGTCGTGGCTGGCTCAACTGAGTCAGACGGGTGCATTACCTGCCCTTCAAAGGGGAATTAACTCCGGAAAGTTAAGCAATAGTTGGTCGGAAGTCAAGCAATCCCCCAACTGAGCTGGGGAGAAATGTACTTGAATTGCTTGGAGTTTTTCCTGATAGTGCAGGTTGATTAATGCCTGAAGCGCTGCTTTAAGGGCACTGATATGGGAGAGATCTGTTTCCAGTTCAGGCACCTCCCCTTCACAGGCTACTGTAATCATGACAATCAAGTTTTGGGTAACAGGCAAGGATAGTTCTGCTTCAGGGGCAGGTTCAAAGGCAGGTTCACTCAAGTAACGTTGGGCTGAGTCGGTAAACAGCTCAGTCACGTAGCCTCCTGCATCGCCCTCATTCCAGAAAACGTCCCCTTCATTGGCAGCCGACTGCCAGTAGGTGTCGTATTGTACTAGGCTCTGGCAGATTTCAACCAGTCCCTGGCCCAGGACAGCAAGATCTCCATCTTTTGCGATCGCCTCTCTGGCCGCACGATTGAGAACGCCCAGCAGGGGGGCAACTTCCTGCCCGGCCAAGTGGATAAACAGGCGACAGACGACAAATCGAGTCTTGCCACTCATCCGATTAAAGCGATCGCGCCAGGAGTTCATTGATTACCCTGCATTTTGTTATAAATGTTTTAACCCTAATCTCTGGTTCAGTTAGGCGTTATCTACCTCAAGGTTAGTCTCAGTTGGGCCTCAAGTTCTAATGCTGTAGCGTCATTCAACCTGAATATAAATTTTCAAGACTTATTCCAGAAATTCCTAAAGCTCCACACCTCAGCACCCTAAACAGGAATGACATGAAAAAGTTTTGCAGCCCGAAACTCCCTAAATGGCTTGGGTTAGGACTTATCTGTTTTGGCATAGCTGCTTGCAGTGGCGCGTTTGCCAGTGAATATCGCAAGCAAGAAGGCATGCGGGCGGTGATTAAACAAGCTAGAGATGCTTGGGTTGATCGTGACGCCGATGCTCTAGCCCAATTGTTTACGCCTGACGGCGAACTGGTCGTGCCTGGTCAACGGTGGCAGGGGCAAGCAAGAATCCGGCAAGAAGTCACCCTTTTTGCTCAACAGTACTCAGAGGTGAAGATTAATATCCGGCGAATTATCCTTGCGGACGATCAGGCGGCAGTAGAGTGGCATTACGAAGACACCGAAACAGCAACTGGCCTTCATAACAGAGCTGACGACGCGATTATCGTTGATTTCAAAGAGGGTCGGATCAGTCGTTGGCGTGAATACTTTGACACGCAAACGCCGGCTAGCAAACCCTAATCGAGGTCTATTTGTACTCCCTGAAGCCTTTAGTTTTAATAGCTAAAGAATATCAACGGTTCCCCACTGGCCGTCAATCCGAACCTGCTGGCCGTCCTGAAGCCGTTGAGTTGCATCGGCGATTTCCATCACAGCCGGAATGCGGTATTCGCGGGCAACGATCGCACCGTGGGAGAGCCGACCCCCTACTTCTGAAATTAAACCACCTGCCTGGGCGAGGCGAGGAGCCCAGCCCGCATCCGTGTAGGGCACAACAACAATGGTATTGCGATCAATCTTTGGCGCAGCCTGTTGCAAGTTACGCAAAACCTTAATTTGACCCACTGCCTGTCCCGGACTGGCTCCAATCCCCTGAAGCCGAGTTCCGTCCCAATCGCTGAGGTCCAAACCGGTGGGTGGCAGAGCGCTGCCATAGACTACCAATGGCACCCTAGCCAGTTCACTGTCCTGTTGATAGTGCGATCGCCGCTGAACCACTAGCTGGCTAACTTGGACCTGGTTCCTGCCTGCTGTAATTTGACGCACTTCCTCTAATTTGAGAAAAAAAATATCTCCTGGCTCAGAAAGCAGACCTGAATGCAGCCAAGCCTGCTCTAAGGCGACAAAACTCCAGCGTAATTCTGCTAGGAGGCGGCTATAAACCACCGTAACTTGACCTTTTAACTCGACTCGGTGCTGAACGAGCTGGTTGAATAGCCCCCTGAGGGCCGTCTGGTTCTGAGATTTAGACACCGCTATCTCAGAAGTTGGGTTGAGTAAAAAGCCAGCAAAAAGTTCATAGACTAAGCCAGGATCTTCCTGCCAGGTGGGCACTGCAATGTCGGTCCCAACTTCGCTTAAGTAGCCGTAGCGCTCTACCAGTTGATCGAGCTGTTGAAGGATTGTCAAGCCATCGGGCTTTTCCGCCAGTTCGCTCAGTACCTTTGACGGTTGGGAAGCTGGCTCCAGCTCGCCCATCAGGGTACGAGCATCATCGGCCAGAGCTTTGAGCGATCGCAAAGAGGCCACTTCTGGAGACTGGCTGTTGTCTAGATCCTCATCTTCAACTTTCAATAGCGCTTGCCTGAGGGAGGCACTGAGGGAGGCCAGGATACTGTAGTAGGTTGCCTGTTTAAGAGCACTCAGGATCTGATCCACCCGTTCAACTAAGGTAGAGGGGCCAAGATCTTGGACTGGCTGGGCTCCTAAGGCATTGAGAAGGGGGAGGAAAATCTGCTGGTTATCCCGCCTAAAGTCCGCTTTCAGGCTGAGTTCTCGCTGGATCAGCTTCAGGAGCCCTGGTACGTTCCGCAGCACAGCACCCAGAGAAGGTTTGCTCAAACGAGCACCGCGAGTGAGAAATTCTAGACTCTCAGGCGGTAAACCCATGCGCCGAAAGATTTGACCCAACAAGGAGGCATTGAAGTAAGCCCGACTGTAGTGTAGAGTTGCAGTCTGGTTAAAGTCTAAACTATGAGCACGCTCAGCTAAAGCTAAGGCAAAGATATTTCCCCAAACCCCACAGGTGAGGGGTTGGTTAATTGACCAAGTTAAGGGTCGAATCAGCCCTGGAATTACCTCGGCCGCAATTTTGCGCGTCCAAATCGGTAGCAGGGTGGTAATCGGTCGAGACTGAAGTAGCCACAAGGTTTGGCCGTCGTAGCTCCACTCAATGTCCTGGGGGACCCCATGAAACCGTGCTTCCAAATCACGGGCTAAGCGCGCAACTTGTCGAATTAACTCAGGCGGGAGATCTCCAGGTCCCGTCTCCAGTTTCAGTTCAATCTCTGAGTCAGACTGCTCCCCATACTGGCGAAAAATAGCCTGGTAGCGCTCAGGCGTTGCCTGCCCGGAGACAACCCGGCTCGCCTCCCCTGGAAGTGCTTCAATCGTAACGGTGTCTGCTGCTCTTGCCATTGGATCACGACTAAAGGTAACCCCTGAGAAAACTCCCCGTACCTGGATTTGAACCAGGACAGCCATGCCGTCTTCCGAGATGCCCCGATCCTGGCGATACTGGACTACTGCTGGTTGGTTGTAGAACGCTTGACACTCGGCGATCGCATCCATCAAAGCTGTGCGGGAAGTGACCTGTAAAATCGTCCGGTACTGACCCGCCGCCGAAGCCAACTCCGAGTCCTCACCCACTGCGGACGAGCGCACAACCAAGGCAGACTCAGCAGAGGGTGAGAGAGATTCAATCAATGGTTCGGGGTCATCCCCCGCTGGTAACACCCAGCCTGCTGGAACCGGGTATCCCCAACGTTTAAGCTGAGATAAGGCTGCCGCTTTAGCCCCAACCCTGTCAGGGTCTAGCCGCTGATCTAATGAAAGCAGGGCGCGATCGCCTCGAAAGAACTTAAACATTTGCTGAGAGTCTACCTGTGTTGCCCTTGGGGAGAGGTCCAAGTCATCCGGTGTCTTCTGGTAAATCCAGGCAATTAAACCAGCTAAAACAATGGCAGCCAGTGTCTCTGAGCGATCCTGACGATGCAGAGCTGTAATTAATGGAAACAGCAGTAGAACACCAATACGTCCCTGTTGTCGCCCTCGTAGAATTGTAAAGCTGATCCCACCGATTAAGAACACTAACACAGCAACAACCCAGTCGTAGACCAGATAGCCCCAGACCACATTGGTTGTTCCTGCACCCTTACCTACCCCATAACGACCGATGATTAGCGCGATCAGCGCAATTAACTCCCAGGTTGCATTGGTAGGAAACAAGATACGGGCCAGCAATACAGCAAAGATACCTTTACTAGCCTCAACAATAACGGCAAGTATTCCAGCTACTTTCCCGCCATGATAGAACGCGGCTGAGACGCTGACATTGCCTGTGCCCAGTTCTTTCAGTTGCCTGCCTGAGACAATCCTAGTAACCCAACCACTCAAGGGTAATCCACCCATGAATGGACAAACGACAAAGATCAGGAAAGCTCCCCAAACTTGCATTGACATCACAATCCTAAATCGCTATCTAGCCTGTTGATAGCTATTTCCCTGAGTACCATTGTGTATCCACTTAGCATAGGTGCAATAAAAGAGCGCCCCGCATCGGGAGCGCTCTTTTATTTCTGAGTATTATTTAGAGGATTCTATCTCTGCTAGAAGCATCAATTAGCCGTGGATGGCAGGAGCAGTCAGTGCCACAGGAGCAGTCTCAGCACTAGCCAAGTCTAGAGGGAAGTTGTGAGCATTGCGCTCGTGCATCA
>JBGTDT010000024.1:0-7509 GCA_041748155.1 Thermosynechococcaceae cyanobacterium | reverse complement strand
ATCAAGTATAGATCAGCACTGAAATTCTGGGAATGATCGTATCCAGACAGATCAGTGGCCAGGAAAGGCTATGATGACTTTTATTGCAATGGGTTAGGCAATGAAAAGACAACGATTCTTGTTAGCCCTGATTTTGGTTCTGGTCATTGGCTCGATCGCGGTGATTGCCAAAGTTCCGGTTCGACTAGGACTAGATCTCCAGGGCGGGGCACAACTGACGCTGCAGGTGAAAACCACTGAAAAGGTGAAAGAAATTACACCGAGAGTGCTGGAAGCAGTGCAGAGAGTGGTTGAAGGGCGAATTAATGGGCTGGGTGTCTCGGAATCATTGGTGCAAACGGTTGGTGAAGATCAGATTCTAGTCCAGCTTCCCGGTGTCGATGACCCCCAACAGGCCGAGCGGGTTCTGGGAGGGACGGCTCAGTTAGATTTTCGCCGTCAGAAGCCCGGTACAGAAGCCCAATTTCTAGCTCTCCAACAAATTCAGGCGGGTCTGCAGGCAGAGCAGGTCAGGCTACAGGAAACAGGTGATGCCGCTGCGATTGAGCAGAATCAGGCGACTTTAAGACAAAGCGCCGAGGCGATCGCCGCTGTATTTGAACGAACGGATCTGACGGGTGAAAATCTCACCGATGCCTTTGCCCAACCCACTGCTCCCGGTTCCCCTAGCTGGAGTGTGGTGGTTCGGTTTGATCGCCAGGGAGGCGAAAAGTTTGCTGAACTGACTAAAACCATTGCCGGGACTGGACGGACCATTGGCATTTTCTTGGATAACCGGCTATTAAGTGCTCCTACAGTGCAAGTCCAATATGCCGACACAGGTATCAGCGGCGGCAGTGCCGAAATTACCGGTAACTTTAATGCTCAATCCGCCAATGATCTCTCGGCTCAGTTGCGTGGCGGTGCCCTGCCGGTTCCAGTCGAAATCGTTGAGAACCGGACTGTGGGGGCAACCTTAGGGCGAGACAGCATCCAACGCAGCATTTATGCCAGTATCGGCAGCCTGGTTTTAGTCTTTGTCTTCCTAGCAGTGTACTATCTCCTACCGGGAGTGATTGCTGATTTGGCGCTGGTCGTCTACGCCTTGCTGACCTGGGCTAGCCTGGCCCTGTTGGGTGTCACCTTGACCCTGCCAGGAGTAGCTGGTTTTATCCTCAGTATCGGCATGGCCGTGGATGCCAATGTGCTGATTTTTGAGCGGACACGGGAAGAACTACGAGCGGGAAAATCTCTGTATCGTTCTGTAGAAGCCGGTTTTTACCGCGCCTTTTCCAGCATTTTAGACGGCAATGTTACAGTGGCAATCGCCTGTGCAGCCCTGTTTTGGCTGGGATCTGGTTTGGTGAAAGGCTTTGCAGTGACTTTGGCCCTGGGGGTCTTGGTGAGCTTTTTTACTGCCGTCACCTGTAGCCGCACCTTGCTAATGACGGCGATTGGCTCCCCGGCATTGCGCCAGCCAAAGTTTTTTGATCGCAAACCGTCAAACTCCAACGAGGAAAGCACTAAGCGACTCAGTGTCAACAAAACCCGCAAGATCTGGTGGACGATTTCTGCCGTCATGATTCTCAGCGGTCTGATCGCCATGGTGATCTCCTGGCAGCAGTTGGGGGCACCCTTGCGTCCGAGTCTGGAGTTTGTCGGCGGTACCCGGCTGCAGTTTGAACTTGATTGCACGAAACCCAATAATTGCGGTCGCCCCATTGCCCTAGACGAAGTTCGAGAAGTCTTAGTTGATCAGGGGCTGGGCAACAGCAGTATCCAAGTGTTGGGTCAGGAGCAACAAGCCCTCTCAATCCGCACTAACACCTTGGATGTTAATCAACGCACCCAGCTTCAAGACACCTTAAGCGCCAAGATTGGCGTCTTTGATCCCCAGTCAACTCAAATTGATACGATTGGTCCAACGATTGGTCGCCAGCTATTAACCTCTGGGCTACTGGCTCTGATCGTTTCCTTTGTGGGCATTGTCATTTATATCAGTGTGCGGTACCAGTTGGACTTTGCCATATTTGCCATCATCGCACTGCTGCATAATGTCTTGATCACGGTGGGAATCTTCTCAATTCTGGGCCTAACGCAGGGCGTTGAAGTCGATAGCTTGTTCCTCGTGGCCCTCTTGACCATTACTGGCTTTTCGGTCAACGATACCGTGGTGATTTATGACCGGATTCGGGAACTCTCAAAGCTCAACCCTGAGCGCCCATTCAGCGACGTGGTCGATGATGCAGTGAATCAAACCCTGACGCGATCGCTGAACATTGCACTCATCGTTATGCTTACCCTGTTTGCCCTATTGCTGTTTGGGGGCGAAACTCTGAAGTACTTTGCCCTGGCCCAGATTATTGGATTCACCTGTGGTCTTTATACCAGTATTTTCATTGCCAGTACTTTATTGTCCTGGTGGCGTGAACGTACAGGTCGATCTGATCCTGCCTTAGTCGAAACTCAACCCGTTAATCCCACTACCAACTTAGATAAAACCTAGTACTGCTTGCTTCAGCTTAATGAATCAACCTCAACCATTATCTCAGCCCTCTCCAGAGGAAAATACAAGTCTTGATCCAACTTTTAAGCAAGAAGTAGAAAGGCTGCACCTACTTTCAGTCTATGGTCGGTGGCTCATGATTAGTATCGTCTGGTTGACGGTGGGCCTTCTCAGCCTTTGGTTGCTGCGATCAGTGATTTCCCTGTTGATGGAAAACTTTACCTGGGCAGCTGTCCGGTATGGCATCATCTACAATCCCTCACCGGCTCTCGGTTTAGCTTTGTGTCTAGGGATGACGATCGCGGTTCTAGTTTGGCAAAGCCGCAATATTCTGTTCGGCAGACCCCGCCGGGAGCAGTATCGTCTAGAGCAACAGGTCCTGCGGATTCGCAAACAAGGTCCTAGTCATCCCCTATGGCACTGGGTTTGCCAGAAACAGGTCGGTCAAGAGCCGAGGCATTGGCAGAATAATCAGTAGCAATAGACCCAGCGCCAGCAAGCCAAGTAGATCTCGACGGTTGTCCAGTTCGCTGACATCATTCAGAGCGGGTTCGTCAACAGCAGGCAGAAAAAACAGGATGATTGCCCAAAAAAGTAACCAGGGCTGAGCTAAAGAGAGCAGCAGTACCAACAGTCGAGAAATTTGACCAATGGCAGCCCCACTCCGCTGCCCAAACATGGCATGGACAATATGTCCGCCATCCAATTGGCCAATTGGCATCAGATTTAGGGCAGTGACAACTAAGCCCAGACAACCAGACACTGCCAGGGGATGCAGGTCAATGCCTTTGCCAGCAGCCAGGGCACTGCCTAAGGTTACCTTACTCAATAGGGCAAGCAAAATAGAAAAGCTGGGATTAAAGGCCCTAAAGTTAAAAATTTCCGGCTCTCCAGTTAGAGGTACTACCTGAGAGTGAGCTAGCCCCCAAATCAGGATTGGCAGTGTGATAACGAAACCTGCTACTGGACCGGCGATCGCAATGTCAAACAAAGCCTTACGATTCGGCACAGGGGAACGCATCTGAATAAAGGCCCCAAAGGTCCCCAAGGCAAAGGGGATAGGAATAAAGTAAGGCAAGGAGGCCCGAACTTTATAGAAGCGAGTCGTAAAGTAATGGCCTAACTCATGAATCCCTAAAATGATTAACAAAGATAGTGCATAGGCTAAGCCTGATTGCAGCATTGCCGGGTTAGAGGCGACTGTTTGTAGTGAGACAGCCCCATTGGCAATTTCAACTCCAGCCAGTGTTGTTGTAAACAGCGTTATGATCAGCAGCCCCAGAGCCAGGACAGGACGGGTGACAGGTTTAGTCTGGCCTTTAGCCCGATCGCGGGTTTGGAAATTAGGCACCAGGGCAAAGAAAGGCTTGTTGCCTGCTCCTGCTTGAAAGACAATCAAGAAGCGATCGCCAAAGTGCGCTGCAATGTTGTCCCGGACCGTTTGATAAGCAACCTCTGGTGTAGACCGGAGCTGACCCCGGCAGATCACCGCTTGAGGACGGTACTCTACACTCTGCAGGTAGTAAATAGACCACGGGAAACAACTCTGAAGCGTCGTTTCTTCAGTTTTGTCCATCGGACTGATGACTGGTTTGGATGCGGATACCTCAGCCGGCTTGACTGAATTATTTGCGGAGCTGGGAGTCACCCCGCGAATCCGGCCCCATTGCACCAGCAAAAAGTACACAATAGTACAAAGCAGAAAAGGTCCGATTAATAGCACCGGTGGGATTGGCTCGTTCTCCCCGTGAGTCAACGCCCACGTGCCAATCACAAAGGCAGGCATCATCAGGGTTAGCCACAAAATCCACCAAGGTGTCCGAGTGACACGGGCAACGCTACGCTGGACAACGAGGTAGGTAGTCAGTCCAAGTAACAATAAAGCAAGCCAAATCATGCTGTAAATCTCAAGTGGCTAAAGGAAATAACGTCACAATTCCAGTATTACAAAGCTCTTTTGCAACCAAAACTTGCTAAGTCGTGATTTAAAAAGGATCTCAAAGTTTGTCTGTTCAAGCATCAAGTTCTAACTCGCACTCTCGTGAGGATCAGCAAAGCCTTTCAGTTAAGGTTCCCCAATCTATCTTTGGCTCCATCTTTGCTTTCGCTCCAAATCGAGATACGTTGGGAGGCACTGCTTATCTCATTGTAGGAAATAACGCCAACATCCTGATTGATTGTCCGGCTTGGAATCAGGTAAACCAGAATTTTCTGCGCCAGCAAGGAGGAGTGCGATCGCTAATCCTGACCCACCGGGGGGGTATAGGTCAAGTGTCCCAAATTCAGCAGGCGTTCGAGTGTCAAATTCTGATTCAAGAGCAAGAGGCGTATTTATTACCGGGCTTAGAGGTGACAACCTTTCGCGCTCAGGTTAGCCTTACCCCTGAGAGTCAGATTATTTGGACTCCTGGTCATTCCCCCGGCTCGGCTTGCTTCTATTATCGGGCTTTTGGGGGTGTGCTGTTCTCAGGTCGCCATCTGCTTCCCAATCAGCAGGGTCAACCTATCCCGTTACGAACCGCCAAAACCTTCCACTGGGGTCGACAACTTCAGAGCGTTCAGCGTTTAATCGATTGCTTCACGCCTGAAACACTAAACTTTATTTGCCCAGGTGCAAATACAGGATTCTTGCGAGGTAGGCGAGTGATTGAGGGGGCTTATGAGCAAGTGTGTCAACTGAATCTAGCTGCGTGTAACTTGGCATCCATGACGTAATTTTAGCAACAAGCGATCGCCCCTAACCTTAGTTCTCGCCAAGAGTAGTCTGAGCAGGCGCGCAACAAAGTTATCTCAGGTGAAGTCTGCACCTTTGTACTAACTCCAGCACATCATACTGAATCAGTGGAAAATCGTTGTATGGTTTACTTTGAACCTCCGCCCCCGCATCACTTCTTCCTAGTTGCAGGAAGCCAAAGGATAATCCAGGTAGCACCGAACATCAAGCAAAATGGGATCAGCTTCAAAACACCACTTAATCAGCAGCCATTCTCTAAAGTCCCTTTGCATCCTGACACAACTGATCCAAGCGAGTCGCCTCAAGCAGTTTGCAGCTCTAATTCCAAGCAAGTGAGAACAATGCAGTATTTAGTTACGCTACACCTTAAATCTCCTAACAATTCTTTGCAATATGTCAAGAAACTTCCTGGATTTATAAAAGTAGAAATTGATGAAAATTATGGTCTAGTTCCTATCAGCCCAAAGCGTGACTTGTACGTCATCCGTGTCTCAGGAGACCTAGACCCTGCCGAACTAATGTCCATTCAACCTGAGGTCAAAGGAGTTCACGGCGATGTAAGAGTCGCTCCTACAGGATCTGACTAAACTTCTATCTTGAAAATAGATCCTCCGTTGTCAGCCTTAGTCATGAAGTCTCTTGCATAAATAGCGAAGAAAAGGGTGATAAGTATCACAGCTAGCTACTACGTAGCCTCAATTAACTTTTGCAAGAACTTGATTGACAGAAATAGGGAGGAAATAAAAATGCGTGTATTGATCCAAATGCGGTATGCCCCTGAACTCACCGATACGCCAACAGCGACTCGGTGGGCAGCCTCTTCCATACCATCCTTAACGCTTGCTAATTTTTCGCTTGATCAGAGCTATACCCCCGTCAAAGTTCCCGACCGGCAGCTTCGGGAGCAGGTTGGAGAGATGGAAGTAGGACGGCTGTTCACCTTTGATGCACGGCCTGAGGTTTCCACCTACCTGGTTCGGGGCGAGGTGTCAGATGATGCTGCACTGAACCAGTTGATAGAGGCTGTAGAACAAGACCCCAATGCAGTCGGGGTATTCTCAGATCCACGGATTAGCACCCTTGCTGTGTGTCCTCAAGCTCCAGCGGGCAACCATAGGGATGTAGAAAATTTACTGGGAACACCACAACTCCATGCCGGCGGCATGGATGGTTCCAACGTGATGGTCGCGATTGTTGATACTGGAGTTAACTTAACCCACCTGAGAAATAAGGGTAAAAATCCTAATTTTGATGCAGGTAAGAGCTGGACACCGCTACAGGGTTCCACTCCAGGAAATATGCCAGTTGATCATGGAACGATGTGCGCCTTTGATGTGTGCATTGCAGCCCCAAACTGCACGCTGATCGATTATGCACTCCTCATCTCGCAAGCGCAAGGCGGCTCAGTAATGGATGGGTTTCTAAGCGATGCTGTCAAGGCGTTCAGCAAGTTGCTGGAGTTACTCTTAGCGGCTGGAGAGCCCAAGCCTGCGCTGGTAGTCAATAACAGCTGGGGGATGTTCCATCCATCCTGGGACTTTCCGGTGGGTCATCCCAGTAACTATAGTGATAATCCTAACCATCCCTTCAACATAGTTGTCGAAAGTTTAGAGGATGCCGGGGCTGACATTCTCTTTGCTGCTGGCAATTGTGGTCAAGAATGTCCTGATGGTCGGTGCGAAAGTGTCACCAGCCGACCTATTTATGGCGCAAACTCTCATCCAAGTGTCCTCAGTATCGCAGGTGTCACAGTGAACAAGGTCCGCTTAGGGTATTCTAGCCAAGGGCCAGGACGCCTTCAACCGGAGAAACCTGACCTTTGTGCATACACTCACTTCGAAGGCTCAGGTGTCTATCCAGCAGATGGCGGAACCTCGGCAGCTTGTCCCGTTGCTGCTGGTGTAGTCGCAGCGATTCGGAGTGTTCACTCCCCAACCACTCTGCCTCCAGCCCAACTGCGTCAAATCTTGCGCCGAACGGCTGAAGATCTAAGCCCAATTGGGTTTGACTACAGCCATGGTTTTGGTCTGATCAATGTTTCCAGCATCCTTGATGACCTGAAGAAAATTCAAGTGAAGCAACTACAGGTAGGGGAAATGGTCTCTGGGTATTTAGATCGAACTGGTGCTTCTACCATGTTTCGGGTAACAGTAGGCAATCCATTGAATATTGAGCTGGATGGACCTGCAGGTGTAGATTTTGACCTCTACGTTAGGAAGGGGTCGGAGCCAACCATCCAGGAGTATGATTATCGCGGATATACCAGCTTATCTGACGAGAAAATTAGCAT
>JBGTDT010000023.1:0-43258 GCA_041748155.1 Thermosynechococcaceae cyanobacterium | reverse complement strand
CCCGGAACGCTGCGTACTGCTGCCAGACTCGGAAGGCATTCGGAGCAGTAGTCTCCTCTAAAACGGGTGCATCTCCTTGCCCCCGATAGCGCTTTAGGCTGAAGTCAAATCGCTCGTAGAATATTTCTCGCTCAATCGTCTGAGCCAGCAGTTTGGCTGCTTTCAGGTTGCCCTTTGTTGCTGGCTGACCTAGAGCCAGATAGTAACGCTTCCCCTGATATCGCCAACGCAACTGGATCGTCCCTATTCCGTCCCGGTCCTGGTTCCGCACCAGGACGCTTACCGTCCCTTTCGCAGACCTCAAATTAGGCCCTCCAACCCTTGTACCTCCAGTCTAGCGGGTGCACCCAAATTGCACCCAATCTTGTCTCATTTTTGCCGGAAATGCCGAGTCAACAGTTTTGGACTAGAGGAATAAAAAAACCCCAGAGCTAACGCCTGGGGCTGGATCCATTGATTTCTTAGGATGGCTCAGGCGGGATTTGAACCTGCGACCTTGGGCTTATGAGTCCCCTGCTCTAACCACTGAGCTACTGAGCCAGTTTTACCTGAACAGCGCTACACCATTTTAGTTCGTGTCGCTATGAATGAAATGGCCTCAGTAGCCTAGCATAGCTGCAAGTGCGATCGCTAGCCTAGGAGCTACCCTTTCACAAGCACTCAGAAGCTCTTTATTTTGTCTAAATTCTCAAAGAAGCTCGGCAGAAGCTCCTTTTTAGTTACATTTAGCTAGGTTCTGGAATAATTTAGATGACCTACCTTCGAGCTAAGTAAAACAATGGATTGACTGCACCTTTGCCTGGTAGATGTACTTCAAAGTGCAGATGAGGACCAGTGCTACGACCCGTACTTCCCATCTCGGCAATTTGCTGTCCCTGGCCAACTTGCTGCCCCTTGCGGGCCAAAAGTCGGCTGTTGTGAGCGTAAAGCGTTAAGCCACCGCCGGGATGCTCAATTTCTACTAAGTTGCCGTAGCCGCCAGAGTTCCAACCAGAAGCAACCACAACCCCCGGTGCAGATGCTAGAACTGGGGTCCCGACTGGTGCAGCAATATCGATTCCTCGGTGCATCCGCCCCCAGCGTCGGCCAAAGCCAGAGGTCAAAACCCCATTTGCAGGCGAGATGTACTGGCCCGTACTTGTTGAAGTATCTGGTTGCACAGGGGGTAAGTAGGCATCGACCGCAGCTAAGGGGGGCAGTTCTAGGCGCGTCAATTGTGGCAAGACTGTCCGCTTGACAATGGCAACGTAGGTGGGAGGAGTTGTTGTAGCTGGGTTCGAGGTTTTCTGCTGAGGTAGTGTTCTACTTGTTACCGCTAAGCTCCTAGGAGGCTTAGTGCCTTGAGCTGTATGGGCTTGAGATATCCGTGTACCAACCCCGAATGAAATATTAGCACCAGAACCATTTGTAGGTACAGAGGATCGAATTACCCCAGGAACAGGGGGCAGGCTGTCGCTCACTACGCCAGTGCCAGAGGTAGGAAGTGCTGCGACCTTGTAATCCGAAGTCTTCTTTTCTATCTGAGCAGGCAGGTTGAGGGTTCGGCCCGCCAAGATCAGGTTGGGGTTAGCGAGTCGATTGGCCTTGATCAGTGCTTGAGTTGACACCTGGTAGTTTTTAGCAATCGTTTCAAGGGTGTCTCTAGGCTTAATCTGATGAATTGACAGTTCAGAAGTTGCTGAAGGCGCTGAAACTACCGTTCTAGTTGTAGGTCCAGGTCTATTTTCTTTGGAAGCTGTTGGCAGAGCGGCTGTCGATCCACCTTTCAAGGTGAAGAGGTGAGTGTCAGTCGCTGTAAAGGTTACGCCGCTGTCAACTGCTTGGGTAGGGCCAGAAATAGAAGCAGTTTCTTGGCTGTGCTCAGTTTGGGGTGAGAAAATCTTGAGGGTTTGGCCAGTCAAGATCAAGTTGGGATTAGTCAGTTGATTGCCCTTGACCAGTACTTGAGCTGACACCTGATGGTTCTTAGCAATCGTTTCAAGGGTATCTCCAGGCTTGACCTGATAAGCGGCTGCCTCAAGGGTGACTGGCGCTTTTTGCCTAACGTTGGCAATCACCGACTCTGCCAGTTTGTTGTCCACAGCAATTGGCTGAGCAGGATCTAGTTGCTCCACTTGTTCCGGGGTCTGAGTGGGCGTTGACGCTGCGATCGCTGCCTTAGGACCGTCCTTCTTAGGAGTAGTTGCTGACTCGACAACAGGTTGAACAATGGGCACTGGGGTAGCTAGCTTAACCGGAGTCTTGGAAGCGACAGAAACTGCTGAAGGTGAAGAAACAGCCGTAGGTAACACTCCCACTCTGAAAGGTTGGGGAATAGACTGTGATACCGCAAGTGGTTTAACCAGAGACTTAGTCGCAGCAGACGCCGCCAAAGGAGAGGAAATAGGGAGAGTCGCTGACCCGATAGTAGCGAGTTGGGGAGTCGGCAAAGAAATGGGCTGCTTGACTCGAGCCTTAATCGTAGTTGCAGTAATTCGAGAAGGCAAAGGAGTTACGGTGGCAGTTGGCTCCAGATCTAGAGTCGTCATTGGCTGGACCGGATACTTAGCAACCCCAGATACTGCTAAGGGTGGGGGTGCTGTAATAGTAGGGACTGAGTCCGCAGGAGAAACCTGAGTACTGGGTAGAGAGGGGGTCGGCTTGACTGCAGTCTCGATAGTTCTAGCCGTAGCCCAAAGGGGTGAGGGGGATATGCTTGCAAAAGGCCCTAGCTTCTCTACCACCTCAGCCCGAGCACTTTTATAAGGTGTCAGGATTCCTGTTACTCCGACTGAGAGGGCAATGCCAACCATAGCAGCGGATTTACGAGCCCTAGAATAATCTTGCGGCAAAGCTTGCTTAGTGTACCTTGTTGTCTTGTTTCCTATGGCGCAAAGAAGGATAAGATAGACCTTCTGTGAATTAGCTCGTCTCAAAGAACAACCTCCTGAACCTACTGATAACTTGGTACTTCATCGTTTGATGAGTTGCCTAATGTAACGAACCCTTTCTGCATACACCAGAGCCAGATGTAGAACAAGGGAAGGCTAAAAACGCTTGGATCGATTTTGTGTAGGCACAAGGTCTATAGAACCCTGGCTCTACTCAAGATCTTGAGAGTCAAGAGTCGAACAATGTGGTCTATCGAATAGAAAACTGCTGTAGGCCAGATTACCCTGCTTTTTGTCCAAAAACAAGTTTTTCTAGTTTACTCATCCAAAGATTTAGCAAGTAGCACCCTTGTCCTCACAGAAAAGTCCTACAGTTATGCGGGTTACCTCTGGTATTTTTACTTTAAACGGAGAAAACCAGGTTCTAAATTCAGAAGTAAAGGTAAAAGTAATTTCTTCTAGTATTTCTAGGATGCCAAGGTTACTACTGGGGTACTTTTAAGCAACCCTTTAAAGTCATTCTACTAACCTACTGAACTTAATGGAAAGGTCGGCCTAGTTCTTTAACTCTCAAAATCCTCGGGCTTGGTTTTCTTGAGGTCATAACTTGAGTGTGGACGAGACTATATCTACAGTGACTGCAAAGATGACAAACCAGAGCGGGGCTCAACGCCAAGTAATTTTCCAGGAATTACAACGAAGTGTTAAAGTAAAGCGCTGTGCATTAGTAGTAAAGATCTATGATTCTGCCATGGTAAAGAGCAGCAAATTGCTTGGAAAGACTTCTAATTAAGAAAGTACATTTTTCCTGGGATCGTTTGGTAACATTTTAATCTATGCAGCAATTCAACCACTTATGCTCGGAAGGCAAGATAATCCCTAGATGAACTAGGGATTAAGCGTTTCTGAATTGATGAATATAACTTTCTCATGGCAGACTTATTTGCTCAACACAATTCGATTGTACTTAAAATAAAGCGGTTGACCAAAGTAATCAGGCCTGATTACTACCAGGGCTATTTCATTGTAAAGATTAACTTCAATTGGTTTAAGCTGAAACCGCAGCGACGCTGGGCTTGAGCCATATTACCAAAACTTAAGTCTCGATACAGGTTAAGCGCTAGATTGCGGGCAATTGTCTACAGTTGAGGCGGCAAGGGAGCAACCCGGATTCTAGAGGCATCTTCGGCTTGAGTCACGTCACGAACATGATGGACTTTGTTTTCCACTCCCCAGTAGGAGCAAACCCGTTGAGCCAACTGCTGTGCCGTTTCGCTCAACGAGGAAATGTAGTAGCGCGTCTCGGATTTTCCTACAACTTCATATTCTCCTTTGAGCAGTGTCCGAGTCGGTGTGACTCGAATCAAGGTGCGTAGTCCTGCCCAAGCGCGAATACCTTCAAGGGTTCGACAAATGCTAAGGACTCGTTCCTCAATTCGTCCATGTCCTTTACTGGATTCTGTATCAGTATCTTCCACTTGAGAGTTCGCCTTCACTTCGTTGAACAATCCTGGTTGATTGCCTTTAAGCGCTCCCAGATAGTGATTGTGACTCTCAATAATTTGCTGACAACTTTTTTTGGGTGTTGATGGCATCAAAGCCAAAGACGACTCCTTGGCAAGCAAACTGTTTGACTAATTGAGGCAACACCTTAATTTCATTACTCTTACACGACTTGGAAGGTTCGAGAATCAAGCCTCGCTCCACTAAATACACGCTTACCAGTTGAATAGCTGGATGCGGCTCGGTTGTCGAATGCTCTGATGCCAGTTAGTATGACCCGCGTAAGCATTTGCCATCCACTGCTAACATCTCGCCTGCACGATGCTTAATCTCAAAAAACTTTGCCAAACAGGCCGAGTATTGCCCACGATCAACGCTCAAGAACACTCGACGAATCGTGCTGTAGGACGGTAAGCGTCCTTTGGCAGGAGCAAACAATTCAACCAACTCATCATTGCAGGCACTCAGCCAGTCGCCAATTGCTAAGAATCCTCGACACCCTCCTGCAACTGCCAAGGTAAACAGGGCTAAACTGAGTGCTTGATTGTGCCGTTGTCCGGCTCCTCGTCGTAGATCAGGCAAGTTAGAAAAGGCTTCAACAATGGCAAGCGTTGTCATAGCTGGACAAGACAAACGGGTTGAAGCTCAGCTTACTTGGTTCCAACCTCTCTGTCTAGAATGAAATAGCCCTGGATTACTACAGACTTGAGTAAACTATCAAAAAAATAAATCAGCCAGAGCATCTTAGCTAAGATGACCTAGCTGGCGGCGCGCTTCAAATAGTCCTACAGCCACACTGACTGACAGATTTAAGCTACGAACCTGAGGCTGTGTCATGGGAATATAAACGGTTGTATTGCAAGCTGTTAAAACGCTAGGAGGCAATCCTGCTGTCTCACTGCCAAACAATAACCAGTCATGTTCTTGAAACTGAAACTCCACATAGTTAAGATTTCCGGCCGTGCTGAAGCCAACCCACCGTCCCCCTTGTTTGACGTGAAATTCTGTAAAAGTGTTCCAAGACGTATGGCAGTATAGTCTGACGTAGGGCCAGTAATCTAGACCAGCGCGCTTAAGGGTGCGATCGCTAATCTCAAAACCGAGGGGTCCGACTAAATGCAGTTCCGTTGCAGTTGCGGCACAGGTGCGAGCAACGTTACCCGTGTTGGGCGGAATTTGGGGGTGAACCAGAACAACCCGAAGCATGAATCAAACTGGTAAGGCTTGACAAAGCTTCTCACTCAGCTCTAAGTCTTGTTGAGTGGCTGCCTGCGTTGCTTGAGTAATCACACTTCGAATATCAAAGCCCTGGTTGTAGAGCTTTAGCCATTGTTGGGCAGTGTTACCGTCAGTCAGAATTTTTTGCAACGGTGAGAGGAAGCAGGTGAAACCTTGTTGTTTAGCAATTGGCCAAACTTCAGTGTATAGCTCTTCAATCCAATCTCGCGCTGCTATCTTGCGACCGTCCTGCCAATGTTGCAACTCGGCCTCTAAACTCTGTCGAGCGACAGCTTGCTCGTTGGCATCTGCCAATTCAGCCAAGTCTTCGGCTCGACTAGCTGCTGGAAGCACACTGGCTTCTAAGGGGTCAAGGCTGGGGTCGTGGATTAATTGCAGCAGTCGGGCTTCAATTAATGCAGTTACAGCTAACAGGGCAATCGGGTCTATGATCAAATCACAAATCCTCAACTCTAGCCGATTCAGGTTGTAGGGACGGCGATCGCCATTTGGCCGCACAGCACTCCAAAGGTGACGGACATTTTGCATCGTCCCCGCTGCTAATTGGGCTTCTGTCCAGCGAATGAAGTGGGCGTGGCTGGTAAACAAGGGCACACGGGCAGGGGTTTTGGGAAATAAAGACCAGCGGGTGGAGTGGCTGCCAGTGACACGGCCATCTAGAAAAGGAGAAGAAGCACTCAAGGCCAAGTAGAGGGGAGCCTCAACCCGGACCAGACGGCAAGCCCGCATCAACATCTCCGGGTCAGAGATACCGATATTGATGTGAATACTAGCAGTAACGACCCGAGTGCCATAGGTCTGTTCAATATAGGCATGGTAGGGATTGTTTGGATCAGAGCGATAGAAGCGATCGCTGCCCTCCAGGGATAAAGTACTACCTGGGATGAGGGTGTAGTTTCCTAGAGTTCTCAAGTATTCTCGTAGTTTGAGCCGGGGCCTGACCAAGTCACACAAGGATTGCTCGTAGGTATAGGAGGGTGCCGTCGTGTATTCAACATTGCGGCTATCCGGTTCACGCACAAAGCCATCCAGTGCTGTCACTACCCGATCAGAGAGACCGACAATGCCACCCTGGGGCGTACCTGTGTACAGTTCCACTTCAAAGCCTTTTGACAGCAGCACAGTTAGACCTCAACTTAGTTAAAGTGTCTACTCTACTCTAATACCGGGGTGAAGCAGGCAATAAACCCATCAGTGGTGTGAAGTTATTTAACTAAGCGCTAAGTTAAGCTCGTACAAAGGCCTTCTCAGTATCAAACCTGTGATAACAGGTGGACGTTTATTCCTGTATTCCGGATCGGGAGCGGTGGCAGGCTCTTAAGCCGAGAGTGATAGAATTAGAAAAAATTGATCACAATCTCGACCGGGATACCGGGTTTTGCTTGTTTAGCAATTTCCATAGTGCTGAAACCAGCTTTATCAAACTGTTGTAGCTTCCCCTAGTTCTAATGGCTAATCCTCCAACTCAAACTCCTGCCGATCAGAAGCGCTCCAAACTAGAGGGCCTTAAAGAACGCAGTAAGTACTTGCGTGAGCCCTTAACCAGCGAACTTCTGGAGGATACAAACTATTTTAGTGAGAACGCCACTCAGATCTTGAAGTTTCATGGCTCTTACCAGCAAGACAACCGGGACAACCGGATTAAGGGCCAGGAAAAAGACTACCAGTTTATGCTACGGACGCAAAATCCTGGCGGTCTTGTTCCCTCCCAGCTTTACCTAACTTTGGATCAGTTGTCAGAGGAGTACGGTAATCGCACCTTACGGATTACGACTCGCCAGGGCTTTCAGATGCATGGCGTGCTTAAGCGTAATTTGAAGAGTGCGATCACGGCCATTATTCAAAACATGGGGTCAACCCTGAGTGCCTGCGGAGATGTTAGCCGGAACGTGATGGCCCCTCCTGCTCCATACAAAAACCGGCTAGAATACGAATATGCTCAGGAGTACGCCAACAACCTTGCCGATCTGCTGCGTCCACAAACGACAGCCTACTACGAAATTTGGTTAGACGACGAGAAAGCGATTACGGTTGAAGAAAGCCCGGAAGTAACTGCCGCTCGCCAGCGCAACGGCAATGGGACAATTTTTCCCAATAGCCCGGAACCAATCTACGGGGAGCACTATATGCCCCGGAAATTTAAGTGCGCCTTGACGGTCCCTGGGGACAACTCTGTTGACCTCTACTCCCAAGATCTGAGCTTGGTGGTAATGGCCAACGAAGCAGGGCTAGAGGGATTCAATGTCCTAGCAGGCGGAGGGTTGGGCCGGACGCACAACAAAGAAGAGACTTTTGCCCGACTTGCCGACCCAATCGGTTACGTTGCCAAGGAGGATGTTTACGATTTAGTCAAAGCAATTGTTGCGACCCAGCGGGACTACGGCGATCGCGTCAACCGTCGCCATGCCCGGATGAAGTACTTAATTCACGACTGGGGCGTAGACAAATTCCGGCAAGTTGTAGAGGGTTACTTTGGCAAGCCGCTGGAACCCTTCAGACCCCTGCCAGAGTTCAAGTTCAAAGACTTTCTCGGTTGGAATGAACAGGGAGACGGCAAACTGTTCCTTGGCATCTCGATTGAGAATGGCCGGATTAAAGATGAAGGTCCCTTGCAGCTCAAGACAGCCCTGCGTCAGATTGAGCAGCAGTTTGCTCTACCGATCCGGCTGACCCCCAATCACAACCTGCTCATCTGTGAGGTTGAGCCAGAATACCAGTGGGAGATTCAACAGATTCTTGATCGCTGCGGTATCAAGATGGAGTCAGAGCTGGAGCCGCTGGTGCGCTACTCAATGGCTTGCCCTGCTCTGCCCACCTGCGGTTTAGCCATTACTGAATCAGAGCGGGCAATGCCCGCCATTCTGGAGCGAATCCAGGCACTCTTAGACAAAGTTGGTTTGGAGCAGGAGCACTTTGTCACCCGGATGACTGGCTGCCCTAATGGCTGTGCTCGTCCTTACTTGGCTGAACTTGGCTTGGTGGGTCGCGCACCAGATAGCTATCAGCTCTGGCTAGGGGGCACTCCCCACCAAACCCGGCTAGCAGAAGTTTATCTGGAGAACATGAAGCTTGAGGACTTAGAAGCCACTCTAGAACCCTTGCTGGTTTACTTCAAGCAAGAACAGCAGCACCAGGTAGATCCTGAAAGCTTTGGTGAATTTTGCCACCGGGTAGGGTTTGAAGCACTACGCAGCTTTGTCACAACCTATAACCCCGCCACGACAGATTCACTGAACGGTCACTTAGCCACAGCTAGTTCTGAGGCCAGCGATGAGGCAGCATCTGTGGCTGAGTCTAGGCTGGCTGGCGCTCGTCGTCGGATTACTGTCCGGGATGATGTTTATGTCCGGCTCAAGGAAGCTGCCAGCCGTCAAGGGAAGTCTCTTGTAAGTCTAGCCACTGAAGCGATTGAGGCTTACTTAGCGAACTCAGAAGCTGAAACTCCTAGGTAAGGACTTCAGGTGTGGTGTTAGATGGCTCCAGGTACGTCAAAGGAGAAATTGCTTTAATTGCTCCTGAGTAGGAATATCAGCAGGTAGAAATTCTTTTAAGTCTTCCATAGATGGCTTCGTGGATGTTGACAGACGATTACACTGATTAGCAATACAACGATCAAAAATATTTCTGACAAATCTGCCATTTCCCAGTCCTCCAACTTCATGCTCAAACCGATCAATTAGGTTGCGTACTGCTCCTAAGGTCTTCTCAGAAACTAGATAACCGTATTGCTTGCATCTAAGTTCAAAGATCTCAGCTAGTTCAATCGGAGAATAGTCTTCAAAGTGGATTGAGCGTGAAAATCTAGACTTTAGACCAGGATTGGATTTTATAAATCGATACATTTCCTCTTTGTATCCTGCGACAATCACTACAAAATCTTCCCTGTGATCTTCCATCATTTTCAAAATAGTACTGATTGCCTCTTGTCCGTACATATCACTACGTTCAGCAGGAACAAGGGAGTAGGCTTCATCAATAAAAAGTACACCTCCTAAAGCAGATTCGACTACTTTTGCTGTTTTGGGCGCGGTTTGTCCTAGATATTCTCCGACTAAACCAGTCCGATCCACTTCAACAAAATGCCCTTTTGATAAAACTCCAAGATTCTTGTATATCTCGCCCAAGTTTCTGGCTACTGTGGTCTTTCCTGTACCAGGATTTCCCGTAAAGACAAGATGTCTGGTTATTTGGGGAGCCTTGATACCAGCCTGAGCTTGCATTTGTGAAACTTTCGCAATGTTGACTAACTCCTGAACGGTAGACTTCACTGCACTTAATCCTATTAATAACTGAAGCTGGTCAAGACATACCCGTAGTTCGTCAGTGACTGCCTCACACTTATCGGTATCTCTGTGAAGCTTTTTATCAATAACTTTGCAGACTTCCGATGCCCACTCACTACTCAATTGTTTGGAGTAGGGGCCTAATACCTTACGGGCTGCCTGAATAGCAGCGCTCTTAGATGGTGCTTCAGCGTAGACTAAGCAGTCTGTCTCTACCGTTTTTTCAAATTTCTCTAAGAACGCATAAGCATCTTCAGGATTGGTCCATGCAGCCCACAAGCAAGATTTATCCAAAGTACAGACGCTAAAGACTGGAGAATCCCATAACATACGCACTAGCCAGCAGTGACAACAAACTAATACTGTTAGGCTACCCACCAGACCATCAAAATACCTTTTTTGCTTGCATCTCACAATCTCAACTGCTGTTTAATAGTGCTGCTTAGTTAAGACTAGTAGCCTTTGCAGCAGTGTCAAGATCTTTCGTTCGTCCGCTCCAACTCAGATATTGCAGAAGTTAGCCTAATGCTTCAAGGTCTAAACTGGAACGATAAAGCCTGGAGCTTGAAGTTTTGAGTTCTGTATCAAACATCTCTAGTTCCTTGCTTCAATGTTGGAGTCTAAAGCTAAACACTCCGAGTTCTGCGCTCAATACTTCAAGTTCTGCGCTCGACGTTTTGAGTCTGGGGCTTCTAGCTTGCTGCTCTGAAGCGTAAAGTTCGAGTTCTGCGGGTAAATTGTATTTTTGCCGCACAAGTACAGAAACGTGCAACCTTGAGCGATCAAACCAATTCTCGCCAACTGGCATTTCTGGCACTGCGTTCAGTCCACCGAGGGGCATTTGCTGATGTGGCCCTAGACCGAGTCCTACGTAGGGCAGAGTTGAGCAATCTAGACCGCCGTTTAGTGACGGAACTAGTCTACGGCAGTGTGCGGCAACAGCGATGCTTAGATGCCCTGATCGACCAATTGGGTAAAAAACCAGCCCACCAACAGCCGCCCGATCTCCGAAGTATCTTGCACCTGGGTCTATACCAGCTCCGCTATCTCAGTCAGATTCCCGCTGCTGCTGCAGTCCATTCTACGGTGGAACTGGCTAAACACAATCGACTCGCAGGACTTGTCGGATTTGTCAATGGTCTACTGCGGCAGTACAGTCGCTTAGCAGCAGGTTCAGAAGATCCCCTGCGTTTGCCGAGTGATCCTGTTGAGCGCTTGGGAAGTTTTTATAGCTTTCCCGATTGGATTGTAGAAGTGTGGCTGAAACAGCTTGATATTGCTGAAACAGAACAGCTCTGCACCCGACTCAATCAACCGCCACAGATTGATTTGCGAGTAAATCCGCTCAGAGCGAACGTGGAAATGGTTGAGGCAGCGATGCATGGGGCGGGGGTACTGGTGGAGCGAGTTCCCCCCTTACCCCAGGCTTTGAGATTGGTGAGTCATGCCGGCCCAATTCCGAGCTTACCGGGTTTTCATCAAGGGTGGTGGACGGTGCAAGACAGCAGTGCTCAACTGGTTAGTCACTTGCTCAATCCTCAACCCGGAGACGTAGTGATCGATGCCTGCGCTGCTCCTGGGGGTAAAACCACCCACCTGGCGGAACTAATGGGGGACAAGGGTCAGGTGTGGGCCTGCGATCGCGCCGCCTCTCGCTTGAAAAAGCTGAAAGAGAACATTGCACGACTCCAGCTAAAATCGATTCAGACCTGTGTAGAGGACAGCCGGAACTTACCTGCATTTGTGAATCAAGCAGATTATGTTTTGCTAGATGCGCCCTGCTCTGGATTGGGTACTTTACACCGCCATGCTGATGCCCGCTGGCGGCAGAACCCACAGAGCGTTCAGGAACTCTCGCACCTCCAAGATCAACTACTGGCCCAAGCTACAACCTGGGTCAAACCTTGGGGCGTTTTGGTCTATTCCACCTGTACCCTCCACCCGGCAGAGAATGAAGCGGTGGTTCAGCGGTTCCTCAACCAGTATCCTGGTTGGCAAGTTCAGCCGCCGGACAGTAGCTCCCCCCTAGTAGCGTTTACAACTCCTGAAGGATGGGTCAAGGTTTGGCCTCATAGGCACTCAATGGATGGTTTTTTTATGGTCCGCTTAAGCCGATCTGCCAGCTTTAGGGACAGGCTGAAGGCTGATTAGTCCTCGTAGACCCACGGCTATACACCCTAAGAGCAGCACTCCCATCACCCCTGCCAAGGGGTGATTAACCCCCGTTACCCAGGTGGGGACTTGACCGGAATAGCTGACCAGATCAGCGACATCAACAATGTAGTAGCCCCAAACAAGACCAGCATGCAGCCCAATAGCAAGACCTAGGCGACCTTGACGAAGGCGTTTTGCCCAAACCAACGTTAAACCTAGCAGCACTAGACCTAAAAACTGAGGCCAGCTTTGACGGATCACGGCTAAGGGCTTAATAAAGTGCAGAAGCGCAAATATGACACTGCAACCCCAGAGAGAAACTGCGGGTTGATAATCCCGCTCAAGCTCATCCAGTAACCAGCCGCGAAAGAGTAGCTCCTCTGCCAAGCCAACCCCCAAGCCAACCCCTAAGCCTTCTAGGATAATATTGGGCAGTCCAATAGTCGGTGGTTGCCAAACCAACCAAGCAAGTCCACTCTCTAGTCCAAACAAAGCGAAAAGACTGAGCAAACCAAAGCCAAGCCCGACAATAAGATCTATCCCTCCCCTAAGCCCGTAATATTTCAAGGGCTGCGGCTGCTGATTGACCTTTCGTCCCCAAAACTGGAGCAGAAGCACAAATTCAGTGTATAGCAGCAGCATAGCAACTGCACTGATGTTATTAGTGGTGCCCCATAGCCAGTACATAATCCCTGCAAGGGGTAACCAGATCACGAGTAGACACAAAACAAAAATCCCTATCCTTATAGGGACTGGCAAGCGGGCAATACGGTTCGGAGCAAATTTCAACTGCGTCTAGCTCAGAAATACTGGGTACCGTGACAGTTCACGCTTTCTACTCATCAGGCTCAATGGTACTGCTTAGCCCATGCATTTTCAGGGTTTCACAATAGAACTCAGCATGTTCCTGAGCACAGGTTATCACCAGTGCTGTACCGCTGTTGTGAGCCTCCATCATGATATTGATAGCCTGAGGCTGAGTCAAACTAGACACTGTTTTTAGCAGCGTCTGCACCACGTGTTCCATCGAGTTGAAATCATCATTATGAAGCAGAACGCGATATCGTGGCGCATGCTTACGAACTGTTGAACGTTTCTCAATGGTCTCGACAGATCCTGCAGTCACAGTATCTCCTCCAAAACTCTCCAAAAGTTACCAAAAAGTTATTGTTGTAAAATCGGCCTGTGGAAGCATACTGCTCTTTTGCTTCTACAACCGCCTTAAAACTCTATCTAACCTTGGTTTAGAGGGTTAAATAGAGAAAAAAGCATTGTGGAAAATGCTTTACAATACATTACATCTTACCGCACTCAGACCTGATGCAGTTACTTCGTTAAAGCCTATTAGTAATGGCAGAATTACGCATCTGGGCTGAAAAGCTGCTCTGAAGTAAGCTTTTAGAAGGGCAAGCCTTGTTCTCTCTGATTACCACTACTCATGCTGGTTCAAAAGCTGGATGCCTGCACAGAATTCGTTGCCGGAGATCAGACAATCTTGCGAGAGCTGTTGCATCCCGATAAGCAACCCCTTAAATTACGCTACAGCTTAGCTCACGCAACTGTACCCGTAGGCAAGGCTTCAACCCGACATTCTCTCAAGACTTCTGAGGTTTATTACATCCTCCAGGGTGTGGGAGAGATGCAGATTGCTGATGAAATTCAAAGGGTAGAACCCGGAGACGCAGTTTATATTCCTCCTAACGCTGTCCAGTTTATCCGTAACTGCGGCACAGAGTCGCTGGTGTTTATCTGTATTGTTGACCCAGCTTGGCGTCAGGAGGATGAAACCGTTTACCAGCGAAGCCCTAGCTAAATCCTTCAGATAGCCACATCTACAGACGCTTTAATGAGGGTTGAGTTTGATAAAAAACCCACCCTGGTTAGGAGTGGGGTTGTTGAGGTCATCAGCCAGTTTTGCCCGGCTGCGATCGCAATTTATGAGAAGAATCAGGGCTCAGACTGCAGTAAAAATGAGAGGCGTTTTATTTTAAAGGCCACCCTTATTCACTAGCAGCGCAATCACTCCAGCACCTGATAGCAATAAAAGCATTCCCATCGATATTGATTGACCAAGGTGTCTTGTGGCTTTTGCAGCTTTCATTTGTTTTTTTATTAATTGGGAATCAAGTGTTATTGACAATAACAGAACTGAAATGATTAAACAAGACCTGAGAAATGTGTGAATAAATGTAAAGAAATTAGTGTCATACCTCGACAGTACGGGCCAACAGCACGGGACAGCTCGCCTGAACACGCACATAGTCAGATATAGACGCGCCCAAGAGCCGATCTATATCTGGTAAGCTCTTGGCAATGGAAGGACGGCGTTCGGGTGATCCCAGAATCAGCAGATCCGCGTTAGTAGATTCGGCCAATCGACAAATTTCTTCGCTGGGTTTACCTGAACTGACAAAGCATTTATAGGCAAGTCCTCGCTTTTTTGCCTCTACAACTGCCGCAGCCAGGACCGGATCTTTTTCTGCACCCAAACTAGTTGCCTCGCCGCGTCCCTTAAGTTCTGAATTGACATGTACCAGGGTTAGCTGCCCTCCTTTGACATCTTGAAGCAGTAGCATTGCTAGCTTTAGGCACTGTCGGGCTGGCTCAGAACCATTCAGTGCGACCATCACACGCCTAATATCTTTGACATAAACCTCATCCTTGACCAGTAACATGGGCCGAGGAGAGAGTTGAAAAACGTACTGACTGACTGAGTTTCCCAAAATTGACTGCAGCCGCTTCAGGCCGCGAGACCCCATAATGATCAAGTCAGCGTCTACCTCTTCGGCAACCCGGCAGACTTCATCCTTCGGTTCACCTTCCCGCAAAATGGTATTGACACTCCTGACCTGGAAGGGACCCAAATGCAAGGACTCCACTGCTTCAGCTAGAGTTTTAGCACCTTCTTGCAGTTTGGCCTGCATGCCTCCAGAGGAAACCTGTGGTGGAACGACATGCAAGACTGTAACAGCAGCCTGCTGAATCGTAGGCAACGCCATCAAAGCGCGTAACATATCGTTTGCGTGCCCTGTGCCTGAGTTGGCCAGCAAAATTTTTTCTATCATGTTGATCCTTCTAGAACTAAATAATTTTTAAGCTTTCTAGTTTTAGCAGAGCTAGTTAGCACCTCTTAACAGCTATTTATCACAATCGGGTGCCCCGGAATTTAAAGATCTGCGATCGCTGCACCAAGGTTAGCAATCCTGCGGTTGAGAAGAGGGCAATGCCTGGGGTACAGGAATACTCAGCTTCTACCACCGTTGCCTTGAGGCGTTTTGTCAAATCGGTGAGCCACCTACCGGACTCTTCGCCCACCCAGACGGTTTGGTCTATAGCGGCAAATTGATGCGTTCAGCGCAACGCATCAATTCCTGCCTGGGATCGCAGCTTGACATCCTCAAGCGAAATACTTTACCGGAAAGAAACTCCTATTTAAGTTACCCGGCAAGTTCTTTGTCTGATGGAAAGCCGTGCTGTGCTCTGCCCGGTGCGCCGTCGTATTTCTTGGATGTTTTGTAAAGCTCAAACCGTCCATCGGCAGCATAAGCGGAGTAACGGGTGCGAAGGGCTTGCATTTCCACTTGACTCAGGGGTGTAAAACCGCCTGCGATCGCCAGGTTCTGACGCAAAATTTCCAAGGAAGGAATGCCGCTCACCGTGGTAGCAACGGTCAGGCTCATGGCGTACCTGAGTGCTTCTCGGACTGTGATCACACCTGCTTTGATCGGCTCACCTCCTCCACCTAAGCTTTTCATACCAAGAGGGGCAATACCGCGACGATTCAGTTCCGGCAAAACAAGCTGCTCAAAGCTGCGAAAATTGGCATCAAAGCAGTTTAGTGGTAGTTGGCAGGTATCAAAGGGATAGTCGTAGGCCAGCATCTTCAAGTGAATTGCCGGGTCTTTGTGGCCGGTGAAGCCGACAAACCGGACTTTACCTTCTTTTTTAGCCTGCTCCAAGGCTTCAATCACCCCAGACTTGGCAAAATGTAGCTCCGGGTCGTTGTCGTGGATCACTTCATGCACCTGCCAGAGGTCTACGTGGTCCGTCTTAAGTCGCCGCAGCGATTGTTCTAGCATCTGCATGGCTGTCTTGCGATCGCGCCCGTGGGTGCAGACCTTGGTCATCAGAAAGGCTTTGTCCCGCCGACCCTGCAAGGCAGTACCCATCCAGTCCTCACTCCGGCCATCGTGATATTCCCAGGCGTTGTCCATGAAGTTGATGCCAGCATCCATCGCTGCATGCACAATCCGGATCGCCTCTTGCTGGGTTTTGGCCTTGCCCAAGTCATAGCCACCCAAACCAATCGCCGAAACTTGAACTCCAGTTCGCCCGAGCAGACGGCGCGGCACCTCGCCGACTTGTTTCTCAGCAGGTGTCTGGGCCACAACTGGGTCTTGATCGTCAAATAGAACTTGGTCAGCAATCAGGGCCCCTGCCCCAAGTACACCCAGGGTTTTCAGGAAGTGCCTCCGGTCTAGGTCTAGCGAGCGTTTCTTCACTTCGCGTTTGTTATTGCGCGTTGTCATTAGTGTTTTTTCCCAATCTAGATTAGCGACTGGGCTAAATTAGCTTGACTGCTCGCAGACCATAATATAAGGCTAGGGCAGTCCCAGCAGCACCACCCATCATTAAGCAGTAAGCTAATACTCCAGACATCTGTTTTTCTCCACAAGCATGTACGACACTTATCCTAAGACTCTAGAGGTTACCAATAGTTTGCTATTTCTACAGTATAGGAATGTAATCACTTTACAAAATCCAAGCCTGACAGTCAGCTTTTCGGGTAAGGTGCTTATCCTTGCTGCTCTAGGTACTGGTTGAGGTCTTCAATCACCCGCGTTAGTTCTGCCTCTGTGGTGAGCCGAATTCGCTCATCCCGAACTGTGATCAAGACTTTAGCGGCAAACGGACTGGGCCAGATATTGGGATTGCAGAAAATCTCTAAAAAGACGTCCCCCGTGTACTGGTACTCCACAGGTTTTTGAGGACTAGCTCTGCCAGCGGTTGTCACCTGAGTTGCAATTACTTTGAGTCGCTGCATCAGAACTGCGATCGCCGCTTGCAAATTCCGCGCAGCCTCGGGCGTAAAACTAAAGGAAACAGACCCCTCGACTAAATTCAGGGTTAGTTGAGCAGAAGCCATGTACAAACCATATTGCCTTAGTTTTTCAATCTTACCGAGTTATGCTTAATCTCAGAGGTTTGACTCTAGAAATTTGAGCTTGATGGGATTAAACTAGGCATCCTAAATAGACCGAGGGCAGGTTTTTCCGAGTATTCTGAGACCAAAGTTGCTTCTATTATAGGGTTACGTGCCTGAGAACTTTAGTTACCAGTAGGGAAGATTTGTGGTCAATGACCATCGCCCTGAAATACGTCGGGTATTAATTGTTACACTGCTGCTTAATCTGCTAGTAATGGCATTGAAGGCAGGCGTAGGGTGGTGGACAGGTTCCCTCAGCTTACTGGCAGATGCTTTACATAGTGTGACGGATAGCGCTAGTAACATTTTGGGTTTGATTGCCAGCCAATTTTCTTCTCCAGAACCTGATCGCGACCATCCTTATGGGCATCAGAAGTTTGAGGCGATCGGTGCCCTTGGAATTGCAGCTTTCTTAGGGATTGCCTGTTTTGAAATTTTGCAAAGAGCAGTAGAACGAGTTCTGAGTAGTGGCGAGACAGTTAAAGTTTCAGCTCCAGTATTGTGGCTGATGCTGATTGTGCTAGGCACTAATATTCTCGTGACGTTCTACGAGCGCCGCGTCGGCCACCGGGTTGGCAGCAACGTTCTGATTGCAGATGCTCACCACACCATGAGTGATGTCTGGATTACCATGACTGTGATTGCCGGTTTGATCGGAGTCTGGAGCGGCTACCAGTGGCTAGATGTTCTATTAGCTTTTCCGGTAGCTTTGCTAGTTTTTCGGAGTGGCTGGTTAGTTTTGAAAGAGAATCTTCCCTGGCTGGTGGATGAAATGGCGATCGCCCCGGAAGCTATCCACGCGATCGCCACTGGCGTGCCGGGGGTGATCAATTGCCATAACATTGCTTCAAGAGGGCTGTTAGGCCGTCAGGTATTTATTGAGATGCACTTAGTCGTCAACGCCACCGATGTGGAAACTGCCCATCAAATTACCGAGGAAGTGGAGGATCGCTTAGAAGATAAATATGGTCCGGCCCGAGTCATGATCCACGTCGAGCCTCCAGCCTACCAGTCCGAGCAAATTAGCTACGATTCTGCTGAATCACAGTAAGGTGTGAAGGATCTGTAGCCCGGTGTGTACTCATTTGCCTGTTGTAGCTTCTTTGGCTTTACTATTGAATGCATCTTGGGTGAATAGGATGACCGTTAGCAGTAGGGAGATTGATAAAAGGATTGACACCACAACCGCAACAACCCCCATTGCAGGTGAGGCAATATGCAACAGGTTGGGCTGCCCGAAAGATTTAGGGAAGTCACTCACACCTACGGCCCACGTGTGATATTGGTCACGCGGCGTTTCCACCCAGATGTGTGCAGCTTGTATACCAACCAGGATTGATGCTGTAGCTGCGACTCGATACCAGGGCCAAGAACGGGCAAGGTAGACGCTTAGAAGAACTGGGTAGACCAGCAAGCTGAAGGTGAAAGGGGTAACCTCAGAGATGAAGGGCCACCCGCTGTGGTCGTGGCGAAGAACGTGATCGGTATGGTGAAGCATACCTATGATGATGGTGATAGCCAATAGCACTTCACTGCGCGGGAGACCCGAGCGGTTACGAACTGTTATTTCGGCGGTGTTGTCGGGAGAAGGTGTCATATATCTTGAACCTCCGAGTAATGGCTAGCGGGCGACGCCCTGCGTCGCCTGTAGGTTGAAGAGATAGCGGAAAGGTATGGCAAAAGGCAGGCCAACAACCCAGAAGACAAAAAGAATAATCATTACAAGCGGTATTGATCCCTCGTTACCAGTGAAAAGTGCTGGTAGTGCAATGAATAGTAGCCAGACCGACTTATATACGAGTTGAATCAGAAACATTGGGCTGAACTGCAACGGATGGAACAGCCCAAACACTGATAGCACACCAACGGCAAACCAAATGCTGCCCAAGATACTCATTGCAATACTGGGTACTGTTGTTCCAGAGAACACATATTGAGCGGCAAAGTTTGGGGCAAATAGAGTGATCAATCCAACTATCCCCGCTCCCCCAATGTTGTAGGCGTACATAAAACGCATCCAGTTCAAACGAATGTTTAGAACGCCTGCCATGGTGTTCACTCCTTTGTAGCTTGTGTGTCAGGGTTGAACGTGTAACTGAGCTTAATGCCAATCCAGCTAGCCTTAATCTTTAGCAGCTCTCCAGGTACCATGAAACCCAAAGGGAACTACACCCGGTAAGGCCAGCCGACAGACTGGCTCAGTGTCCAGGTGGTCAGCGTCAAAGATCCAGACTTCGCTGCTGTCATGGTCGCCATCGAATACCACCGTTAAAACCCAGCCCCGGTCAGGATTCTGGGCATCAGGAGCATAGATGGGCTCCATTGGATAACGATTTTCACCCAGGTCGGCTTCTGTAAGCGTTCCTGTTTGGTGATCGAAACGGGCGATCGCGCCAAACAATTCCCGGCTCATATCAACCCCTGACCGATGCACCGATAAATAGGTAGAGTGCTCAGCTTGCCCCGCTTGAGCAAGAGCAACGGTTGGGAACTCACAGCTTCGGTCAAGGACTTCGTGCATTTCAGTTAATCTGCCTGACTTGGGATCAAGGCGGAGTTGCCACAGGGTTCCCTTAGCAACCGTCTGAGTTTGACCCGTTGCCACCTCCTTGAGGTACTGGTTAGTCTGAAAGTCCTTGTAGCGGACGACATCTACCACCATAGAGCCGCCAGCATCGATATAACTATTACCGAAATGCCACTGGTACCAGGGATCAGCCTCGCCGCGACTGACTACGGTCAGGGTTTCCCGATCTATGACTAAAATCTGTGTTCCCTTTGTCGGTTGCCAGGTTAGCGAGTCACTATAGCTTTTTAGCTTTGCTAGCAATGGCAGTGGATTCAACCGTACGGGGGGAATGAAAAACACCAAGTACCGGCCTGCTAGGACAAAGTCATGGATCATTGGCAAACCGTCCAGGGCGATCGCGGCGTGTTGTTGAACCTGACCCGTAGAATTACTGCGGTAGACATGCAGCATGCCATTTTTCCCATAGGTGACGCCAAAGTTATAAATTTCTCCCGTTTTGGCGTCATGCTTAGGATGAGCAGAATAGGGCAAGTCGTTTGACGGCATCCCTAAAGTGTCAAGTCCAAAGGTATCTAAGGTCTCTAGATCAAGGGCATGGGGTTGCCCCCCCTCCCAGAGGGCCAAGAGCTTATCGGACAATGCTAGAACCGAGGTGTTTGCAACATTCTTAACGCCTTTGCCAAACCGTTCCCAGATCAGACCTGAGGGTACTGTGCCGTACCCGCTGAAGAGCAGCTTTGCTGCTTTTGATTCGGCTTGGTATCCCGCTGTTTGGACGTAGCGATAGACTCCAGTGGCTTCTAGATCAGTGAAATGGACCCCTAAAATTGCTCCGTCTCCATCAAACCAATGTCCAACTCGCTGTCCTCCCCGCTCTAACCGCGCCGGACCGTTGCGATAAAGTGAACCCCGTAAACCCGTGGGGACAGCACCAGAAATAATCGGTAGCGGTGTTGGACCAAATTCGATTGGGGGGTGGGTAACTGCCTTTGCCCAGGCTTCAGCTTGAATCGGTTGAGTTGTAGTAACCATTGACTTCTCCTTTGTTTGATAACTGACTAGTAATGTTGGCCTATTCAAGTGAGCACGAAACTGAAACGCCAAGATCGAGAAACTTTTCATAGCTCTAGTACTGGTAAGATTTCCTCCCACTTCAGGTAGGGTGCCATTGGCAGGTCAGCAAGTGCCTGCTCTAACTCATCACGGGACTCCACATTTGCAATGCCCATCCTCTCCTGTCCTTCAGAAGCCTCATACGCTGCTACAAGCTTTCCGGCAGCTTTGAGCGCTTGGAGTGCTTCGATCTCCTTCTGCACAAGCTTCTGTATGTCGTCCGACGGTAGTCCGGCAAATTCTTCGACGCGACCTTTCACAAAGAAGAACATGGTTAAATCCTCCAACCGAGTGTTTAAATCCAACGCCGCACACGAGCTTTGTAGCGTCGGTAATCCTCACCAAACTTTAATTCTAGGTATTGTTCCTCACGCTCAATCACACCGCGCTGGATGACAATGAGCAGTGGAAGCAAGAACAGAAGGGGCCACAGCGCGTTTGTGCAGAGCGCAATCCCGACATATAGGAGTGTAAGTGACAGGTAGAAAGGATTGCGGCTAACTCGAAATGGTCCCTCAGTAACTAGGGCGATCGCAGGTTTTGTGGGGTTTATATTCGTGCCAGCACGCCGGAACGCCCAAGATGCTCCCACAGCAAAAATGCCAGCAAGCACAATGAGAATTCCGCCCAGGCCGAACCCCGCAACTCGTGGCAGAACGGAGACAGGAAAGGCTACATGGAGGAGAAGGCCACCTACCAACCCAGTGGCGAAGATTAGCGGTGGCGGAGCGATCACCCCAGGTTTATCGTTTGTAATGTCTTGCATAGGTTCCTCTAACGGATAGTTCGTGATGGCTTTTCTACAAGGTCGATTGCGTCTTGAGGGTGAATTCTGTCACCAGAGTTGACAAGTTCCATTTGGGCTAAGTACAGCATCACTGAATTAGATTCGCTTACTAGCTGAGGTTTTGTTATGAAACTAATTGCATTTGCTTAATAGTGTATATTCAAAGAATTGCATATGTCAAGTAATACATTCTTATGGCTTTAGCACAGGCAATTTTGGCTGCTTTGATCGACTTTCCCTGCAGTGGGTACGACTTAGCCAAACGATTTGACGGTTCCGTTGGCTTTTTTTGGAAGGCCAGCCATCAACAGATTTACCGGGAGCTAGCCAAACTAGACACCCAAGGCTGGGTTAACTCTGAAACGATTCACCAGTCAAGCCGACCGGATAAAAAGCTCTACAGTGTGACGGAGTTTGGACAGAAGCAACTAGTCGAGTGGATCGCTCAACCTTCAGAACCAACCCCAGAAAAAGAAGAAATCCTGGTTAAGATTTTCGCTGGTGCTCATGCTCCTCGAACGGTGATTTTGGCGGAGTTACAGCGTCATCGCCACGCCCACCAGTTAAGGTTAGCGACCTACCAAGACATTGAGCAGCAATACTTCCAGCAGCCTCAAAGCTTATCGGTTCAGGAAAAGTTTCAATATCTCACCCTCAGGAGAGGTCTGGGCTTCGAGCTGGGGTGGCTTACCTGGTGTGATGAAGCAATTCAGTTATTAAGTCAAGATACAAATAGCTGAAAGCCAGGTTTGAAGTACTGAGTGCTGCTAATGGCTACCTTGGTAGCCTTGGACTCATTTAAGTTCAACTAAGATCCGCCAGAGAAATACTTAGTGAAGCGGCCTAGACAAGTTAGAATTCTTCTGGCGTTTACTGCGTTGAAACATCCAGGTAAGCTGAGGCGCTCAATATTTCTAACTAGCTTGATGGCAAAGGATGGCTCTGGTGACTACTCGTGTAATTTTTGTGCGCCATGGTGAAAGTACCTATAACCTTCAAGCTAGAGTGCAGGGCCACTGTGATGAGTCAGTTTTGACAGAAAAAGGCCGTACGGGGGCTCAGCAAGTCGGCACAGCCCTCAGGGGTATTCATTTTGATGCCATCTATACGAGTCCGTTGCGGCGAGCCCAGGAGACAGCCCAAACAATTCTGTCAGTTTTGCGTTCTGGTGCTGAGGCAAGAGGGGAGCCGGTTCCAGAGCCTCAAGTTGTCGACGATCTGAAAGAAATTAGCCTGCCGCTCTGGGAAGGTCTTTCCTTCCAAGAAGTAGAGCGGAAGTTTCCAAGAGATTACCGTTACTGGAAGGAGCAGCCTCATCTGTTGCAAATGGAGGTTCCGGGTCCAGAAGGTCCGACCCTGCTCTTACCCGTCCCGGCACTCTATGAACAAGCGCAGCGATTATGGCAGCAAGTTTTGCCGCAGCATCAAAACCAAACAATTTTGCTGGTCGGCCACAGTGGAATTAACCGGGCCTTGATTGGCATAGCGATTGGCCTGAGGCCGGAACATTACCTGACCTTGCATCAATCTAACTGTGGCATCAGTGTACTGAATTTTTCAGGAGGGCGGCGCCAGTCAGCGCAGCTAGAGTCTTTGAACATCACGGCTCACCTGGGGGAAGCGCTACCCAAGCCCAAAGCAGAATACCAAGGTCTGCGATTGCTGCTGGTGCGGCACGGTGAAACGGAGTGGAACCGCCAGGGACGCTTTCAGGGCCGGATTGATGTGCCCCTGAACGAAACCGGACGGAAACAGGCCCGCCAAGTGGCTGAATTTCTGCGCCAGGTCCCGATTGATTTTGCCATTAGCAGTTCCATGAGTCGGCCCCGGGAAACGGCTGAATTAATTCTCCAGCACCATCCGGCTATTTCCTTGCAGGTACTGGATGGCCTCAGAGAAATCAGTCATGGTGACTGGGAAGGGAAGTTGGAAGCCGAAATTGAGCACCACTTCCCCGGTGAGCTTTATCGCTGGCGGGAGCATCCCACTGAGGTGCAAATGCCCCAGGGAGAGAACTTAGTCCAGGTCTGGGAGCGGGCGATCGCCGCTTGGGAATCCCTAGTTGAGTCTGCTAAAGCCAATCCGGCTCAGCCAAAAATTGGCCTAGTGGTTGGTCATGATGCCACCAACAAGGTGATTTTGTGCCATATTGCCGGAGCTGGGCCTGAGCAATTCTGGAGCTTCAAGCAAGGCAACGGCGCGCTTAGCATTATTGATTATCCAGCAGTGAATGGCCCGCCACTCTTGCAGGCCATGAATATGACCACTCATCTGAGTGGGGGAATCCTGGACCGAACAGCGGCAGGAGCTTTGTAAAGTGTTATGGGCCAGAAGGCACAGGCGGTTCATGGTTCCGACAGACCCAGATCGTGAGCTACTACGGCAGGTCCGGGTACTAGACCCGGTTACTCAGACCGATCAAATTGCTGACGTTCTGATTACGGCAGGGGTGATTCAAGCGATTGGGGCTGAAATTGCCGCACCTGAGCAGACTCGAATTTGGGACTGTGAGGGATTGGTGCTAGGACCCGGACTGGTAGATCTTTACAGCCATTCCGGTGAACCCGGCTTTGAAGCACGAGAAACCCTGACGTCTTTAACCCAAGCAGCGGTAGCAGGTGGATTCACACGCTTGGGGGTTTTACCAGACACCGTACCCCCGCTAGATTGTCCGGGAAGCTTGGCACTGTTACACTCTCGCTATTGGGCTCAAGCCCTAACCCAGGTTCAGCTTCACCTTTGGGGCGCAATGACCCGGCGTATTCAAGGGCAAGAGATGGTTGAGTTACTGGACGTGGCAGCGGCGGGAGTCGTCGGCTTTAGTGATGGCTATCCTTTGCAGAACTTGGGGTTACTCCGCCGGATCTTAGAGTACTTGCAACCCTGCGGTAAACCGATCGCCCTCTGGCCTTGCAATTTAGAACTAGCGGCAGCGGGGGTAGTGCGGGAAGGGTCTGCTTCGATTCGGTTCGGCTTGCCAGGGATACCCGCGAGCGCAGAAACAACCGCACTGGTGGCCCTGCTAGAAGTCGTGGCCGCCACTGGCACGCCCGTCCATTTAATGCGGATCTCCACGGCCCGCAGTGTGGAAATCATTCAAGCAGCTAAAGCCCGTGGCTTACCCATCACCGCCAGCGTATCCTGGATGCACCTACTCTTTACTGAGGAGGCAGTGGGCAGCTACGACCCTAACCTGCGCCTAGACCCTCCCTTGGGCAACCGGAAAGACCAACTGGCGCTGATCCAAGGCATTCAAGCGGGAATCATTGATGCGATCGCAGTCGATCACACCCCTCATACCTATGAAGAAAAGACCGTTGCCTTTGCGTCAGCGCCAGCGGGCGTGATTGGACTGGAACTTGTCCTGCCCCTACTCTGGCAAACCTTCGTAGTTACCCATAAGTGGACGGCTTTGGATCTCTGGTCAGCTCTAAGTCTGCAACCTGCCCTTTGCCTCAGGCAAAAACCGGCTACAATTGCCTCCGGCCAGCCCGCAGAACTAACCCTGTTTGATCCTCAGCAACCCTGGATCGTTGAGCCACAAACCCTGAAAAGCCTCTCCAGCAATACCCCTTGGCTAGGAAAGCAGCTTCTAGGTCGGATTGTTCAAACGTGGTGTCCCCCAGAGAATTACCCTCAGAACCTGACTGCCTGACAGGTCTTCAGAAAAGTGTTTTAAGGTCAGACTACAACAGGCGATCGTGCGGCTGGAAAACAGATTCCCTCATCGGGAGCGCCATTGCTGCCAGCATGCCTGAGCGATCGCCCAATCCTCCTGGGTATGAATCACCAATACCCGCACCGTTGAGTCGGCTGTCGCAATGTCCTGATCAACGGGGTGGTTCTCATTTGCTTGCAGATCAAGTTTGAGCCCTAAAAACCCAAAGGGTGTACAGGCGGCTGCCCGAATTAGAGGAGAGTTTTCACCCAGGCCTGCTGTGAAAACCAGAGCATCTAATCCTCCCAGGCTTGCCAACATTGCCCCTAGGCAAGATTGCAGGCGGTGAACATAGATATCCAACGCCAGTTGGGCCCGGGAGTTGCCCTGGGCGATCGCAGCGGTGATCTGGCGCAGGTCTGCCGACACCCCTGAAATTCCTTTGAGTCCAGACTCTTTGTTAAGCATCTGATCTAGCTGGTCGGCAGTGCACTCCTGCTGGCGGATCAAGTGAATTAGAATGCCTGGATCAACGGAACCAGAGCGACTGCCCATCATTAAACCATCCAGAGGTGTGAATCCCATCGTGGTATCAATACTGTGTCCGTTGCGGATGGCAGCTAGAGAACAGCCGTTACCTAGGTGGCAGGTGATCAGACGTAGATCTTTGAGATCTCGACCCAGGACTTGAGCAGTGCGTTGGGCACAGTATTGATGGCTGATACCATGAAACCCATAGCGTCGAATCCCTTGCTCAACCCACTCGTAGGGACCAGGATACACTGCCGCTGCATCAGGCATCTGGCTATGAAAGGCGGTATCAAAGACAGCGACTTGAGGTAGTTCAGGTCCCAGGATTTGCTCAATTGCCTCGATTCCCTCTAGGTTGGCCGGGTTGTGTGCCGGAGCCAGCTCACAGAGCTGGGCGATCGCGGCTTTTACCTCAGGGGTGACCCGCGTACTAGAACGATACTCCTGACCCCCATGCACGACTCGATGACCGACAATATCAATCTCGTTCGGTTCGGCAATGACTTGGGTTTCACCAGTCCAGAGGGTTTTGAGCATCTGAAGTGTATCATCAGATCGAGACTCTGAACTTAGCTCTGTTTGAAGAGAACTGCTATGAGCCGTCTTAACCTTCAGCTCTGCGACACCCTGCTGGTAAGTCCAATCAATTTCAGCCTCCCAGAGCGGCGGCAAAGGGGACTCAGGTAGTGTATTCCCCGCTATCTCATAAAGGCAGCTTTTTTGACTGCTCGACCCAGCATTCAACACTAATATCTTCATGGCTTTAACTCGGTCAATAATTGTCGACAAAGCCGAGGAACTAAGTACCTGGCAGATTACGTAGCTCCTCGCTCATGTGGGCGCGATCGCCCAAAACTTCTAGCAAGGGTCCATGCTCCCCAAACTTGACCACACTGACCGAGGCAGCCAAGGCATTAATGCGATCGCGGTAACGCCCCAAGTCAATCCCTAGGAGGCTGCAAAGAATAATTCTGATGGTTGCCTTGTGAGAGACGATCAAAACGTTCCCGGTTGGATATTTCTGCTCAATTTCGGCAATCACCAGCATGGCTCGACTGGCAATCTGCACAGACGTTTCTCCACCCGTCGGTGGGTTCCAGGCTGGTTCCGTCAACCAGCGGATGTAGTCATCCTCATAGTGCTGCTTGACAAACTCCTGGGTTTGCCCCTCCCACTTACCGTAGCTAATTTCCTTCAGCCCCTCCCGAAGCTGCAGGTCCATGCCGATGGCATCGCCCAAGGGCTTAGCTGTCGTGATCGTCCGTTTCTTGGGGCTGGCATAAATCGCTGCCCAGGGTAGATTGTGATAGACCTCGGCAAATCCCTTTGCCATCAGCAAACCGTTTGAGGTTAATTCAGGGTCCAGCTCACCACAGAAGCCCCCAGTCTGGCTAAAGGTTGTTTCTCCATGCCGCAACAGGTATAGTCTTAGGCTCATAGTTGTCCTGAAGTAAAGAGTCTTGTGGGGATAGGGATCAGATCTGGCCCCTGCTATCAATTTCCTTTTATTTCTAGCTCAGACTTTTAGACCTGCGGTTGCTTGGATATACGCTGCCAGTTCAACCTCAACAGGGTCCACCTGCCAGATGTCCTGGCAGTACTCTTGGATGGCACGGTCAGAGGAAAACTTGCCCATCCGGGCTGTATTGAGAATTGACATCCGCGTCCAGTTGTCCGGGTTGCGGTAAGCCTGACTCACCCGCTCCTGGCAGTCCAGATAAGACTGGTAATCTGCCAACAGCATATACTGATCCTGACGCAGCAGCGAGTCTACTAGCGGCCTGAATAGCTCCGTATCACCCTGGGCAAAAAATCCTGAGCTAATTAGATCGAGGACCTCTCGAAGTTGGGGATTGGCATGGTAGTAATCCCAAGGATTGTAGCCTTTGGCTTTCAAAGCAGACACTTCTGCAGTCGCCAGTCCAAACAAGAAGAAGTTTTCTGCTCCCACCTCTTGGCGGATTTCGATGTTGGCACCGTCGAGGGTTCCAATCGTCAGGGCGCCATTCATGGAGAATTTCATGTTGCCAGTCCCAGAGGCTTCTTTGCCAGCAGTAGAAATCTGTTCCGACAGGTCAGCAGCCGGATAAACCCGCTGACCAAACCTGACGTTGTAGTCTGGCAAGAATACTACCTTGAGGCGATCGCGCACGTCAGGGTCATGATTGACCATATCGCCGACGGAGTTAATCAGTTTAATGATCAACTTCGCCATAAAGTAGCCAGGCGCAGCTTTGCCACCAAAGATGAAGGTGCGAGGCGTGATGTCAATATTGGGGTTTTGTTTGATCCGGTTATATAGGGTGATGATATAGAGTACATTCAGATGTTGCCGCTTGTACTCATGCAACCGCTTCACCTGAATATCAAATAGCGATTCGGGATTGACTTCAATGCCCTGGTTTTTCTGAATGTAATTTGCCAAATCGTGCTTGATGTCCTGCTTGATCTGCCGCCATTCTTGACGGAAATCAGCATCTTCAATAAAGGCTTCGAGTTGCTTCAGCTCCTCCAGGTGTTTAATCCAACTTGTGCCAATCTTGCGAGTAATCAGGTCAGCCAATCTGGGATTGCTGACGACGATCCAGCGGCGGGGCGTGACACCGTTAGTCTTGTTATTGAACTTCTGCGGCCACAGCTCGTAAAAATCCCGTAAAACATCCTGCTTAAGTAATTCTGTATGTAAGGCTGCAACCCCATTGATCGCATGACTGCCAACGCTGGCTAAGTTCGCCATGCGGACATACTTTTCACCGCTCTCATCAATCAGCGATAACCGCCCTAGGCGATCATTATCGCCGGGATACTGAATCCGCACTTGGTCCAGGAAACGTTGATTGATTTCGTAGATAATCTCCAGATGCCTGGGCAACAGGCTACCAAACAGGCTTAAGGGCCACTTTTCTAGAGCTTCAGGCAACAAGGTGTGGTTGGTGTAACCAAAGGTGTTTTGGGTGATATGCCAGGCCCGCTCCCAATCCAGCCGATGCTCATCCACCAACAACCGCATCAATTCCGCCACACCAATCGCCGGGTGGGTGTCATTGAGTTGAACAGCAAACGTCTCGTGGAAGTTATCCAAGCTCTCTCCTCTCCGCAAGAGAATGCGGATCATGTCTTGCAAAGAGCAGGAAACGAAAAAGTATTGTTGCTCCAGGCGCAGTTGCTTGCCCTGAATTGGCTCATCATTTGGATAGAGAACTTTGGTAATATTTTCCGCCACTGTCTTTTCATGAACTGCACCATAGTAGTTGCCGACATTAAATGCTTCAAATTCAAAGGATTCAGGCGCTTCGGCTTTCCATAGGCGTAAGGTATTGGCAGTGTTGACTTGATATCCGAGAATGGGCGTATCGTAGGGCACACCTTTGACAACAAGATCAGGAATCCAACGCACCTGATAACGCCCTTGGTCATCGTAATAAGCTTGGGTGTAACCGCCGAACTTTACATCGATGGTTTGCTCTAGACGTGGAATTTCCCAGGGGTTGCCTAAGCGCAGCCATTTGTCAGTAATTTCAACTTGCCACCCATCCCGGATTTCCTGGTCGAAGATGCCAAATTCGTAGCGAATCCCATAGCCGATCGCTGGAATTTCCAACGTTGACAGGGAGTCCATATAGCAAGCAGCGAGGCGACCCAGACCCCCATTGCCCAAGCCCGGTTCCTCTTCTTGTTCACGCATTTCTAAAAAGTCTAGCCCAGCTTCCTCCACAGCCTGGCGCACCTGATCGTAAATTCCCAGGTTGATCAAGGTGTTACTCAAGTGCGGTCCTAGAAGGAATTCTGCTGATAGGTAGCAGACAACTTTAACATGTTTTTTCAAGTAGGTTTGAGTGGTGTTGAGCCAGCGTTGCAGCAGGCGATCGCGCACAGTGTAAGCCAGAGCCATGTAGTAATCATTCGGTGTGGCAATGGCCGGAAACTTGCCCTGAACATAAAAGAGATTATCGGCAAATGCTCGTTTCAGGGTTGCGATACTTAACCCGGTGCGATCGTCTTCGTATTGCACATTCCGTAAGGCTGGGGTTTCTGTGGGTGCAGTCATAATTGCCTTCCTTTACGATGTCTGCTGCGGTTGAGGACTTGAGCTTAACTAGGTAATGACAGTTGGCTGCTCCCGTCCTGTTAAGGTGTGGATCTGAGCCATCTGATCGGCCAAAGTAATGAGCGAAGTGAGTGCTTGTTGCGCGTCAAGGTCATGCTTGGTAGAGTCCGGCTCGTAGCTTTCCAGATAGACTCTCAGGGTTGCGCCGTGGGTGCCTGTTCCAGAGAGCCGAAACACAATCCGGGAGCCATCAGTGAAGCCAATGCGAACCCCCTGCTTTTGGCTGACGCCACCATCAACCGGATCGGTGTAGCTGAAGTCATCGCTATACTCGACTTCGTACTGACCAAACTGCTTCCCTTTTAGGGTTGGCATTGAGGAACGGAGATTTTGCATCAGGGTATTGGCTTGATCTGTTTCTACTCCTTCATAATCATGGCGAGAGTAGTAGTTGCGGCCATAGGTCTGCCAGTGTTCTCGCACAATCTGCTCCACAGATTGCTGTCGCACGGCCAGGATGTTTAGCCAGAATAGAATGGCCCACAGCCCATCTTTTTCGCGCACGTGATTAGAGCCGGTACCGAAACTTTCTTCGCCACAGAGGGTGGCTTTGCCTGCATCTAGGAGATTACCAAAAAACTTCCAGCCGGTCGGCGTTTCATAGCAGTCAATCCCAATCTGAGCCGCAACTCGATCCACTGCCTGACTGGTAGGCATTGAGCGGGCTACCCCTGTCAAACCAGCACTATAACCAGGAACTAGCTTGGCATTCGCGGCCAACACGGCGAGGCTATCGCTCGGAGTGACGAAGAACTTACGCCCCAAGATCATGTTGCGATCGCCATCTCCATCAGAAGCCGCACCAAAGTCCGGGGCATTCTCGCCGTACAGAATATCAACCAAATCATGGGCATAAACTAGGTTGGGGTCAGGGTGTCCGCCGCCAAAATCCTCTAGGGGTTTGCCGTTGATCACAGTACCAGAGGGCGCTCCCAAACGTTGCTCTAAAATTGTCTGGGCGTAAGGACCCGTTACAGCATGCATTGAGTCAACGCAAAGGCGAAAACTAGAAGTTAACAACTGATGAATGCGGTCAAAGTCAAACAAAGACGCCATTAACTGGGCGTAGTCCGTGACTGAATCGATGACTTCAACGGTCATCGTCCCTAGCTGAAATGTCCCCCGTTGATCTAGATCAACATCTGCAGCCTCCACAATCTTGTAGTCCGCGATCGCTTGGCTGCGAGCGTAAATTGCCTCAGTTACTTTCTCCGGAGCGGGTCCTCCATTACTGATGTTGTACTTAATGCCAAAATCGCCCTCTGGACCACCGGGGTTGTGGCTGGCAGAGAGGATAATCCCGCCAAATGCTTCGTGTTTACGAATAATGCAAGAAGCCGCTGGCGTGGATAAGATACCCCCCCGACCCACCAGGGCCCGCCCAAATTCATTGGCTGCTGCCATTTTTAAGATGATCTGAATCGCTTGTCGATTGTAGTAACGACCATCGCCACCGACAACTAAGGTCTTCCCTTGATAGCCTTCTAGGCTGTCAAAGATAGACTGAACAAAGTTTTCTAGATAGTGGGGCTGCTGAAACACCGGCACTTGCTTCCGCAGTCCAGAAGTACCGGGCTTTTGGTCGGTAAAGGGTTGTGTGGCTGTGGTTTTTACGTTCATTTATGCACCTAGGGCAACAAAGCGAGGATAGCTTACTACGAAAGACAAGTAACTGATACTTAACCAGCAGAGACACTTGAGACTGGATGGTTAACTTGCTCGCCCGACAAGACTCCTCTCAGTGATTAACGCGATTAACGCTGAACTGTAGTGCTCTAGTAATTTCTTATCAGTGGGGCCACTTCCAGTTAACAATCTCAGGCTTATCCCTGCCGTGCTCGTAAGCGTAATTCATGTGCTCGATGATGGCATTCTTCATCCGCTCTCTGACATAGGCAGCGGCAGAGCTTAGCTTGGGCACCCGGTCAATCACATCAATGATCAAATTAAATCGATCAACCTGGTTTTTGATTGCCAGCTCCAGCGGCGTATTGATGTTGCCCTTTTCTTTATAGCCACGCACGTGGAGATTACGGTGATTGGTGCGCCGGTAAGCAAGCTTGTGAATCAGCCAGGGGTAGCCGTGGAAGTTGAAAATAATTGGCTTGTCCGTCGTAAACAGGTTATCGAAGTCCCAGTCTGACAGTCCGTGGGAATGTTCACTCTCCGGTTGCAGCTTGAACAGATCGACGACATTGATGAACCGCACCTTTAGCTCAGGGAATTCCTCCCGCAGGATAGCAGTCGCCGCTAGGGATTCCATTGTTGGCACGTCTCCGCAACAGGCCATGATCACATCAGGGACATCAGGCTCCGTACCCTGATCATCGTTGCTGGCCCATTCCCAAATGCCAATGCCTTTAGTGCAGTGCTTGATAGCGTCCTCCATACTCAAGTACTGGAGGTGCTTTTGCTTGTCGGCGACGATCACGTTGACGTAGTTCGTGCTGCGGAGACAGTGGTTTGCCACCGAGAGCAGGCAGTTAGCATCCGGGGGAAGGTAGATGCGAGTCACTTCAGCGCTCTTGTTGGTCACAACATCAATGAAGCCAGGGTCCTGGTGGCTGAAGCCGTTGTGGTCTTGCCGCCAAACGGTAGAGGAGAGCAGGATATTCTGGGAAGAAACCGGAGCCCGCCAGGGTACTTCATGTTTGCTAATAGCCAGCCACTTAGCGTGCTGGTTGAACATGGAGTCGATCACGTGGGCAAAGGCCTCGTAGGTATGAAAGAACCCATGACGACCCGTCAAGAGGTAGCCCTCCAGCCAGCCTAGCAGGGTATGCTCGCTCAGCATTTCCATCACCCGTCCGTCGGTCGTGATCTCAGTACCCTCTGCATCTTCGGGAAGAATTTCTCCCATCCAGACCTTCTTGCTAACTTCGTAGATAGCGGTCAGGCGGTTGGATGCGGTTTCATCTGGACCAAAGACCCGAAAATTGTCCATGTTTCTAGCCATGACATCCCGGAGGAAGCTACCCAAAGACTTGGTGTTTTCTGCCTCAACTGCACCCGGCTTATCCACTTTGACGGCGTAGTGGCGGAAGTCGGGCATCCGCAGTTCCTTGCGCAAAAAGCCGCCATTGGCAACGGGGTTGGCGCTCATCCGGCGGTGACCACTGGGAGCTAGCTCCTTCAGTTCAGGAACCAGCTTGCCAGTCTGATCAAACAGCTCCTCTGGCTTGTAGCTCCGCATCCAGTCCTCTAGCAGATGCAGGTGAGCAGGATTGGTGGTTACATCTGCCATTGGCACTTGGTGCGATCGCCAGAAGCCCTCCGCCTTGCGACCGTCAACATCTGCGGGACCCGTCCAGCCTTTGGGAGAGCGGAGGACAATCATGGGCCAGATTGGACGCTTAGCGATACCCGTGCTCCGAGCCTCATGTTGAATTTCCTTAATTTCAGCAATAATCGTGTCGAGGGTTGCTGCCATCAATTGGTGCATCGTTTCTGGGTCAGACCCTTCGACAAAGTAGGGTTTGTAGCCATAGCCCTTGAATAGGTTCTCTAGTTCCTCATGACCAATCCGGGCCAGAACCGTTGGGTTGGCAATTTTGTAGCCGTTTAGGTGCAGAATGGGCAGAACTGCACCATCGCGGATGGGGTTGATGAATTTATTGGAGTGCCACGCTGTTGCTAGGGGTCCAGTTTCAGCCTCACCATCACCCACGACTGCCGCCACAATCAAATCTGGGTTATCTAATGCAGCACCGTAGGCGTGGGAGAGGCTATAGCCTAACTCTCCACCCTCATGGATCGAGCCAGGAGTCTCAGGAGTGCAGTGACTACCAATGCCACCAGGGAAGGAAAACTGCTTGAAAAATTTCTGTATCCCCTCTTCGTCCTCACTCTTATCGGGATAAACCTCAGAATAGGTCCCCTCCAGGTAGACTGAAGCGAGGACACCTGGAGCGCCGTGACCAGGACCCGCGATGTAAATCATGTTCAGGTCGTGGTTTTTGATCAGTCTGTTGAGGTGGACGTAAATGAAGCTTAGACCGGGACTCGTACCCCAATGTCCCAGTAGACGATGCTTCACGTGCTCAGGCTTGAGGGGCTCTTTTAGCAGTGGGTTGTCCCGTAGATAAATCATGCCGACAGCTAAATAGTTGCAGGCACACCAGTAGGCGTTTATCTTTTGCTGTTCTTCTTCCGTCAGGGGCTTTGTTTGTGAAGGAGTTGTCAGTACCATAACTAATAAAAAGTGTTAGGTGGACTTCTATATCAAGATGTTACTCAGATCTTAAAAAAGTAACAGTTTTTACTTTTTGGTTTAATTCAAGCTCAAGCCTTTATGACAATTTTTTACTGAAAACTTTAGCATTTGAATGTTAATAAATGGTAAAGACAAATTAAGTAGACGCTTAGATATTTGATTTGCCTAAATTAAAAGCTGGAGTTCTTAGTAGTAAAAGTTGTGGGCAAAAATTCTGGAGAACTTATAACCTGAACCATACCGTCCCGTTGGATAATCGAGTCACGAATCAATTTTCTATCGTTTTAATTTTGTTGCGATCGCCCCTAGTGATGGCTCAGGTTCGACACTATCCTGAGTTATGGCGAACGCAAGTTTGTTTTTGAGCAGTCTAGGTTAGGCGTTAGAAACAGTGATAGAATTGCGACGCCTGTCAGTTCTGGTGGGGATCAGCCACCAGAGGTAACGGGGAAAGTCGGTGCAAGCCCGACGCTGTCCCGCAACTGTGAAGGAGATAGGGTCAATATCTCCCAGCCAGGATTCCCGCTGATGCATTGATCAACCTACATCTGCGAGGTCCGGATGAAGCATAGACTTAAGCTGCCAAACTTTTCACTTTCTGCTTTTTGTAACAATCTGCCGGAAAACTTACAGATCCATCAACCTGAGCCAATTCAGGTTAGTAAAATTCTAGGCTTGGTCGGAATTGGATTTTTCAGTGCAGTTGGGCCTGCTGTCGCTCACCACGCTACAGGCGGCGACACCCCCACCAATTTTTTTGAGGGATTTGTCTCAGGACTGGCCCATCCTATGATTGGGCTTGATCATCTGGCGTTTATTGTCGCGATTGGCCTAATTGCTACGAGTCAAAGACAAGGAGCATTGCTTCCAGGGGCTTTTGTGGTGGCAGCAATGGCCGGAACAGGCGTGCATCTACTCAGCATCAACCTGCCTGCCCCTGAGGCTGTAATTGCTGTCTCGGTAATTACTCTGGGAGTTCTGCTGGCGACGGGAAAGCACCTAAGTTTCCCTGTTTTAATGGTCTTGGCGACTTTAGCAGGAGTTTTTCACGGCTATGCTTACGGTGAGGCTATTGTAGGGGCAGAAATGACCCCACTGCTTGCCTATTTGGCTGGCTTTAGCTTGATCCAGTTGGCGATCGCCTTGACAGCTCTGGTCATAGGCAACACTGTAATCCGGCGAACTACCCGGCATTCTGCTGCCTTGCTGCGGCTCTGCGGCTACGGGGTCTGCGCGATTGGTATTGCTTTCTTCAGTGTCTCAGTTGTTGGCTGAGTGCCGCGCATTAGAAAGGTTTGGTGCAACGTCAGTTTGTAGGTTTGTCAGTGTTGTAATGAGTTAAGAAGCAGAAACAAACCTTTATTTCTTCACTCCTCGCACCACCATCCACAAGATACCTAAACCGGCAATCACGGCGGGGACAATAAATGTGACGGGTATGGCCCGACCTGTTTCAGGCGTATCTCGTGGGTCTGCTGACGAGCTGGGTTCCTGAGTAGCCTGGGGACTTTCTGTCGGCGCAGCCCCAGTAACGGTAACACCAAAGGTTAGCTTGAACGGCTGGAAATCTTCTCCGGCTTTGGGTGTGCCGCTTAACTCCAACTCGTAGGCTCCGGCTTTGGGAAACGCGATCGCGGCCCCGGGAATGCCTTGATACTGCTCAGCGGAGATGGCACTCAGGGGTGGCTGCAGCAGGGGGGAATTTGCTGAGCGTGGTTGAGAATAGACTGCTAGCTGGCAGTTGCACTGTTCTAGGGGAATAATCTGTCCGCCTTTGCGGGTGAGGGCAAACCAGGTCTGGGCTGGTTCCCCGGCGCGGGGATGATCGTTCGGTTCAAGGTGCAGTGTAGCCCCGACATCCGCCGCAGTCTGAACCTTGTGAGCCGCAGCAGGCGTTATGCTCAATGCGAAGAACAGTAACCATCCCAGGGTTTTACTTGGACTTTGTCGGTGCATAAAACTTTTCCAGGGATAAGAGGACCCAACTTGTCCGCGATTAGGCCTACGCCATGCGCTTCGCATACCGCACTAGCAGCACAGCGAAAATTACCACTCCCAATAGACCGACTCGTAGCTCGTTTGCTGGGGTCCACTCTAACCCACCCAGGTAGTGAGAGCCACTCAGCGTAGTGTGGACAGCACAAAGCAGTAGGGCTGGAACACTCAGCAAGTGCAGCCTTCTCCAGTGCTTCCCTAAATACTGTACAGCTCGGTCAAAACTGGTCAGTACAGCGGGAATCATTAACACCAAAGCCAGGATACCTGCTCCGATCCCAATTTGATGCCGGGGCAGCATGAAGGACAAGGTGTTGAGGTTCCAGTTCAAAGTATGTTCCAGCATGTGAACAGTGTGAGCTAGAGCCAGGATAAAGGCGCTGACACCCAGGATGCGGCGATAGCGTAGCGGCTGCGGCCAGAGACAGCTCAAGGGACGGGCAACTAGAGCTAGCACGAGGCAGAACAAGGAAGCATGGCCGGTATAGTCCACCATGGTGTCTCCGGTTCGCAGCAGGGTAATCACGCCAATCGTGAGGGTGACCCAGCCCCCCAGGCGAAAAACCTGGCTACGGCGATCGCGACTGGCTAGGGCGGTAGAAACGCCTACCCCCAACATGACGGGGTAAGTCCCCAGGCCAAAGGCCAGCATGGTGACACTCCCTGCCCAGAGGCTACCTGCTTCAGCCGCTTTAATCTGGGCTGCATAGAGGAAGCCACAGGGCATTAATCCCCAGGCAATTCCGAGCAGGGCTGGGGTCCACCAGTGGGGTTTAAGAGCAAGCTTTGTCATGGCAGCACTGAGCCGGTTGTGCCAACCCCCGCGACTGAGGGGATGGAGTAGCGGTATTCGGGGCAAGAACCCTGGTCCGATCTGGGAAAGACCAAAGCAGACCAGCAGGCTACCTGTAAGGAGGGTGATTCCCTGGCGAAATAAACTGCCAACTCCGGCCATTTGACCGCCTGCGACCAGCACTGAACCCAAAGCGCCAATTGCGCCACCAACCAGAGCATAGCTAGTCATTCGTCCCAGGTTGAGCAGCGTGTGAAATCGAAACTGCTGCCACCCACGCGGGGGAGTTTCTTGGGCCTGGGATAGGGAGAAGGCCACTGTTAATGGGCCACACATACCAGCGCAGTGTCCAAAACTACCTAGAAACCCCAAAGCCATGACTAGCAGCAGATCCAGCATTTCTTTCTTGGGCGGCAAAAAGGTGCAATGCCTCAACTGTCCATTATCTTGACTTGCAGCTCTATGTCAAAAGACAGGAAGTCAAACTTGCCCTTCATCCCTAGAACATTTTTACTAAAAGCCTTGCAAAACCTAGTGATCGCTTAAAGGCCATGAACGCCAGGGCTAACCGCTGTATTCTTTGATGCAACGGCAAGGTAAAACGGCTTAGAAGTGCTGATCGGAAAGCTCCGGCTAGGACATCCCAACTGGCTCTTGCTTAGAGGTTTCTAGAATCAACTCAGCATTCTCTTCAATTGCCTGGACCGCTCCTACGGGTAGAGAGATTGTCTCTGGGCTGTGGGGACTCTTAAAGGTCGCTTGAGCATCCGGTTGCTGGCAAGCCACCATTGTTTTAACATGCTCCCCCTCATCGTCCCGGATCGCCACAAACACATCGTAGAGATTTTCAATCTGGGGGCGACGCTCTACGGGTGGGTGGGAAGTCTGAAACTCATCAAACAGGTAAAGGTCACCGTCGCGGTAGTAATTGATCGCAACTTGCGGGGCAGGTTGGGTTTTGAGTTGTACTGCATGGGCTGCCAGGAATTGGTCGTAGGTGTGGTAGGCATGCTCCTCTACTAGCTGGGTAAAGTAGTAGGCTGAGCCGGGAGCCAACATGAATACCAAAACCAGAATCCAGTAGTAGACAAAGGCGCCAGTATGAGCAACGAAGCGATCAACCCAGTATTTGTTGCCCCCAAGCGACTCCATCGTCAGCAAGTGATGCAACTCATTCCAGGATTCAGCAAAGTGAACCCGAAGCCAGTCAGACTTACGCCACCAGCCAAAGGTTTCGTAGAGGTGCAGGACTGACAGATAGGCAAAGTAAGGAACTCGAGCAACGGTCTCTAGCACATAGAAGCGCGGATAGAGGCGATCGCGGTAAAGCGTGTTGAGGACAAACTCTAAAAAATTAACAAGCAGTCGAATCATTTCTAGTCCTCTCTAGAGCTAAATCGTGGTAGGGAGAGGTTAAAGTCAAATTTCTAAGACTTAGTAAAAACTTTAGCCTTGGTTATATTGTAACGTTTTGTTACAGGCGCAGTTTAGTTAGCAGCGGAGACCTGAACCACTTCAGTATCTTGAATGGGCTGATCCTGATGAACTAACGTCTCATGACCATTAGCATTCAAGACCACAGTAATTTCGTGCTGACCCGGTTCTAGAGTATCGAGATAGTACCAAGGACCATAGATTCGGGTAATTTTCTCACCATCAATATAGAGATGGGCATGACCCTCGGCAGCATTGCTGGCTTGATTAACACGTTCTGGTGCAAATTTGAAGTTAGTAACTTTGAACTCTAGATTTCTTCCCCTGACTGCATCTGGATGAACCACTAAGTCAACGGTCGGGATGGGCTGGCCTGTGGGGATCTTGACTGTTCTGTCGCTGTGCATCTGGCCGTTATGCATTCCCCCTCCGTGCATCTGATGGCGATTTGCCTCAGTTGCCTTAACCTCCAAAGCCTTAGTGATGCCAAAGCTACTGCCTAAAGTAGCGGCACAGACTAAAGCACTTACAGCAAGTAGTAGTTTTTTCACAGAAACCCTCTCAGCTTCAATAGTAGGTTGGAACCGATCTAATAGATCTTCATAGCAGCGGCAAAGCTGGGTATACCTCCAGCTTGCTAATTTGCTCTAAGAGACCTTGGTGAGCATCAGCCCTTCCCTGTTTGAGGTAGAGATTTGCAGCAAGTTCGAAGTCTGCGATCGCCCCTTGTTGATCGCCAAGCTTGTAGCGAACCATGCCTCGGCAGTGACAGGTCTCCGCATCCTTGGGCTTGATCCGCAGGGATTGGTCAAAGTCGGCCACCGCTCCCAGATAATCTTGCAGTTCAGCCCGGATAAATCCCCGGTTATAGTAAGCTTCAGCCAGGGAAGGATTGATCTGTAGAGCCTGGTTGAAGTCTAAGAGCGCCCCCTGCTTGTCTCCTAGAACTCCGCGAATCAGACCGTGGTTCATATGAGCCCTAGCGTCCCTAGGATTCTCTTGAATCGCCTGGTCCAAGTCTAAAATTGCGCCCTGATAGTCTTTAGAGAGAATTTTGTGAGAACTACGAGCCAGGAAGTCTTCAGTGCTAGGAAGGATTGCATCAGTTCGAGCAATTTCTAGCTGCGCTGGTAAAGGCTGAGCCTGAACTAGGATTGGGAAGCTCACCAGTGCAGCAATCACAACAAAAATAACCATGACTCGGCGGAGATGCATAACTTTACCTCCCAGGTGTATATTCCTTAACAAAAAAATGGACGTGACGCTCTTGCCTCCCTGAGCCGCTAGACTTAGAGGAAAGCAGACCAGGCTCTAGCAATCCGCTTCAACTCCAGCCTTTTTCGGCTTGCTCTAGGACGTAACTCGCAACATCCTCTATTTGAGCCGGATTCAACCGACTTTTAAAGGATGGCATTGCCCCTTTGCCATTGGTAACCTGGGCAGTAATAGCTTCCAGGGAATTCATCCCGTACTTTTCTAAGGCGTCCTGCTTGAGGGTTTTATCGGCCATCACGACGTTACGACCGCCCATGTGACAAGCAGTACAGTTAGCGCTAAATATCTTGGCACCACTTGCTGTATCGGCTGCCAGAGCCGGACGACTAGAGGCAATTGTGAAGACAGCGATCGCCGCTAGAACCAGTAATAATAGCTTTTTCATCAGCGTTCTCCGCTTAGATAGGTATGATTCCCCACTATTGTGGTCAGAGCTTTAACCCGCGTCAAAAGACAAGCGGTCAAACTTGGCCCGGCATCCTTTGGCAGTTTTGGGTGTAGGCTGATGGAGACAACAGGCTGATTACACGGGTTATGCCGTCACTACCCAACTACCGTCCCAAGCAACTTTCCCTCGGTCCGCTGGAAGCGGAAATTTTGCAGATTCTCTGGGAACTGGGTTCTGCCACAGTTAAGGATGTGCATGAGCGCATCCTGGCCGATCCTGATCGGGAGCTGGCCTATACCTCCGTCACTACTGTCCTTCGCCGCCTGACGAAGAAAGGGTGGCTGGCCTGCAACAAGCAAGAACGGGCCTTCTATTGGCGACCGCTGGTATCACGCCAGGATGCCCAAGTATTAGCAGCCCACGATCAGTTGCAGCGATTTCTGGCGGTGGGTAACCCTGACATTGTTTTAGCCTTTGCCGACAGCCTAGACCAAGCCAGCTTGGACCAGTTAGACGCGATTGCCCAGCGGATCCAGGCCGTCCGTCGAGCCAGGGAGGAACAGTAATGCACCTGATCATGATTCTGATTGCCTTAGGGCTAGCGGTTGGGTTGCGCTACACCTGGTCTGGACCGACGGGAAACTGGCAAGTGCGATGGCGGTGGGCGATCGCCTGCTTTCTGTTTCCACCTCTCCTCCTGCTGATGACCCTGGTGGCCGTGCTAGGCATGGGACCGCAAGGGCAAATGGGGGGACTTCAGGCTAGCTGGTTTAGCTTCTGGCTGGCCTTCAGTCTACTCGGACTCGCCGGGGCTTCCTGCCTAAAGCTGGCCTGGCAAGGCTGGCGTTCTGTCCGACAGATCCGCACCTACCCCCAGCAAGATTTGAGCGGTAGATGGGGCCGAGTCCTGGACACCCCTGTTCTATTTAGCGCCCAAGTTGGCTTCTGGCAGCCTGAGTTGGTTGTCAGCCAGGGACTTTTGCAGGCCCTAGATCAGGCCCATTTGGATGCCGTCCTGGCCCACGAACAAGGACATCGCTACTACCGAGACACCTTTTGGTTTTTCTGGCTAGGTTGGCTGCGGACTTGCACAGCCTGGTTGCCCTATACTGAAGCCCTATGGCAGGAAGTTTTGGTCTTGCGGGAGTTGCGGGCTGACCACTGGGCTGCTCAGCAGATCGATCCTTTGCTGCTGGCAGAGTCGCTGCTCCAGGTGGTCAATACGCCGCTGCTAATATCTGAAAACTTTTGTGCCGCATTTAGCTGTACAGCTCCCCGCAGTCGCCTGGTAGAGCGCATTGATGCCCTACTTGTTCAGGAAACAGTGTTTCTCGATCAGCTAAGCCCTTGGTCCTGGAGTTGGGTCTTCTTGACATTTCTACCCTTGATCGCGTTGCCCTTTCATACCTAAAATCGCTGGCTTCCAGGAGTGATGATTGAAGCGGGCTTATGCCCTGACGTTATGGTTAGGTCAGGAGGGTAGTGATATGGAAGTAGTGGTAAAGCAGAACCCATCTCACTACCCGCGTCCTGACCGTCATAGGGAATGTATGTCTTTAGTCAACTGTCCGACGCAGGGCCTCTCCCGCCGTGCTTTGGCGTTGCGGAATCACCTAAGGACGCGGTGTTCTGAGCGAAGTGCTCGCAAGTTGAGACCCGAAGCATTTCAGCGCGATATTGACTGGGTGGGATGCCTGCCCAGCGCTTGAATGCGATCGAGAAGGCTGCTTCTGATCGGTAGCCCACTCGGCTGGCCACGGTTCCGATGTTGCCGGTTCCATCGAGCAGCAGGCCAGCGGCGACGTGCATGCGCCACGCGGTCAGATAGCTAAAAGCTCCCTGGCCTACCAGGGTGCTGAATCGCTGCGCAAAGACGGCTCTCGAACAGCCGGCCTCTTCGGCAAGCGCTTGCAATGTCCAGCGGCGTTCCGGTGCAGCGTGCATGCAAGAGATGGCACGCCCTACAAGCGGGTCCATGATACCGCGCATCCAGCCAACGGAATTGTGAAGGTCTGTAGCCAGATACGCGCGGAGAGACTGCATAAAGAGCAGATCGGCAAGTTTAGCAATCACCAGATTTGAGCCTGGCTGCTCTTCCGCAAGCTCCTCCGCTATGGCGTTCAGTATCGTCTTCAACCACGCTGTATTGCAGTTCGTTCCGCCATGGACGACAAGCACAGGTGGCAACGCGGTGAGTAGAGGGTTTCTGCGCGGGTCACCGAAGGAGAAGATGCCGACGAGGATCACGCTCTGCGAGCCGCCGCCTCCATGCTGGAGGTGGACTGTTCTTCGGTAACGCACACCGCGCCTCCATGGCTCGACGCCCGCCTCGTCGAGCAGCGATACAAGAGGAACCGGAGGCGCACTTGCGGAGTCGGCACCAGTCAGCTCATGAGGCTCTCCGCTTGGCAGCACCAGGAAGTCTCCCTCGCATAGGTCGTGAGCGTTGTTCGCGGTCTCGATTCGGGCCTTGCCGGAAAGCACTGCGTAGAACGGTGCGACAGGGCTTGCGCTCTTCTGAATGCGCCAGGGCTCGGTCGCCTCTAGCCGGCAAAAAACGCAGCTTTCCTGACGCAAATCGGCGAGAAGCTGATCGATCACATCCATAGCAAGACGCTCGCGAATGAAATACAGACGGAGACACATGGACAGTCTGCTCTTCTGATTTTAAGGTAAAGAAGTAACGCAGGACGTCTATCCAGAACAGAAGCAGGGAGAGCAAATGCGGATATTTGTAACTGGGGCGACCGGGTATATCGGGCGCGTTGTAACGGAACGGGCGCTCGCCGAAGGTCACGCCGTATACGGGTTAGCGCGGAGTGAAGAAGGTGATGCTCGATTGAGAGCATTGGGTGCGACTCCAGTGCGCGGAGAGCTGAGCAGCCTGGACGTACTTCGGCAAGAGAGCGCCCAAGCTGAGGCGGTGTTGCACTTGGCTTATATCCACGACTGGGGAATGGATTACGAGAAGATTCTTCGCATCGATGCTGCGGCGGTGAATGCATTGGGCGAACCTTTACGCGGGACAGATAAGGCTCTGGTGACGACGTCGGGTTCGACACTGGCTGCTGCCGATCCGGACGGTGGTGAGACTACCGAAGATGCACCGCCGACGGAAACCTCTGTCCTCAAGGACCGCATCCGTTCCGAGCGTCACGCCCTCCGCTTGAGCGAAGAC
>JBGTDT010000022.1:0-8446 GCA_041748155.1 Thermosynechococcaceae cyanobacterium | reverse complement strand
TTTAATCCCAACCGCCCGTTCCCCCGGCACATACTCGATAATCCGGTCAACGAGTAGAAACGGATAGCGGTGAGGCAGTAGCTTTTGAATCTGATCAACGGTCAAAATCGTTGGTTTCTCTGGGCTTGCTACAGAGATTGTCGGGGAAGCTGCATCAGTCAGGATGGGCATGAGTCAGTTGAGGTAGGGGTGCAAAGAATTTTAGATTTTAGATTTGCGATTTTGGATTGAAAGTCTCAGGTTTTCGCCTAGATTCTAGATCTGGGAATTTAGATCAGGAAGTAACAATTGCAATCTAAAATCCAAAATCTAAAATCCAAAATTGGGCTGCTTTAGCAATGCTGGGCTAATAACCGGGTCATCTGAGTATGGAGAGTATGGCTCGCTTTGTAGGCCACGATATGAACCTGAGGTAATGGTCCCAATAAACTCAGATCTCCCATTAAGTCTAGAAGTTTATGCCGGACAGGTTCGTTCGGAAATCGCAGGGGCGGATTAAGCCATCCCGCCGGACCACAAACTAAAGCATTTTCTAGACTACCACCTTTGATTAACCCACTCGCCCGCAACTGTTCAATTTGGTCAGCAAAGCCAAAGGTCCGAGCCGGAGCGATCTCTTTAGCAAACTCAGCCGGTTGGAAGCTGTACCACTGTCTACCAATGGCTGGCGAGTCAAAGTCTATTCCATAGCTAAAGCGAGTTTCGGGTGCAGGTAGGGCCACAACAAAGGCATCCCCTTCGTAAACTGAAAGGGTTTGATTGAGCTGCCGAACAGGCCGAAGAGCTGATTGAGCAACCAATCCAGCTTGGATGATTGCTGCAACCCAAACCTGAGCTGATCCGTCCAGCAAAGGCACTTCTGGACCATCTAATTCAATGCGGGCATTGTCTACCCCTAAACCAGCTAAAGCAGCTAGCAAATGTTCAACGGTACGAACTTTGGCCTGTCCTTGCCCTAGCTCTGTTGAAAGAACAGTCTGATTGACTGCCTCCACCTGTGCGGGAATTTCCGGTGCCTCAGGAGAGGCTAAATCAACCCGGACAAAATAGCGTCCCCGACCCGCTTGTGCAGGTAAGACTCGTACTTGGGTTAAAGCACCGGTGTGTAAACCAATCCCTGACTGTTCAAAAGCCGTTTTGAGGGTGTGTTGTTGCTGTGACGTCAGCGAGGCAGATCCCTCGTCGGAAGGAGTGCTTCGCGTTGGCGTAGCCTGCCCGTAGGACATAGCACCCGTACTTTGATCTAGAATCATCAGAAGCGCTCTCCAATGCCGAAGTGAATTCGGCTATCCCCTTCATTATTAAGTCCGTAATCAACCCGAATCGGACCCAGTGGGGTCTGAACCCGGACACCAATTCCATAGCCAAAGCCACTACCGGGTTTGTCCCGAACAACAGCGGGTTGACCCAGGACACTACTGGCAGTTCCCAGGTCGGTGGCGGCATCGAAGAAGAGGGCACCTCCCACAATTGAGAAAAGCGGGAATCGGTACTCAGCAGAGAATTGAGTATAGCTACGGCCCGTACCCAGCTCTCCCTCTCCATACCCCCGGACAGAATTGCTCCCGCCAAGGCTAAAGGCCTCATAGGGAGGTAAATCACCAACAGCCGTTCCTGCTTGCAGATTAAACGCCAGTGCCTGGGGTCCCTCGTTGAAGTTGGTAAATCTAACCGGGATGTAGTAGCTGTAGCTACCGATCAGCTTGTTTCCTAGGATACTGCCTAAACCAATCGGAATGTACTGCTGAGTGGTCAAGCGTACCAGAGAACCTCGGGTCGGGCGGAGCGGATCATCCCGTAGATCCCGCACAATTCCCGCTTGGAGCGATGTCAGGTCATCTTGACCCGTCCCACTAAAACTAAGCTGTTCTGTTCGGGTGCAACTTGGAGGATTGATACAGGCATCCCGCACAATATCGAGGTCTCCATCGCGAATCGAAACCCGCTGGTACTGTAAACCAACAGAGGCTGTCCAGCCTTGTAATAAGCCTTGTGAGAGTGGACGAGAAAAGGTTACTCCTGCCCCCAAGCGGTTCACCCGAGGATCATCGCCTTCTTGAAACAGAATATTCCCTTCGTCATCTCTGTCAGGGGTCCCGTCATCGTCATCATCAGTCGTCTCAGGAAATAAATTGACATCCCTATTACCCCCATCAAAGATGAAGGGACGTGTCAGCCGGTTAAACAGGTTGACAGTGTAGGAGGTACGGTACGGGTCTCCGGCAATCCAGGGGTCTGTAAAGCTTACATCGAATAGAAACTCACCCCGCGTAGCCAACTGGACTTCTGCACCTAGCCTTTGGTTATTCCCGCCCAGATTTTGCTCCTGGTAGCTGACAGTCCCAAATAACCCACTGGCAGAGCTAAGTCCTGCTCCAAAAGCGAAAGTACCTGTCCTGCGCTCTTTGACATTGAGGACAACGACAACCCTACGGGGGTCTTGGCCTGGCTCTAGGGCAACCTGAACATCGTCAAAAATACCCAAGCCAAACACTCGCTGCAAGTCCCTTTGAAACTCGTTCCGGTTAAAGGCCTCTCCCGGCTCAAGGCTTAGTTCTCGGGTGATGATGAATTCCCGAGTTTTTCCCTGTGTAGGTTCGTCCTCTTTGTTGAGGAAACGAATTTGGATATCCTCGACAACTCCTTCCGCTACCTCCAGGGTCACAATTCCATTCGGATCAGTCTTAGGGGCACTGACAACCTGTCCCAAGACAAAGCCTCTGCTTTGATAGGTCTGATTGACTTGTCTAATTCCCGTTTGCAGGCGACGGAAGTTCAAAATTTGGCCATATTGAGGGCTAAAAATTTTATCAATCTCTGCCTGGGTCAGGACTCGGCTCCCCTCAAGCCGTACAGAGCGCACGACCGGGTTGGGTTCAACAATAAAAGTGACCCGAACCCCTAGGGGAGTATCTTCCGGTTGAGCCCTGACGTTAGAAAAGAACCCCGTGGCAAAGATAGCATTGATGTCTTCTTGTAACTGCGATCGCGTGGTTACCCGACCTGGCTGAGTTCGAATGGCTCGGTACACTTCATCTTGAAGTTCTCCCTCTGCACCACTCACAACAACCTCCGCCACTAGTACCTGGGGTTCCGGTGCAGCAGAGGGCTGTGGTTGAGCTGGGGGAGTGGGGGCCGGCTGACCCTCAGGGAAAGGGGATGGAATCTGAGGGGCTGCTTCATCAGGAGGGGGAGTTGGCTGAGACGGTTGAGGCGGGAGGGGGGGTTGGGGAACCGGCTCTTGATCCTCATCCTCCTCAGGCAAAGGAAGTGGAATCTGAGGGGCTCGTTGGGTTGGCTGAGGAGCCTGGGTAGGCGGGGGAAATTGAGGGGTAGGTGCTTGTTGATCTTCACCTGGAAAGAGTTGTGCCACACCAAGAGAGCTTGCCGGATGTGGGGCGACTCCTTGAGGATGCTGCTGAGACTGCTGGTTCTGCAAAGCTGGAATCGTTGCTGGTTTTAAGGGGATATGTAGAGCTTCGCTGCCAGCAGTCTCAGGCGTTTGTCCTCTAGCTGGGATGGGAATTTGAGTCGTCAAAGTAGCAAAAACTGCCACCAGTAGAGGGGGAAAACGTATTGGGTTTAAATCTTTAGGCATTTGACCACTCCTAACACCACAAACGAACAGAGTTAGCTGGAATAGAACAGACAATTCCCTCCAAAGCAAATGGGCAAATTGTACCGCATTGGTGGTGAGCCAGGGCTAGACGGCTTGAGCTAAAACTCGCTCCAGGACCTGCTGATAAGCCGTTTCTACATTTCCTAGATCGCGACGAAATCGATCTTTATCCATCACCCGGCGGTCTGGATCAGACTCAGATTGATTCCAAAGACGGCAAGTATCGGGGCTAATTTCGTCAGCAAGTCGCAACTGCTGATCGCGGTCTAGACCAAACTCCAATTTGAAGTCAACCAGGGTAATGCCGCATTGCTGGAAAAATTCAGTCAGAACATTGTTGATTCGCAATGCCAACCTTTTGAGCTGTTCGACTTGTTCCGGAGTGGCCAGCTTCAGTAATAGGAGGCGATCGCGGGTTAACAGGGGGTCTCCCAGTTGATCATTTTTGTAAAAGAACTCCACCAAGGGCTGCTTCAGGAGGGTACCTAGCGCTAATCCAGTTTGTTGACAGAGACTGCCGGCAGCAATGTTCCTGACGACGACTTCTAGCGGTAAAATCTTTAACCTTCGCACCCGCATCTCGTTGGCAGCGGGCTGATTAATTAAATGGGTTTGAATTCCAGCCGCCTCTAGCAGTTGAAACAGGTGAGTTGAGATCGTACAATTTATGGCACCCTTGCCAACAATCGCCCCCCGTTTCTGAGCATTGAATGCCGTCGCATCATCTTTGAAGTGAGCCAGCAAGATCTCTGGGTCTTCTGTTGTGTAGAGGGCTTTTGCTTTGCCTTCATAGAGTTTTTCGGGAGCAGACATGGCAGAGACCTAGTTTGATTCAGATCGGGTTGGTACTGGAAAATTAGCTCAGTCATTTTACCGCGCAATTGCATAGCTGACTTTAAACCTGGCTAGACTATTCTGCAGTAGGACTTTTTGCCTCAATCTAGGGAGGATTGTCCAAGGACTCTCTGAGGTTGAACATAGTCAAGTCAAAAAGGGGTATTATCCGTGAATCTATACCAAGTAAAAGAACACTTTGAGCCGGAAGCATTTAACTACGACAGCTTGATTCCACGGTTAATTCCGTACTATCACGAGCAGCATACCTTAATGCTGAACCTGATTCCATTCAAGCGAACTGCCAACCTGAGGGCGCTTGATCTAGGGGCAGGAACCGGCATTTTATCCGCTTTGATTCTCAAGGCATTTCCCCAAACAACCGTGGTCGCACTCGACTTCGCGGAGAATATGCTTACAGCCTGTCGCAGAAATCTGTCAGTTTATCAGGACCGTGTGATATTCCGGCGAGGAAACTTTGCGGTCGACGATATCGGTGCTGAATACGACTTGGTGGTTGCTGGATCAGCCTTACACCACCTGGACGACCTGGGAAAACAGAAATTGCTGAAGCGTCTTTTCAGTGCCATGAATCCTGGAGGCTGCTTTCTTTGTCAGGATATTGTCTATGGCGCATCCCCTGATCTAACAGAGCAATATGAAACCATCTGGCGTCAATACATCCGGTCAAACGGGGAGAACGACGAGCACTGGTTTTCCAAGTATCTTGAAGAAGATATGCCCTCATCTGTTGAAGACCAGATGAAATGGCTGATTGAAGCTGGATTTGAGGATGTAGGATGTCACTGGCGCTACCTTAACTTTGCTATTTTTGGAGGACAGAAGCACAAGTAAAAATGCTATTGCGTTGCTTAAGATTTGGACTACACCATCAGCATGGATAGCATCGTCAGATTTATAGCTAAAAGTTTGGTATTCTGAATGCTGTAATCAACATTTTGAATCATATACGGATAGCTCAGCCATGCAAGCCTGATGATGGCAATGTGGTTAGATGCCAATTCAGAAATTAAGCAGCAGTGTCAACCATTGTTCAGCAATGTATAAGTCTTAGAGAGCGGTAATTCATGCCCCGCTTCTCTTTCACTAGTCTACGCACCCGCCTAATCGCTCTCGTCTTTCTCTGCGTCTTGCCGGCGTTGGGACTGACCCTCTACACGGATCTGGAAGAACGCCAAATCGAAATGGAGCAGGCGCGGGAAAATGTTCTGCGGCTGCTCCGCACGGCTGCCGCTCGTGAAGACCGATTGATTGAGGGGGCGCGCCAGCTGCTGATCGCCTTGGCCGAGCTGCCGGAAGTACGCAACGGTAACCAAGCTATATGTAGCAGACTCTTTGGCTACCTGCTGAAACAATACCCGTCCTACGCCAATCTGGCAGCGGTGGAGTCGGATGGGGATGTGTTTTGTAGCGGTGTTCCCCTCACCAACCCAGTTAACCTTGCTGATCGGCTGTGGTTTCAACGAGTTGTTAAATCTCACAACTTCACCGTCGGCAATTAGAGGACGCGTACTGGCCTGTCCCAAGGGCCAGGAGAACTGAATAAACTAGCCTGGGCCTTTGACCGGATGGCCGATGTGGTTGAACACGTCAGAACCAACTGGAACACCAAGCTCTTTACGATCCACTGACCTATTTACCCAATCGCACCTTGTTCATGGACCGCTTGGGAAGTGCTCTCAAGCGCACAAAGCGACACGATGACTATCTGGTTGCCGTCCTCTTCCTCGATCTGGATCGCTTCAAGATGGTTAATGATAGCCTCGGACACTTAGCGGGGGACCAACTTCTCATGGCGATCGCTCGTTGCCTGGAATCCTGCCTGCGTCCTGAAGACACGGTGGCTCGCCTTGGGGGAGACGAGTTCACAATCCTGTTAGAGAACATTCCAGACATTAGCAGTGTTGCAGGGGTGGTTGAGCGAATTCAAGACCAGTTGATCCAACCTTTCAACCTCAGCGGACAAGAGGTGTTCATCAGTGCCAGCATTGGTATTGCCTTGAGTGCAACCAGCGATGATCGGTCAGAAGACCTGCTGCGCGATGCTGATATTGCCATGTACCGAGCTAAAGCGTTAGGCGAAGGACGCTATAGGGTGTTTGATGCGACCATGCACACTCAGATTGTGATGCGCTGGCAGTTGTCATGCTGGCTCACAATCTCAGGTTGGATGTGGTGGCTGAAGGAGCGGAGTCAGGTGCTCAGGTTGCTCAACTCCGGCAATTGGGATGTGAGTATGGGCAGGGATACTTTTTCTCCAGGCCAGTGGATGGCAAGGCAGCAGGAGGATTGATTGCGTCTTCTTGGGAAACCAACTTGTAGCAAGACTTAGCCTACCAAGGAAGAGGCTCGGGTGGGAAATCCCGCTTGAGTCAGGGCATTAACCGCAACTTGGTGGTCTTGCACCCTAAATTGAGGTCCAAAGCGAACAAACTGACGCTGATTTTGGGCAGAGACGATCGCAATTACGGGAATTTTGCCCCGTTCGGCTTCTCCCCGCTGTTCCAGGAGGATGGTTTTCAAGCGATGCTGGGCTTGAATGTCGTGAGCTTGCTGAGGGGTCAATTCCACCATGACCAGCCGGACGGTTTCAATCGGTTCGGCGTCTTCAATGATCAACTGAGATTGATCGTCTCGTCGATCCACTTTTCCCCAGACCATTAGGCGGGCATCAGCAGTGATATAGGGGGCGACTCGTTCAAAGGTCTTGGGGAAAACAACCGCTTCTGCTTGCCCAGTCAGGTCTTCGATTTGCAGGATAGCCATGCGATCGCCCTTTTTGGTGGTTATAGGTTTCACTGCTGCCAGCATGACAATGGCACTAATCGTCCCCCCTTCCCGTTGCTCACCCAGGTCGCTGAGGTTAATCGGCGCGAGAATTTGAGCTGATTTTTGCACTGATTTGAGAGGATGATCGGAAATATAAAAGCCCAATAGTTCTTTTTCCAGTCGTAATTTTTCCTGCTGTGGGAGATCGTCTACAAGGGGAGCTTTAGGAGCAGATTCCAGGCTTAAGCTGTTTCCATTGCTTGTTGACGTCTCCCCGAACAGGTCAAATAGATTGCCTTGACCACTCACCCGATCCCTGGCTCTAGACTGAGCCCAATCCAACACCAACTCCAGGTCGTGAATCAGTTGGTTGCGATTTGGCTTAAGACTGTCCAAGGCTCCACAGTGGATTAGAGCCTCCATGGCTCGGCGGTTAACTGTGCGGATATCGACGCGATCGCACAAATCCGCCAGAGATTGAAACGGCCCATCGGCCTGCCGGGTTGCGAGGATAATCTCAACCGCCCCCTGCCCCACATGGCGAACCGCTGAAAGTCCAAATAAAATAGTACTAGCCAACGGTGTGAAGTCCACCCCAGAGCGATTGATGTCCGGTGGCTCTACCTGAATTCCTATACTCAGACAGGCGGCAATATACTTCTGGACCTTATCCTGGTCACCACTATGGGCGGTCAACAAGGCAGCCATGTATTCGACCGGATAATTGGCCTTCAAAAAAGCAGTTTGATAGGTGACATAGCCATAGGCCGTTGAATGGGACTTGTTAAAGCAATATTCCGCGAACAAAATCATTTGGTCGAACAGGGCTTCAGCAACTTTGGACTTAACGCCATTCTTCGTTGCTCCATCGATGAAGATCTCTCGGTGTTTCTGCATCTCAGAGACCTTCTTTTTTCCCATTGCCCTACGGAGTAAGTCGGCTTGCCCCAGAGAATAGCCAGCCATATCCTGAGCAATCTTCATAATTTGCTCCTGATAAACCATAATTCCGTAGGTTTCATCCAGGACTAACTCCAGGATGGAATGCTGATACTCAATTCTTTCCCGGCCATGTTTGCGATTAATAAACTTGGGAATCAGCCCTGCATCCAAAGGTCCGGGTCGATACAGCGCCAGGATAGAAGAAATATCTTCTAAGTTCGAGGGTTTTAGATCGCGCACCACCTGACGCATGCCAGAAGA
>JBGTDT010000021.1:0-42061 GCA_041748155.1 Thermosynechococcaceae cyanobacterium | reverse complement strand
GAGCGCGTCATCGACGCAGCAAAAGACAGCAATGATAAACTCCTCGATAGAAAACATTTTGTCTCACCTTAGCTTCTGCATTTTTTGCTGTCAGAAGTGTAGGGTGAGATTTCCTTACTTTGAAGTTGCACATCGCCTAGAAATTGAAGTAGTTTAATGACTTAGCTCATGCATCAATAGGGGAGTTTTGGTGGAGTGCTGACTATGCCTTCTCAAGCACATCCAGCAAATCATTAACTAGATCAAACGGGTGTCCGGCCATGCTGGTGTTACAGAACACCGCCAGAGTCAGTTTTCGTCCATTGAAGTTGGGCAAATACATGGCCCAGGTATTGTAGCCAGGTCCATCGCCACCATGTCCGAAGCATTCACCGTATGGCGATTCAGGGTCTATCATCAGGCCAAGACCGTAGGATGGCTTTCCGAAAAATCGACCAGCGTCCTCTCCAATTGATACACAGGTCAGCATTTCATCTAGCATCTTGAGACCGATCAGCTTGCCGCTGAATAATGCGTCATAAAACTGAACAATCTCACGGGTTGTAGATACGACAAGACCTGTTGCACACCATCCTGGATGGTATCGAGATATCACATTTTCCATGACACACTTTTCATTCAGGTATCGGCAATAGCCCGGCACCAAGTGACCCCGATCAATATCTTCTGCCACATACGTACGCGACAGTTCTAAGGGGTCTACAAGAGATTCTCTGACTGTTTCGGCAAAAGTTCTACCAGTGATCCTCTCAATCAGCTTTAATAGCAGCATGTACCCCGTATTGGAATACGACCAACGACTACCTGGGTCAAAATCTAGCTCTCCGTGGCAGGTCAACTTCTCGACCTGTTCGTATTTCCAAGGATCGGACGGGTTTTGTTGTACGGCAGGCATATAAGCATTCAAGCTGGTATAGCTTGGTACACCGCTAGTGTGATTCAGTAATCTCCGTAGCGTGATGGTTGACGGAAACGGTAAATCAGGGAACCAATTTATGATCGGATCATCTAACGAAACATTATTTCTTGCGACAATTTGTAATAGCCGAACAGCCGTAAACGTCTTTGTAATACTGTAAATATAGAATTGACCGTCAACTGGTAGCGGTGCTTTCGTGCCTGGGTCTATGTACCCACTCGCACTGCTCCAAAAGCCATTTTTGTCATCATTGATCGTGACATTGATACCCAGACAAGATGCAAATAGAAGCGACTGATTAAGTTGCTCTTGCAGTGCCTTTGCTAAATCTGCCTTCATATTTCAATCTAAAAAATTTGGTCAAATAGGCAATGAACCAGTCTACGGTGTCTTTAAGGGCTGTTTCGATTGGGGAGCAGCCCTAGCTGGACTGCTTTGGCGGCGTCAGAGTACAGCCGTTCAACCCTAACAGTTGGATATGATAATGCTATAGCTGCCAGCACTAGGAGCGATCGCCCCTATGGTTCAAACTCCAACTAAGACCCTGTTAACGTTTGAGGATTATTTGGCCTACGACGACGGAACCGATAAGCGCTATGAACTGGTTAATGGAGATTTGGTGGAGATGAATCCACCCACCGGGAAGCATGCCAAGATGGCGCGGTTTCTGTTCATCCAGCTTTATGTAGAAATCCAGCGGCTTGGCTGGCTCTGGGTTCCCTCCTGGGATTATGGCGTCAGAACCGCTGAGGCAAAGTCTCGCTTACCTGACCTGGTTGTGATCACCAAAGAACAGGAGGAGGCTCTCCTTAATGTCTCTGCTATCTTGCAGTCGCCTCCCAAATTAGCAGTGGAGATTGTCTCTGGAGATGATCCAGCTAGAGACTATCGAAAAAAGCGCGCTGAGTATGCAACGCGAGAGATTCCAGAGTATTGGATTGTAGATCCTATCAAGGCTAAAGTTGTTGTCCTCCAGCTAGTGGATGGACTCTATGACGACGCAGTTTTTACCGGGAGTGATCGCCTCATCTCTCCAACATTCCCAGGGCTAGCTTTAACAGCAGAACAAGTCCTCAATGCGGAGTAGAGTACTATAGTCCAGCCCTGCTAAGGTCTGCATATCCGTAGGTCACGAACCAGTCTACGGCGTCTTTAAGGGCTGTTCTGATCGGGGTTTGCGGCAAACCTAGTTCCCGGACTGCTTTGGAGGCATCATAGTACATCCGTTGCTGTGCCATCTGCACGCCTGCCAGCGGAACTGAAGGAGTTTTGCCCAGGGGAGCGAGAATGCACTCATCAATCCACGCCGCGCTCAAGGGAATCCAGGCTGGAATACTTCCTTTAGGCGCAGGTAAACCTGTTAGGTCAGCCAGTTGCTCCAGCATTGCTTTTAGAGTCCAGTTTTCGTGACCAAGAATATAGCGATCGCCCCTTTGCCCTTGTTTCAACGCCAGCAGATGTCCCCAGGCCACATCCTGGACATGAATCAAATTTAGTCCTGTATTCAAGTAAAAGGGCATTTGTCGCCGCAGAAAGCGGAGGATAATATCCCCTGTCGGGGTCGGTTTCAGATCCCAGGGACCAATGGGGGTGCTGGGATTGACAATGACTAGATCTTGCCCGGCCTGAGCCGCCTGCTGCGCTTCCTGTTCCGCCAAAAACTTGGATTTTTTATAGTCTCCCACCAATTTTTCTAAGGGACTTTGATAGGTTTCGTCGGCGGTTGTGCCGTTGGCAGCAACCCCGATCGCGGCGACGGAACTGGTGTAGACAGTGCGCTCAATTCCCGCCTGCCGGGCAGCAGCCAGCATATTGCGAGTCCCCAGGACATTGCTGCGGTAGCGGGCGACGCGATCGCCCCGCCAGAGACTGTAATGAGCGGCAACGTGAAATAGAACCTGGCATCCCTGCAGGTGCTCAGCGATCGCTGGATCAGTTAGATCCCCGGTTACAGTCTCGACTGGCAATCCCTGCAGGTTATCCAGGCAACTGTGGGGGCGGACTAGAACCCGGACCTTGTACCCCTGCTCTAGCAGCAACCGCACGAGGTTAGCTCCCACAAACCCGGTGCCACCCGTCACAAAGACTTTGCGAGCCCCGGAGTGATTCATGCAGAGACAGGTAACACCGGAGATGGAACGCAGGGAGAAATCATCCCATCCTCCAAGTAAACGACCTGATCCGCACATTCTAGAATGCGCGGATCGTGGGTGACCATGAGAACGGTACAGCCTTCTTCCTTGGCAAGTTTTCGCAGGAGTTGAATCACAGCCTGACCATTTTGAGAATCGAGAGAGGCCGTGGGTTCATCCGCCATGATCAGCTTTGGACTCCCTGCTAAGGCCCGGGCGATCGCCACCCGTTGCTTCTGACCCCCCGATAGATCGCGGGGCAGATTCCGGGCTTTACTGGCAATCCCAACCTGCTCCAATAACTGTTGGGCCTGACGCTTGGCTGCCCCTCTGTGAATCCCCTTCAGGTTCAACACTGTTTCTACGTTCTCCCGTGCTGTCAAGGCAGGGAACAAATTAAAGTCTTGAAAAACAAACCCGATATTTTTTAGCCGGAACTTTGCCAGTTTAGCCCGCGACAAATCCGTAATTTTTTCCCCTAACAGCTCTACACTGCCTGAGGTTGGGGTCAAAATACCAGACAAAATCGATAGCAAAGTTGTTTTGCCAGAGCCAGACGGACCCATCAACAGCTCAATATCGCCAGTGGCAATCTCTAAGTCTATGCCTTTGAGCGCCTGGAACTGTTCGGCTCCAGATTGAAAGACCATCTCAACTCCTCTGGCAAGGATGGCTTTGGTTGAAGTTGAGTCTACCCGGCTGGGGTTAACGATTGGTGTGGTCTGATCCAAAGTTGACACCGTGGGAGAAATATCAGTGTTTACAGCTTGCGAGAATTGATGCTTGAGCGTTTTATCTTCTGTAGTGCCAAGGATTTAGGCTTTAAACACAATGGCTGGGTCTAAATAGGTCACTTTGTGAATGGCAAAGACAGCAGCACCCAGGCACATAAAAATTGTGACGCCAAAGACTCCGGCTGCTGTTGTTGAACTGATCAAAATTGCAATTCCTTGGGTTTCCACTGTCCAGGCTCCTAGTCCAAAGCAAAGGGCCATGCCAGAAAGATAGCCCAAAACTGCCATCCAAAGAGCCTGCTCAGCGATAACACCATAAATAAACCAGTCAGAGGAGCCCATAGCCTTTAGAGTGCCAAATTCTTTCAGGTGATCAGACACTGAAGCATATAAAATTTGGCCGACAATGACGATGCCAACGACGACACCCACGACGGCACCCAGCCCTAGAATGAAGCCGACACTCGTTGTACTGCGCCAGTAAGTTTGCGTTAAGTCAGACATTTCCGTGCGAGTGTAGGCACGAGTGTTTGGCAGAGCTGCTTCTAGCCTTTGCTTGAGTACCTGGAGATCTTGGCCGGGACGAGCCCGAACCAGTACGAAACTAATTGGATCGGTGGCAGTGAGGTTTTGGGGGGTGGGAGGATTGTCTGGCGGAGTAGCAACAGGAGAAATACTGTAGGGGTTAGCATTCTTCAGGGAGGTAAACACGAAGGCACTCGATACAAGGGAACGAATTCCTTGGGTAAATCCCACTGTTCGGGCCTGGAATGATCCAATCTCACCAACTTCACCCGTTCCTTCTACTTTAAGCCCATCTAGGTCTGACTCATCCAGCATCACAGTATAGGGTTGCTTGAGCTGATTCACGCGACCTTGGGTGATGTTCCAGGGCTGAAACAACTGTCCATCTGGGTCAAAGCCGATTACCCTGACAGGACTTATCCGACTCGATTCTTTCCGCCACAATGCACCTTGAACGATCAGTGCCTCTGCTCGATCCACTCCCTGGACCGCTTCAGCTTGGCTAAGCCGTTGAAAGGGTATCGGCAGGGTTAGCTCCAGATGCCGCATGTCTTTAGAAGCGACCCAGATATCTGCGTTGGAATTGTCAATTAAGACGCTAGTTGAGCGGATAAACCCATTCAAAATACCGGTTTGAATGGTTACCAGGCTAACGGCAAACATGATGCCAGCCTGTGCAACGATAAAGCGAGGCAGATCCTGAAACAGGTTTTTACGGGCAATGGAGACCATAGCAAGCGATCGCCAGAACGTTAGAAGGTGCAGGTAATAGGGATAGTTATAACTTAGCGGAAGTTCCTGACAAATTTCTGAGAAGGAAGCATTCTTGTCGTCAGATTGGCAGAAAGCTACATTTTTAGGTCGTTTTCACCCAAGCATTATAACGATCTCAACTGAACTTCTCCGGTTTGTGGTCAGCCTTTAGACTCACATTTTGAAAACTAGACGACAAATCCGTTTACTGCTAGGCTGATCCAGGCTTCAATCTACTAGAGTGGCGTCCAAGTCATGTCGGCTAACCAAGGGTGAGCTTTTTAATCCATGCTTGCTGGGCTAGTAGTCTCACCAACTAAGTCAGAAAAGCATCAGCCGAAAATATCACCATAATTAATCTTAAATTAATCTTCTGACCCACCCTTCAGAAGAAGCTGAACTGAGAGCACAATAGTAACGTTGTCTGCAAGTTACTGGTGCACTCACATAAAAGCAGCATGTTTGTAATGGAGAAGACCTTGACGTCTAAACCTACTTATCTTAAAACTTCCCGACGCCTTGCGATCAAGCATAGGCAGGAACTCGAGCAACAGCTCGCTCAATCCCGAGTAGCTACCTTGGCCCTCTTTGAAGGGGTAGACCAGCAAACCTTTTGCTATCAGGCTCACCCGGATTTTAGTCCGATTGGCTGGCACTTGGGCCACATTGGCTTCGTAGAAGCTCATTGGCTCCTAGAGCGTTGTGCTGGTTTACCGACTGTTGTCCCTACCTACCGTCGCCTGTTTGTGGCTGACGGTCTGCCTAAGGCCGAGCGGACAAATTTACCCACGTTGGCGCAAACCTGTGATTACCTTCTAAATATCCGGGTCCAAGTCCTACGCTACCTGGAAGAGGCCCCTCTAGATCAGCAAGAATGGCTGTGGCGTTGGCTCATTCAACACGAAGCTCAGCATGCTGAAACCATCACTTGGGTGTTGCAATTACAACGTCGAGGTTTATCCTGGCTGAGCCAGTTTAGTTCCCCTAGCCGTCAGCAATTACAACAAAGCTCCGAAGCTGGAACAACTGCAGAAATGGTTCTAGTAAAAGCTGGTTATTCTGAGCAGGGTAATAACGCGATCTCTGCTCTGGATAACGAAAAATCTCTACACCGAGTCTATCTAGAATCCTACTGGATTGATCGCTATCCCGTCTCCCGACAGCAGTATCAAGTATTTATTCGGGCGGGAGGCTACAACAACCCGCAATGGTGGTCCTCAGAAGGTTGGGCTTGGTTACAGGCTAACCCAGTCTCTCAGCCCCTTTACTGGGATACAGCCGTTGCGGACGACCATCCCGCCTGTGGGGTGAGCTGGTACGAAGCAGAAGCCTACGCCCACTTTGCCGAGAAACGCCTACCCACTGAGGCGGAATGGGAAAAGGCTGCTAGCTGGGATGCAGTCGTAACAAAGCAGCAGACCTATCCTTGGGGAGAGGCTGAGGCGACAGCGCAGCGGTGTAATCACAACCACAATGTTGGACAGACAACGCCTGTAGACCAATATTCCAAGGGGCAGAGTCCCTATGGCTGTTACGACATGCTCGGTAACGTTTGGGAGTGGACTGCAACTTGGTTTTATCCTTATGAGGGCTTTGCCAGCTATCCCTACGCAGGTTACTCAATGCCCTACTTCGACAATCAGCACCGGGTGTTAAAGGGCGGAAGCTGGGCAACCCGCTCCTCTGTGCTGCGATCTGCCTTCCGCAACTGGTACCATCCCAGTGTTCGCCAGCACTTTGCTGGCTTTCGCTGTGCTCGCAGCTTTAACCCCTAGCCACTTAATCAATTCAGCTTCCTGAGGAGACTTAGAATGTCGATGTTTAAGTCCATAAGCCGTGCTGTTATCACTGCCAGTACAGCTACAGAAAAGTTACACGAACGCCTGTGCATAGATCAGTTGCTCCCTTTAAAGGATGCGGTTGAGAAAAATACTACCAGTGGGGCAGATGTCATTGGCGGACTAAGCCAAGTACCCAAAACCCTACCGTGTCGCTATTTCTATAATGACCGAGGCTCAGAGCTATTTGAGCAAATTTGCACCTTACCTGAGTATTATCCGACCCGAACTGAAACAGCTATTTTACGAGCGTGTGCCTTAGAAATTGCCGCTGCAACAGGTCCCTGTGAGCTGGTGGAACTGGGTAGTGGTAGTGCCACAAAAACCCGAATCTTACTAGATGCCTATGCTGAGCTGAATGACTCCCTGCGCTACATGCCCATTGATGTCAGTGGGGGCATGCTTGAACAGAGTGCACTTGGGTTGCTCCGCTCCTATGGGACGCTTTGGGTTCACGGACTGGTTGGCACCTATGAGCTGGCCTTGCAGCACCTGCCCCCCACCCCTTTACCAGCCCGAATGATTTGTTTTTTAGGCAGTACCCTAGGGAACCTCAATCCCCAGGAATGCGAACATTTTTTCAAGCAGATCACCGCTGCCTTGCAACCGGGTGAGTATTTCTTGTTAGGAGTAGATCTACAGAAACCTCAGGAACAACTTGAGGCTGCCTACAATGATGCTCTCGGGATCACGGCTAAATTCAACCTCAATATCCTTGACCATCTCAATCAGCGCTTTTCAGGAAATTTCGACTTGACTCAGTTTAGACATTTGGCTTTTTACAACAAGTCCCGGCATCAAATTGAGATGCATCTTAAAAGCCTCCGCGATCAAGTCGTTCGGCTAGAGGCGCTTGACCTAAATATTGCTTTAGCGTCTGGAGAAACAATTCTGACCGAGATATCGCGGAAGTTTAGCTTGAGCAGCATTGGAGAGGATCTGGAAGCTCAAGGCTTAGTCCCCCAGCAAGTTTGGGCTGACCCCAATCACTGGTTCGGTTTGCTACTTTGCCAGTTGCAGTAGAGGTCTATAAACCTTTAACACACTCTGGGGTGCTGTTGCTGGGGCTGTTAACCTGCTTACCAACGGGGTGCGCTGCCATCTCCGCTGATCGATAGGGACGCTAGAAGGAGTTGCAGTACCTCAGGCGATCGCGCGTCTGGATCTAGCCAGAGATCATAGTCTTTGGGGTCAAAAATCACTTGCTAGCTTGAATGCTTCAGCGATCGCCATTGCCTCTAGCTGGCTCAGGCTAAATCTGCCGCACATGTTTCGATCAACGGCTTTAAAACATCATCGGCCAACTATACTAGCCTCCGATAGCATTGTGGTGCTATGATGACGAGCATTTGGCTGGGTGCCAAACTTTGAAATTCTAGGAATCATACAGAACGACCATACTGATAGTATCTTCCCCATCAGGAGACTTCATTCACGATGCTTTACGAGCGAGAGAAACAGGTGGCTATTCAAGCAGCGCTAGCAGCAGCAAAACTTTGTGAACAAGTCCGTCGGGAAATTGCCCTTGAAGCACTCGAAAAGAATGACCGAAGCCCAGTAACAGTAGCTGATTATGGCTCGCAAGCAGTGGTTTGCCAGACACTGGCCGAGACTTTTCCAGATGATCCAGTGGTTGGTGAAGAAGATGCAACCGCACTACGAGAAGCGACGGCGGCCAACTACCTAGCGCAGGTAACAACCTACGTGCAGGCATCTATCCCCAGTGCTACACCTGAGGCAGTCACAGCTTGGGTTGACCGAGGTAATGGGGAGGTAGGACCTCGTTATTGGACCTTGGACCCGATTGATGGGACAAAAGGATTTTTGCGCGGGGATCAATACGCTGTCGCCCTAGCCTTAGTGGAAGCAGGGGAAGTGAAAGTTGGTGTTCTAGCCTGCCCAGCACTTTCTGTGAATGGGCTCCGACCTACAGAACAGGGCGTTTTATTTGTGGCTGTGCGCGACCAGGGAGCAACAATGGTCCCCCTCAGTCGTAGTAACGACCCTCAGCCTATTCACGTTGTTAGCCCTGACAATCTTGCCAATCTCCGTTTTGCCGAAAGCGTTGAACCAGACCACAGTAATCACGCCCAGCAGGAGGCAATAGCTGAAGCTGTGGGCATCACGGCCGCCTCGTTGCGGATGGATAGTCAGGCTAAGTACGGTGCTGTAGCTTGCGGACAGGCCGCGCTCTATCTTCGCCTGCCTTCACCCAAATCTCCTAACTATCGAGAGAAAATTTGGGACCATGCAGCAGGAACAATTGTTGTCGAGGAAGCGGGTGGGCGTGTCACCGATATGCACGGTCAACCACTGAACTTTAGCCGAGGTTCCAAGCTTGTCGATAATAGAGGGGTTATTGTCAGTAACGGTACCATTCATGAAGCTGTCTTGGCAGCTTTAAAAGAGGGAGTCAGAAGCTAAATTGTTATATCCCTACCCAGTCTTTAACTCTTGATTTAAGTGAAGCGATTGGATCATCAGTTTGCTAGTACGCCCCTTGTTTCAAAACCACAACCTTGACGGTTTGCAGCAAAATTTTTATGTCTAGCCCCAGTGACCAGTTTTCAATGTAGGCCACATCTAGGCGTAACACTTCTTCAAAATCAGGAACATCCGAGCGACCGGAAACTTGCCACAGGCCGGTTATACCCGGCAAGACTTCTTGACGGATGAAGTGGTGCTTAGAAAACTTCTCCACGTCTCTAGTCGGCAGAGGGCGGGGGCCGACCAAGCTCATTTCTCCAAAAAGAATATTAAAGATCTGCGGTAACTCGTCTAGGCTATAGCGGCGCAGGATCTTTCCGACTTGGGTAATCCGGGGATCGTCTTTCATCTTAAAGAGAACACCATCTTTGGTTTCGTTACTTGTTTCTAATTCTTTTTGAAGTCGGTCTGCCCCAATCACCATAGTCCGGAATTTCCAGGCTTTGAAGGGTTGACCATGCAAGCCAATCCGGGTTTGCTTATAAAAAATTGGCCCCGGAGAGTCTAATTTGACCAGTAGGGCAATGCCTAGGTAGAGCGGTGCTGTTAGCAGCAGAAAAAGACCAGAGAAGACAAAATCGAAGCACCGTTTGACGTAAAAATCACTACCTGTAATGAAAGGGGGGTTAAAGGTGATGGAGGGCAGCCCACCTACAACGCCAAACTCTGCTTTTTGGCAAAAAGCCTCCAAAAAAGCTTCTAGACCAATCGGCAAAATATGAATCCTGATCCCTGCACTCCGAAAGCTCCAATAGAGAAACATGCGATTCTTTCTAGAGTCCCAAGAACAGACGAAAACCTGAGTCACACCCAGGTGACGAACACTTTCAAGGATCGCGTCCCCCCAACCATGCTCGTCTGATGAACAAATGTCAGCTATCCCAACTATTCTGTAACAGTTATCTTGTTCAATTAGCTTAATCGCTTTTTCAGTATCTTCCGGGCGACAAATTAGAAAAGTAGGAGAGCGTCCTGCACCTCGTTGGCGAAGACGGCTAAGGGCAATATCTACAGTGAGTCGTCCAAGACAAGTAAAAGCGATGCTCAAGAGCCAAGCCAATACAAAGGTTGAGCGTGAGACAAAACTACTTGGCTGGTAAAGAAAAGCGATAATTACCAACAAGAAGTGAGCAAAGCTAATTGTCTTAATCAGGCGGAAGTAGTCACGACGCTTCTCCCCCGACTGATAAAGCCCTTGTGCTGCAATCACCCCGACTACTGTTGTCAGAATTATTAGTAAAGCAACTAGGTTACGTTGAAAACTCCAAGGCGAAGCGAGAGGAGTACCGTAAGCCTGAGCTACTATCCATGCAAGGGAGAGAGAAACGGAGTCAATTAGGACTAAGGTAATGACTCGCAGGCGCTCTATGCCCGTTCCTCTACGTAGCCTTGCAAACAAGGGTGCGCGCAGGTCTAGCTTGGAGCTTGTCGATGAGGAATATGACGCTTGGGTAGTCGGGGGTAGCTTGACCATGATTTCTTAGACCTCATTCGAAGTTCAAGGTAGAAGTGAAGTTTAAGTACAAAACGTTAACCTAGCGCAAAATACTGAACGGAATAATACATTTAACTATGTTTGCTCTAATCAAGAATAGTGTTTAAACCACATTTCCCGCTCTAAATTAGCTTAAAGATGGTAGGAATGGCCTGTCGAATAGGTGTCAAAATCTTTCTCCAGGCTTGTATTCGCAGCATCAAATTCGTAATCACCAAGTATCAAGCACTTGAATTTAGATTGAGAGCAATTTCCTACTTTCGCAAGCAGCAATCTTATCCATTTAAGAGGTACGGCTAACTGTTTAAGGGGTACAGCGAATATACTTGCTAATAATTTAGCTGAGGGAGATGGCACCTTAGCCGTTTACCTGCTTTCGAATTATGCCTTGTGTGAAGATGCAAGTGACCTGCTCAGGTATAGCCTGCGTACTTTGAAAATTCATGGAAATAATCGATGGAGGTAATCAACCGTAGGAACCTTAGCTCAGCTTGGCACACTGGAAAGATTAGCAACAATTTGTCTTGAGGTTTCACTAGCCCGGTTCTTAAAGCTTTTACTCAAGCTGAAGCTCAAATTTCCTAAGCGACTAGCTGTGAGGATTACTTAGCTGCCGTGAACGTCAAGAAGGACCGGCAACTAGGTAGGGGGAGCTAATTGGTTCTGCCTTACCAGCATTTACCATAGCTTGATAGACAAAGGCTGCGACTTCAGCGCGGGTTGCAGCGCGATTAGGATTTAGTTGACTAACAGTAGGATAATTAATCACAATCTTCTGCTGCGTTGCCGCCGCAACCTGGGTAGTGGCATAGTCAGGAATCTGAGCGGCATCCTGATAGAGAGAGAGTGTACCTGGATTACGGCTTCTCAGCTTTAACCCACTGGCTAGAGAAACAAGTACTTGTACTCTAGGGATTTGCTGGCTAGGTTGAAATAGACCAGTAGGATACCCAGCTAGAAACCTACCCTTAGTTGCAGCTTGAATTGCATCGTATCCCCAAAAGCTCTGAGGGACATCCTGGAAGGCTATGGCACTGCTATTTTGTCGATTGGGAAATGCTTTGGTGACAATTGCAGCAAACTCGGTCCGGCTTACGGGCGCGTCAGGGCGAAAAGTTCCGTCTGGGAACCCACTGATGACGTTTTTTTCTGCCAGGACCTCAACGTAGGACTGTGCCCAGTGACCTTCAATATCTCGCAGAGCAGTCTGTGCTGGTAGGCTAGGTTGAGCAGCTCTTGTGGGAGCATTGTTAATAGCAAGGGCGATCGCTTCGCGTGCCTGTTTGGGTCTGAGTTCTGCGTCGTAGGGAAGTGGGCGAACTGGCGCACCGTCTGATCGAGGTTTCCTGTTTGAAAGCCAGGTATAGCGATCACTCAGTCCCCAGGTCAGCACTGCGATCACTGCTGGCTCCGCTAGTGCAACTGAAAGATAATCCTCATACCTTTTAGCAACCAGGCGATCGCGAGTAGCCAGGTCATTTGGTAGATCTTGGTCAGATACATCCAATTCTGTCAGGAGAATTTTAAGACCAAGTCCAGCAACCTCACTCATAAAGTTTCTCAGTTTATTGGGGTTAAGGCGACTATCATCTCCTCCGCCTATGTGGGACTGAATCCCAAGAGCCTGGACAGGGGTCCCGTTGGACTTCAAACGCTCTAGCAGCTTTAGTACATTAGTCCGCTTAGATTCTTGTTCAGGGGTATCGTATTCTATGGCAAAATCGTTGTACACTAACAATGCTTTTGGGTCTGCTTCTGCTGCAGCGCGAAAAGCTATATCAATGTAATCCGGTCCCAAAGATTCCAGCCATATAGTCTTCCGTAAACCATTTGCTGCTTTCCCTTCGGGTGCAACTGCTTCGTTGACCACATCCCACGAGTGCAGTTTACCAGCATAGCGCCCAGCTACTGTTTCAATATGTTTCAGTAGCACCTGCTCAGCATTTTGGCGGTTGAGCGTTGCTTCAAGCCAGTCTGGCAAAGTTTTTTTATTGCCCCAAACCAAGGTGTGGCCGCGCAAAAGTAAGCCGTGACTGCGGGCAAACTCAGCCATCCAGTCGGCTTTAGTGAAGTCAAAAGTATCAGCACTGGGACGAAGGGCTCGCCACTTAAGCTCTAAGGCTGGCACCAGCATGCCGCACTCTTGGGCAACCCGATTTGCATACTCCGCGTTTGAAGAAAGATCAGAATAATCAGCCGCCGCTCCATAGATCAATCCCTTGGCTGCAGCCTGCTCTCGCAAGGGTATCTCAGCAGCAAGAGATTTTCTCTCTACCGGATTTGAGACTTGAGTGGGATCTTGTTGATAGCGGAGTTTTCCTGCCACCGTAACAGCACCCATGCCCAACAAAGCCCCTGAGCCTACTAGAAAGGCTCGTCGTCCTGGGGTTATCTTTTTTTTTGCCATACAACATTCTCTCCGCAAGTAGTATTAACAATATTGCTTACTTAAAGTGTCTTAGAAGGGCCTCGACACAACTGCAAGAGCAAACTATGCTCTGTCGGCAACAGGCTAGTTATTCATTGGCAAACCTATCAGTAACTCCGTTTCGAGCGCTTGGTAAGAACCAAATCGTTTGCAGTCACCTCATAGAAAACCACCTTGACTACTTCCTTTGCAAATGCTTCTAATCGATCTTTTTGGGCTCTTTGGGAAAAGGTTCAGATTCTAGTTACCCTCAGCTAAAGAACGAAATTATTAGCTCAATTAGGAGATTGTAATTTCATAGAATTTGTCTCAACTTGAGGCAAGTCCTACTCAACGCGAAGCAGTCCCAGGCGCTGCCTCAGCACCAACCCCATGAAGATAGGATTACCAATGACATAGCGCTGCCAGAGACGACGCGGCTCAACCACTAGGCGAAAAAACCACTCCAACCCTGCTCTTTGCATCCATACTGGTGCCCTTTTTACCACACCTGAAACAAGTTCAAAGCTAACGCCAATGCCAACTGAGATCGGTACACCTATTTCTTGGAAGTTATCATATATCCAACACTCCTGCTTGGGCGCACCCAAGCCAACAAATAGAATCTGAGGTGCAGCCGCCTTAATTTTCCTATTGACAAGCGCCAACTCTGCGGCGTCTGTTTCAAATCCATAGGGTGGGCAGTAAGTACCAACAATTTCAAGGTCAGGATGCCTAGCCTGAAGCACCTCTGCGGCGATGTCCGCTGCTCCAGGACGGCCGCCCAGCAAGAAGACTCTCAGTTTCTTCTCTGCGGCAACCTTGCATAGCTGCTCGAATAAATCTGTTCCATTAACCCGTCCAGGTAGGGGCGTCTGCAAGAATTTAGATGCCCATACCAGGGGAACACCATCTGGAACAACTAGAAAGGCATCTTGGTAGATTTTGCGGAAATGGGTATCCTTTTGCAGTAGCAGGATGTGATGTACATTTGGCGTGACTACGTATTCTGGCGTGTCACTGGAATGTAAATGCCGCGTTATTTCTTCGATAACCTGATCAAAAGAGTGTCTATCAATCTTGACACCACATATATTTACTTTCATCAGCCATCTCGCTTCATGATGTTGTGTCCAACAAGTCAGACTGCTCTGTAACTTACAGACATGTCCAATCAGAAAAGGGATTTAGTTCAGTAGAGTGAGTAAAAGATTCCAAAGTTTTCAAAGTCCTTCTGAAACTTAGTTGCAGCAGGTTTGTTCAAAAGCTCCTGGCAGAACTTAATCTCTAGCTTCATAGCAGTGCTGCTTTCGATTCGAGGGTTGAGCGATAGATGCAGCTCAGAGAATAACTGTAGTTCTTCACATCCAAGGGTGTAACTTGTACTCTTGCAGCACTTCCTAAGGAAAGCCTCAAAGACTCGCTCTTAATCAAAGCCTGCATCGCTTCTGACAATTGTTGAACATTACCTGGGTCTACTAAAAGACCATTCTTGGCTTGAATAACTACCTCAGGTATTCCTCCCACTGGTGTTGCGATTACTGGCAAGCCCCAACCCATTGCTTCAAGTAGTGCCATTGGCAGCCCTTCATTATAGGACGGCAACACAAACACGTTGGCTTTGGCTAGAAGTGCATCCCGCTGGTCTGGTCCTACCCAATCAAGAATGGAGATATAGCTCGTTAAATTTAGGTCCTTGACTAGCCTGCGAGCTGCTTCGACATCTCCGTCTCCCGCAAGCGTCAACTCCGAGCAGGTTTTCTGCTCAAACGGGAGCGCCGCAAAAGCCTTAATTAAATCAAATGCTCCCTTGCGCTGGCCGATGCGTCCTAAAAAGAGCAAGCTTATTTTAGCGGAGCCTGTACGATGCGGAACTGCTTGAGGAAGTTTGATTGGGTTGGGTAGCACAACGATCTGCCCTGCTTTCAAGTCAAGATCACTCGCGTAGAGGTTCTTCCAGCTTTCGGATAGAACAATGAAACTAAAACATCGATGGAATACCCAACTTAGACCTTGCTTGACCAATAGAGGAAGTCTGGAGTAGAACACATGAAACTCACTCCCGTGGGCATGTATGATAACGGGCTTATCAAATCCCACAGCAATGAGGGTAAAAATCGCTTTTCTAAAGGCACTACCCCGCTCTGAGAGATGAATATGAAAGACATCAGCCTCTTTTCGTAACAAGGTCCCCAGGAACTCAGTTATGGCTTGGCCAAACACGACCAGCTTACGTCCGATAAACCCGTCCTCACGGGTGGAAATATGACGGATCTGGATATCAGGGGAAGCATTGCTAAGAATTAGCTTTTCCACCGATGATATTCCACCCTGAACAGACAAACCGTCTCCCAGCATAACAACTTTCAGTGGGTTCATTGCGAATACGTCCTATCTTTTGCAAAGGTGTAAGTCTAGATAGTTAGCCAAGTTGAGGCATCTGATGAACGTTGTAATTCTTTAGGAGTCATGTAATTATACGGTTGATCAGCAATGTCTGTTAAGAAGTTCCTTCGAGACGTCAGTCATGGTAACCAGCGATACAAATAAGTCACTTGAAGAGCAGGGTAAAGTCTTTACTGGCCCCTTGTTTGTGATTGGAATGCCAAGGTCCGGCACTAAACTACTACGTGAGTTACTAAAAGGGAACCCAAGAATTGGTGTCCCCTCCGCAGAAACCGAATTTCTTCCCTACTGGGTAAATCACTGGAAAAAATTTGGGGATTTATCTGAACGATCAAGATTCGAAGAATTTTATCGTTCTGTTGTTGAGCTTCCGTACTTTATATTTATGAGAAACCTGGAGGGGGTAATCCAGGAAAAGGTATGGTACGAGCTATGTCAGAGCTATACTCCCGCAGGGGTCTTCGAGGCTTTAGTTCGGCATGACGCAGGTGCTGATTACGGCTCCAATACAATCTGGGGAGATAAGTCTCCTGGTTACACGACTCACATGCCTCTCCTGAAAAGTCTTTTTCCCGATGCCCGGTTTATTCACATAATCCGAGATGTACGTGACTATTGTCTTTCGTTAAACCGGGGGTGGGGGAAGAATATGGTTCGGGCTGCCCAAAGATGGATAGATGGTGTGACTAAAGCTAGCCTTGACTCTAAAGAATTTCCAGAAGATTACCTAGAAATTAACTATGAGAAACTGCTTGAAGATCCTGAGAAAGAGCTGAGGAGGTGCTGCTCCTTTTTAGACGTAGAGTTTAACCCGGCGATGCTCTACATCTCCTCGTCTACTGAGAATATTGGAGATACGAAAGGGAAAAAAGAAGTTATTAGTACGAATCAAAAGAAGTACCTAACGTTGATGGACCCCAATTTGCGTCGAAAAATTGAGGCTATAACCACGCCAGCACTCAAAAATTTTGGCTACGAAACTGATTACTCAGGTGAAGCTCACAGGGTATCAAGTCTAGAGATGACCTACTTCCAAGTCCTAGATGGGTTTAATCACTTCAGTTCCCTTGTGCAGCGGGAGGGTCCTATCACTACCTTGAAGATTCAATGGGGTTCGTTTATGACTTCTGGATACCGTAACTAGCATAGAAGTAGGAGTAAAACAGTCCTAGCTATCACATAACACCTTAAGATACTGCGCTACGCTCTTCTCTGAGGAAAAATCAGCAGCCCTTTGCTTGAGTACCTCAGGATCTATGGGTTTTTCTAAAGTGCTGATGATAGCCTCTGCTAAACTCTCAACGTCGCCTACAGCGACGAGCTGCCCGTACTGCCCGTTTTCTAAAATCTCTGCAGGACCACTTTTGCAGCTAGTGGAAACTACTGGCGTGCCAACAGCCATAGCTTCTACGAGAATGTTACCAAAGCCTTCCCATGCTGAAGAGAGTACGCACACTGATGCCTGAGCCATGTATGTATAGGGATTTGCCACAAACCCTGGAAGGGCCACCACTTCCTCAAGTCCTAATTCCTGTACTAGGGTCTCAAGGCATGTTTGTTCCTCTCCCTCGCCTAAAATCATTAATCGAGCTGAGTAACTCTGCTGAACTAAGGAAAAGGCGCGGATCAGAGTAGGGAAGTCCTTCTGTTGAGTAAGCCGTCCAACTCCTAGAATTACTGGGGATTCCCCTAAACCAAACCAAGGATGAGCTACTTGCTCCGTTGCCTTTTCCAAAAGCTCGGGTGTCACGATAGGGTTATAGATGACCTGAATGCGCTCCAGGGGTAAGCCTGTAACCTGGGCCAGGTCCTCAGCCACCCCCTGGGATACTGAAACAATTGCATCAGCCCAAGGGTAAAACCAACGTACCAGGTAGGGTGTCAGCCGCCTTTTTATCTGAGTTGTATTTTGAGACTCCAAAGAAAGGGTGTTATGTGCACTCACTATCACTCGAGTAGCTACCCCAGCAAGCCACCGAGTCCAAAGAACGGCGACATTAACATCATCCATCGCTGCGAGTAATGCTGTAGGTCGCTCCCGTCGCAAGTACCCTATCAGAGCGGTGAGACTGAGCAGCAGGCGTCTATCCCCTAGACTCACCAACCGTACCTGTGGAGGTAACTGAGACAGGTACGGTCCCTCCGCTCTGACTAGAACCAAATCTACATTTAGACCTCGCTCAGCAAAGCTAGAGGCCAGATTAAGCATTACCCTTTCAGCTCCACCGCCATAGAGGTTGGGAAGGAGAAGTGCTAGCTTAGACATTTTTTAATTTTCCCAAAGTAGCGAAGAACCGAATTGTTCAGAGCTTGCAGCGTCCTGCCACACAAAGGCTAGAAAGAAATGCGCGACAGTCATAGCAGGCTTCTTATGGATCTTTGACCTATTTAGCACTAGATCAAGTCATAACTAAGTACTGGCTTTGCTAGCTTGATTGGACCGGACACGCGTCGAAAGTGCTGCTGCCACATACATTACCCAGTAGGCACTGTTGGGGTCTGGAACTATACTCTGAACTGGGCTGAATAGAAAGATAACCGTCAAGAATGCCAGAGGCCAGAGACCTTCCGCTGTTTTAGTTAAGCGTACATAAGTTACTGCTCGTAGACAACATAATAAAAACTCAAATACATACACCAATAACCCTAACAAGCCAATATCGAGCCATACATCCAGGTAAACACTGTGAGCATTTGGGGGTTCCCAACCAAATATCCGATAAATATATTCGGACGTGTTGCTCTCGCCACCAGCCCAGAACGCACCATACCCATAGCCCAACCAAGGACGTTCAAGAATCATCTGGTTGTACACCACGTCCCATAACGGCGTACGTCCAGTAAGTGTAGCCTCCTTTCCTATTCCCTCGAGTAAAGCTTCAAAATTTTCTATAAGCCATACAGCCGTACTTCCACTTGCTAGTATCACGATGATGAAGAGTGGTATGGCAATGGTATGGTTCCATCGTAAAGCTCTGTAGAACGGTAAAAGAACCATGACAGCTAGCAGACCTACCAAAGCACTTTTTGAGGTTGTACCTAGAAGAAGGAGAACACAGAGACCAAAACCGGACCACGCAACCCAGCGACGCCTATAGCTATCAAGAGCAATTAGAAAAAAAACAATTGAACCTACAAGCATTTGGCGCCCTAGTATGTTTTTTTGTTGGTAAATACCCTGCCAAGCTCCCAAGTTAAGAAAAGATCCTGAAGCTCCATACTGAGGCAGCACTACAATAAACAATAGACTGAATAACGCCGCTATACCGTACATCCAAGCTAGCAACCGCAATTGCTCTTTCAAGCTATAGCGCATAGCAAAGTAAGCCCCAAACAGGCTTGTTATCACTAAAGCTATGGCCTTCCATAAGGTGATCCCTGGTAGTACAGACCATAAAGTTGAGACTAAGACAAATCCTAGCAGGAGTATTAAGAGCTTATCTCTAGTGGCAACACGAACCAATTGCTGCCAATGCAAAAAGCACAAGAAGAGGGTGACTCCATAGATTCCTGTCCAAGAGAGTCCTCTCAGGATGCTGTTGGCAGCTGCCCAAGGAACTTTGCTACTAACTAATAGAGCCTGGGTTAGAATCAGTAGGGCAAAAATTGTAAATCCGCTTTCAGCATTTTCTAAAGATGTCTTCGAAATTTTGATCTTCATTCCATAACTGTAATTGGTAGTAAAGTACTTAAAGGATGTTATGAATTAGTTGCAAGTTTCTTAGGCATTAAGATAGTAGGTAGACGACTTTCGAAAACTTTCTCATACTACGTTTTAAGATCTCTAGCCTGCTATTCAGTACCAGCACCTCTACAAACAACCTGCTACTAGACCTTGTAAAAATAGAAACGTAACGCGTATCTGAGGAGTTCATTTTACAGTTCTTTCTGTTACTTGAGCCACTGGGAAAGGTCTCGCTGGATTAGATCTTGTAGCTTCAAGGTATCTTCTCGGTATACCTCGACTAGCTTTCTACGAAGCTTTGGCGAAAGCGATGGTGGCTTCTCAAGATTTAGGTTTTGAAGAGTAACAACAAGGCGTCGTCGCAGTCTTTCGGAGAAAAGCGGTTTAAGAATAGATTTCAGCGGATACCGCGTCCTCAAGAACGTATTTAACGCTTTATTCTTGGGAATGCCCGAGACATTATGCCTCAAGTCCATATCTGGGACAAAGGAGTCGTCTACGCTTAAAAACCGAAAGATATCCCTGAGCATGGTAGCAGAGCTTGTATTCAGGTCTTCGTAAAGATAGACTTTAACCTGATCCTGGCCAAATATGTCAAGATAACGCTTCAGCTGAGCATAGTAGAATCCCAGTTGCTGGTAATAGTAGAGGGGCACCCAGTTGTGACCTATTCGGTTCTCTTCTGCTTCCAGTGCTTGAGCAAAGTCGGTAAGCGGCTCACGACCTTCCCGGTTCAGAAAAGTAAAGGCTGAGTAAGCCCGTTCAACTGGGTTGCGAAGGATAGCGATTAGTTTTGCATCAGGAATGTAGTGTTGTATCCGCTCAGGAGCTTTTGGGATGTAAAGGTTTAAGGCGGATGCTTCACCAATAGCCACTTGATTTGAAACCCCTTGGAATTGCAAGCGGTAGGTTTCAAGGTTAGTAATCGAAACGAGATTAAATTGCTCTTGCGTGTCCCACGGCCCCCGAAAATTTAGTTTCTCACCCTCAAAGGCAAAAAAGTGAGGTTCCTTAATTGGGCTCATGTAGATTTGCGGGTGCTGCTTGAGATAATAATAGAGCGCAGTTGTTCCGGACTTTGCTGCGCCTATGATCAGAAAGTTAGGCATTGTCATATAGTTGTCTCCTTGCCTACAGCTCTAGTACAAAGACTGAAACGACCTATTCCAACCATTTAGAGAGGTCTCGCTCGATCAGGTCTTGAAGCTTCAAGATATCTTCTCGGTAGGTTTGAATCAACTGCTGACGCACTTCTGGCGAAAGCTGGGGTTTGACTAGGTTGTACTGAAAGTATCGCGCTCTGAGATTGTTGTACCGCTCGTTGAGAATAGTTTCTAACCCCTTTGGCAAGAGCGTCTTGAGAGCGGGCTTGATTGGATTGATTCCAACTACTAAGGCATGCAAGAGTTTGTTTTTAGGGGCACCGGAGACATTGTATCTAACCGACAGATCGGGCAGGAAGGCATTATCAACCTCTAGGAACTGAAAAATGTCTTTGAGCAAGCCCGGTGCATTGGTGTTCAAGTCCTCGTTGAGATAGACCTTAATCTGATTCTGGTTAAACAAATCAAAATAGCGCTTTAGCTGAGTATAGTAAAACCCGCCACTGGCGTAATGTCCGAAGGTCCAGTTGTCTCGGATTCGTGTTTCCTCTGCTTCTAGGGCTTGGGCAAAGTCAGTGTATGACTCCCGACCCTCACGAACTTGCATTAAGTAGCCTGCGTAGGCCCGATCAACGGGATTGCGTAGGATAGCAATTAGTTTGGCGTTAGGGATATGATGCCGAATCCGCTCAGGTGCTCTTGGGTTGTAGAGGTATTCAGGGGACACCTCACCGATCGCGATTTCGTTTGAGACTGCTTGAAACAGGGCCCGGTAGGCTTCAATATCAGTGATTGAGGTTTGACTTACCTTGGTTCCAGATGGTCCACGGAAGTCTAGCTTCTGGCCCTCATAGGCAAAGAATTTTGGCTCCTTCATCGGGCTCATGTAGATCTGCGGATGCTGCTTGAGATAGTAATAAAGTGCAGTTGTTCCAGACTTTCCAGCACCGATCACCAGAAAATTAGGCATTGTCATGCGATCGCCTCCTTTTGCTCTAGCCACTTCGAAAGGTCTCGCTCGATCAGGTCTTGAAGTTTCAAGATATCTTCTCGGTAGGTTTCAATTAACAGCTGACGCACTTCTGGCGAAAGCTGCGGTTTGACCAAGTTGTACTGGGAGTACTGAGTGATAAGTTTGTTACCCAGTCCAGTGGGTAGGAGTGTCTTGAGAGCAGGCTTGACTGGCTTTAGCCCTATCATCAAGGCATGCAAGAGTTTATTCTTAGGGGCACCGGAGACATTGTATCTGACCGATAGATCGGGCAGGAAGGTTTGATCAACCCCTAGGAACTGAAAAATGTCATTGAGTAAGACCGGAGCATTGGTGTTCAAGTCCTCGTTGAGATAGACCTTAATCTGATTCTGGTTAAACAAATCAAAATAGCGCTTTAGCTGAGTATAGTAAAACCCGCCGCCGAGGTAGTGACCAAATGCCCAGTTGTTTTGGGTTCGTGTTTCCTCCTCTTGCAAGGCTTGGGCAAAGTTATTACACGGCTCCCGACCCTCACGAACTTGCATCAGGTAAGCTGCATAGGCCCTGTCAGCCGGATTGCGTAGGATAGCAATTAGTTTGGCGTTAGGGATATGATGCCGAATCCGCTCAGGTGCTCTTGGGTTGCGGAGGTACTCAGTAGAAGCCTCACCGATCGCGATTTCGTTTGAGACTGCTTGAAATAGGGCTTGGTAGGCTTCAATATCGGTGATTACTTTTTGGCTTACCTTCCTTCCAGACGGCCCGCGAAAGTCTAGCTTCTGACCCTCATAGGCAAAGAACCGGGGTTCCTTAAAGGCGCTCATGTAGATTTGGGGATGCTGCTTGAGATAATAATAAAGTGCGGTCGTTCCAGATCTTGCTGCGCCGATAACGAGAAAATTAGGCATTGTCATACGATCGCCTCCTTGGTTGTAGTCTAGATAGATTCTGGATATAAATTCTAGATAAATAAAGATAGAATAACTCGGCTCAGATGGTTAAAGGTTTTACTGACAAAATCTAGAAAATCTGACTTAGACAAAGCGAGATCACTCCTAAAATTCCAAAATGATTAGAAAACTGACTTGGATGATATTGATAAAGTTTTCACAAGTCCTGACTAAGCTTGTGTCCAAACATTTCTGAAGCTTTTGCGGCTAAAATAGGCTTTAACATTTTGGTTTGACTTTATGACTTAAAATAGTAAAAAAAGGCTCTTAGACTGATCTCAAATCTTTCTAAGGGTGAGATAGTAGATTGATAGTTTTTAATCAATTCTTTGGTTTTGCTCTCGGTATCTCCAGCTCTCCAATAAATACCAATTCCCTTCGCTAACCGTCTGTGAGTGAATCTAGATAAAGATGGGTAATTAGCCCGCATCCAATATGCTGTAAGGACCAGTATCTTAGCTCTTAGTTCTTCATTGTTAGCCTTGTATGTGTAAGCATTTTTGCCATGTATTTTCTGAACTGCCAAGTCCTTGTTTAGATGGAAGCCTCTACCCAAAGCCAATGCTGTGAGCTTGAGGTAACTGTCACTCGTGATGGTGATAGCTTCAGGCATAGGGAGAATCTGTTGCAGTAGCGATCGCTTAAAGCAGAGGCCGGAGGTTGCAGGTGCGGCAAAGGGGCTTTCCTTACCTCTTTGCATGTGCGTTCTAAAATCGTACTCCCGTGATGGATTCTCCTGACTGCGCCCAAGCAAATCGCCAGTTTTCACATCTACTAACTTGACACGATGAAAACACCAGCTAGCCTCTTGGTGTGAATCAAAGACATTCACCACTTCTGCCACCTTCTCAGGGGTGAAAGTATCGTCAGAGTCTAGGAAGCAAATGATATCTCCCTGACTTGCTGCTAACCCTGCGTTGAATGCTGAAGCTTGCCCACCGTTCTCTTTCAGCACCGGGATAATCCGGTCATTATAACTAGCAATAATTTTGCGCGAATCGTCAGTAGAGCCGTCGTCTACCACAATGACCTCAGTATGAGGATAAGTCTGGTTTAAGGCACTATCTATAGCTTCACCTAGAAAGCTCTCGTAGTTGTAGTTATTAATAAGAATACTTACTAGAGATTCTTCCTTCATGGTTACGGGGTAGGAAAGTTTAGATCGGTAGACTACAAAAAATGGAACGCATAGTTTACTAATGCAATACCCCCACCTTGAAATAATTAAATTTTGCGGATGAATATTAGTCCAAAAATTTTAAGTGCCAAATATTCATAATAAAGTGGTTACAAACTCGACTTTCCTGTATTTATACTAATCAAAAGAATGTACCTCCTAAGCATGCCTAGTTAAATTAGTGCGTTGAGTACATTTAGACTGCTGAACTTACAACAATTTAACCTCTTGTAGATTTACCTCCCAATTGTAGCCGTACTAACTCCCAAACACGTAAGTGTCTTACAAGTAACATTACAGAAATAATTTGAATTTTTTGTTTATTTCCCTGTAACTTTTCGTCTGACCAAATACGAAAATAAGCTCTTAAGGGAGGCAATAGGTTCTTAGTCAAGTCTTCAATAAAGCCTCTAAATTGGTAACCTCTTCTTCTCTTTAAGTCCTGCTTTCCACCAGTCAGTCGAGTCAGCTTTTTTTGTAACTGGCTTAAAAAGTATCGAGCAGGATGAGCTACACAGGTATCATCTGCATAAGTCTGCTTATATCCTGCTGCAAAGACACGCTGCCCCCACTCCTTATCACCGCTTGACTTGAGCGTATCATCAAAATAACCCACGTCTTCTACAACCCGCTTGAAGGTGAAAAGGTTTGCCGTTGCACCATATCTCCACTTTTCAATAAATTTCTGCTGAGGAAGACCGATCATATGAGCATCATAGAGTTCTACAGCGGTTGGCCTGTTAGGATCCTTGAAGAAAAATTCAATCTTACCAGCAACCAACCCACACTGAGGTATGCTGAGAAGATTTGCCACACCCTTCTCGAGCCAGTTTGGGGCTGGGATACAATCAGCATCAGTAAAGGCTAAGACATCACCTTTAGTAACAGAAATTCCTTTGTTGCGGGCGGCGTAGGAACCGGGACAACTTTCGAAGGCAACAACTGCTTGAGTGAAATGATTAACTACAGATTCAATGTCCTCATCTGAGCCGTTGTCAACAACAATAACTTCATAAAGATTCTTTGAGTAAGTTTGATTTTCTAGGGCCTCTAAACAAGTCTTGAGACGTTCAGAGTCATTAAAAACTGGAATTATAATAGAAACAAATGGACTTGACAGGTTACTCATAAGTCTGCTCGTTATACTCAGAGATATGATTAGATGCCGGATAGATTATAGTTTTTTCTACGTTCTATAGTCAGTTTTGTGATGGCAGTCAGTTTTATGATGACACAGCTACGTAGATTCCATTTCTAGGTTGAAGTTGATCAAGAAAGCACTTCCTTAATAACCTATCAATTTTCATAGAATTTTCTTTATTAATGTTGACAACTCCAAAACTTATCCCTCTGTACTGCCCACTTCACTGTTGCACTCTAGTCTCTTGAAGCTTACTTTTTACATTTAGCCTAGGCGTTTTAATACTTGTGAAGCGATAGGTTTTAACTCACACTTTCTTTTTTCTTTTTCTGCTTTGACGTGGCTAATCGAGCTAATTCGAGCGATCGCTGCAAGAGCGCTGGTGCGATTAACTGAATTGTTATAGCGTACACCGCAGCACCGATCAATGTACAAACCACCAGAACTACTAGCGAGGTCGTCAAACTGGCGAGAAAGAATTTAGTCCCTAAAATGGCAATCACCATCACTATTGATGCAGTTAGTGGGGTCACATATTGTCGGAGGTAAGTAATTAGTTCAATATGAATTACTCTCCGAACTAGCAATAGAGGAAGAGGTGAGAGCAGGTAACCGAAGATTACATAGGCTGATGCAACAGCTACAATTCCATGTTGAACTGCCAACGCAAAAGCAGTGACATTAACTACTGCATTCAGACAGTTTAGCCATAGTCTCCAAGATGGCTTCCCCATCGCCATGAGGACAGATCCATTAAAATAGGTGAGAGAATGAAGAATACCAATGAATGCTAGAACTTGCATCACCGGAATACTCGCTGCCCACTTGTCTCCAAACAGTACCTGTACCAGCTCAGGTGCTAGGGCAGCCATACTGAGGAAGGTTGGGAAGGAGATGAGGCTGGTTAGCTGTGTAACCGTGTAAAATGCCTGTCGTAGGCGTTCTGGCTCCCCCTGTAGCCTTGAAAATGTAGGTAGCGCAACTGAGTTCATGGTACTTGTAAGTAACTGCGTCATTACCAGCAATACACGGTAGGCGACAGCGTAATACCCTAGTGCAACAGGACCGAGGAAGTACCCAACTAAAAGGTTGTCAGCCCGACGGTTGAAAAAGTCGAGAAGGTTAAACCCTACTATATTAATCCCGAAGTCAAACAAATCTCTGAAGTGCTTTGCAGAAACCTTGAGCCCAGGCCGCCAGTCACTGGCCCACCACAGAACTAAGACTCCAGCCAGAGCATTGACCAACTGCTGGCCGACAAGGCTCCAGACACCCAGCCCAAAAAGTGCCATACCTACCCCGACTGCTCCACCAATTACAATTGCTACCAGCGAGCGGGCAGCCAAAGCCTTAAAAGCAAACCTGCGACGAAAGAGTGCCTGCTGAACACCCCTCAAGGAGCCAATCAGGTAGCTGAGGGACAACCATCGAATTACTGGTGCTAGCTCCGGTTGCTTGAACCACTCAGCAGCCAAACTAGCAGTAGCGATGCCAAACACTGTCAGCACTAGGCCGATAGTGAAGTTAGTCCAAAAGGCAGTGTCCAGGTGCTCTGGGTCTAGGTCCTGGCGTTGAATCAGTGCTTGTGTAAATCCTTGGTCAAGAAAAACCTGGAGGAAAATTATATAAACTAGAGCTAAGGCAACAAGACCAAAGTCTTCTGGGCCGATCAGGCGTGCAAGTATGAAGAAGACAATAAAGGAAATCGCCTGGTAGCCCCAGTTCTGAGTTATGGTCCAGAACACTCCTTTAGCTGCTTTTTGTCGTAAACTCATTCTGCAGGTTACTCCAATAAATCATCGCACACTCATCCACCCGCCACCCTTCCTTCACTGCCTGGTTGACGGTGGTGTTGCCTACACCACTCAGTCCTATAAACCAAATCGTAACAGCAGACCGACTCATGTTTGTTGCCCTGTATCCCTTGAACCGCTACGATTCTAGACTTCAGATAGATTCGTTAATACCTCTAAGAACAATAAAGTAAGTGACAAGACTAAAGTAAGGGCAAAAACAACTTACTCTAGCCATCGTGAAAGGTCTCTTTGAAGAAGATCTTGTAGGTTCAGGATATCGTCCCGGTAATCCTGGATCAACTGTTGCCGTAACTCTGGTGAGAGTTGCGGTGGCTTATCAAAATTTTGGTTTTGTAAGCCGAGTACTATACGCTTACGCAGCCCTTCAGGAATGAACGGCTTGAACATAGATTTAATCGGATTCTGCCTTAGAAAGAATAAATATAGAGCCTTACTTTTGGGGACGCCAGCAGGGTTGTGTTTTAAGGACATATCCGGGACAAATGTGTCATCTACATTTAGAAATCGAAAGTTATCTCGCAGTGCGTCAGTAGGGTTAGCCTTGAAGTCTTCATAGAGATAGATTCGAATCTGATCCCGCTTGAACATATCGAAATAGGGTTTTAACTGAGCAAAGTAATATCCCATTTGCCGATAGTGATACACAAGGGGATGCCAGTTATTGCGTATGCGCTCCTCCTCCTCTAAAAGTGCCTGGGCAAAGTCAGTAAGAGGTTCCTTGCCCACTCGAAAAGAATTCAAGAAGTGTGAGTATGCTCTTTCAACAGGGTCGCGAAGGATAACAATTAGCTTCGCTCTAGGTAAATAGTGTTTTATCTTCTCAGGTACCCTAGGATTGTAAAGGTACCAGGGGGATGCCTCACCTACAGCCCTCTCATTTGAGGCACCTTGAAATAACTCGCAGTAGGCTGAAGTATTGTCGATAAGTTTCTTCTTTGATTGGGGAGCACCTATTTGATAAAAGTCCAGTTTCTCACCCTCTTGGGCAAAGAAGTTAGTTTCTTTCCTAGGGCTCATATAGACTTGCGGATGCTGCTTGAGATAATGATACAGGGCAGTTGTTCCGGCTTTTTGTGCACCTAAGATGAAAAAATTAGGCATTGTCATATACTTATTTTCCTAACTACACAATATATGTAATGGAAGACCTGATCTAGTCGCTATTAAGAAGTTTTGCTAAATGAAATTCTATAGCTGCAACTAGTACAAAGTTCAATAGAACATCGGTTCAATAGCCACTTCTCAAAGGATTGCTGCTATGTAAGTACTCCCTATCTATATCTCGCAAGTTTTGCTTAGGTTTAGAAGCCAGAACTGCCATCATTAGGAGCGGCCCAGCACCTGGAATATCTCATGTCCGTGAGCGTCTCCATAGCTTTTGGAGGTCACTCTAATAAGCTGTTTCCGCGGTTTGTTCAATAGCCTAGAAAGACTTTCTGGAGATGTAGACCAACTGGTGTACGTTGTGAACGCAACAGCGAAAATTCATTTGAGAACATTCCTACGGCTTTAGATAGTAATAGAAAGCTCTTAGATTAATCTCAAGTCTCTCCAGAGGCGAAACAGCAGATAGATAATTTTTGATTAGTTCCCGATATTTGGTCTCAACTCCTCCGGTTCTCCAGTACAAACCAAGGCCACTTGCAAACAGTTTATTCGTAAACTTTGCAAGTTCCAAAGATTTAGCTCTTATCCAATAAGCTGCAACGGTCTTTTCCCTAGCAATAAACTGCTGTTTGCAATCCATACCAGTGAGTGCATTACTGCCATGTATATTTTGAAGAGTTAGTTGCTCATCTAAGAAAAAACCTTTACTCAATGCTATTCCTAAATATTTCAGGTAACGATCAGCCGCAGTAGAGCCTTCAGACTCAAATATTGGCAAGATCTGCTGTAGAAGCAAACGTGTAAAGCAAAGGGCAGAGGTCGCAGGAACAACTACTGAAGAAAAATTTCCCCTCCTGAGGTCCGACCTGAAATCGTACTCCCGCGATGGACTCTCACGCCGACTAAGTCTAACTAACGCACCAGTATTCGCATCCACCAACCTCAGACGATGAAAGCACCAACCAATCTCTCGGTTGGTGCTAAACACATTCACGACCTTTTCCACTTTTTCAGGGGCAAAAACATCATCGGCGTCCAAAAAACAGATAATATCCCCCCTGCTTGTTGCAAATCCTACGTTAATTGCCGAGGCTTGACCACCATTGTTTTTTAATACTGGAATGATCTGGTTTTTGTAGCTAGTAATAATCTCACGGGAGTTATCGGTTGAACCGTCATCTACTACGATGACCTCAGTGTGAGGATAAGTCTGATTCAAGGCGCTGTCTATAGCCTTGCTTACAAAGCGCTCATAGTTGTAGTTGTTAATGAGAATACTTACCAGAGGGTTGTCCTTCATAAACTATTCCCTTTACGGATCATCGGACTCCTCCTACTTCGGTTTCGGTCCAGATTATGCCTTTAACTGCCTTTTTTAGCAAGCTCATTCTGAGAAATCATCACTGACTTTACTCAACAAAGGTACTGACTCCAGCTATTGAAGGTTGTGAGGTGAACAACCTTTACACCTCGCGTCCTTATCCTTTTTGCATTACGTACTTAGCCGAAAAGTATCCCAACTCTTCTAGCTTAGTCAAGACCTTAGATACGCTCTCCGATAAAGTTTCTTTGTCCGTCCTACACTCTACCTCCGGATTAAGCGGAGGTTCGTAAGGATCATCAATTCCGGTGAAGCGTTTGATTTCTCCTGCTCTAGCCTTTTCATAGAGGCCCTTTACATCCCTCTGCTCACAGATCTCCAGGGGGGCATTGACATAAACCTCAACAAAATCTTTAACTCGATGCCGTACTTCTTCTCGTATCTCGCGGTAGGGAGAAATAGCTGAGACAATCACAATCACACCATTCCGGGTTAGGAGGTGGGCGACAAAGCCAATACGGCGGATGTTCTCATCTCGGTCTTCCTTGCTAAAGCCCAAGTCCTTGGTAAGGTTCTGACGAACAATGTCCCCGTCCAAGACTTCAAACATGCATGCGCGCGATCGCAACTCTTCCTTGACAGCCTGGCTGATGGTAGTTTTGCCTGCACCGCTCAGTCCTGTAAACCAAATTGTTACACCTTGTTGGTTCATGCTTACTTAATCTCCACAATCGTAAGGACCTAGTCAAGACTTAGAGGATCCAAGCTCCACTCAACTCTAAAAAACTACTTTCGTGCAGTAAAAAAGAATACACAGCTGAAACTCCTCTTACTGCTTACAATCGAACCAAATGCAAAGCTCATACCCAGGGTAGCGGCAGTGATAATAGGTGCAAGGCGAGCAATAACTCCTTGAGTTGAGGGCTTGCACTGTTGTGAGTGAGTCCTATGGTCTTAAAGTAACGTTCTCGCGAACCGTAGAATCTTCCTCAGCATAGTATTCTCTAGTGTAGTGATAGTAGCTATGAGGTTCATTCTCAGAGATCACCCCATTAATGACCTGGCCAAGAAGATTCTGACCTGACCGCTCCAAAAGCTCTTTAGCAGATCTAGCACTAGCAGCATCCACCACTCCAGGTCTGACTACCAACAAAGTACCATCAGCAGATTTGCCAAGAATAGGAGCGTCAGCAGCAACAGTTAGAGAAGGAGTATCGATAATTACAAAGTCATAGCTGTCTGGAAAGCTCTCAATCAAGGTCGCCATTCGTTTGGAGGCAAGTAGATCTCCTGGGTTAGGAGGGATGGCTCCAGCAGTTAGAACATCTAGGTTGGGCATCACTTCTTTTATTGCTATTCTGAGTTCAGCCTGTCCAATAATGATATTACTCAGACCTACCTCATTCAGTAGATCCCAGATTCGGTGCTGACGGGGACGGCGCAGATCCGCATCTACCAACAAAACCCGATGTCCTGGCTGCGCCATAGCCGCAGCTAAGTTGGCAGACAGCGTAGACTTGCCTTCTTGTGGTACGGAACTAGTGACTACAATTACCTTCAGCTCTCTATCTGAACTCAGAAACTTCAAATTGGCCTGAAGCATTCGGTATGCCTCACAAATAGGAGCGCAAGGGGTGTCTTTGACAACAACCACTGGCGTAGACAGAGTGGCGTCTTCATCACCAGGAGCAACTTTTCGAGATCTTCCAAAGGAAGGGATAACTCCCAGCAGGGTATATCCAAAAAGCTCTCTCGCCTCTTTAACTGTTTTGATTGATCCATCTAGTGCTTCTAAAAGAAAGGCGGCTGCTATGGCAAGCAGAGTACCCACTAGAATTCCTGCAGCAAGGTTTACAGCTTTTCGAGGGGCAATAGGGGCTCCAGGAACTAGGGCTGCCTCAATAATGCGAGCATTGTCTATATCTTGGTTTTGGGCAAGCCGTAGTTCTTGGAGTTTTTGCAAAAGAGTTTGATAAGTGGATTGGGCTGCCTCAAGTTGGCGAGTTAACTCCCGCTGTTCCTGTTCTAACCGCGGTAAGACATTACCCCGCTGTTCGTATCCAGACTTTTCTCTATATAAAGCAGCAACTTGATTAGCCAGAACTAGGCGTCTTACCTCTGAGTTAACTAAGTCTTGGGTAAGCTCTTGTTTTAGCTCTGCAAGCTGCAAATTTTGATCAGACTCCTCCTGCTGGTTCCCAACTACCTGTCCAACTCGCTGCTGCAATTGTGTCCTGAGGGCTGCTTCTCGACTCTTGAGATCACCGACAACCGGATGTTCTTCCTGATAGCGAGTTCGCTCAAGTACCAACTGGCGTTCTACCTCCTGCAACTCTGTAAGTGACTTTTGCACTGCGGGGGTCTGGCTCAGGGAAGTCGCATTGACAGCTTCCTGGGAACTCGTGCCTACTTTATCTCGAAGCCCTGCAGACTCGGCTGTAACATTTGCGAGTTCAACCCGGGCTTGGGTAAGACGGTCTTCCAGGTTCGAAATGATCTGGCCTGCTGATTGGGTTTCTGCTGCTAAGTCAACAATATTGTTTTCTTCCTTAAAACTGCGCAGATCCGCTTCTGCCTGGCGCACTGTTGCTTCACTTCGGGGCAACTGCTGGGTAACAAACTTAAGCGCTGTAGAGGCTTGATCTCGATTAGCAAGTATTTGATTTTCTAGATACAGCTTCATGAGTTGGTTGACTACTGCAGCCGCTTCCTCAGGAGAAGCACTTTGGTAGGCAACCTCCAGAACATCTGTTCCTAGGACAGTCTCCGCAGTAATCCCGCCCAGTAGTGCTGTTGGCTCTAGCGGAATTCCCTGTTCGTCTTTTAGACCCAGTGTATCAACCGTCCTCTCCAGAAGGGGGATAGAAGTAACAACCTCTGCCTCTGTGTCCACAGGGCTATTCTCCCTAGCCAGAGCTGTCAAATCTTCTCCTTCCACCCCTGTTAGTGTAGCGTTAGGGTCCTGACCCTCAAACAGGAGCTTGCCTTTTGCTTCGTATACAGGCACCTGTAAGAATGTAAATACAAGGGCAGTTCCAACAACAGACCCAAAGACAGCTAACGCAGGCAGCCAGCGCCGCCTTAGAATAAGCCAGTACTTCTGTAAATCTATTTCTAGGTGTGTAGTGGATTCTAGGGACTGCATGGAGATCCTTACAAGGTGTGGAATGGGGGTTAATAGCTAGAGAACTAACTCATTTGGATGAAAGAGTTCAATTTCCATAACTCACATAAAGATTTAAAGAGGGCTCCAGACCTATGTTTGTAGCTTGCTTTACTTAGTTACCTACCTAAACGAAAGCCATCAAGTAAGTATTACTGATGAATTTTGTATTGTTGCTAGCACTCTAGTCAAGAGTTATCAGTTTTTCTCCTACAGTTTGTAGATAACACAAATACGTTGAAACATGTCTTTGCCTAGGTCTGGTGAGTCGAAAAGCTAACGAAGTGAATGACCTTTGCATTGTGTCGGATCTTGAAATTTGTTGCTGAGGTTGAAGTTCGCACCTCAAGGAAGGGTAGACAAGCTCAGAGATTACTCGCATGACCCTTTAGGGTATAGCACTTATGCGCTCTGTTTTGCTTCGGCGTTAAAACTCTCAAACCCTTAAACCTTGACTCAAAGTAATCTTACCGAATTGATTTTGTCCAAATACCAAAGCTGTCCTTCGGTAAAAGCCTATTTTATAGATACATATAGAGGCACAGTTGGGATGGTTTATAAGCCAAAGTAAGGCTGAAAGCGTATCTCCCCTGGCCACTCATGCATTTGTTACTACAAAACTAGGAGAAGAGGCCGTTTTGGAGTAATGGAGCTGCTTAAACAGACTACTCAGTGTGTATCCTACTACTTAAGCTTGGTTTGAGAAGTATTGTGAACTACATGATGGCAGTATTCTAGTACTCTTCAGGGTTCTGTAGCTATTCCATGTAGGTAAGGTACCAAGAAATACTGTCCAAGGGGTTCTACAAAACTTGACAATTGGTAGCTTTAGTCAGAGGTAGTCAGAAGTAGATAAACAAGTTCAGTCCGGGAATAGTGCGCGAGAGGGTCCATAGCAGGAGAACGATGTAGAGAACCCCTAGTCCCCACTGGTACCAGACTAGACTGCTGACTAGTCCGGGTAGGTGTTTGTCACGCAGGCGAATATCATTGAAGCCAAACTTAAGAAAGTTATTGAGACTGAGGTCGTAGTAGTTAAGCCAGCTCCAACGACGATTCCACAAAATCGGCTCGTAGCGCTCCCGAAAGAATGGAAAGCGAGGCATAACTGGCAAGCGGCCAATTAGGAGCCGGAGTTGGCGGAGGCTGCCATCTTCAACAAAGTAGCTGACCTCCATTAAGTCGTGGTAGCGGCCTTGTTGATAGATCAGCCAGAGCATACCCACTGGTAATGGCAGGGTCAGCCCAGCCAAAAAGGCAAGGGTCAACCAGGGAGTTTCCGTGCTACGAAAGATAGCAGTTAAGCCCCCTAGAGATAAGATGCTGAACTGGAGCAACACCCAAATCGATTCGTTTAATGGGGGGGTAACAGGATAGGGTCGCAACCGCCGCCAGCGATCAACTAGCCAGAACAGGACGCCAAAGACGGCGATCGCGACTAGACCGACGCCAAAGGTTAGCCAGAAGCTAGAACCATAACGACTTAGTAGCAGTAATAGACTTAAGCCGAGCCAGTTGAATGAAATGAGTAGCCGGGTACCTAAGGAGAGGGGATCGCCGGCGATCGCACGATCCCGTAGCCGAATATAGGTAGCTAAGTCAATGATTTCTTGGGCCAAGAGGTCACTGAGGTTGCGCCAGGGCTGATTGACCCGAATCTTGGTGATCGCCTCAGCCTGAGCCTGGGTAAAACCGATTTCTACCAAACCGATCGGAGCGGCTTGGTTGATGTTGGTACTAAACAGTTGCTGGCGGAATTTTTGCAGCCGCAGCTTTTGAGCCATGTACTCAACCTGATTGGCATCTTCAATCTGCTCAAGTTGACGAAAGTTACGGACCAAGTTGCGGAGCAAGTTTTCGTTGCCCTGTAAGGTTGGTACAGAGAGGATTTGACCAATCTGGCCTGGATTACCTAGGATGCGGGCCAGATTGGGATCAAACTGGAGTCCTGGAACGTTGAGATAGGCAGAGGCAGTAAATCGGGCATCACTGAAATCAGCCTGGTCGAGAATCGTGACTCCTCTCAAATTGACAGACCGGCTGAACTCAACTTCGCGAAAGCTAACCGGCTTGTCTAGGACTGCTTCGGTTAAAAATAGGGCTTGGTTGAATTCGCCCTTGATAAACAGCGCCTGGTCTTGCCAGTGAGCCTGGGCAAAGTCTGCATTCCCTTGCCACTGGACTTGGCTGAAGTTAGCAAGCTGCTGAAATTGAGCCCGGTTGAAGTTAGCTGTGGTTTGAAATTCGCTCTTTTGGAAATTGGCCCGGTTGCGCCAGCGAGTCTGGTTAAAACCAGCCTTTGAGAAAAAGATACTGTTGCGAAATTCGGCAGCTTGGGCAAAGGTCGCACCGGCAAAACTGGCTGGAGCACTAAACCGGGCTCCTGACCAGTCAGCCCCCTGGCTAAATGTTGTGTCCTGGCTGGTGATCTGAGCCAGAAAAAATGTGTTGCTGAAATTGACTCGACCGCTAAAGCGAGTCTGTAGCAGTTTAAGGGGTCCTCGAAAGACTCGAAGCTGGAGTTCTCGAGAGGCAAGCTCGTCGCTGAGGAGGGAGCGTGACAACTGTCTAAGTCGAGATAAACGGCGGCGATCGCGCTTAAGTTGTTGTTGTTCTGCCGGGGTGAGGATAGCGGAGAAGGCTTGGCCATACAGGGGCGTGCGTAAGCCCAACCGAACCCCCTCGAAGTCGCCCTGGATTAAGGAGTAGCTCAAGTCAAGTCCCGGTGACCCGCCAGGGCGCTGTAGTTGAGTCTGTAAGCCTTGATAGAATTGGTCTCGGAAGTCCTTGTTCTCTGGGCGTAAGTCAATCACTAACCGCCGCAAATTAACGGTCCGAACACCTTCGACCAAGACCGGCGATCGCAGCCGCTCCTGCAAGAGTTCCGGAGTGAGAACTTGCTGCTGCGTGCCGGTGTCTGCTATGGGGTTTGGTGCCCCCCAAGTAATCTGGGGAGAAAAAAGTATTAAAAGACCAATCAACAACCCTAAGAGCGCATGTTTGAGCCATTCGTTGACACCCTTCATCTCTCAGGCTAACTGATCTGAGGATGCCTCTGCTAGGAGCTTTTCTTGATCACGCCGACGTTTTTTTGCATAGAGCTGAATAATGACTGCAAAGGCAACAATCATACCGAAGACAAGCCAGACAGTGATATCAAGAGGCAGGTTGTTCTTGAATACTGCTAGGAGGACAACAGCAATGAAAAGAATAGTCGGTGCTTCATTGAAGGCTCGCAACTGTTGACTCCCCCACTTACATTCTCCAACAGCTAGCTGTTTAATTAACTGTCCACAGTAGAAATGATAAGCCACTAAAGTGCCAACAAGCAGCAGCTTGATATGCAGCCAGCGATCGTGTAATACTTCTGGTTCGCGGGTCACCAGTCCAATTGCCATAGCTACCGTCAACACCATTCCTGGCGTGGTAATGATGTTATAGAGGCGTTTTTCCATCAGTTGGTACTGATTCTTGAGAACTGTTTGAGCTGGCTCTGGTTGCTCATTCGCCTCAACGTGATAAATAAACAGGCGAGGCAGATAGAACAACCCGGCAAACCAAACAACTATACCAACCAGGTGAAATGCTTTAAACCAGTAGTAAGCCATACTTCTGCCCTATAAGGATTTCAGTGATTCTCTAGAGATCACTAAACCTGTGGATCTTTACTAATGTCAATCTTATCTGTCTTGGATCAGCAGGACAACCTTACCCACTGTAGAATTCTGCTCTATCATGAGCTGAAACTCCTCAACCTCGACCTGCCTAGAAACCATTTGAAACCAAGCTGTCGCAAGGGTGATTGCGATATCGTTTCCATTTAACTAGCTTCCGCAGCGACTGGGGACACTGAGGCGATCACAAGAAACCAGTGCGACTTTGGTAATGGCTCAGGCGGGATTTGAACCTGCGACCTTGGGCTTATGAGTCCTACACTCGATATCTGCTGGGAGGCAATTTCAGCAACTAGAACTAGGTCTTGCACCCAAAATGCACCCATTTTATTTCACGATGCAGACAGTTAAGAAATATGACAAGCTGGCGTCTCCCCCTGAGAAAAGGCAGGTGAAGTAGAGTTTGAGCGGCTATTTGGGAAACATGGTAAGGAGTTTAAGACTACTCAGTGACATGCTCAATCACCCAGACAAGGGTATCCACAGCTTTGAAGGTTCTCGTTGCCCCGTTCTAAACTGGGCTTTCATTAGTCTGAATGCTGCCTCTTTGCTACAAACCACGAATGTGACTGAGGAGGTCTAGGCATGCAGATCCAGAGCATTCTTGACCAGATTGATATGGGTAGTATTGCTTTACCAGAGTTTCAGCGCGGTTATGTCTGGAATCGTGATCAAGTACGCGGCTTAATGGACTCCCTTTACCGTAAGCATCCAGTTGGCAGTTTGCTGGTCTGGGAAACAAAGACCGAGAATGCAGATACCCGTGGCAACGGTAATCTCAAAACTGGTTCAGTCAAACTTCTTCTGGATGGTCAACAGAGGATTAGCTCTCTCTATGGCATCATTCGCGGTAAACCACCAAAATTCTTTGACGGAAACCTTCAGGCTTTTACTGGGTTGTACTTCAACCTAGATGAAGAGACCTTTGAGTTCTACGCCCCACTAAAGATGAAGGATAATCCGTTCTGGATTAACGTGACTAACCTTATGCAGCAAGGGCTAGGTGAATTCTTTATCAGGCTTTTCGCAAATCCAGATTTACAACCCAAACTAGCAGTCTACAGTTCTCGGTTAAATGCCATAGACAGTATCAAAACAATTAACCTACACATTGAAGAAGTCACAGGCAAAGACAATACCGTTGACGTTGTCGTGGACATCTTCAACAAGGTTAATAGCGGTGGTACTAAACTTTCCAAAGGCGATTTGGCGCTGGCGAAAATCTGTGCAGAATGGCCTGATGCCCGCAAGGAGATGAAGCTACGCCTAGACAAGTGGAACAAAGCTGGATTCTACTTCCGGCTTGAGTGGCTGCTGCGCTGTATCAACACCATTACGACGGGGGAAGCCCTCTTCTCTGCTCTCAAAGATGTCGATGTTGCTACCTTCCGAGCTAGATTGGAGCAAGCTGAGAAGTCCGTTGATAAGTTGCTCAATTTGATCTCTGCCCGTTTGGGGCTAGACCACGATCGGGTGCTGGGAAGTCGCTATTCTTTCCCTTTACTGGCTCGATACCTCGTACAGAGCGGTGGACATCTGGTTGACCACAAAGAGCGGGACAAGCTCCTGTACTGGTACGTCCAAACCTTCCTCTGGGGCCGTTACGCCGGATCAACAGAGTCTGTTTTGAACAAAGATCTTAACGTGATTGAAACCTTTAACGGAGCGCTTGACCGACTGATAGAGCAGCTACGTCAGGATCGTGGCGACTTACGGGTACAACCTAGTGACTTTCAGGGTTGGAGTATGGGGGCACGCTTCTATCCCCTGCTCTATATGTTGACCCGCGTCTGTAAAGCTAAGGACTGGGAGAGTGGAATTGATCTCTCAGGTCATCTACTGGGGCACCTGAACAGTTTACAAGTTCACTACATCTTTCCGAAGTCACTGCTCTATAGACACGGTTATTCCCGCTATGAGGTAAATGCGATCGCCAACTTCACCTTTTTGACCCAGGAGACTAACCTGCTGGTTTCCAATCGTAACCCGGCAGAGTACCTGGAAGCCTTTGAGCAGAAACATCCAGGTGCTATAGCTACCCACTGGATTCCAATGGACCGTAACCTCTGGAAAGTAGAGAACTACCGTGACTTCCTGGCTACCCGCCGGGAACTCTTGGCTCAAGCTGCCAATCAATTTCTCGATAGCTTACTGGCCGGTTCAGTCTCGGAGCAGCAAGTCACTTCCTCTGTTCTAGAACGAGAAGTCACCGTGCTCCCTGGTGGTATTAGTAGCGAGGAAGAAGAACAAGTCATCCATAGCCTGTAATGAGTGGGTTGCCCGGCAAGGACTACCCCAGGGTGAGTCTATGTATGAATTGTCCGATCTCAATACAGGTGATCCCATAGCTGTTCTCGACCTAGCCTGGCCTAATGGTCTTCAGGAAGGTTATAGCCAGCCAGTGGCAGTACTGATCGATGAAAGCCGAGAGATAGAGGAGGTAACCAACCGCGCTGGCTACCGCTACTTCACCGACTTGGAAACCTTTGAAGATTACGTTCAGCGGGTAAATTCTTGCAATGACCGAGAAAAGCCTTGCCGTTGCTAGTTAGCTGCGGTACAAAGTAGAAAGTTGCTACAACAGTACATCAAGTCTGCCTCTTCATAAAGAAAAGAAGGAATTGAAAGGGCATTTCCTCAGCTTACAATCAATGCTTGACTCGTCCTGATTAGGACTGCCCTGCGTAATGTAAGCAAGGTTGCTCTTCCAAATGGCTTACTTAGAGAGTTAGGGAACCGCCACGAGCCCGTTGAGAGCAACTGCTCTCTCTCAGGGAATATTCCTTGAAATTGCCAAGTTTTGCCGAACTCATGCTTAGTAGCAATCTTCTGATGCAATGATCCCTCCAATTTAGCTGGAGCTTCCAGAACCACTCACCAACCCTGCAATAGATGCTGCCTCCGAATAGTTGCATCTAGAACCTTCGCGCAAGTCTCCCAGGGGACGTTTTTAATTTGGTGATATTTGATCTCGAGAGGGTGTTGCTGCGGCACAGCATCAATAGTCTGCTTAGCGCATTCAATTTTCCCTAAGGCAGCGTCAATCCACACGGCTTCAAGAACATCAGGAATTTGACCAAAAAGCTGATGAATTGCTTCCAAGCGATTAGAAAGCAGGTCATGAACTCGATCTTCAACTGAGTCTTTGTAGCGCATGTTGTAGACACATACTGTATCCCGAAGTTGACCGATGCGCTGAATGCGCCCCTTGCGCTGCTCCAATCGGGTCGGATTCCACGGGAGATCAAGATTGATTAGTTTCCCAGCCGTTGAAGATTGAGTCCTTCGCTGGCAGCATCAGTTCCCAACAGTAGTCGAATTTCACCCCGCTGAACCCTTTGCTTCAAGTCTTCCCGGTCTGCGCTTGTGAACTCTCCGTTAATAATCATTCCAGATCTTCGCCCACCTGCATAGATCCCGATCGTCTCTTTGGGTAGCTCTTTGGAAAGTTGCTTTGCCAACCACCAAACTGAATCAAAATACTGGGAGAAAATGATGCACCCTTCTTCAAGCCAATTCCAATGCAAAAGCACGTTCAGAACAACACCATACTTGGGGTCACGCTCCTGGTTGGCATCTAGAGTATCAACAAATGCCTGAAGCTTTTGTCGTTCGCTTGGTGTAAGCAACTTAAGTTTTTCTTCTAGTGATTCTGACTCTGCTTGACCCTCAGCGGCTTCTTCGCTATCGTCCTCCAGTTCAATGTCTTGCCAGGTGTTGAGCATACTCTGAGCTGTGTTCATCCCAGCATAGATGGTACTGCCGACCCGTCGTAGCAGTAGTGTCTTCAGAAAACCTGCTCCTTTAACTCTCTGGCTCAGGAGTTGACAGAACTCTTCGGCTAAATCGTAAGCATCTTTTAAATAAGGCGTTAGTTTAATGGCTTCTGCGTCACTTTCACCGAAAAGTTCTACCTTCACAGGCTTGAGATAAGGCTCATTGGTTTCTGGATCAATTGTGGTTTCCAAGTACTCCCGTGTACGCCGGATTATATGACGGATAAATGGATTGTGCTGATCAGCAAACTTCTGTGCCAGCCTTCGAACACGCTCTTTATCAGCAGGGTTCAGTTTGTCCCAGAAGTCGCCGGGTGCCACTGCTGAGCTGTCAGATATCTTCAGCGATCGCCGGATGATTTCAAAAGCCCGGTCTTCTGTAGCTGGAGGTAAGGGGTTGCGAATCCAGCTCCATAGGTCATCCTCTTGTAAGCTGCTCCTGCCCATAACTAGGTCAAGTGCCTCGGATGCATGAGGCCAGTGGCTCCAGAGATTACCAAGAATAAACTCATTCTCAATAGCAAGCAGATCCAGGAAGTCCCAGGCTTCGACGGGGTAGATTTGAACAAGCGTTGCCGTTGCCAGTAACAGGCTCTTGGTTCGAGGAGAAATCTCATAGAGAAATGCCAGCAGGTTGTTGGCATCAGGTTTTTCACCCTCCCGATGCGGACCAAGGTTCTTACGCCGCGCCCGGTGGGCTTCATCTACAATAAGACACTCATAGTTGATTTGTTTCAGGTACTCAGCCGCCTCCGACTTGCTCGTCATTAGTCCCTGGGAAACAATTCCTAACCGCCGGGGACATTTCTTAATACCTGCGGGGCCGATCGCCGGGTATTCGATGCCATTTTCATCTACCCACTGATTACCATCCCAGACCGCTGAGGGCATATCCAGCAAGTTTCTCATCTCGTCCTGCCACTGCCAGAGCAGGGGCTTTGGGGCTAGGACCAGCACAGGCTTATCCCCATAAAGCGCCATCAGCATCCCTGCCATTGCTAACTGTATAGTCTTGCCCAATCCCACCATGTCAGCCAAAACAAACCGAGCCCCGTGGGCTCCTTGATGGGCATTAAAGGCTAAATCGACAAAATACTTCTGGTGTTCCCACAGCCCATATTCTTTACGGTAAACAGGCGTCTCCACAATTGAGGCCCCTGGTTCTGGATTTTCTCGCCAGACTTCCACACTGGGAACTACTGTGCGTTGGGCAAGACGGCTAATATCCTCAATGACAAAATCAGCAAGCTACACTGCAAGGTGATGATTCCAAAGGGCATCAAACTCCTCCTGCACCCACTGGATAGCTTCTAGGGAATCATCTTCCCAGACAAGCTCGTAGTGTAATTTCCAGGCGTCATAGGTTTCGTTAGCGCTGCCCATGAATGAAGTTTTGCTTCCATTGACAAGCGTAATCACTCCAGCCTTGCCATGCACAAGGCCAAATTTCTCGCGAGGGAGCACCTTCACCTGCATCTTGCCAGAGCGCAAGAATTCGTAAAGGCGAGCAAAGCGGGGTTTGCTGCTGGTGTGGTATTTCTCCGGTTCAGAGGCGCACCATTCACGACGGATGGATTGGTTTGCTGCTCGTGCTGTTGCAACATCACTTACATTTAAGTCAGAATTACAGACCATTCGGATCGGGCCGGTCATGGTCTCCAGGGCCTCACCCGCCACCTCCAGTATGGAAGAGCTGAAGTAACCCGGCAATGCGATCGTAGGCTTTTGCACCTTGAAGCCGCTGGGTCAAAAAGGACTGATCTAGCTTTTGGCGTCGGGAGGAAAACCGTTGAACTACCATTCAAGCCAGACCCTCACGCAATAACTGTTTGGATGTCGATAGCGAAAGAATAGTTGTACTGACAAGCCTCTGAGCTTGGAAAAAGCTGCGATCGCCCGTGATGAAATCAGCATTGGTGTCGATCACTGCTTTCACTGCCTATCTTGATGGGCGATGTACTTTCGGTATGTCGTCATAAAAACTCTGTGAAGCTACCTGAAGGGATTGACGATTTCAAGTTTTTCAGACACAACTAAACCGTCTTGCATATCTTCGGAATAAAGAGTATCTACACCCGCGAATAAAGCACTAGCAACAATTAGACTGTCCCAGAAGGAAAACCTATACTGAATGCGTAAATCAGATCCACTCATAAGAACTGCGTGGTTTAGCTCTATTACTGTGCATCCATCATAAAACGCTTGAACCAACCTCTTTATTTGGTTTTCACTCATCGAAGATTTTTTGATCAGCTGAACACTAACTTCATTGATAATTTGTGTACTGACAACTACTTTCACCTCAGTATTAATCAAAGAAATGGCAAGCTTTCGCTTTCTATAGCAATCCTAAATAGGATGTGAGGTCAGCCATACATGAATGCTTTCTCAAATGTAAAGCGTTGCTGATGCGTCACAAACTCAAACAGATACTTCACTACCGCAAAGGATTTGCACAGCATAAAGAACTTGCGAATG